>DASZHV010000126.1:0-34214 GCA_035937535.1 Puia sp. | reverse complement strand
CCAACTGATAAATAAAATCAGAAATATAGAAGTGATTCCCAGCGTAAGTATTGAATCTGTTCGTAGCTGGTTTGCATTTCCTGCAGCTACGGCCACTCCGCCAAAATAATTTGCTTCCACTGATGCAAATCCATTGAGTTGAAGCTCCGCAATGATTTTATCCATTCCTTTAAGGAGCTGGCTGTTCTTTCCGGTATTATCAGCAGGAAAAGCCGGACTGACAAATAGCAGCATATATCGCCCATCTTTACTTATAACATGACCATCGTACAAATCGAAATTTTCATCATACTGTATTTGCCGAATTTTTTTTAGCGCAGGATTTGTAATGCCCAGAGGATCCCTGCTGATAACGGATTTCATAAAAAAACCAGCAGGTGATGACAGGATTTGAATGTCCCGGGATAAAATGTCCTTTAGATGATCCTGGTTATCCAGGCTGTCAAAATAATTATAATCTTCAGGGTCCAGAAAAACCGGTAAATGGTTGTTTACCATTTCCATTAACTGAGGGACCAGGCTGTCATTAACCCGGACTTCCAGGGAATGTATAAATTCAGGGTATTTACTCTGGAGACCTGATGCGAAAGAATCTGAAAATCCAGCCAGCGTTTCGGGAGATATCCTGCCGCTGTCCTTCATTGAAACCATCAGCACGAGTTTGTCCGCAAAACGGGCGTTCCTGAATAGTTCATTCAAAGTTTCTGAATGACGGTCTTTGGGAAGAATCTTAGAGATATCTTCTTCCGGCTTAATTTTTAAAGCAAAAAAGCCTGTTATAAGAAATAAACCGATAAATACCGTGAAAAAAACCTTCCGGTTAACTGCAAAATAATTGTAGATATTGAGAAATGGTTTTGCCATTGTTAAAGAACGATCCGGTTTTTTTTGCTTAATATTTTAAGCAAAACAAAGCTAATCAGTCCGGCGACTAATCCTGCTATTATCGCGAGGCTGATACCGCCTGCCAGGTATTGTTTGAAGTTATACCGGATCGCTGATAAATTCAGAGAATTTGTAAGAGAAATAGGATGGTCCGTACCAGGCATCCAGAAACTCCCAAACTGATAACTGGCATATATGATTATTGGTATCATAGGCGGGATACTGATATTCGCGAAGAGGATGACAAGACCTTTGTTCAAACGTAATAAAACCGCAATAAAAATGGCGATTACCAATTGAAAACCCCAAACGGGCAGTATTCCCATAAAAATCCCGAATCCCACAGATACAGATTTCCTTGTATTCGACTGAGACGGATCAAAAAGTTCATCCACCAATACTTCTTTCCATTTCCTTTTCAGGAATAAGCGTCTCAGCAGGTCGCGGGGTTTAATATAGATAAAACTAATGAAGACAAGAAAAGTATTGAGTATGCTTATCCGTGTAAAATCAATAAAGGGTCTGAAATGAGAAATCCTCTCTTCTGGCGGCGCATAATACACTGAAACAGGAATGGAGATCACAGGTATTCCCTTCCACGCGGCTCTCACGATCACTTCGATTTCAAATTCAAAACGTCTTGTTATGAAAGTCATGGATTGTAAACGGGCGACAGGATAAAGCCTGAAACCGGACTGCGTATCCGGTAGTTCAATGCCAGTTTCAACACGAAACCAGAAATTTGAAAACCTGTGCCCGAAACTGCTTTTAGCGGGAACGGAATGTTGATCCATATTTCTTGCACCGATTATAAGCGACCCGGAGTTATTTTCCAGGGCGCTAAGGAAAGCCGGGATATCAATGGCAAAATGCTGACCGTCGGAATCTATGGAAATGGCATACTCGAACCCTTGTTCAACAGCAGCATGAAATCCCTGTCGTAAAGCGTAGCCTTTACCCCGGTTCGGAGAATATGAAATGGAATGAATTTCCGGAAACTGAAAGAGTATTTTTTCAGTATCGTCCGTTGAGCCATCATTTATGACAATAATATAAGCATCATATCCATTTAAATCCGTCAACAGGGCAGCCAGTGTCTTTGCATTGTTGAATGTCGGTACCAGGATACAGACTTTTAATCGCTCAAATATATGATGTTGTGATTCCATTTCTGTTAGGCGTAAGGCGTAAGGCGTAAGGCTCAAGGCACAAGGCTTAAGGCTTAAGGCGTAAGTCTTTCAAAGTGCTAGTTAATGATTAATAGTTAAATTTTTAACCGCAATATTTAATCATTATTTAAAACACTATTCACTTTTCACTTTAAGCCTTAAGCCTTATGCTTTAAGCCTTACGCCTTAAGCCTTACGCCTTAAGCTTTACGCCTTACGCTTTACGCCTAAAAAATAGTATAACGGGCTGAAAACCCAAAATCTGGAAAATAAAAATTCTCGTAATTATAATATTGGGGAGATGCAATCCGGAAAGTAGGTCTTATATCTATGGAAACGTCCAGAGGGATTTTTCCGAACTTATAATCTCCACCTCCGGTTGGAAACAATCCTAAACCTATACCACTATAATTACTATTCCCGGAAAATGTATTGTTAATTGTAAAACCGCCGCCTACAAACCATTGCAGACCCGGGACCGCGGAAATAGGGACATGATATTGGTATGAAGCTGAAACAGAAATCATGGTTACATTGCTATAGTCCAAAACACAACATCCGGTGCTGTAATTCGTTGCAGGTTTTACACCCAGGTTAAATTCAAGAGCTCCGGGGCCATCCGATATAAAAGTTTTCAGCGACAATGAGATCAGGTCTGAATAACCCGTTCCGATTCTTAATCCCATTGCAGTATGGTAGGTCGTTTGAGAAAATGCAGAATTAAAATAAATCATTGCCAGGCTTAAAAAAATAAGCGGTCTTTTCATTTCTTATGTTTTTGACTTAAGTCCCGTGATCCTGATCCGGTTTTCAAGAACAGTATCCGGATTTTGAAAAAGTATTATTTAGGTAGAATTCCTTTTATCGGGGATGCATTTTATTGTCCAAAGTTAAGAAAAGAAGCTTTAATAAAGTCTTATATCAGATATGTCCGAATTGTAACTAATTTTGCGGTCTTGCCGAAAGGTTAATTTAAATTCAGGTGCATGCCAGGAAGGGTTATGATTTTTGATGATGATGCAGATTTGCTGGAGGTATGCAGTATAGTATTAAAATCGAAGAATTACGAAGTGAGCGGATTGAGCAATTGCAGTGATATTCTAAATGAAGTAAGATCATTTTCTCCCCATGTTATAATGATGGATAACTGGATTCCTGAATCTGGTGGAATTAAAGCTACCCAGGAACTAAAAGGAGATCAATTTCTGAAATCAATACCTGTCATTTTTTTTAGCGCCAATGATGGAGTAAAGAAACTGGCTTCCGAAGCAGGCGCTGAATTTTTTCTGCAGAAACCATTTGAACTGGATGATCTTGAAAATATTGTGGCTAAAGCAATTTCTATTCAGCACCCGGGTGGCTCAGTGAAATCAGGTATTGTTTGATTTTCTCCGTAGTGAGCACTTGATCGATTCTGGATTTTAGAATGGCCTGCTTCGGCATATAATTCACTACGGCATCTTCAGGATCCTGTATAATTGTATGGCCACCTCTTCCCTTAATTTCTTTTAGTCCCTCTGCTCCATCATTATTCGCTCCGGACAATAAAATTCCTGTCAGTTTTTTACCATATACAGACGCTGCCGAAATAAAACTAATATCAATACTTGGACGACTGAAATTCAGCTTTTCTGAGTAGTCAAGGGAAAATGTCTTGTCCTTCTCAATTAAAACGTGATAGTCCGCAGGGGCCAGATATACATGCGAGGGCTTTATTTTTTCCTTTTCCTCTACTTCCTTAACCGGAAGTCTTGATTTTAAAGCCAGCAGGTTCAACAACATTGATTCAAGGAAATTACCCCTGTGAATAATAAGTAGTACGGCAAGTGGAAATCGATCGGGAATATTATTTAAAATATCAAAAAATACCATGAGACTCCCTGAAGAGCCACCAATCACGATCAATTCTTTTATATCTATTTCACTTTCCTCCATATTTTTTGTTCCGTAATAGTCTGGCGGAATTTGAACTCAATGCTGGAAAACTGGAGAGATTCTTTGGACCCCAATGCAAGAAATCCAAGCAATTCCAGACTTTGGTCGAATAGCTCCAGGACCCGTGATTGTAAATTCTTGTTGAAATAAATAAGCGTATTTCTGCAAACGATCAATTGAAATTCATTAAACGAAGAATCAACTACCAGGTTATGGGTTGCAAAAGTCATTTTTTCAGAAAGTCTTTCATCGAATTTCGCAAGATTATAATTTGCGGTATAATAGGCAGAAAAATCATTTTCACCACCCGACTGAATATAATTTTCAGAATACTTCCTCATTTGGCTGGCTGGAAAAATTCCACTCCTGGCTTTTTCAATCACGCCAGGATTGATATCAGTAGCGTATAATCGGGATTTATGCAAAATTCCAGCCTCTTTTAGCAGGATGGCCATGGAATATACTTCTTCGCCAGTTGAACATCCGGCATGCCAAATGCGGATAAAAGGGTATGTGGCGAGTACAGGAATGACTTCTTCACGAATGGCTTTATAAAAAAGGGGATCCCGCAGCATTTCTGTAACGTTTACAGTAACTTCTTCAACAAGATGTCTGAAATAGTCGGGATTCGTGAATACAAGGGAACGAAGAGTAGTCAAATCAGGAACATTGTCCCTTACCATAAAAAGATCTACACGGCGCCTGAGGGAAGCTTCGGAATATTCAGTAAAATCATACCCATACTGATCTATCAGGTCATTTAAAAATAACTGGAGCTCTTCTTCCTGAATGAACATTAAGAAATTTTATTTTTCGTACAGCCAGATACGCAGCAGGGAAATCAGCTGGTCTGTGTCGACCGGTTTTGAAATATAATCCGAAGCCCCTGCCAGAATACATTTTTCCCTATCGCCTGTCATCGCTTTTGCGGTAATCGCAATTATCGGAAGGGTTTTAAATGCAGGCATTTGTCTGATCTTTCGGATGCTTTCAAACCCGTCCATTTCCGGCATCATCATATCCATCAACACAATATTTATATCCGGATTTGAATGAATCAATTCCAGCGCTATTTTTCCGTCAATAGCCGGGATAATTCTCATTTTATATTGTTCCAGCAATTTCGTTAAAGAAAAAATATTACGGACATCATCATCTGCAAGCAGAACTGTTTTATTTTTCAATACTTCGTCCATGGATCCAAGTCTTTGCATCCCTGTACTTGCTTTAGTTTTAAGCTGATGATCCGTAATATGCAGGAATAAAGACACTTCGTCTAATATCCGTTGATATGAATGTGCCGTTTTAATAACGATTGAATCGGCGTATTGACGGATTCGCTGTTCTTCTGTTTTTGAAAGATTTTTCCCGGTGAAAACAATGATCGGAATATTTTCAAAACCAGGTGTGGCCTTGATAATTTCGAGTTTATCGTAATTCCGCATTTCGGGCAGACCCATATCCAGTATTACGCAATTGACTTCGTCTTTTTTCAGTGCACTGATACTTTCCGGAATCGATTTAACAACGGAAGATTGAACTTCAAAACTTCCCAGATAATAACTTAGTGCCTGCGCATGTTTTGGATTTTCTTCAACAATTAGCACTTTGCTGTTTTCATTATTCAATACAGCTTCAATCTTCCGGAATATTTCGGACATTTGTTCCAATGCCACCGGTTTATTGATAAAATCTACAGCTCCTCTGGTAATACTTTCTTTTTTTGATTCGAAAGATGACATGATATGAACCGGGATATGCCGGGTAACCATATCTTTTTTCAAATCATCCATTACTTCCCATCCATTCCTTACCGGTAGCTGGATGTCGAGAAGAATGGCCATGGGATGATAAGTTTTTGCAAGCTGAACGCCTTCGTCTCCCCTGACGGCAATAATTCCTTTGTACTTCTGGCTTCTTGTATAATTGAGCAGTGCTCCTGCAAAATGCGTATCATCTTCAATAATCAATATCGTTTTATCGTCAGATAATATATTATCACGATCGTCCGGTATGCTTTTTGGGATTTCAGACAGGGTAAGTTTGTTGTTATGACGATTCAGCAATGATTCATTTATAACCATCGAAACAGATGTGTCCGGCAATACCAATGGAATCTCTTCTTTTAGTATAATCCGTTTGACAGGAACACGAAAAGAAAATGTACTTCCCTCTCCTTCCACGCTTTTCACGGATATTTCTCCATTCAGCAACCTGCTTAACTCACGGCTTATGGAAAGACCGAGACCCGTACCTCCGTATTTTCTTTTTGTTGATCCATCTGCCTGTTGAAAAGCTTCGAAAATCAATCCTATTTTATCTTCCGGGATACCAATGCCCGTATCCACAACTTCAAAAAGAATAAAACGATTGTCAGGATCCCGATCTCTTTTAATATGCATGGAGACACTTCCGGTGGTTGTAAATTTAAAGGCATTGGAAAGCAAGTTTTTCAGTATCTGCTCAAGACGCATCTTATCCGTTTCTATTTCAGTTGCTATTTTCGGATCCTGATCGAATAAAAACCGGAGTCCTTTTTCCCGTGCAAGTGGTCCAAACATCATCCGCATATCTGAAATCAACTCGCTGAGCGGGAGGTAAGAATAATCAAGGTCCATTTTCCCCGCTTCGATTTTAGAGAGATCCAGAATTTCATCTATGAGTTCCAGAAGGCCATTGCCCGAACTTTGGATTACCTGGGCATATTCAACCAGGTCCTTTGAAAGCATTTTATCTTTGTTCTCGGCCATTAAGCGGGACAACAACAGTATAGAATTCAAAGGAGTGCGCAATTCATGGGACATATTTGCCAGGAATTCGGATTTATACCGTGTACTCTGGGCAAGTTCCTCTGATTTTTTATGAATATCACGATTCCTATGCGCGATTAATTCATTCTTTTCCTGGAGTAATTTGCTGCGTTCTTCCAGTTCGCGGTTAGTTTGTAAAAGTTCTTCCTGCTGCACTTTTAATTCTTCTTCTGAAACCTGGAGTTTTTCCGTTTGGGCCTCCATTTCCCTGTGCTGGTTTTGAAGTTCTTCAGATTGTGCCTGAACTTCTTCCAGTACATCCTGTAACCGTGCTTTGTTTTGAGCCGTATTGATTGCAATGGCTATTATATTTGCTGCACTCCGGAAAAATTGTAAGTCCCTTTCTGTATAGGAATGTAAGCTTCCGAGTTCAATAACTCCAATAAGCTTTTTCCCGAAAGAAATCGGAATCGCATAAATACTGGATGGTTTCAGACTTCCTGTTGCGTAACTTATCTGGAGCTGGGAGCCGGATGTCTTCTCCAATAAATTTTCTTTTTGAGTCAGGGCAACTTCGCCAACAATTCCTTCTCCGAATTGTATTTTTCTCCGGTCATTCTCAGGTATAAATGCATATCCGGCCGCAAATGTGAGCCATAGATTTTCGTCATTCAGATACAATGCACCCAATGCACTCTGGCTATATACGACCATGGCTTCCAGAACCTGGGAAGTGAGCTGGGGAATTAACTGTTCACCAATTATGCGTTCGCTTATAGTAGCGAAACCGGTTTGAAGCCATTCCTTATCTGAAAGCATCTTAAATGAATATTCCAAAGACGCTCCCATTTTATTGAGCGCAGCGGATAAACTTCCCAGGTTATCTGTTTCATCGTCATTAATACGCGTACTATAATCTCCCGATGAAATACTTTCGGCAATTTTTCGAATCGTGTGAATACGCCGGTTGATTTCAAAATCCTTCTCCAGGAGGTCTTTTTGAAGCCCTACCCGATCGTTTATATCATTTCTAACCCGTACATAAAAAAAGACAGCGATCAGGATTGCAATCAAAGATGATATGACAATCAGAAACGGAGTAAATCTGGAAAATATATCGAATTTTTTTGTCCGGTCAGCCAGCAAATCCTTTTCGGTGATTTTCATACTGTTTACTATCATCACAATGGAATCCATATATTCTTTGCCTGCTATCAGTTGTTTTGTATCTATTAAATTGGATTCCTGTTTAGATTTAATCAGTGATTCCAGTCTGCTGAACCTTTTATTGATCAGTGTACGCAGGAGTTCGCACCTGGCCTGCTGCTGTGGGTTATCCACTGAAAGCGATGTGACCCGGTCAAGTGCTGCAAGCGAAGCTTCAAAAGATCCGTGGAATGGTTCCAGGTAAGAAGGGTCATTTGTGATAAGGAACCCACGCTGTGAAGTTTCAGCTTCATGAATAGGTGAGATCACACCATCCAGGTTCGAGATAATTTCATATGTATGGTTTACCTGTTGAGAGCTGAAGAGTAGGTTTTGAATACTTAAATAGGAGGCTACGGAACTTCCTAATAAAATCAATAGGGAAAACCCAAAGCCAATAGCCAGGTTACGGATCAATGATTGTTTCATAAGCTTATGTTCTTTTGGTTTTCATTCATATGTATTGCTGTTGGTAATGAAAAGAAGAAGGTTGATCCTTTCCCGGGCTCACTTTCCAGCCAGCATTTTCCATTATGCCTGTGAATGATTTCACAACATATATAAAGACCGATGCCGAGGCCCGGAAAACGTTGGGCGGCCCCCTCAACCCTGTAAAATTTGCTAAATACCTCCGCATGATTTTCTTTTGGAATACCAATTCCAAAATCTCTTACCGCAACAATAAGGAATCCATTTTCAGTGGTTGAGTGGATTTCCAATTTTTTAATATCAGGAGAATATTTTATAGCATTTGTCATAAAATTAATGATTACCTGTTCCAGGCGTAATTCATCTCCAAACACAAGTACATTGCTGTCTCCACTGACTTTGATACTATAATCGGGATAGGTTTGGCAGATCATCTCAACGGTTTCCTTTAATAATTTTCCAAAGTTGAAAAGCGATTTATTGAATTTCAACATTCCGTTTTCTATGCGGGAAGAATCGAGGATATCTGCAATCAGACTATTCAGTTTATTAATCTGGACCAGGGTTCGGTCAACATAAATCTTCACTTTATCATTTTTATCCAGTGAACGTTCCAGTAATTGAACATAAGCTTTCATACTGGCCAGTGGAGTTTTTAATTCATGGCTGGCAATACTTATGAATTCCTCTTTCAGCCTGGAAGCGACCTGTGCTTCCTGCTGCGCAGATTCACGGAATTCAATTTCTTTTTTTAGAATATTCTGCATTTCATTCAACGCCCGGTTCTGTTCATATAGTCGATAGAGTGTTTTTACTCTTAGTAATAAAATATCCGGATCGATGGGTTTGGTTACGTAATCTATTCCACCGGAAGAATAACCTTTCGTTATGTACTTTTTTTCAATATTTATCGCAGATAGAAAAATGATGGGAATATCTTTCGTTGCATTATTTCCGGAGAGAATTTCGGCCAGTTCAAAGCCATCCATGCCAGGCATCTGGACATCCAGGATGATCAGGGCATATGAATTCTTCAAAACCTTTCTCAGGGCTTCTTCACCGCCCCTGGCTGTGTCCGTCGGAAAATCATTTAACTCAAGTAAGGTTTTTAATGTAAAAATATTCCCTGGTGAATCGTCCACTATCAGAATCATATTATTCCATTAATTTTTTGGACGACGATGATTATAAAAACGAAAGCCCTGAACAAGTTCAGGACTTTCATATTTTTCCCTATCCTAAGACCAATGCTTGCAACTACATTATATAGTTCAAATAATTTGCCAAAGAAAATATGATTTGATTTAAGCCTTATTTGTTGTGAATGTAGATTTTATTTCCCAATAGTGGTTGGTTGTGGACCTTGTTGCTTAAGAAAATTTTTAGGTGCTATATATCATTTTATAAACTTCTGAAATATCAATATCCTGGAAATAAGGATAAAGCTCTCCCACATCTGCAAAACTCCGGATGCAGATATAAAAACACCGGGTTTTATGATAGTAGATTTCTACGTAAAAATCATTTACCTGATAAAGGCTGATCCGGAAACAGCCCTCATTCCTTTCGGCCAGAAATACTCCTTCAGTGGCCAGCACCTGAGTCTTGGCCATACCATCCATAAAATTGAATTCACTTATATGCATAAAGCAGTTTTTTGCGTTCTAGTCCCAGGTTTCGTTAAAATGATTCAAATCACATACCGATATTCCAAAAATGGGATGGCGCAGGATATAAAAACTTTAAAACCAGCGAAAATGGACGAGCCTGTCCTTACCCTTACCCATGCAGAGCTTCTGAAAGCCGATAAGGACTATGAAAAAGCGGCTCAGGCAGTTAATCTTACCTATGTAAGGGATAATATGCCTGGAATCTTCCGTTTCCGGAAAGGGAAGGGCTTTACATATATCCTGGAGGGCAAAACCCTGAAGGAGCGTCCCTTACTTAAACGGATTAAGAAACTGGCTATCCCGCCGGCTTGGACAGAGGTGTGGATCTGTCCGCTGGAAAATGGTCATATACAGGCAACGGGCCTGGACGTCAGGAAGAGAAAACAGTACCGTTATCACAGCCTCTGGGCTCATGTAAGGAGTGAAACCAAATTTCACCGCCTATATGAATTCGGCAAATTATTGCCACGCCTGCGCGCCCAACTTGAAAATGATCTGCAGATTCGTGAACTAAATCAGGAAAAAGTATTGGCTACTGTTATCAGCCTGATGGAAAGAACCTATATCCGGATCGGCAATAGTAATTATGAAAAGTTATATGGTTCTTACGGGCTGACCACATTGAAAGGCAAACATGTTTCTATCACAGGTGATCGTATGCGTTTTGCGTTCAGAGGGAAAAAAGGCATTCAGCATGATATTACGTTGAAAAATAAAAAGCTCGCAAGAACAGTTGAGCAATGCCGCGATATTCCTGGCAAGGAGCTATTTCAATATTACGATGAGAGCGGAAACCGGAGGATCATTGAATCAGGTATGGTGAATGAATATATTAAGAAATCAACTGGCAAGGATTTTAGCGCAAAAGACTTCAGGACCTGGGCAGGTTCTGTTCACGCACTTGAAACTCTTTTTTCTCTTGACGAAGTGATAACAGAAGCTGAAAGAAAGAAAAACATTTTGGCCGTACTTGATTCCGTGAGTAAAAAACTGGGAAATTCCAGGGCTATTTGCAAGAAATATTATGTGCATCCGGGACTTCTCCGGCTCTACGAAGAAAATAATTTTGCCCGCTATACGAGGTCGCTGGACCAGGTTGAAAACTCCGAAGAAAGTTCCGGCCTGACAGCCTCAGAGAAAGTGTTGCTGAAAATACTTAAGGAAACTTAACAACAGTATGGGAGAATGGGAGTATGGGAGTATGGGAATGTTGAACTCGAGCACTCAAAAAAGTTAATCTCATTAAAAATATAAGAATAAGTGTTTTAAGTTCGGGACTTCGTAATTTGTTCTTCATTCCCATACTCCCATACTCCCATACTCCCATACTCCCATACTTTCGTTAGACTTTCTCAAATCTGAGTATAAAGTTAGACCCATGATCCTCGCTGGATTGCACGTCAATTGTCGCTTTATGCGATTGAATGATATTTAGGGTTGTAGCCAGCCCCAGCCCAAGGCCGTTTCTCTTGACTGTAAAATAAGGCTCAAATAAATGCGGAAGGAGATCTTTGCTGATGCCCGCTCCGTTGTCTTTTATGGAAACTAGGTGGTGGCCGTTCTGACTGGTTACAGAGATATCCAATTCGCCTTTATTTTCATTCATCGCTTCGATCGCATTTATAATGATATTTGTAAATGCAATTTTTAATTTCATCGGGTCCGCCAAAATATAAGCAGGTTCAGTGGGATAAATAACCTTCCAGTTTACTTTTTTGAGTGTTATCCTGTCGATAATAGTGGAAATCGATTCATCAAGAATATTCTGCAGCGCCTTTTTTTCACGGATATTTTCCGGTGGAAGTGAAGATGACAATAAAAGTTCAGAGATCAGGTCATTAATGCGTTTGGAATTCCGACGGATGATATCCGTATAAACCAACCCGGATTCCGGCAGGTTTTCCTGGATCAGTTGTTCAATAGATAAATTGATATTATTTAAGGGATTTCTGACTTCATGCGCTAATGCACGTACAAGACGATTTGCAGCTCCCATTTTTTCAATCTGCAGGGTTGCTTTTTCAGCCTTTTTAAGATTCGTAATATCATGTATGATCCCCTGTATATAAAGATTATCCTCAGCATCCATCTCCATAGAAAGCGATAATATAGATTGCAGCACTTCCCGGTTACGGTTAATAAGTTGTACTTCAATATCTTCCACGTTTCCTTCTATACGCAACAAATTATTTATTTCCTGAGACTGGTCCTG
Source organism: Puia sp. (assembly GCA_035937535.1). Classification (GTDB taxonomy): domain Bacteria; phylum Bacteroidota; class Bacteroidia; order Chitinophagales; family Chitinophagaceae; genus Puia. Next base: position 21,958 of record DASZHV010000126.1, on the reverse strand, counting down.
ATTTGCAAAAAAATGATTCAGGTTCAATTCCATTAATTCCTCCTTTGAATAACCCAGCATTTCGGAAGTAGCATTGTTCACATCTTTAAATACCAGGAACTCATCTGTAAGGAAAACGGCGTCTTTTGACCTCTCAAAAATGCTCCTGAATTTTCTTTCATTTGAACGAAGAATTTTCATTGCAGATGCTCTTTCAAGAGAATACCGGATGCACCTTTCGAGCTTTTCAGTGTTCAATTCGAGTTTCACCAGGTAGTCGTAAGCTCCTGCCTGCATGGCTTCCATATCGATTTTCTGGTTACCCATGCCTGTTAGTAAAATCAGCGGTTGTTCGCAATTCTGTTCAAATGCTTCCTTCATCAGTTCCAGTCCTGTTTTCCCGCCCAGATAATAATCAATAAAATAAATATCGTACCTGGCTTCCACGATCGCATCCAGGGCATCTTTATATCGATAGCTCCAGTCAATGACAAATTTCCTGCCTCTTATTTTTTGAATAAACTGGCTGGTGAGAAAATAATCTTCTTCATCATCATCAACGATCAGAACTTTTATGGGTATGATTTCGGCAGACATGGGGGGTTCTATATGGCAGCTGTTGTTTAAGTCGGTCTTTTGCTATTCTAATGATTTTTCATTTCTTCATAAAGGGTCATTTTGTTATATAAGGTTTTCCTGTCTATTTTAAGTAACTGGGCCGCCTTACTCTTATTATAATTGGATTCTTTTAAAGCCTGAAGAATCATTTCATATTCAGCATCAATACTGGCTTCCTTAAGGGAGCTTTCACTCAAATTCATTTTCCCGTTCCAACTTGTTTTTGTTTCCGGTGTTGCCGGAGAACCCGGGTTTACTGGACTTACAGCCGATTGTTCTGTGAATTGTAATTTGCTATAATTTGAAATTTCAAACGGAAGGGTCCGTGCTTCAATAAATTCACCTTCGGTAAGCAGGGTTGCCCGTTTAATAACATTTTTCAATTCGCGCAGGTTACCATACCAGACATATTTCTTAAATATTTCTTCCACATCTGCATCAAAACCCTTTACCTCTTTACCCAATTCCTCGTTAGTCGTGCGTAGAAAATGTCCGGCAAATAACATAATATCATCCCTGCGTTCGCGCAGCGGAGGTATTTCAATAGAGAATTCATTAAAACGGTGATAAAGATCTTCACGGAATTTTCCGGTGCGGGTCGCATTCCATAATAACTCATTACTGGCTATCAGTATACGTACATCCAGATCAATATCTTTGGTCCCGCCTACTCTCCTCATTTTCCTCTCCTGAACTACCCGTAAAAGAGAAACCTGCACATCATAAGGGAGGTTGGTAACTTCATCAAGGAAAATTGTTCCTCCATTTGCCAGTTCAAAACATCCAATCTTCTGATTGAGCGCGCCGGTAAATGCACCTTTTTCATGGCCAAACAATTCGCTGGCCGCCAGTTCTTTTGATAATGCGCCGCAATCAATAGCAATAAAAGTTTTACTACTTCGTTTGCTTCGCTTATGGATTTCAAAGGCAATCGATTCTTTTCCACTTCCGGTTTCTCCGTAAATAATAACGCTATAACTGGTCGGCGCCACAAGGGCTACCTGTTTTAAAATTTTCCTGAATGCCTCTGAATCACCATATATATATTTTCCTGAAAAAGTTATACCTGTATTTTCAGGAACCGGTTTTTCATCTGCCTCCGGTTTGGATTTTACAACCTGGCCGTTACCATTTTCAAAATGTTCAATAGCCTGCTGAATTGTATGAATAATTTCATCTGGCAGCAGGGGTTTGGTTATATAATCATAAGCGCCCATTTTCATAACCTTTACAGCGGTGCGCATATCGCTGTAACCAGTAATGATGATCACAGGCAAATCAGCATATTTGTTTTTGATGCTGGTAAGCATTTCCATAGCGTCCATATCTCCAAGCCTGTAATCACACAGAACAAGCTTTGGCTGATTGGCATCGAGCCAGGCCAGTGCTTTTTTGCCCGTATACATTTCAATTACCTCATACCCCCTGCGGGTTAAGAAGCGGTTCAGCAACAAGCAAATGTCTCTGTCATCGTCTATTACCAGGATTTTTTTCATAAATTTCAAATTATTGATTCAAAAAGTTTTAAGAATTAATTATTAAAAGAAAAGTGCCCTCATCTGTGCTACGGGTATATTCAGCTGGTCCCTGTATTTGGCGATTGTCCTCCGCGCCACGACATATCCTTTCCCGGAAAGGATATCAGCCAGCTGCTGATCAGTATAAGGTTTCTTTTTATCTTCTTTTTGGACCAGTTCTTCTACTATCCTCTGAATCACTTTATTGCTGGTAACAGTTCCTTCCTTATTTGACAAACCTTCTGTGAATAAATCCTTGAGCAGGATCATTCCGAAAGGCGTATCAGCATATTTGTTACATGTAATTCTTGAAACGGTTGAGATATCCAGGCCTACGATTTCTGCGATGTTTTTTAATACCATGGGTTTTAACTGCATGGTATCGCCGAATTTGAAATATGCATTTTGAAAATGAACAATCGCCCGGATCACTTTGAGCATATTAGATTCGCGTTCACGTATGGCTTTAATGAACCATTGAGCAGAAGCCAGTTTGTTGCGTAAATATAATCGCGTGCCTCGGTCGGAAGATTTATCATTATCCATTTGCTGAACGGTTTCAGCCCAAACCTGGTTAACATGCAATGAAGCAGACCGCTGCTTCGCAAGAGAAGCCAAAACCTCATCTCCTTCAACAGTTACTATAAAATCGGGAAATACCGAGTTGTTTACCTGGGTAGAATTGATAGAACCATTGATGGGTCTGGATTTCAGAGAAGCCAACAACTGCAGCGCTTCTTTAACTTCCCCGTTCCGCATTTTCATGTCTCTCCTAATTTTTTCAATATTACAGGCATGCAAATCTGCGAAATGATCCCTGACAAGTTCAATGGCCGAAAAATAATTGGGCGAATTATTATTCATTTTATTAAGCTGGATAAGATAAAATTCCCCCGGGTCTCTTGAACCGCATCCAGGTGGATCAAGTTCCTGTATAAGTTTCAAAACAGGTTCCAGCTCGCCGGCATGAACCCATATATTTTGCTTAAATGAAATTTCTTCTGCAATGGATTCCAGATCATGTGTCAGAAATCCGTTTTCATCCAAAGAATCTATAATAAAATCTGCCAGTTTGTACCTGGATTCATCCAGGTCTGTAAACCTGTACTGCTTTTTTAATTCCTGCCTGAAATCAGGTGCTTCGGCTATCTGCCGGTCAGGCATTTTATCTGGTGGTAAATAATTTTCGTATTCCGTTTTATAATCCGGAATATCATCATAACCATATTCCTCCCAATTCTGAAAGTCCTGAACTGTTTCTTTTGAAAATTTATCGTTTAATAAATCATCCGGATTGCTACTTTCTTCCAATGCAGGATTTTCATTGATTTCATCTTCAATTCTCTGTTCGAGGGAAAGTGAATCAAGGTGCAAAAGGTTAAGCAGGGCTATATGATGAGGAAGAATCTTATGCTGTAGCTTTTGCGACTGAAGCAGGTTAAGCATGCAATTGTCTTTTGTTAGCTTATAAAATCAAAAAAAACACCAGAAATTTCCCCCTTAATTTACCATTTTTTTATCAAATAAACTTGAATTAGGGGAAATAATTCCCCAGACTGTGGAATTATATTGGTTAACTTTGTGGTTTTATTGATGAATCTTTGTCATTCTTACGTTTTTGTTCCGCTTCTTTTTTATTATCCTCCAGCTGTTTTTTCTTTTTATCCTCTTCCTTTTTCTTCTTTTTAAAATAACCTTTTAATAGAAAGTTATGCTTGGCGGCTTCCATATTTTCATTAAGCCCTGCTGAACCCTTTTTCAGGTTAGCCATTGTTGCGTTAAGATTATTTCCCAGGCTTGAATCCCCCAGCAATCTGGATATAATACCATGTCCATGATTCACTTTATAAGCTATTTCAGCCAATTGTTGTGTGATTAGTGCAGCATTGTCGGCTGAGGTCTTTAATCCTGCCAGTATTTGTTCTGTTTCTAAAGGTGCGTGAGTTACCAGCACTTCATTATCCTTTACTGGAGAGGGATTGTTCGTACCGGGAGAAATTAAAATTACCCGATCACCAATCAGACCTTCAGAACCAATTCCAACGCTGGCATCTTCTTTTATAAATTTCCGTACTTCGGATTTAATACTCATATTCACTATCACGGTACTATCCGTTAACAACTGAATTCCCTCCACTGTTCCTACTGCTATCCCCCCGTACCTCACATTATTTCCAACTTTTAACCCGCTTACATTTTTAAAGATGGCTTTTAGCGGGAATACCGAGACAAAGAGATTTTTTTGTTTTCCAATAAAAAATAAGCCCAAAACCAGTATCACTGTCCCGGCAACTATAAAAATTCCCAATTTCCATTTTAGCCCGTTATTTTTTTTCATCTTAATATCAATTTAATTTTCCTTAAAAGAAAAATGATTTTATCCATTCATCATCAGTTTTAATGAGTTCTTCAAAAGAACCCTCCGCTACAATATTTCCCTCTTTCAGCATGACGATGCGGTCAGCCGTCATTTTTGCGCAGGTAATATCGTGGGTAATAATCAAGGATGATATCTTGTATTTCCGTTGCAGATCCAGTATCAGCTGACTGATTTCCTTTGCTGTAACTGTATCGAGACCGGATGTCGGTTCATCATATAACATGATCTCTGGTTTCAAAATCAATGTGCGGGCCAGACCAATTCGTTTACTCATACCTCCGGAAAGTTCAGCAGGCATCTGATTGCCGGCATCCGGAAGACCGACATTGTCCAGAACTTCATTAATAAGCGCATCCAGATTATCCTTACCCAAGTTTTTTTTATGATGTCGCAGGGGAAAAGCAAGATTATCATAAACAGTCATTGAATCGTATAATGCACCTCCCTGAAACAGAAATCCGATTTTTGTGCGCAATTGATTCAGTTCTGCGTATTCCACTTCCGCCATATCCTTTCCGAAAATACAGATCTCCCCATCGTCAGGTTCCGTCAGACCTACCATACATTTTATCAGCGTGGATTTTCCTGAACCTGATTTTCCGAGTACCACAACGTTTTCGGCTTTTTTGATTTCAAGGTTAATATCCTTTAAAATCTGAATCCCATTAAATGTTTTATTAAGTCCTTTAATTCTAACTACGGTTTCATTTTCCATGATTTCAGTCATTTTTATAAAATATCTGTTATCTGGACGGTTATCATATCTATAAAGAAGATAGCCAGGGAAGCGGATACTACTGCTGAATTCGCGGCATTTCCAACGCTGGCAGTTCCTTCTGTGGCACGAAATCCTTTATAACAACCAATGATACCGATGGCAGTTCCAAATAAAATTGATTTAATGAAAGAAGGAATGATATCAATCCAGCCCAGCTTTGAAAGGGCCAGATTAAAAAAACGAATCAGCGAAATATTCCCATGGATATTATAAGCTATATATGACGAAAAAATTGAAATGCCATCAGCAAAAACAACCAGTATCGGAAGCATACATGTTGCAGCCAGAACACGTGTCACTACCAGATACCTGAAGGGATTTATAGCAGATACTTCCATGGCATCAATCTGTTCTGTCACTTTCATGGATCCCAGCTCGGCCCCAAGCCTTGAACTTATCTTGCCTGCGCAAATAATGGCCGTAATGACCGGACCGATTTCCTTTATGACGGATACCGAAACCATTCCAGGCAACAAGATCTCAGCACCAAATGCAACAAGAGAAGGCCTGGTTTGAAGAGTGAGCACAAGACCCATTATGAAAGCGGTTATTAATACAAGTGGCAAAGATTTATTTCCCATTTTATAACATTGAACAAGGAATTCTTTTCCTTCAAATGGTCGTTTAAAGGATTCCTTTAAGAAACGGAAAAAGAACATAAAGAAATCACCTGCTCCAAGGAAAGTTGTTTTAAAAGGTACCCAGGCGGGAATTTTGGCTTCTGCAGAATTCATATTATGGTTTGTTCTTTTATTAAATAGAAGATCATGCCCTTAAATTTTATGATGATATATTGCGAATCATGAAATTTTTACAAGGAAACGTAGAGATAAGTACCCAAATGATTGCAACAGGATAAAACAAGAGGAATTTTAAAGTTGTTAACTTAGTGTAATTTTATGTTATGAACTCCCCCGATTCAATCAGAACGCTTATAGATAAGTCGAAAGATTATCTCGATACAAAAATTGAGCTGGCTAAACTGAAAACCATTGATAAATCAGCGGATGTTTTATCTGCCGTGGTCGTAATCGTTTCTATGATTTTTATAGGATCACTGGTTATCATTCTGATCAGTGTCGGTCTTGCACTATTTCTGGGCAGACTGCTGGGCGCCTATCATTATGGATTTTTCATCATGGGAGGTTTTTATGCCATCGTATTACTGGTGATTTTTATTCAAAGGGAAAAATGGATTAAAACCCCGATTTCCAATGGGCTTATCAATAAAATGCTGAAGTAGCTCCTATGAAAAAACAAATTAAGAATTCGGATGAGCTTGAAAAAGCTATTGCTGAACTGGAACTCAAAGCTTCAGCCCAGAAAAGAGATGTTGAAGAAACGTTTACAGTAGTCACAGAAAATCTTAAACCTCTCAATATAGTCAGGAATGGTGTACGTTCTGTTTTTTCACCGGAGCATAGGGAAGACCTTGTCAATGCATTGATTGGTCTGGGTACTGGTTTTATTAGCCGGAAATTGTTATTAGGAAGAGCCAAAGGTATACTAGGTAAAACTGCAGGTAAAGCAGTAGAATGGGGAATCGCCGGACTTGTGTCAAATAATGCCGAAAAGATTAAAGAAAAAGCCGGAGCATTGATTGATAAGATATTTAAAAAAAAAACCGGTTCAAATCACACATCTGATGCTATCCGAAAAAAAATTACTTCTTAGTTACTGTTAGAAGTATTAAATAATTTTTCCAGACGATGCGTCAGAGATGAAATGGGTCCCTCCATTTTTCCCGTTCTGTCATCCAGATTGTTGTTTTGTAAAATTGTACCTAAATCCAAAGAAGGCGGTAAATATAAAAGTGTATCTGGTTTATTTCTGCCTATGAAATTCCTGATTGAACTTTCATTAGCCCCCTCTCCTATTCTTTCCTTTACTACACGCATAGATTCAGATGCGATATGTTCGAGTTCCTGCGAGCTGTGTTCATCCTGAATTTTGGCATATCCTGTTATTTTCTTTACTACGATTTCTGCATCTTTTCCAAATATCCTCTCCAGCTTTTTTCCTTCATTCGTGTCCAGTATATTTAAATCAGGATTTTGCTCCAGACTATTATAAATTCCGAGTAATATGGAAGGAATTCCAGCCTGGGCAAGAGCACTGTTACCCATATCAACCTCCTGACCTGTAATTTCCTGCGTATTGGGATCAATCTTTTTCAAGGTCATAAATCCAAGATTCTTTTGGACAGTTTCAATGATGTTCATAAATAAATTTTTTATTCGTAAAGAAAATTTTCCCGATAAAGAATTGCCCGTCCGGAGGCGGGCAATTTCTTTCAGAAAAGAAATGCCTTCAGGCCCTTCTGATAACACCAAGAATTAAAGCTACAATAGCTATTACCAATAAAATATGAATCAACCCTCCGACACTATATACAAAGAACCCCAGGATCCATCCGATAATTAAAATAACTGCGATGAGATACAATAAACTACTCATAAATTAAATTATAGGTTGAATAATTCTTTTAATACTGGAATGCAAATTCATGCCAGACTCGTATTAAAGCCAGTTTATAGGTCTGCTTTTAACAATCTCACTGTTTTCCCAAATTCATGTAGATGAATTTCTACATAAAATGTTTAACAAATTGAAATTAATTTTATAAACAATGGTATATTTGAATACTGCAAAAAAGCAATCCTTCTGTATTCTCCGTAAATCATCAGATGGAAAACCTGTCTAGTCCCATTAAAAGCGTGCTCATCATTGATGATGAAACGGATTTTTGCCTTTTAATGAAAAATTATTTCATCAGAAGGAATTTCGAAGTATATATATTTCATACACTAGAAGAAGGCATGAAAAATCTGGAGATAATTAAACCTGATATTATTTTTCTTGACAATAATTTACCCGACGGACTGGGATGGGAAAAAACAGAATTTATCAGGCAAAATTTTCCAAATACCCGAATCAACCTGATTAGCGCTTACCAATATGATCATAGCATATCCGATAAATTAACTTCTGTCAGGATCTGGGAAAAACCCATTAGCCTGACCGATCTGAATAAATACCTTAATTGAGCGTAAGGCTTTAGGCTTTAATCATTAGGCTTTGAACCTGCACAGGAAGATATACATTTACTTCGTGCTTAACCCCATCATTCACAAGCAATAAATCATTGGTTTCCTGGTAAATCCCGTCCATCATAAGTTTCAATTGATTGAATGATACATTTCTTTCAAATTTCAGATGATAATCCGTATCGGTAAATCTGTAATAAATATCAAATGCATTCCAGCTATCCGGAATACATGGCTCTATAGTAAGACGGTTCCCCGTTCTTTTCAATCCGAAAAATGATTCTGCCAGCAGCTGGTACATCCATCCCGCTGATCCTGTATACCACGTCCAACCACCCATACCCTGATGACTTTCCACCGCATACACATCTGCTGCTATAACATAAGGTTCGGTTTTATATTTCTTAATGTCGAAAGCTGTTGAACTATGATTTATAGGATTGATCATTTGTATTAAATCGTACGTGCGCTGCTTATCTTCCAAAGCAGCAGCAGCCATGATTAGCCATATCGCAGCGTGGGTATACTGTCCACCGTTTTCTCGAACACCCGGCAGGTATCCCCTGATATAACCTGGATTTGGCACGGCCAGGTTGAATGGCGGATCGAATAACTGAATAAGAGATTGCTCTTTTTTCACAAGACTATTATAAACAGCATTCATAGCTGTTCTGCTGCGGACAGAATTTCCTGCACCCGATAAAACGGACCAGCTTTGGGGAATAGAATCAATTTTACACTCGGTATTTTTTGATGAACCCAGTGGTGTTCCGTCATCAAAAAAAGCGCGCAGGTACCAATTACCGTCCCAGGAATTCAGTTCAATATTTTTTTTGAGTTGAAAGGATTCCTTTTTGCAGCGGTCTGCAAATTCAAGATCCTTTCTCGAACGCGCCAGTTCCTCGAAACGTTCGAGTACATCATATAAAAAGAAAGCCAGCCAGACACTTTCTCCTCTGCCTTCATTTCCTACCTTATCCATCCCATCATTCCAGTCACCCGAACCCATCAGTGGTAAACCATGGGCGCCGTAACGAAACCCGTGCTGAATGGAAAGCAGGCAGTGTTCATATATACTTTCTGCCCGTTCTGAAATGCCTGGTAGTTCATAATAGGAATCTTCGCCCGGATTTAGAAGCCTTCCTTCTATAAACCTTACTTTTTCATCCAGGATGCTTTCATCACCGGTTTGTTTAACATATCTCGACACCACATAGGGAAGCCATAAATAATCATCCGAACAGGTAGTACGCACACCACGTCCCATTGGCGGATGCCACCAATGCTGTACATCTCCTTCACGAAACTGTCTGGAAGCGCTCAATAGTATCTGTTGTTTTACCAGGTCGGGCCGGTTATGCAACAAGGATAGTACATCCTGGAGTTGATCGCGAAATCCATAGGCACCACCGGATTGATAGAAACCGCTTCTTCCCCAAATGCGTGATCCAAGCGTTTGATAATTTAGCCATCCGTTAAATAAAAAGTTTATCGAAGTATCCGGCGAATTAACCTGTATAACAGAAAGCGATTTCTTCCAGGAATCTTTTACTCTTGACAGGGCATTTTCAGCTGCAAGAATTCCTTTAGATTTTTTTGCCGTTTGCAAAGCACTGAACTGGTCTTTACCTGCACCAAGCCGGAAGACAAGCACCCTTTCTTCCGAATCAGTCAGGTCCATCACTGACTGCAAAACTCCGCAAGCATCCATGGCTGCACCCACCCTTCCTGAAAGCTTTGCCTTTCCCATCGCATCCGGATTTTTATATGTTCCGTTTCTCCCAAGAAATTCCGAGCGGTCACATGTAAATGTTTTAGCGGGATCATCCACGTCAAAAAAACTGATATAATTTCCGAATTCACTATTATAGGCATTTGAGGCAAGTAAAGCTCCAGTATCCTGATTTACTTCCGTCGCTATCTGCATGGCGGTTTTTGACCTGATATCCCCGAGCACCCATTCAACAAATCCGGTAACAGTTAATTTTCGCAGGCGCCCTGATGCATTTTTAATTTTAAAATAAATGTATTTAACCGGTTCATCCAGGTCAACAAATACGGTCATGGATGAAAAAATTCCATCTTCTGCAAAATGAAATTCGCTATATCCGAAACCATGAATGCAGTGATAATTCGATTTGCCTGGATTTGGTAAGAGAGAAGGTGACCAGTATTTCCCACTTTCTTCATCACGGATATAAAATGCTTCTCCGCATAAATCAGAAATGGAATCATTATTCCAGGGTGTAATCCTGTATTCATGGGCATTTTCCATCCAAGTATAAGATTGACCGCTTTCTGAAATGACGGATCCGAATAATGGATTGGTAAGCACATTACACCATGGCGCAGGTGTTGGATTTTCTGCATCTGTTATAATATGATACGCTGAGCCGTCTTTTGTAAATCCGCCGATTCCATTAAAGCTTACAAGATCTTTTGGTGTTTCTACCTTGGAATCCTGCGATGCGTAAAATTTTGTTGGCGTAAAATATGGTATAACGGGTTTTACCTTGCTTCTTCGCTTGATTTGTTCTTCCAGAGTACCCAGACTGTCAGAAAGAATAATCCTGGATACTGACTGAAATAAAATCCTGTCTTCCTGCGAAACCTGTTCACCGGATCTGATAAATATACCGCCGGGTTTGTCTTTCACATCACTGATGATACCAGGTGAAATAAGGCTGAGCAATTCATTTTGCAGCGACTGACGGTAGCCTCCATAATCTTCATTCCATATGACCAGGTCAACCATTAAACCTTTCAATCGCCAATATGCGTGCGCCTGTACCATTTGCCTTGCAAGTTCAATGTGGGCTACATCCTGAATCTGTAAAAGAACAATCGGCAGATCTCCGGAAATGGAATAACTCCATAGTGCTGACTGACTACGGCGATTCCTTATGATCAAAGAAGAATCTGCGCGCAATGCCGGATTCGAAAAAATTACTGAACTCGCCAGCAGGGCATACAACTGTGCATCAGCTTCGGTTGCATTAATCTGCCTGAGAACAACCTGGCTATGCGTCCATGCAAGTTCAAATGCCCTGTCGGTTAGCGGCCTGTCCTGATATTTTTCCACCAGTGCAGTACATGCTTCTTTATTTTCTGCTATCCCTATCACCATATCAATTGTAACCGAATCGTGTGCATCAATCTGGAAGCGATAACGGATGGCTACAATTGGATCCAATACGGCGCCCTGGGAATTACTTAGCGGTAGATTTTTATTTAAGGCTTCGGGTTCATGAATATTATGTGTCCTGCCAATAAAAATTGACCGGTCGGTTTCAAAAGAAACATCCTTGATTTCTGCATTATGCACTTTCATCAGGTGGAACATCCAGGGTTGCGGATCTCCGGCTCCCCTGGGCCTCCTGGTGCATAGAATTGCATTGCGCTGAGGAAGTATTTCAGTTTGTACAAAGAGATTGCTGAATGCCGGATGGGCTGCGTCTGCAGCTGCCGTAGTAAGTACAACTTCAGCATAACTGGTTACTTCCAGCCATCTTTTTCTGCGTGAACGGTTACTAATATGAACCCGCCGCATTTCTACATCGTCTTCAGATGAAACGACGATTTCGGTATGAGTTTCGAAATTCTGTTCCTGCCTCCGGAATTCAGCTCTTCCCTGTGAAAAAACCACTTCGTATGATTCAGCAGTTTTTAAAGAAGGCTGAAATGCAGCGGACCAGGTGCTCTCATTGTCAAGATCCCTTATATAACAGAATATCCCCGTGTTGTCAAGAGTTGCATCTTCACGCCATCGTGTTACTGCAATATCCTTCCAACGGCTGTACCCGCTGCCTGAATTTGTGATCATCGCATAATAGCGGCCGTTAGAAAGTAATTGGATTTCGGGTAATGGCGTATTAGGGGTACGAATAATGCGCATCTGAACTTCCTGTTCTGTAACATGGCTATCAGATACGTGTACCGTAGGTGAATAGAATTCAGTGGCATGGGGCACCCTTTCCTGGAGTAAGAGCATGATGGCTTTAAACTGCGCTTCATTTTCAAATCTTTTCTGCATGGGTTTATCATGCATCAGGTAAGAAATGGAAAGAAAGGACATTCCCTGGTGATGGACCATAAAGGATTTTACGATCGCTGATTGCTGACCACGGGTTAATCGCGCTGGTGTATAATCTATCGCTTCATACATTCCATATTTACCACCGAAACCATCCGCTTCCAAATCAAGGAGATTTCCTGTTGCCTGTTCAGGTAAAATCATCAGAGCCATCACACTTGCGTAAGGCGCAATTACGAGATCCTCTCCCAGTCCTCGTTTCAGGCCCAGACCTGGTACACCGAATGCATGGTATTGATAATTCAGGTTTACATCTACCAGGTTATAACCTGACTCTGAAACGCCCCAGGGTACGTTTCGTTTCTTCCCATATTCAATTTGTTTTTGGACAACCGATTTATTGGTTTGATCCAGCAGGGTGTTTTCAAATCCCGGCATGACAAGGATGGGCATCAGGTATTCAAACATGGAGCCGCTCCAGGATACCAGTATCGGGGAAGTACCCGGATTGGTAAGTTGTCTGCCCAGGGCAAACCAGCTGTCCTGCGGAAGTTTTCCCTGCGCTATTCCAAGAAAAACAGTAAGTCTGGATTCCGAAGCAAGCAGATCATAAAATCCGTTATCTCGCCGATGATCGGTTACATTATACCCGATCGATAAAAGCCTTTGCGATTTATCATAAAGAAAATCAAATTGAAGGTCAGCAAATTCTTCGCAAAGCCTGATAAGTGACTGAATGCTTAGTAATCTTTCTTTGGCGCGACGGCATGTTTCAATAATTTGCATTCTGAAGTTTTCCAGCCAAAGTTTTTCTTCCGGATTCAGTTCTTCCTCATCATACATAAGTACCTGCGGAATTAATGATACTTCAAGCAAGGCCAGTTCCTGCAAAGGCGTTAAAGCTGATACTTTTTCTTCCAGGTAACTGAACCGTTCCGGAAAATTTGAAATGGAAAGGCATGGGCTGGACTCATAAATATCATTGAATACCTCTCTTACCTGGTTTGAAAATGCATCAGCCCACCAGGCAGCTTCCGATTCCTCTTCAAATAAACCGGTCAGAATTTCAGCTTCCTCCAGAAGTTTTTGTAAGCCTGTATACAATTCGCGAACAGAATAAATTCCTTTTTCGCTTGCGGAAGCCAACAGCTTTTCTAATGATATAGTCCCCTTCCTGGAATCCATTTTTTCTTTCAATATTTCCATGGTTACCCGAAGGCCTTTGAAGAACTGGTCAGAAATGACTGGTCTATCCGCAAGTTGCATAAGCCCCTGTTTCAGCGTAATAAGGTGTCCAGCCATATTTCCGCTATCCACGGTGGAAATATAATTCGGAGGAAGCGGCTGCAGGGTTTGGGTATCGTACCAGTTATAAAAATGACCGGCATATCTTTCCATTTTTTGGAGAGTTTGCATGGTATTCGAAGTTCTTATTAATAATACCTGCATAGGAATATATCCGAAATCAAAAGCAGTCAGATTGGCGAGAAGTGATAAACCAATATTGGTTGGCGAAGTTCTGTGAGCGATACGTTCCACGGGGCTTTCCTGATAATTATCAGGCGGAAGCCAGTTATCTCCGGAGATAACAAATGTTTCGAAGAATGACCAGGTCTTGCGAGCCAGTTTATTGAGAAATAATTTTTGTTTTTCATTCAGGTCAACTGCCTTGGTTTTGTCGGATAAACTGATTCTCCAGGCGATTGCAGGAATCAGCATCCAGGCGACCAGGAAAGGAATGCAGATTATCATTCCTCCGGATTGTTCAAAATGCATCCATATGTAAACACCGAGGGCCAGAAGGACAGGAAACCACATTGAAACATAAGTCTGAAACAGGTTTTTATTCTTATAATTCATTAAATTCTGGGTAGGGTTCCACTGCAGCAGGTGACGATGACTTATCAGCATTCGCCAATTAGTCCTCCAGATCGCGTCACCATATACAAAGGCTTCATAAGGAATAGTGATCAAAAGAAATATCTGCAATGCAAAATGTCTTACAGTAAAACGGAAACTCGTTAAAATATGCTGAAGCATGTGTACGTCTTCCGGTTTTTGCCAGATCTCCCATAAAAAACTGATAATGGAATTAAGAAGCATTATGGTTAGAACTGCAAGGGTCCAGAAAACCGGAGAATGTGAATAGACCCAACCAAACAATAGCATACACAATAATGCAATAGGCACAAGGCTTCGGCGCAGATTATCAAATATTTTCCATTTGGATAATGGGGAAATGGAATTTTTACGGATTTTCCGGGCGGGGCCGGGAACCCACGGAAGCATCCAGGATGCTATCTGCCAGTCGCCCCGGATCCAACGGTGTCGTCGTTTCATATCCATTTCATATCGGGGTGGGTAGGCTTCATATAATTGTACATCGCTCAACAAACCACAGCGTGCATAACTGCCTTCCAATAAATCATGGCTCAGAATACGATTTTCGGGAAACCTGTTACCCAGGGCTTTTTCAAATGCATCCACATCATAAATGCCTTTCCCTATAAAAGAACCTTCTCCAAAAATATCCTGGTAAACATCTGAGATCGCACGGGTATAAGGATCAATGCCGGGTTCATTCCCATGCATGCGGGCAAATGTCGTGCTGTCATTTGAAGGAAGACTAACGGCCACCCTTGGTTGCAGAATGCCATATCCTTCAATTACCCTCTGTTTCCTTTCACTGAAATAAGGATGATTCATCGGATGTGCCATCGTACCCGTAATCTTCCAGGCAGCATCTTTAGGAAGCTGGGTATCGGTATCCAGCGTAATGACATATTTAATGCGTTCAAATATTGTTGAATCACCCACAATCAGGGAAAATTTTTCCCTCCCTTTCCCCCTGATGAGCGCATTCATTTCAGCAAGCTTTCCACGCTTCCTTTCGTAACCCATCCATACTTTTTCCTTCGCATTATATTTCCTCGGACGGTGAAATAAAAAAAACAATTCGTTATTATCATTACCATATTTTTTATTCAGCTCTTCAGTCCTTGTTCTTGCTGTTCTTAATAATTCTTCTTCTCCGGTTAATACTTCTTCTTTGGCATCTTTAAAATCAGTCAACAATGCAAAATGAATATTTTGATCTCTGTTAGCCAGAAAACGCACTTCAAGATTTTCAAGTAGTTCATCCAGTTCTTTAATGTCATTGAACATGGAAGGAATAGCAACGAGGGTGCGGTAATTATCGGGTACGCCTTCTGAAAAATCCATCCTTGGAAGAATCAGCGGCCGGATAATCAGGGTGCTGAACCAGTTAATGAGAGAAATGGATAACTGGCTACAGCCGATCAAAGTTGTCAATATGATGAGAGAAAGTACCCAGGGAATTCTGAATCCTTCTTCCCAGGACCGGAGAACCAGGGTACCCGCCATAATGCTTGCCAGCAACAAGGAAGATCCCGTATAAAGCAGTAAGGGGATCTTTTTTAAAAAACCTATTATGCGCTCCTGGATTGAAAATTTTGCCTCTGATTCTTTGATAAGATTTTTAATTCCTTTGCCAATCAAATAGAAGCCCAGGTGACCCGCCCGTGTATATTCAGGACGATTTTGAAATCCTTCATTAGCCAGGTTCAATGTTATTTGAGCTATTCTTGATTCTGACAGCTTGCTGGCTTTTGCAAGCTTTTCCACACTATGCCTGTATTCATCCCTGGTGTGAAAATCCATCTTAGGATAAATGCCTGAATTTTCTGTTCTCAGAATATTTTCCACTACACTTACACTTTCTACAAATTCCCGCCAGTTATTGTTGCTTAAAAAACGAAGGCTGCCGATACTGTTACTTATTGAAACCTGGTCTGCAGCCTGCTTTTGATTTTCTATATGAACCAATTCATCACTGGTCATGCCTTTTTCTGAAAGACGTTGTTCAATCCAGCTTATAGGCAAAGAAAATGCAGCTCCTTTTCCCACCAGCCTCCGGGTAAGTTCAGCAACAAAAGAGCTTTCTAGCGGCGGTCCGTATCGTGCCATGTCGGCTATTACCAGGATCAGGCTTTTCGGATCTTTTTCTGCAGTTTCAGTCATTTGATCCGCCCAGTAATCCGCCAGGTTTTTATTTATCCGGTTTTTCGCGATTAGTGCTGCCAGCCTTCGCAGGTTTTCAATGAGGGCCAGGCGGAGCATAATGGGAATTGCCCACAATTCGCCCAATTTTAATTCGGAAACCTGCTGGTAAGAACTGGTAAAATTATACAGGCTTTTTAAATCCACGCGGCCATCGCTATGAGCAATCAATTCAACAGCCAGGTCATAAACACGGGGTAATCCTGCGGCCGGGCCTTTGGCAAGTTGGGGAAGTCCTTTACTATATCCCTTTGGCAAATGTTTTTTGCCTGTATATATCTGTTCTTCTATAAGATAAAAATTATCCAGCAACCATTCTCCGGCAGGTGTGATACGCTTATTTTCTTTTGCTGAAGCAGTGAGCAGGTTATGAACCTCTAACAGGATCTCTTCATTATCTGCCAGTCTTTTCAGTAATTGTTCGGATGACTTGTCGCTTGTTAACTGGTGACTATTGGCAAGTGTACGTGCGTAAGATTCCAATTGTTCCAAGCTGAAGAGTTCGGAACGTATGGGCGCTTTCTCATCGTCATATTTATGCATCAGGTCATCCCCCAGAAAAGAGATGCGTAATTGTGAAATGAATTCCTGTATCGGAGTGATGTTGACTTTCAAATCAGTTTTAAAGATTTACATAAATGAATAAATAAATATCAACCGGTACTTGTTTATCCTGCCAATCGATTCGTTCATTTATCAGCTCAAATGTATCGGATGCCCCCGGTAAGCTGCATAAATTGTAGTATAACATGCACCAAAATATAATATTATAGATGAGTAATAGATCCACAGCATCAGTATTATTATGGAAGCCGTTGCTCCATATGTAGCACCTATCTCAGAATGACCAAGATAATATCCGATTCCAAATTTCCCTGCAAGGAAAAGAATTGAAGTGACAAGAGCGCCGGCAAATGCGTGTTTCCAGGATATGTTGGTATTTGGAAGAATTTTAAATATGAGCATAAACATAGAACTGATAACAAGTAAAATCAAACTAAGGTTTATGATATAAAATAAATTCAACATTGAACCATTAAAAAATAGTTTTAACCTGTCGCTTAAAACATCCAGCAGGGCATTGGCAATTAATGAAACCATGAACACAAAAGAAATAGCAATCAACAGAGAAAACGAAATTAATTTTCTCAGAATGGCAATCAGTAACACTTTTTTCTTTGGTGCAGGAACGGACCATAAATAATATATTGAACTCTGAATTTCTGAAAAAACCCCGGAAGCGCCTATTATTAATATAACTGACCCAATCAGGCCGCCCATTTTACCGTGATTGGATTCCTCCGTTTTTCTGATGATATTCTGGATTTGCAAAGCGGTATCACTCCCCACCAGGCCACTGATCTCATGGTAAATTTTTCCTTCCACTGCCATGTGTCCAAAAAATATTCCCGCCAGTGAAATAATGACAATCAGCAGGGGTACAATTGAAAAAACGGTATAATAAGATAAGGCAGCACTTAATTTAAATCCATTGAAGTCCATAAAATGATTGGCACTCCTCACCAATAATTGCCATGAATTCTTAAACCAACCAGGTTTCATATAATTCAATTTCTCTATTCCTGTAATTTCATGCCAAAGCTTCTTAACAGTTTTTTAATAAAACCAGCATTATGTGGGGAATTCTTTACTCGAAAAGTTTGTTTCCGGCACATTTTTCCGGCAATTAGCAATCTAATCAATTTTCATTAGGTGCTGATTGTAAATAATTTAAACGAGATTCTTAATATTTAGATTCAATATTGAATAATGGTATCTCATTTGAACTTTATACCAAAACAAAATATGTCCGGATACCTGCCGTTACCATTTATTGAAGAGAAAATAAAAGATCTTGAAAATGCCTTGTTTTTTTCATTGAGCGATTCAGTTTTGAAAATTCCTGCCTGCGTAATAAAAGTGCTCAAGACTGATGAAGTTGGCCAATTGTGGTTTGCGATTCCCAAACCCACCCAATCGATTTATGCTTTCGATAAGACTTTCCAGGCAAAACTTGATTTTTTCCGCAAAGGCAGGGACTATTATTTAAAGATTTACGGGACGGCTTTCCTGGTAAATGACCCTGAGGAAATAAATATGATCGAATGCCTTGATGAGAACATTAAACAGCAGGCCCGGAGAAATACAACACTTTTAGTAAAAGTGAAAATAACATATGCTGAATACATAGAAAAAGCGCCGGTAAACCCAACAACAAAAAACTTAATCAAACAGGTCAGGAACCGGGTTTACAGTTGGTTCAAACAAGCGCAGCCCACGGGCAGGCCGAATTATCAGAAAATTCCTGCTGAGGTTAAATACCCTTCATTATCTTATTACCTGAATTAATTTTCCAGCCTTGCGTCGGATAATTTATTTTCAATTACCTGGAAAATGGCTGAAAAAAAAGCATTCCACAGATCAAAGTTTTTTTATATTCTATCTTGCCTGTCACTGATATTACTTATAACAGGATTTCTTTTCTGGAGAAATTACAAATACAAGCTGGTTAATAAAAAACTCGATAAACTAATTACAGTCAAATCGAGAGGTCTCTACCAGCTCAATTATAAAAATCTTATAATAAATGAAACCTTAGGGAATCTTTCTGCAGAAAACGTGGAAATGATTCCGGACAGTTTAGTTTATCAAATGCTTATTGATCAAAAAACAGCGCCGGAAAATCTCTTCTATTTGAGAATTCCAAAACTGACTATTACAGGAGTGAAAACACCCAGGGCCCTGTTGAATAAGGAAATAAGTGCCCATATCATCAAAATTGAAAATGCAGAGATAGAAATCCGGTTAAATAACGAAAACAAAGAAAAGAAGCCAGGGTTTAATACGAAGATGCGTTCCGATTTGTATCGTCTGCTATTGGGTAAATTAACCAGTATAAAAGCCGACAGTCTTATTTTGGAGAATGCGAATCTGACACTTGTAGATATAAAGTCAAAAGCTGTTCGCTGCAAGGCCGAAGGCCTCAGCCTGCGTTTTTCTGGAGTTGCGATAGACAGTCTTATTCAAAATGACAGTAGTGAGGTTTTTTTTTCCAGGAACCTGGCTGTGCATCTTAATCAACTCGAACTGCCTGTTAAAAACAAGCTTTATTCCTTTCGGGTTGATGGATTGGATTTTAATACCCAAACAAACCATCTTCACACGGATCAGATCAAATGGAAACCCTTATTGTCAGAAACTGATTTTGCCAAAGCAAATAATTATGCAATAGACAGGCTTGATATCCGGATCGGAAACCTGGATATCTGGAAGATTAGATTGCAGGCACTTATAACTATGCAATTAACAGCAGATTCTATCCAACTATCTGATGCCTCATTCCGGATTTTCAGGGATAATTCATTTAAACATGATTCAGTTGACAGGACTCATAATTATCCGCAGGAAGCCATCATGCGATTGCCTTTCTCAATCTATGTAAGTAAAATCATTGTGAAAGAGGGTTATATTGAATACAAGGAAAAAAATGATATATCCGACAGCAGCGGAAAGGTTACGTTTTTTAATGTACAGGCAGTGTTTAAAAATGTGACCAATATGCTCTCTTACATTAAACTGAATAATCAAATGTCTCTGCTTTTCAACGCTTCTTTTTTAAATGAAACAGTCTTTAATGCGAATATAAAAATGCGGCTGAACGATTGGAACGGAAATTTTCAATTGGATGCCCGTATGGGAGAGATAAAAACAGTTTCGTTAAACCCTTTGTTGAAACCGATTGCCCTGGCTGAATTTGATAAAGGAAAAATTTCAGGTCTGCGATTTCATCTGGATGCAACCAATATTTATGGAAAAGGAAGGCTGGATATTACATACAACGATCTGGGTTTAAAACTTCTGAAAAAAAACGAGAATAAGAACAAATATAAAACCAAATTACTCCCCACTCTTGCAGCCGGATTAGAATTAAAAGACTCAAACCCTCAGAATGGCAAGACCCGAACAGGAAATGTAGTTTATAACAGGGATATTCATCGTTCTATTTTTAATATGATGTGGAAAACACTTTTTGCCTGCATAAAGCAAGTCGCTTTGTAAGCCTAAAGCCGAAAGCTTAGAAAGGATACCCTATTGCAAAGTTCAATACTAAATTTTTCGTATCAAAGACCCATTTATCAGAAGAAACCAGCCAGGGCTCCCTCACTGGAATTCCAAGATCCAGCCTTATTAAAAGTATGCTGACATCCAACCGAATTCCGGTACCTATTCCAACTGCAATCTGACTCGGCCATTTGTTTGTAAACTGTGATCCCACCCTGGAACTGTCATACTTGAGTGTCCAGTCATTTCCCGCGTCAACGAAAAAAGCCCAACGTACAATGGAAAACAACTTAAACCTCAATTCTGAATTTATTTCCATCTTAATATCTCCCGGCTGATCTGGAATAAAAGTTGTATCCTTATTTCCGGCATAATAGGAACCCGGCCCAAGTGATCTGGAGCGGAATGCCCTTATGTCATTGGCCCCGCCCGCAAAAAATTCTTTTACAAATGGCATCGTATAACTGTTTCCATAAGCATACCCCATTCCGCCGGTAAGCCGGCTTGCCAGAACAGTATACTGTGAAAAACTCAGATAATGCCTGAAGTCAATTTCTCCTCTTATGTATTGAGAATAAGGAACATTAAATATAGTTTTTTGTATTCCCGTTTTTTCCGCATTTGCCCCACTTGCTATACCGAGAATATTGGCCGATAAATCAATATTCCCATTGAAATAAAAATTGTTTTTATTATGATTTGGCCGGAGCTGAGAATTAAAATTAAAATTGTATGTCGGGCCGATAATAAAGGTCCTTTCTATACTCCGGGCAAGTACAATATTCGTATCCAGTTGCAATTGAAATAAAGAATCAATATGTGTGGGGTTCACCAGATTAATACGAAGAACTTCCAGCGTATGTTCTTTTGTGATACTTTCTTTCCATACATAGGCAAAACTGGCTTTAAATGAATTTAAAGTATACTCAGCTGATTGATTGAAGTACTCATAACCAATATTAAATCTTGTTTTGGGGATAAACCCACTATTGGTTTGAAATTTAACAGGTCCGATAACACGTGGTACAAATAAACTTACATCCATACCTAATTTAGTTGTGTTAGTATGCTGACCCTGCCCCAGATATTGTCGCAAATATCCCAGGTAAATAGTTGTTGTTAACAATTCCGCACCCCGTAATAAATTTCTATTTCGCCAGTTTACAGATATTTGTCCACCATTAGCATCATTGGATTGGGTGAGTCCTGATACTTCGAAGCGTATGGATTTTTTTTCAGTCGGTGTCAGATAATAATACGCGTTTAATTTATTTTGCGCTGTGTCCTTTTCATCAAACCGGATCTTTACAAATTTAAATACCCCGAGACTAATCAAACGGTTTAAAGACAGATCCTGATTTCGTTGGTTAAATACATCACCGGGTTTAAAAACAAGGGCCTGACCAAAGATTTGCGGTTTAAATATTTTCTGCGAATCAATGATAGTGTACCCATGATATTTAG
>DASZHV010000125.1:0-13030 GCA_035937535.1 Puia sp. | reverse complement strand
TAACCTTTGATTATCTGGGAAATTATACCAGTTGTATCAGCTAAAAAAATAACGAACAAAGCTCTTAGTATTTCGGTCTGATATTTAATTAACTCCTTATATCTCTCATTCATGATCACAGGATATAATCAAATTTATTCCGCCCTTATCAAATCAATGATAGTAAACAACCCTTCTTATTATCGTTTTTTTCGGGAGGATTTGGAGGTTTTGGGCCTTGACCATTGCTTTACCTTCCATTTCCATTTAAGATCACAAATTGTGATCTTAGAGAAGACTTATCTGATGTGATAACAATTTGTGGGTATATCAGTTGCCATTTGTGAAAGAAATGATAATAACCGTTTCCTGCTGTATCAGGATTCAGGTGTAGTGTCATTTGGGGTAGGCGCACTTATAAACCTGTCATTATTATCCCTGCAAAAGGAATAAAACAAATGCTATGATTATCATATAAATTCTGATTCCTACTTTTTTATATTCTTCGTCGTAAAGTTCGTATGAAGAGCAAAGTTTATTTCCAATAATGCTTGCCCATAATAAGATTGACCACGATATTATTCCGACAATAAATACGAATTTATTATGAACAAAAAATCATTACCGGACGACTAAGGGTTTGCCCTTAGAGACTCTGATTAATTTTAAAAATTCCTTCATGTTACCCGAGGCGATCCTATTTATTAAAATAAATCGGCCATTACTATAGAGTTGCAAATGGATTTATTATATTTATTTTGCAACCTTTAGAACCCTTCATGATAAATTCTTTTGAGAAGCTCCTGGCAGGAAAAGTTTTGATTAGTTTTTTTATCTGCTTTTGTTTCCTGCAATCAACCCTTCAGGCACAAGTCAAACATACAAAACCGACAATCACTAAGCTGCAACCTCAGGCCCAGATGGTATCAGAACCTCCGAATCCATATGCAGATATAGATAAAACGGCATTATTGCTTCCTGATTCTTTGACCAAATCCACAGAAGTGATCGCTGCTTATATCAAAGCAAATTTTCACTCAAACGAGGATAAAGTCCGTGCGGCTTTTATATGGGTCGTCAGCAATATCAGGTACGATGTTCCCAATATGTATGCAATCAATTATTACGAAAAAAAGGAAGACAAGATTGCCAAACCCTTACAAACAAGACAGGGTATTTGTGAAAACTACGCGGCCCTGTTCACAGATATCTGCGAAAAAGCCGGCATTCCGGGATTCGTTGTTCAGGGATATGTAAAAATCAATAACCAGGTTCCAAATATTTCACATGCCTGGTCTGTTGCAAGGATCGATACGGGCTGGTATCTCTTTGATCCGACCTGGGCTGCAGGTTATATCAACAACGGCGTTTTCGTTCCTAAAATAAATAACACCTTCTACAAAGCAGGTCCTTCGAATTTTATTCAGGCCCATATGCCCTTTGATCCTCTCTGGCAGTTGCTGTATCATCCGGTTAGTTTTACAGATTTCAATAACGGACCAGTAAAAGAAGATTCAGCAAGGGCATTTTTCAACTTCTCTGATTCTATCGCTCTATATGAAAAACAAAATGAAAACGAAAGAAACCAGGCTTCCTATATCCGGATAGATAATAATGGAGCAAGAAATACGCAGGTCTTCAACCAGTTGTTGTATATCCGGCAAATGATTGAACAGTCGAAAATCGATCAATACAATGAAGCAATTGCAGAATACAACAATGCCGTTGTCAATTTCAATGAATTCATTCGTTACCGCAATAAACAGTTTATTCCTATGCGGCCGGATGTGGAAATTCAGGCTATGCTCGATTCAGCCATAGCCCCCTACAAGCTCGCAAAAATGAAACTAAGTCAAATCAAAAACCCCGGACCTGATATCAAGAACATGATGGGTCCGATACAAAAACAGATGAACGATTTTTCCGAACAACTGGAAGAACAGGAAACCTGGCTCGTTAAATATTTCTCCAAGGGAAAATCAGGACGAAGAGGCATGTTTTATACAAAAATCAATTGGCTTGGTAAGCCGGTGAATTAAGTGTGGAATAAAAACGTACGCTAACCCTTGTAATAATAAAACAAACACATGAAAACTTATCTTTCTTCATTATTGGTATTTTTAGTTTTCACATTATTTACAAATTGCAGCAATTCAATTAAGACAATCGTAGACAGAAATGAAC
The DNA here is from genome assembly GCA_035937535.1 of Puia sp. GTDB lineage: Bacteria > Bacteroidota > Bacteroidia > Chitinophagales > Chitinophagaceae > Puia. Next base: position 10,867 of record DASZHV010000125.1, on the reverse strand, counting down.
TGAAGCAACCTTTTAAAAACCCTCTTATGGTGATTCTTTATAATCCTGAAATAACCAAAAATTTTTGCGTAAAGCTTAAAGAGAGATTTGAAGTCTATCTTCAGCAGGATTCTAAGAAAGCTGATTTTATCCTAGTGAAAATTCATAAAAAGGAGTTGGCTCTGAATGAAACAGATTCTACCAACATCAAAATTGATCAATCTATACAAAACAATAATACAGACGTTGTAATAATATTTAAACCGACTCACTATACATTTGATAATGGCGGCCTCGGGGAAATAAGCTATCTTATAACAGCAATTGATGTTAAGTCAAAAAAGGAAGTCTGGAAAGCAACATTAACCAGTACAAGCTCTTTTGGAATGAACGGGGTTACAGAGAAGACTGCAACGCTTGTTTATGGCAGACTTGTTGGTGAAGGCGTTATTTAATTTAGATCGGGATCGATTTCTTAATGACTAGAATCGGATTACAATTGAAACAGTAAAAAGATTACTACTATAAAATACATAACCTAGGCTTTGAAAATCGATTTATGATTATTATCTTTTGAGCATGATGAAAAAAAATCTAATTGCGCTTATTCTCTTTTGCAGTTATATCCTGCCTGCGCTGGCTCAAGACACGACTTATTACGATGCAAATTGGAAAGTTTCAACGGCAGTAAATGCTTCTTACTTTAGACTCAAATTAAAAAAAGCCACCGGATGGCAGGTAAAGGATTGCTATATCTCCGGTAAGCCTCAAATGGAAGGCGCTTATAGCGACGATTCCTGCACAATAAATCAAGGCGCGTTTTCCTATTACGACGAAAAAGGACATCTGTATCACGTCTGCCATTACGAACAAGGACAACTAGAAGGTGATGAAATACTCTATTACGATAACAAACAAATAAGAACTGAGGGCAAGAATAAAGATGGGAAGTGCGATGGAGAATGGGTGGGATATTTTCCTTCCGGCAAGATATCAGCCCGAGCCAGTTTTTACGATGGGGAGCAAGTATCGGGTAATTTTTTCAATGAAGATGGAACAAAGAATGAGTCAGTAAGTGAATTTTCCAGAGCTAATTCGTATCCTGGGGGATTACGGGCATTACAGAGGTTTCTAATTCACAACTTACATTATCCGGATAGAGCAGTGAGTCGCTCTATTCATGGTACAGTCTTAATTGGTTTCAATATTTCAAAATCAGGAAAAATTGAAAATATCAAAGTTCTGAGTCCTGTTGAGGAATCACTGGATGAGGAAGCTTTGCGGGTAATTGGACTCATTCCTGAATGGGAACCCTTGATCATCGGAGGAATTCTTTGCGATAGTTATCAGAAACAACCTATCATCTTTAGTTTAGAGGACAGATAAAAATTTTCAGAATTCAGATGACGGATAATTTTTTTCATTGCCACTCCCACATCGAGGTACTTTACCAATGGATTCTTCGTTTTAAAAAATAGGATATATTTATCGAAATACACTAACCCTGGCCAATGAGAAAATCCTCGATTGCTACCTTCTTTTTATTATTCAATACAATTTCATCCTTGTTTTCACAGTCGTTGTCTAAAACACTTTTGTGGAGAGTCAGTGGAAACGGATTAAGCAAGCCTTCCTATATCTATGGTACCATGCACGTAGATGATCCCCGCTTATTTATATTGGGAGATTCCCTGTTGAATGCTATTAGCAACAGCGAGGGCTTCGCCAATGAAATTGATCTGAACCAGATCACACCAATGATTACAGAGATGGTGCAACAGGAAATCTCGAATGCAGTATTTGTAAAAGAGCTGATTTCTAAAAAGGCTTTTGACCACTATGGCCCCGCGCTGTCTAAGAAATTAAATAAGCCCGCAGAGGAGATTACGACGACGGATATTTTGAGGGAAAAGAACAAATGGATCAATGAAAGCCTGAACGGAAAGAAGATGCAGACCTTTCTTGATGCCTACCTGACAGGTCTGGCCGACAGACAGGGCAAGTGGATCGGAGGAATAGAAGACTTTTCCGATCAGAGCGGACTTATGAATTCTTTGGTCGACGAATCCGATATTAAACAATTGGCTATCGGTGATGAAACAGGTGAAACTGCAGAGTTGGAAAAGATGACTACGCTATATCTGAACAGCGATCTGGAAGGGTTCCAGCTATTAATAAATGGGATGGATAGTAATTATAAGGATAAGCTTTTGATCAGAAGAAATCATAAAATGGCTTTCCGGATTGATAGCCTGGCTCATGACCGCTCTACGGTGTTCGCTGTAGGTGCGGCACATCTGCCGGGGGAAGAAGGCCTGATAGAATTACTAAGAGCAAGAGGTTATAATGTAGATCCGGTTTTCAGCACAAAGAAAATTAAACCGGATGATTATACCGTTCATGATAAAGTAAGGCCTTGGGTAGAAGTAAATGACCCCGATGGGTATTACAAAGTATTGATGCCGGGTCCACCGGGCAATGTCAGATTTTATGGATTGCTTTCCATGAAATTATATTATAATGTTTTCAATGGCACTTTGTATATGACTTTCGGCATGCCGTCGCCTCTCGCAGGCAAGGGTCTGGACAGTTCGGAAAATGCCATGTTGAAACAGATATTTGAAGGATCGGATTATAAAAAGGAGAAAGATTTGGAAATAAACGGCATTCACGGTAGCTCTTTTATTCAGAAAAAAGCCAGTGGGTATAAGAAGGTATATCTTTTGAAAAAAGAGAATATGATGTATTTCGCCATGGGTTTTTCCATCTCTGATAAGGAAAGCAGTCTGAAGGCTATCAGTCAGTTCTTTGATTCTTATAGACCGATTTTTGCCCATCTTGTTCAAAATAATAACGACTACACCTTTATTGATTCAGTTCACTCCTACGAAGTCCTATTGCCTTCAAAACCAAATCTCATCGATAATTTGCCTCCTTCAGATAAAACTCTTAAGTCGGTTTTAATGATATCCGCCGACCCTCAATCAGGTACCTATTATTTTTGCGGATCTAATGATTGTAAAAAAGGTTTTGTGTTTCAAAATGACAGTTCCGTTATTCAATTTGTTCATAATAACCTGGAGAAAAAATATACTGATATTACCCTTGATTCCACTTATTCAAAAAATAGCAGACGCATTTTGGAAATGAATGGTTCCATGATGAATAACTCTATGCGGGTCAAGACAAAAATCATAGTAAGAGGGAACAGGTATTATACTCTTTTAATCATGTACTCGCCTGGTAAATGGAATGAGAAGATGGATAAAACACTTGCTTCTTTTCATCCGATAAATAACCCTGTCAGTCACTGGGTTAACGCAAATGCACCTGATTCTCTTTTTACAACCTGGGCACCAGCTGGTTTTTTTTATTCGGATGGAAAGGACAGTAATGAAGCCATGCAATTCCCGCATTACGGATGTTTCGATTCAAACCGGGTTCAAATTTATCTAATGCGGATAGATACTCTGGATTCTTATTTATGGAAGAAAAATGAATCGGAGTTTTGGGAATATGAGAAAAATAAATTTGTCAGTAGTTCGGATACTCTTTTATCCAAAAAAATATTCAAAAAGGACGGACTCTTTCAATATGAATTTTCAGACAGGCCAAAAGGAGGTAATAATATCATGCGCATGCACATGTGGCTCCGGGGCAATTTGGTTTATCGGATGACTACAGTCCAGGAACCTGAGACCATCGAAGATGAAAACGTTAATCGTTTTTTTGATCTATTCCATTTCAACAGGCTAGTGGAAGAAACACACGTCTTTGATTCTAAAGCAACGTTCCTGTTGAAGGATCTACGCTCAACTGACACGCTGATATCAAGAAAAGCAAACAAGGCCCTGCCCGATGCCCCCTTTGATGCTACGGAAATTCCTTTGCTTCAGGAAGCCGTTTTAGTCAGCTATTCCGAAGACAGTGTCCTGACTAATTCCACGAATGGACAAATAGCCGAAAGGATTATTGAACTGAACGATTCTTCTTCTGTAAGTTTTGCCAAAAATCATTTTGCCGGAGCAACCGATGTTGAGGTAAAGAATGCTTTATTGGATTTGCTGAGTTCCTGGTATACTCATTCCAACTATGATAGCCTGGGCAAACTACTCGTTGCATCGGCGTTCAAATATGAAATTCCTAAATGGATCACAAATAAATGGCATGATAGTCTGCAGGTCGCCGCAAGTTTATTTCCAACGGTATTGCCATTGCTCAGAGACTCTGTGTTAGCTCCGGCCATTTTCGATTTGGCCAAAGCCCTTCTCAAAGACAGCCTGATATCCATGGCAATTTTTCATCCCTGGGAACATACGATTCTGCAATATGCCGATCATCGGTTCAGAATAACACTGGCGGACACACTTTATTATACGGTATCTGATTACTCTGTGATTTATATATTACAGCGAATGAAAACGGACTCATGTAATGCAATGCTGAAAAAATGGCTGGGTGTTGTAGGCAATGAATATCACAAACAAGATATTGTTTTGAGCCTGTTGAAAAATAACCAGTCTGTCAGTTCGTCTATTTTATTGGATCTGGCTGCTTATGAAGATACCCGACTTGATCTATACCGGAATCTGAAGCAATATAAAAAGGCCGCTTTGTTTCCGGCAAAATATCTGACACAGTCATTCTTTGCTGAATGTATGGTCCGGGAAGCTACTGGTCAATTTGATGATCAGGAATCGGATATCACATTTCTCCGTATAAAAGAAATGAATTGGCAGGGTAAAATGTCAAGATTTTTCTTTTATGATCTGTTCCTGAAAAATGATAATACACATTGGTTGGCGGTCGCGGGGCCTTACAATATCAACAAGACGAGCATTTCTATTTCAGAAGCGACAAGTGATGTTTATGCAAAAGAACAGTATGATGAGAAGAATGCTGATAAACAAATGAAGGCGCTGGTTCAACAAATGAATAAAAAATAGGGAAGAGCCTTAATACTTTTTGAAGAGCTACGATATTATTTAAGCTGACACCTGTTATGAACCAGGGTACTTGTCAATACTACCTGAACTCATTAGGTGAATATCCACTGAACCGATTATCTATCTGAAATTTTATGGGAATACCTTTTAGTGACATAACTTTATATACTCCCACCCCTCATGGCTGGAGAAGGCGATGAAAAAATGGATCTTATTGTCAGCAATCCTGGTCGCACTTGCCGCATTCCGGCACAGTAAACCGGTTTCACCGGAATGGGTATCCTTGTTCAACGGCCAATCGCTGAACGGATGGAAAGTAGGCAAAAACGCAGGCACGTTTTCTGTAAAAGACAGCCAGATCGTTGTCCATGGCCCCACGGCTCATCTGTTTTACGTAGGTGACTATAAAAACCATGACTTTAAAAATTTCGAGCTGAAGGCGGACGTCATGACTTATCCTGGTGCGAATTCAGGGATTTATTTTCATACCAAATACCAGGAAAGCGGCTGGCCTGATACAGGATTCGAAGTACAGGTAAACAATTCGCATACCGACTGGAAACGTACCGGCAGCCTGTATGATGTGGTAAACATAGAAGAAGTATATGTGAAAGATATGGAATGGTTCACAGAATACATTAAAGTTGATGGAAAACACGTCATCATAAAACTCAACGATAAGACGGTAGTTGACTACACCGAACCTGCTGATTACAAACCTGAACCCGGACAAACAAACCATTTTCTCTCCAGCGGCACTTTTGCCTTACAAGGTCACGATCCGAAAAGTGAAGTGCATTTCAAAAACATTATGGTGAAGGTTCTTGACTAATCTGTAATTAATACGAAAAGGGCGATAGTAACTATTTTATCAATTGTATTAACAAAGTCAAAAGCAACCAAAGAAACGCCAGCGCTTTCAAAGACTAAGATTTTATATTGAAGTCTGGATAGGAATAATTGTATTTTTAAATGACGGATGAAACCAAATTCGCTCTAAGTTTTATTCTAATTTTTAAATAATATATCCAAATGCAAGCACACAAAAATGATAATCTGGAAAAGGATAAGGCTTATCTGATCTCAATTGTAAGAGAAATGACTAAATCCAATACAGGAATCGAAAGCACTAAACATTGGGCCAGTGATGCTCTATGGTTCGACATACCACCCTTTGCTTCAAAAGGAATAGAGCCAGCAGTAAAAATGTTCGACAGCGTATTTAAGTCTTTTAAATCGTGCAAAATTTCCATTATTAACACAGAAGTTATTTTAAGTCAATATATGGGAGTCGTATGCACAGTACAAAAAGCAGAAATAGTATTCCAAAATGATATTAGTAAAACATTATTTATTCGCGAAACGGATTGTTTTAAAAAATTGAATGATAAATGGCAGTTGTTTCATCAGCATGCTTCCGTTCCTTCAGGAGAATGGGATGGTAAGATTATATCGGAGTAGACATTAAGCTAATTTAAGCGAACATATAATGTCGCAAAACCGTACAGTTCCCCTTTTTCAGATATTACTAATATTTTGATTTATACACAGTTACCAAGATGGCATTTTGTTGGCTAACAAATTAAACGATCCTGAATCCGACTTCACCAGGCGGCAGGAATCATTCAGATGAATGAGCGAAAAAAGACTTTTTAATTTTTACTTTTTACTTTAATAAGATGTTTAGAAACTATTTAAAAATCGCCTGGAGAAATCTGCTCAAAAGCAAGACTTACTCTTTTATCAATATAGCAGGCCTTGCAGCAGGCATGGCTGTGGCGATGATTATCGGTTTGTGGATTTCAGATGAACTCTCTGCAAACAGGCAATTCAAAAACTACGAATCGGTTTACCAGGTCATGATGCACCAGACCTTCGACGGAAAAAGGGGTACACAGACTGCTCTTCCCTATCCCCTGGGTGAAGAACTGAAAGCTAAGTTTCCTGATATGAAGGGCGTGGCCATGTGCGACTGGGGACAGAATCGTTCCCTGGTCTACGGAGATAAAAAGATCAGCAAACCTGGACATTTTATAGGTGAGGATGCGGTAAGTATGTTTTCCCTGAACATCGTGAACGGAGATAAAAACCCCCTGCATGACCCGCGCTCCATTGTATTGACGGAAGAAACTGCAAAGGCGCTGTTCCCCAATGAAAATCCCCTGAATAAAATAGTCAGGGTGGACAATACGGTCGACCTGAAAGTCACTGCTGTGGTAAGCAAACTGCCCAAGAACAGTTCTCTCCAATTTGATTACCTGATACCTTTTCAATTGCAGGAGGCGATCTATTCCTGGGTCAAACAATATCATAAAACCAACTGGGGAAATAATTCCTGGCAGGTTTTTGTTCAATTGAATGATCATGCCTCTGAAAAAAGCGTGGATGCAAAAATTAAGAATGTGGTGATTGCACATTTTACTGATGAGAATACTCTTAAAAGCGTCAAACCCGAAGTCTTCATTCACCCAATGTCCAAATGGCGACTGTATAACGATTTTGAATATGGTGTAAATACCGGCGGCTTTATAAAATACGTCAGAATGTTTGGCATTTTGGGTCTCGTGGTACTACTCATCGCCTGTATTAATTTCATGAACCTGAGTACGGCCCGGTCTGAAAAAAGAGCCAAAGAAGTAGGTGTCCGGAAAGCGGTAGGCTCAGACCGCGGACAATTGATCCGCCAGTTTCTCAGTGAATCACTTTTTATTTCCTTCCTGGCCTTCCTCTTCGCCCTTGGGATTGCAGCCCTCGTGCTCCCTTATTTTAACAAGTTGACCGAAAAAGAAATGAGTCTTCAATTCGGCAGTCCGCTGTTCTGGATCATTATGATTGCATTTACCCTGCTCACCGGACTATTGGCGGGTAGTTACCCGGCATTTTATCTTTCATCATTTAATCCGGTCAACACACTAAAAGGGAATTTGAATATTGGCAGATCGGATGCATTACCCCGGAAAATACTCGTGGTTTTACAATTTGCCAGTTCCGTAATATTGATGATTGGTACTACGATCATTTACCAGGAAATTCAATATGGTAAAAACCGGCCGATTGGTTTTGATAACAGGGGGCTGATTACTGTGGACTGGTCGGACGATATCAGTAAAAATTATGAAGCCCTGCGCGCGGATCTGCTGAGCTCGGGGGCCATTATCTCCGTGTGTCAAAGCAATTCACCGCCCTCCGATATTTTTAGCAACAACAATGGTTGGGAATGGAAGAACAGTCAGCCGGTGGAAAAAACCGTAATCTTTTCTACAATTGCTACCGCTTACGACTATACGAAAACCATCGGTATTAAATTAATTGCAGGCAGGGATTTCTCCAGGTATTATGCTGATTCCAATTCAGTCATTCTGAACGAGGCTGCGGTTAAACGGATGGGTCTAAAAAATCCTGTGGGAGAACCTTTGAAATGGAATGATAGTAAAATGACCGTGATTGGTGTGATTCCAGACATCCAGATGGAGTCGCCCTTTCGTCCCATTTCACCCCTGACTATTATTTTCAATAAAAACTGGGTAGGTTTCGTGAACGTCAGGATCAATCCAAAGATGTCAGCATCCGATGCCATCAAAAGAATTCAGCCCATTTTTGACAGGTACAATCCAGCCTTCCCCTTTATATATCGTTTTGCCGATACTGAATATGCTAAGAAATTTAATTACGAAGAACTCGTAGGCAACCTGGCTGCTATCATTGCCGTGATAGCCATCTTCATTTCCTGTCTTGGACTTTTTGGCCTGGCTTCTTTCACGGCAGAGCAACGCGTGAAGGAGATTGGTGTGCGAAAAGTTTTAGGTGCAAGCGTACTCAGTCTCTGGCAATTACTTTCCAAGGATTTTGTAAAACTGGTATTGATCTCTTGCGCGATTGCAGTACCGGTCGCATATTATTTTATGAACGAATGGCTTAAAGACTATAAATACAAAATCAATATCGGCGCCGGGGTATTTGTAATTGTGATTGCATTGTCCATCATCATTACACTGGTTACGGTAAGCTTCCAGGCAATTCGGGCAGCTACGGCTAATCCGACAAGGAGCCTTCGATCAGAGTAAGATGTTAACGGGATAAAGTCCACCATTCCAGATGATCGTTAATATCGGTGCCTGATTCTTAATTTGAAATCAGTTATCATCACAAGAACCAGCATATTTCAAAACATTAGAATGAAATACCCATCAGCGACAGATACATTGTAATATGACCGGATCACAATAGTAAGTAGCCCACAGCGATTGGGATTAGAGGAAGTAATTTGGTAAATTCGAATCCTATGTATTATATAGTATTCGGTTTTTTTTACCTGCTCTCCCTCTTGCCGATGCGTATATTATATATCATTTCGGATGGAATATTCCTGTTTGTTTATTATGTAATTGGCTACCGGAAAAAAATAGTGATGAATAATCTCGTAATAGCCTTCCCGGAAAAATCAAATGCAGAGCGGGTTAAAATAGCCAAAGCGTTTTACCATAACCTTCTGGATTCATTTATTGAAACCATTAAATTAGTAAGCGCATCCAGACATTTTCTGGAAAAAAGAATAGCTGCAAATTGGGAAGTGCTTGAACCTTTATTTAAAACTGGTAAAAGTTGCCAGCTTCACCTCGGACATACATTTAACTGGGAATGGGGCCATCATGTGTTGAGCAGCCATACAAAATACCAGGTGCTCGTGGTATATATGCCTCTGAGCAATGCCGTGATGGAAAAAATAATGTATCATTTGCGTGTTCGACATGGAAATATATTTATTGCTGCAAGCAATATGAGTAAATCCATGGAAACATTTAGTGATACCCAATATCTCCTGGGCCTTGTTGCGGACCAGAGTCCCGGCAACCTCAATAATGCTTACTGGTTGGATTTTTTTGGTAAGCCTACGGCTTTTGTGGCAGGTCCGGAAAAGGGAGCTAGAACGGGTAATTTACCAGTCTTGTTTACCCATATTATAAAACCTAAGCGTGGCTACTATCGTGCCTTTTTAGAAGTTGCTTGTGAAGATCCCCTTACATTGAAAGAAGGAGAACTGACTTTGCGATATGCCCGTTACATGGAAAAAGTAATACGCTCGAATCCTGAAATGTGGTTATGGAGCCATCGGAGATGGAAACACGATTGGAATCAGGCTTATGAAAAGAATTGGATCGGAGAGAACTTACCCGGTAGTGAATGGTAAGGATAGCCGGTAAGGTCACCGGAAATTCCTGGATAAAACTTTTCCAACGAATTAAAAACAGATACTATGCAAAATAAAAAGGTTTGGCTAATCACAGGTGCTGGTCGGGGAATGGGTGTCGACATCGCCAAAGCAACCTTAGCCGCAGGCCACAAAGTTGTAGCCACTGGACGCAATACTGAAAAGATCACGCAGGCCCTTGGAAAATCCACGGACTTATTAGTTGTGAAGTTGGATATTACTAAGCCTGCTGATGCTGAGTCCGCAGTTAAAGCTGCAGTTAATTATTTTGGCCGAATAGATGTGCTCGTTAACAATGCAGCAAACTTTTATGCAGGCTACTTTGAAGAACTATCGATGGAACAGATGGAGCAACAATTGTCGACTAGCCTGTTAGGCCCAATGAATGTAACCCGTGCGGTCTTGCCGATCATGCGTAAGCAGCGTTCAGGCCTGATTATTTCGATCTCATCAACCGCGGGACTTGTTGGCTTTGAATTCGGCACCGCTTATGCTGCATCGAAATTCGGCATGGAAGGCTGGATGGAGTCGCTGCTGGCAGAGGTAGAACCATTTGGCATCGGCACCATTATTGTCAATCCAGGATTTTTCCGTACTGAACTTCTTACAGAAGAATCAACAAATTTTGCAACTCATATCATCGATGATTACAACGAGCGTAGAGCGCAACAAATGCAATTTTGGAAAGGCTATAATGGCAAGCAATCGGGAGATCCGGCTAAACTCGCGCTGG
>DASZHV010000124.1:0-50277 GCA_035937535.1 Puia sp. | reverse complement strand
CTTGCAACCAATGCCTACATGATTTTACAGGGCAAGGGAGGAACACTTTCTGACCGGCAGCAGCAGTTTACCCAGGATATTTTCACTACTTACCGGATGCTCATGCAGATAGATCAGATGGATAAACAATATTCTGCTAAGCCTCCTGCCGATAATAAACTGAAATAATAAGATTCTTAATAATATAATGGCCCCCTGATTTTTTAAACAGGGGGCTTAATATTTCGGTGGAATCGATCTTTTTTAATTGTTAATTGTTAATGGTTAGTGGTTAACGTTTTAATACGTTTGAAAATAATAAACTAAAAAATTGCTTTAAGCTTTGAGCTTTAGGCTCTAAGCCTAAAAATAGCCTTCTGTTTTACGCCTTACGCTTTAAGTCTAAAAAGTGCTAACTTGATAAAATGATCGGTTTTCAATTTGGAAAATATGACCCGAAGAAGGATGGCAAACCGAAATTCGACCAGTTGCTGGACGTCTTTATGCAATTGCTTACCTATACCAATGGGGACGTGGGGGAAACGCTGCAATGGATGAATCAGCTGGATAAGGAATATAAACTTACCGAAGGAGATTACGGTATGGGTGATTTTATTGAGGATTTGAAGGACAAAGGATATATCGACGAAAATAAACAAACAGGTTCCATAACCATCAGTCCAAAAACCGAACAGGGCATTCGTAAACGGTCCCTTGAAGAAATCTTCGGCAAATTAAAAAAGACTAAAGCAGGTGATCACAACAGCTTCAAACCTGGCGGCGGAGATGAGATCAATCCTGAAATGAGACCTTTTCAGTTTGGTGACCAGCTCGAACATATAGATTTTACTGAATCCATCCGCAATGCCCAGATAAATCATGGGATTGAGGCATTTCACATGCAGGAAGATGATCTTAAAATCCGGGAAACAGATTATAAAACACAGACTTCTACTGTACTGATGATCGACATATCTCATTCCATGATACTTTATGGAGAAGACAGGATCACACCCGCGAAAAAAGTGGCCATGGCTCTCAGTGAATTGATCACTACAAAATATCCGAAGGATACACTGGATATAGTGGTATTCGGGAATGATGCATGGACCGTTGAAATCAAGGACCTGCCCTATCTTCAGGTAGGACCCTATCATACAAATACAGTCGCCGGACTAGAACTTGCAATGGATATTTTAAGAAGAAGAAGAAATCCGAACAAGCAGATCTTTATGATTACGGATGGGAAACCAACCTGTCTCAAATCCGGTAAACGCTATTATAAAAACAGTTTTGGTCTCGATCGGAAAATTACAGCCCGATGCCTCAACCTGGCGGCGCAATGTAAAAAGCTGAAAATCCCCATCACGACCTTTATGATTGCCAGTGATCCCTATTTGCAACGATTCGTAAATGAATTCACAGAAACCAACAATGGGAAAGCCTTTTTTGCTTCACTGGATCATCTTGGCGCTTTCATCTTCCGGGATTTTGAAAACGGAAAAAGAAAAACGGTATATTGAAAACCGATGACCGTTGATCGATGGCCGTTGACCGACTTGTCCGCCGAATTCCGCCCTTGTCGGGAGAAGGCGGATGATCGAAGATCGATTAACGAAATACGATCAACCATAAACCATAAACGATTAATTAAATCTGTGAGTATTTTAAAGTATAAAAATGAATATCGAAAAAATAAAGACACTGGGTGATCTGAAGAAGTCGGGCTACAAACACCGCTCGGTTAAAGAAGAAGTCAGGGAGAATCTCTTAAAAAAACTGCATAAAAAGGAAAATAGTTTTCCGGGTATCGTGGGTTATGAAGATAGTGTTATTCCCGATACAGAAAGAGCCTTGCTCTCGAAGCACAATATTCTTTTTCTTGGATTGCGTGGACAGGCCAAAACCCGCATGGCCCGGTTGATGACTAACCTTCTCGATGAATATATTCCCTTTGTTGCAGGTAGTGAAATTAATGACGATCCCTCTGCTCCGATTTCAAAATTTTCCAGGGAACTGATCCGTCAGAAAGGAGATGATACACCCATTTCCTGGTTACACCGCAGTGACCGATACAGTGAAAAGCTTGCAACACCTGATGTCAGTGTAGCGGATCTGATTGGCGATATAGATCCTATTAAGGCTGCGAATATGCGTTTGAATTTTGCCGATGAAGAAGTAATTCATTTTGGGATCATTCCGAAAAGTAACCGCGGTATTTTTGTTATCAACGAGATCCCCGATCTGCAGGCCCGTATCCAGGTATCCCTTTTCAATATCCTGGAAGAAGGCGATATCCAGATACGTGGATTCAAACTGCGAATGCCCCTGGACATATTATTTGTATTCACCGCCAACCCGGAGGACTATACAAACCGCGGGTCTATCGTTACACCTCTGAAAGATCGTATTGAAAGTCAGATCCTGACTCACTATCCAAAAAATATCGAACATGCACTTCTGATAACAGAACAGGAAGCAGAAATTACTGAAGATCAAAAAGTCAGGGTGAAGATCAGTGATATGGTGAAAAGAATCATTGAACAGGTGGCATTTGAGGCCCGTACCAGCGAATTTGTGGACAAGAAAAGTGGAGTGTCTGCACGGCTTACTATTGCGGCATTTGAAAATGCAGTAAGTGCTGCAGAAAGAAGATCTTTACTCAATAATGAGAAAGAAACACAAGTATGGATGAGTGATCTTGTAGGTATTATCCCATCAATAACTGGGAAAATAGAACTCGTGTATGAAGGTGAACAGGAAGGTCCTTACCAGGTTGCATTTAATTTGCTTGAAAAGGCATTCCGATCACAATTCATAAATTATTTTCCGAATCCAGAATTATTCAAAAAGAGAAAGGGCGGAGAAGAAAATCCATATAAACCCATCACTGGCTGGTTTGACAAGGGGAATCACCTTGAGTTATTTTTCAATTCAAAAGACGATGACAAAGTCAGGTTGCTTTATAAAGTGGATGGACTCCATGCATTCACAAAAAAACATTTCCGTAATGCAAATGAAAAGGAAATGGCGCTTCTGATGGAATTTGTATTACACGGCCTTTCCGCTTATAGCATGATCAGCAAAAAAGTAGTAGAAGGTAAAATAGAATTCAAGGACCTGATCGGGTCTATGATGAATATGACACCCGATGCAGGGTATGGGACGGAAGAGGAAGATTTTGGGTAATTATCAATTATTGATTATTGATTGTTCACTATTGGTTTTTTTTATAGATCTGAGAATACTTGTTAGCAATTTCATTATCTGAGTAGCATCTTTATTTAAACTGGCAAATTGCTCATTGTTAATATAATTGGTAGAAATAAGAAGTTCCAGCCAATAAATGGTTTCATTTATCTCCTTTTGAGCAATACTCAATTTATGCTTGAAATCATTTCTGGATTCCGCATTTTCAGATTCTCTTATACATGCTCCTACACTCGTTCCACTTTTAAGAAGTTGTTTTGATATTACATATTCCTTTTTTTCGGATTGTAAAAACCTGTAAAGGTTAACAATACGTATAGCAAATGCAAAACTTTTAATTTTTATCAGGTTCTCTTTCATACCTCAATCAATAATCAATAATTAATAATCAATAATTAAAATACGTTCACCTCTCGCTCTAAATTAATGTCGAATTTCTTGTGAACGGATTTTTGGATTTTTTCACTTAGCTGAAGGATTTCTAACCCATTCGCTTTCCCATAATTCACCAGCACAAGAGCCTGGTCTGCATGTACACCGGCATCACCCTTGCGATAGCCTTTCCATCCACATTGTTCTATCAGCCAGCCGGCGGCCAGTTTGACGGATTTATCTTCATGTGGGTAAGCTGGTATTTCAGGATATTTTTTTGAAAGAGAAAGAAACAATGCCTGATCCACAACAGGATTTTTAAAAAAACTGCCAGCATTGCCAATCTCGGCCGGATCCGGAAGTTTTGAACGACGAATTTTAATTACAGCCTGGGATATATCCTGTATGGTTGGAGACTGAACACCCATTTTTTTTAATTCTTCGCGAATGGCTCCATAACTGGTTTTTAAAACGGGTATTTTATTTAAGCGAAATGTTACATTTAGAATGATATAACGGCCTTTTTCAGCGGTCTTAAAGATGCTGTCACGATATCCGAATTTGCAATCGTTAACCCCAAAAGCATAAACTTTTTTCTCCTTCCGGTCATAGGCTTCAAGTTCAAAAAAAATATCCTTGAGTTCGACACCATAGGCCCCAATATTCTGAATTGGCGCTGCACCAACATTGCCCGGTATCAGGGAAAGATTTTCGAGTCCGCCCCAGTTCCTTTTAATCGCATACTGCACAAATTCATGCCAGTTCTCTCCTGCCCCTGCCCTGACATAAATATGCGAAGGCTCTTCTTTCACTTCATCAATTCCCACCAAATCAATTTTTAAAACAAGTCCGTCTATGTCTTTTGTAAGTAGAACATTACTGCCTCCTCCCAAAACAAGAAATGGTTCTTTTCCCGGACCGGCTATAATTTCCTCTAAATTATCAACAGATTTTACCGATACGAACTCTGAAGCATTCACATCAATGTGAAAACTATTATAGGGTAACAGGGACACATTTTTTTGTATTACCATAGTCAAAATTGAAAATTAAACCGGATCGATATCGGGTACTACTACTACGGATCTGAACTTTCGGTCATTCTGCAAAATTGCCTTCTGCTGCTGGATCACCTGTTTCGCATATGCAATTGTACCACCATTTTTTGGCAGTTTTAACATGAGTTCCATGATATATTGATTCCTGATCCGGGCAATAACTGGCTCCCCCGGGCCGGTTAAGTAGTTTCCAAAATCCTTATGCAGGTGCAATGCAAATACCGATGCGGCATCATGGACTATATCCTGGATTTTATGCCGAAAACTTATACGGATAATACGTGAAAAAGGTGGGTATGAAAACTGCTGACGAGCCGCAGATTCCTGTTGATAAAATTCTTTGTAATCATGGTCAATAACCCACTGCAAAACAGGATGCCTGGTATTTGCCACCTGGATCAAAACTTTTCCCATCCCGTCTTTCCTGCCAGCCCGGCCGCTCACCTGTTCCATTAATTGAAAGGCCCGTTCATTTACCCGGAATTCAGAAAAATTCAGTAGACTGTCTGCATCGAGAATACCTACCAGGTCAACATGATCAAAATCCAGACCTTTCACTACCATCTGGGTACCCACAAGGATATCCACCCGCTGTTGTTCGAATTGTTTAATGAGCATATCATGCGCTGTCTTTCCGCGCACACTATCTACATCCATTCGGGCGATATGTGCTTTTGGGAAAAGGGTCTCCAGTTCTTCTTCAATTTTTTCCGTCCCGAAATTCCTGTGAATAAATTCATGGTTCCCGCAGGCTGCGCAGGTGCTTACCGGCGGATAGGAAGTTCCACAATAATGGCATAACAATTTATTGGTCAGCTTATGAAAAGTCAGTGAAACATCGCAGTTCCTGCACTGGGGAATCCACCCACATATTTTACATACCTGGTAAGGAGAATAACCCCTCCGGTTCCGGAAAAGAATAACCTGTTTTTTCTTGCCGAGACTTTCCTGGATAGCTTCCTGCAGGGCCGGTGTACAGATAACTTTGGATCCGTCTTTCTGGAAAAATTTCTTCATGTCAATAAGGCGAATAACGGGCATGGCTACCTGCCCGTATCTCTCCAGAAGTTCCGCTAGTCCGTATTTGCCGGTTACTGCATTATAATAACTTTCAACAGATGGTGTTGCGCTGCCCAGTAGGGTTTTAGCATTGAAAAGAGATGCATAATATATAGCGGTGTCACGTGCATGATAACGAGGTGCAGGATCCTGTTGTTTATATGAACTATCGTGCTCCTCATCCACGATAATAAAGGAAAGGTTGGTGAAGGGCAGAAATAATGCCGATCGGGCCCCAAGCAATATTTTCACTTCTCCTTTGCGCACCTTATTCCAGATTTCAAAACGTTCGTTCTGGCTGAATCTGCTGTGATAAATACCAAGATACCCGCCAAAATGCGACTGGAGTCTCCGTACAATCTGCGAAGTCAGCGCAATCTCCGGAACCAGGTATAAAACCTGTTTATTTTCCAGCAGCTGTTGTTCAATTAGTTTGATATAGACTTGTGTCTTGCCGCTGGAAGTATATCCATGCAGTAGGCTTACATTTTTCTTTTCAAATTGTTGCCGGATGTTAACCAAAGTCAATTCCTGTGCAGGTGACAATTCAAAAGAAATATGAATATTACGTGGCAGTACACGGAGCCGATCTACAGAACGTTGTTCCGCCACAAGAATATTTTTTGCGATCAGCGATTTTAATTGCGCATCGGAAGCACTGGATTTCTTTAATAATGCGGATCGTGTAACTTCTGGTTCAGTTTTCTTCAGATGAAGAAAAGAAAGTAGTAATTCCAACTGTTTATCGGCTCTGGACCATTTCTTGTCCTCATTCAAAAGCGCTTCCAGTTTTTCATCCGTTGAATAGTCAGGGTGGAGGTTAATATATGTTTCCATTTTAGGCTTATATAGCTCCTTTAATGATTCATATACATAACAAACCGATTTATCAATGAGCCGTTTTACTACAGGATAAACCGCACCGCCATGAAGAATCTCCTGTACTTCCGGAATTTTCAACTCTCTCTTCAGTAATAATGCTTCTGCAACCAGGTATTCATCGTGATCAAGGGATGAAAAATCATCTCCAAAACTTTCATTAAAAACCAGGGTGCTTTCACTGCTTAGTTTAAAATGTGCCGGCAGGGAAGCAGCCATTACTTCTCCCTCTGAACACATATAATATTGTGCAATCCATTCCCAGAGTGCCAGTTGCTCCTTATAAATCAGCGGTTCAGCATCCAAAATGCTCTCAATAGGTCTTGGATCGAAGGCTTCCGGTTTTTCCTTCAGGAACTTCTTTACAATACCTGCATATTTTTTATTCTTGAGAGAAACTTCTACGCGACAACCAGCCTGGAGGCCATCCATCAGATGATCTGGAACCTGCCAGGTGTAATTTTTGGGAAGAGCCAGCGGTATGATGATTTCTGCGTACAATATTTTATTCAATGATTATAAATACTAAACACACGGAAGAGGCCTTAAGTTTATTTTATAGCGGATTGATCCAAGGCACCTGATAGGTTTTCAATTTGCTCTCCATAATATCAAATACTTTCTGTTTATAAAGAGAAGCCTGATGTAAGTTATAGCCGTAAGGGCTGATTTCTTCCAGGAAAATCGCCCTTGATTTTGCGTTTTTTAAACTGAACAGGGAATGATGGTTCATAATAGTATAGTTATCCAGGAATAAAACTGGTTTTACTGGAGTCCGGGTTTCAATAGCGATCCGAAAAGCACCGTCGTAAAATGACTTAAGTGGTTTGCCGGTTTCATTGAAAGTTCCTTCAGGGAAAATGCAGATAGAAATATGATGCTTCAGCAGACTTTTTAAAATCCGGACACTTCTTGCGCGGCGCTCAGTACTGCCCCTGTCGACCATTACTGCACCACGACTATAAATAAATCCAAAAACCGGTATCTTTTTAATTTCCTCCTTACCCAGCACACGGAAAGGTTGTTTCCGGATTGATTTAAAGATACAGGGTATGTCCATGTAAGAAATATGGTTTACAAGGAAAATATAATTCCCCTTCGGATCATAAGGTGATTCAAAAATATTTTCATGGCGGATGCCCAGTAAAAAATACCAGCAATCCGCCCATATTTTGGCCATACTGCAGATCAGGTTACCTCCCCTTCGTTTTCCGAAGAAAGAAAAAATAATTACAAATGGAAAAGCAAGCAATGTGAAGAAAGCGAACCATAAGAGAGCGTAGAGCGTGTATAACTTGTTGGAGAAACCCTTCATTTTAATTATTAATTATTGATTATTAATTATTAATTGAATAGAATAATTTGAATGCATTTGATATTCATCAAGATAGTACCCTTCAGAATTAATAATTAATAATCAATAATTAATAATTAGCCGAAAGTAACGAACTTCTCAATTACAATCACATTGCCATTCCACCCCCAGTTCGATGCAGGTAATGACGATAAGTTTCTCGCCTTCCGGCGCTATGATGATACGTAAATGTTGTTTCTCATCTGTGAATCCTTCTATAGCATATTTGGGATCAGGACGGGCATCCGGATCGCTTTTGGAGTAATTGATGGTTCCTTCATCCAGTATTTCCCGAATTTCTTTCTGGGTAATATGACGGCAGTCCATTCGGCAACGTGCGTGTTTAGTAAGGATCAGATAACCATGCCGGTCAAATGGTTCATTTCCGGAACGACAGGATCCAAAAAAGAAAAAAACGGGCAAAAAGAATCTAATCCAACGCATGGCTAAAGTTACTGGCATAATTGCTGAATCATATTATCTTTGCGGCCCATGACAGGGCTAAAAACAGTCGCTTTTCATACCCTGGGCTGCAAGCTCAATTTTTCGGAAACATCATCCATCTCAAGGCAAATGGAAAAGGAAGGTTTCGAGAAAAAACCTTTTGATTCCATAGCAGATATCTATGTCATCAATACCTGCTCCGTTACAGAAAATGCTGACAAAGAATGTCGCTATCTTGTCAGGCAGATCCAACGCAAATCTCCTGAAAGTTTTGTAGTGATAACCGGATGTTATGCACAACTGAAACCAAAAGAAATAGCTGAAATTCCAGGTGTGGACCTGGTATTGGGTGCTACAGAAAAATTCAATATGGCGGCCCATATCCGTGAACTGGTAAAAGGAGATTCAGCTAAAATCTGCAGCTGCGATATCGGCCAGGTGAATGATTTTCACGATAGTTTTTCTTTGAATGACCGCACCCGGGCTTTTTTAAAGGTCCAGGACGGATGTGATTACCAGTGCAGTTTCTGTACCATTCCAATGGCCCGTGGCAGAAGCCGCAGTGACAGTCTAAGTCATGTTCTGGAGAATGTAAGATTACTCGCCGGAAAGGGAATTCAGGAAATTGTATTAACGGGCGTAAACCTGGGTGATTTTGGAAATTCTGAACCAGGTACAAGAAGGAAAACGGAGGATTTTTTAGAACTCACCAGGGCCCTCGAACAGGAAAAGGAAATACCCCGCTTCCGTATTTCATCAATCGAACCCAACCTGCTCAACAATGATATCATTGATCTCGTAACGAACAGCGACCGTTTCATGCCCCATTTTCATATTCCACTCCAAAGTGGAAGTAATAAGATTTTAGCGCTCATGCGTCGCCGTTATGTGCGTGAACTCTACGTTGACCGGGTGTCCCGAATTAAAACCCTTATGCCCCATGCAGCGATCGGAGCTGATGTCATCGTGGGTTTTCCCGGAGAAACCGACGATGACTTTAAAGAAACCCTTAACTTTCTACACTCACTTGAGATCTCATACCTGCACGTATTTACCTATTCGGAAAGGGAAAATACAAGGGCGATTGAAATGAATCCTGTCATTCCCATTTCAGTACGCAATGAAAGAAATAAAATACTGCGCAATCTGTCCTTCCAGAAATTACAATATTTCACAGCGCTTCACGCCGGACAAACCCGGAAAGTCCTTTTCGAACGAAGCCGTGACAAAGCCATGATGGAAGGTTTTACTGATAATTATATCAAAGTGACAGCCCCCTTTCAACAGGAATGGGTGAATAGGATTGTTGAATGGAAACTTTAGCTAATTGTTAATTGTCAATTGTTAATTGTTAACGGGTTATAAATGTAAAGTGCATGGACCTTGTTATGCATTCGGAAATCAGCATTAACAATTAACAATTAAAAAGTTATTCCGATCTCAGACTTGTTACTGGGTTAGCTAACGCCGCTTTAACCGCCTGGAAACTGATCGTTACAGCAGCAATTGCGAATGAAATACCGACTGCAACAAAAAATATTCCCCTGCCAATTCCGATATGATAGGCAAAATTTTCAAGCCAGTTATGCATGAAATAATAAGCGACCGGCACTGCAACCAGGAATGCAAGAGCAATTAAAAAAATAAATTCCTTCGCAAATAGAGTTGAAATATCAAACAGAGAGGCGCCGAGTACTTTCCGGATGCCAACTTCCTTGGTGCGTTGCACAGCGGCAAATGCAACAAGGCCGTACAGACCCAAACATCCAATCAGGATAGCAAGCGAGGAAAATAATTTAAAAGCAGTGTATACTTTAGCTTCCTGTTTATACCAGCTCGCAATATGTTCGTCTATGAATTCATATCTAAACACTTCATTTGGAAACGTGGAGGACCAAATCTTATCGATATGATCAATGGTCTTGTGCATAGCATTTGGTTTAATCCTCACGCTTGCCATGTAGAAATTATCCGGACTATACAGCAATACGCATGCTCTTCTTTTTTTATGCTTCGATTCGCTTTGGAAATCCTGCACAACACCAATAACATAAGCCGGATCTCCCCAGCCAAATTTAATTTTCTTTCCTATGGTTTCTGAAGGATTTTGGATTCCCAGTTTATGCATCATGGTTTCGTTAATCACCATTCTGATTGTAGTATCTTTTTCATATTTCCTGCTGATCTTCTCCCCGGCCAGCATTTTCAATCCAAACATGTCCGTATAGTTCTCGTCTACGCATTTCACTTCAGTTACATCATCTTTTGTAAGACCCAATTCAGGGCAGGAAAAACTGGTCGCATTACTGAAATAAACGGGCGCTCCCGAAGAAAAACTGATATCCGCCAAACCTGGTTCGGATTGCAATTGGTGCTTAAATGCATCTCTTTTCGAACCGTCCGGCAGGTCGAAACTTACAATGGCTTCTTTATTAAATCCGAGATCCTGATTTTGAAAAAAGTTCATCTGATTTGCCACAACCAGGGTGCCGACAATTAAAATTTGCGAAATGGCAAACTGAATCAATACAAGTCCCTTTCGAAGATTAAAGCCACGGAACGACATATTTGTTTTCCGTTTCAATGACTCAACCGGATTAAAAGCGGATTGTACAAATGCCGGATAGATTCCTGCAAGCAGGATAACCCCGATCGTGACAGATGCCAGCAGACCGATTACAATGGGTTCACCCAATTGTCCCATGCTTATTTTGATATCCAGCCATTTTGTGACTTCGGGAAGTATAAGGATGGTAAGAACAACTCCGAACAAAATTGATAAAAGAACAATTAAGGTTGTTTCACCAAGGAATTGTTGAATCAATTGTGGTCTGCTTGCACCCATTACTTTGCGAACACCTACTTCCTTTGATCGTTTTACTGACTGGGCAGTCGAAAGATTAATAAAGTTGATACAGGCCATAGCGATGATGAACACTGCAATTACTGCCAGCCCATGGTAAGTATCTCTTGAAACAGGTGTAATGATATTATTGATGTACCGCTGGTCAAAATGAATATCCCTTACAGGTTGCAAAGGCAAATGAGCTTCACTGGTAATATTTTTCCCCCAGTTTTTTGTAATGAAAGCCGGTATTTTATTTTCGAGCTGATGGATTGAATAATTTTCCGGAATGACGAGATACGCATAGCTGGCGCCCATAATGGCATAAAAATTAGTCATTATACCATTATCGAATTTTCGAGTATTCAATGAAACTAGAAAGTTGAATGGAAGGCTGGTGTTGGCTGGCGGGTCCTTTATAACACCTTTTACTTTTACATTAAATTCATTCCCTATGTTAAATGTTTCACCCATTGCTTCTTTATTCCCAAAATATTTCCGCGCAGTGGACTCCGTGAGTACGACTGAATTGGGTTCGGACAAAGCTGTCGCCGGATTGCCGCTTATCCATTGATAATTGAATACTTTCGGGAATTCATTATCAACAAACGCGTAGCTTTTTTCTATAAGCCTGTTTTGACCAATTTTGACTAAGCCCTGATTCTGATAAAATATCTGGGTAATATTTTCTAATTCAGGAAAGTCGTTACGCATGGCGGGAACGATTGCCATGGAAATATTTGAATTAAAATCAAGAGCATTCAGCGTAATACGGTAAGTACGGTTGGCTTTTTTACTGAAATTATCATAACCCAATTCGTTTCTGACTATCAGAAAAATGATCAGACAGGAGAGGATACTTAAACTTAGTCCGAAAACATTCAGGAATGTGAAGCTCAGGTTTCGCCTTATACTCCTGAATGCACTGATAAAATAATTTTTTAACATATATTCTGACTGGGGATGAAGGAATAAATAATCGCTGATAATTGCACTAAGAATATACCAAAAGATAACCTACTATTAATCAATAGTTTGATTATTAGGTTCAAGCTATAATTGTACGTTTTTGAAACAGGGCTGTTCAATTATAAAATGTTGACGGTTGGCGGAAGGCGGTTTCCAACTCAAGCCTTAATGCATTGTGCCTTACGCTTAATGCCTTAAGCCTTGCGCTTTATGCCTTAAGCCTTACGCTTTAATCGTAAAGAACCTGTTCATCCGTATAATATGTCTTCCGACTCCCTTTCGAATCAATATGAATGGGATAACCTGTCGGGCTATTTGCATTTACTTTCCGATGAATTTTTAAAAACTCTTTTACTTCATCATTCACTTTACCGGGATAGGCTTTATCTATTTTTTGCGTAGCCTCCTTAAAAACTCCCGGAATTATTTTCACTAGTTCCTTTATTTTTTCATCAGGAATTGCTGATGCGATGGAGTAAGGTGAGATTCTTGCTTCCCAAAGAATTTCGTCTGAATATCCATTTCCTATACCTCGAATAAGTTCCTGATCAAGCAAAATATTTTTAATTGTTGTTTTCCTGTTGAAAATGTTTTTAAGGTATTTAAAATCCAGTTCCATTGCATCTACGCCCTCTTTATCAATCGGATTTAATTTTATACGAGCATTCCTCATCCTGTCGGTCAGAGCCAGGTTATTATTCCCCTCAAAATGGAGTTCAACAATGGTTGAATGATGATCATTTTTCTCGCCAAATAAAAACATATCACCTGTTAACATCAGATGAAGGCCGAGCAGGGTTCCGTCTTCAAATTCAAATCGAAATTCTTTTCCCGAGCGATAAACCCTATTTAGTGTTTTACCTTCCAGATTTTTAGACAACGCCTTCGCAGTATCGGGTAGTTTTGTCCCATTTACGACTTTCACCTTTAACAATTTTCTACCTGCAAGAAACTTATCCAGGTTTTTTGAAAAGACTTCTACATCTGGTATTTCTGGCATAAATGCTGATTCAAAAGTGTTATGAGCCAATTATTTCAATTCTAAGCCAATTCCTTGTTATATGAGCCAATTATTTAGAAATTGAGCCAATTAATCCTTTATGGGTTCACCAGACTATAAGCGGCACCCGCTCCTTTCGTCTTCGGCGGGCTGAAAATCTTTAAACGTACCAGCTCCTGCAGGTCACGCGTTACAGTAGGCTTGGATGCTCCTGTGAGTCGCTGATAAATAGCATTGGTCATGGTTATGCATTTCGCCATATACTTTATTGCTTTGACCTGCCTGTTATTCAGATCCGGGTGTTCCAGGTGCTTATGTATAATTTTTTTAACCTGCTTACTGTTCCTTGGTTTACCCAAATATCTGGATATATAATCCTTTATTGCAGCATGGTATACTGAAAATCTGCCGTTTGTCTTATAAGCAGCTTTTTTCGAAGGGTCACTAACAATTTTACTCGCATATTTTGCAGCTTCAGCAAATAATTTCTTATTTTTGATTTGCTCTTTGCTATACTTCACATTGCTGCGATCGGGATATTTGCCATTAAATGTTTCCCCATTAATGTTTTTAAAAACGATATCCTTTCCTATTCTTCCGGAAAGTCCCTTGGTAATGATATTATTTTTGGATCGTGCCACCCCAGTCGTTTCCAGCTAATTTACAACAATAATCTTACGTGATCTTACATAATCTTACGTCTTTTTGCGTCATTCATTATTTATAAAGTACTCCTTCCATATCCACCCAATTGTAGAAGCAACATTCTGAATCCTCTGCCATTCAAACGGACGCATTAATGCGAATTCATTTTTTATTTACATTAGCTATTGAACGGTAACAATATGAAAAAATATATGCTTACATTTTATGGGGGCGATATGAGGCTGCGATATGACAATCTCGACAAAGTTGAAAAAGAAGAGCAAGTAAAACACAGGGCTGCCTGGGGAGCATGGATGACTAAACTTGCAAAGGCAAAAAACCTGGAAGTTGGTTATCCTCTGGAATCTGACGGAAAACGGATTGATTCAAACGGAACTAAAGAGCATCACTTTCCCGATACCACAGAAGGTGGTTTTATCATCATACATGCGGAATCCCTCGACGAAGCCTCTATGATTGCGAAAGAAGCGCCAATCATCAAAAATGGCGGATATATACTGGTGCGTCCTTGTGGAGAAATGAAATAACAAATGGGAAGGTCTTAGAAAGAAAAGGAACAATTTAGACTCTTAGTGAGCCCCGGAACCCTCTGGCTCCATAGTAAGATTCTGCACCGTTGTGATACACGAATACTTTTTCGTAGCGACGATCACAAAATAGGGCACCGCCGAGCTTTCTAATATCAGGAGGTGTTTTTACCCAACTCGATGTTTTCGTATCGAAATTTCCAAGTTTCTGCAGCTCACGATATTGTTCTTCCGTCAAAATCTCAATACCCATGGCATCTGCTATATTAATAGCGCTATTTTCAGGCTTGTGTTCTTTCCTTGACTCCAGACTTTCACGGTCGTAACAAATATTTCTGCGGCCTTTAGGACTTTCCGCTGAACAATCATAAAAAATGTATTCGCCCGTCTTTTTATCATTACCAACAACATCCGGTTCACCACCAGTTATTTCCATTTCATTGAGCGACCACAATTTTTCTCCGCCAGCTGGCGGATCCAGCTTTGCTTGTACTTTAGCCCATTCAAGGCCTCTATGACGGTTCATGTTTTTCTCGAAACGGTCTTTCAATGCGCTGAGTAATTCTTCTTGTCGTTCGGATGACATCTCCTTTTTGTTTTTAATCTTGTTCATATTTTTATTTTATTTCTGTTAAATTGGTTTGTCAAGCCTAAGGCTAACGGTGCAACTTTTCCGGCACTTTAGTCAGCATCAGGGAAACTGTGTTTTTACCACGGACCATCTTCCATTGCATATGTCCTGGATCCGGCATATTAACGACAGCATACATCGTGTCGGTTGCGGATGCCCGTGAATGCATTACGAATTGGATAGTTTGCTTCGATTCTGTGTATTTATAATCACATGTTATGGCCCTTTCAGTCTCTACCAGGTATGGATTTGGACTGAACGTTGCACGTCCGTAATCTTCAAGGTAGATATTTTTCCATGATAAGCTATCCTTCTGCCAGTCATTCTCTTTTGCTGTATCGTTGTTCCTGACCAATTGATCGACTCTCCACTTGCCGGTCAGTTGGGGCGGAACTTTTGTTGTAGTCACGTAGTAAATAAATGCGAATGCGTAGACGGCAAGGGCGAGGCGAATTATATTCTTTATTCCGCTCAAACGAATAGCTGGCAAGTTCGGCCGGGTCCGTTTAATAAACTCCTTCAGAGCGCTCCATTGAAGAAGCAGTAAGTAAGAAAGACCGAGGCTAAACAAGATGGCATTCATGAGTGCACCGCCGGGAAGGGAATAAAAGATATCTATCAGCACAATATTCACCATCACGGGTAATAAGAGGATAACACCTAAAAGAGTTGTCCGCCTGAATAAAAGGAAAGCAGATCCGGCGATCTGAATTCCGGCAATAATAACAGACATCGCATATGAATAACTGAAATAGTTCCAGGTAATATCTGGTCCCGATAGGCTATTCCATAGGGATTCGCTACGGTAAAAGCTTGGATCGAATTGCGAACCTAAGATTTTGGCAAAGCCATAGTTGAATATCTCCACAGCCAGCCAGTAGCGGATGATTCCTGTGAACCAGGCGTGACGAAGCTCGGAATCCGAGTTGCCTTTGCTTTCCTGCCGATGCCAAAGAAAAGGAAAGATTAGTGCAAATAATATAGTAGCAACGGTTATCGGTAAATTGAATAACAAGAGCCCGGATACATAATGAGACAAAGCAGGTATTATCATAGCCGGATACAAAACCAATGAATCGTAAAAATCAATAACTGCAATGGAAACGAATAGACAATCCAGGAATTTGATGTACCATTTCATGGCAGAAGTTTAGGAATTAGAATAGACTAAAAAGCATTCCACATCTACAAAAATGACGATATGTCTGTTGATATATCGTTATTATGTCCGACAGGTTCTCTTAAAATAGTTTTCAGATTATCCTGTGAGCCACCTGTTGTAAAATCCACCAGATAAATTTCATGGTGAATACCTCTTTTACCAAAGCTGTTTTCTTCAGCAAATTGCTCCAATTGTTCTAACGTTTTAAATTCATAAATGAATGGTCCTCTATGTAACATCTGGATACATTTTCCTTCCTGGTATTCAAAAAACTCTATTCCTTTGGATATATCTTTATGGATGGAGTTTAAAGTACCTTTAGCTGAGTCTATGTGTTGCATGGTAACGTACTCCGGGAAACGGATCATTAAACGATAATTCAGTTCGCTCAAAGGGCCTGTATCAAAAACATGGGAAATGGAATGCTGTCCATATTTTTCATCATTCCAATAAAGCCCCTCTAAAACAGACATTTCAAAACTCTTTCCGGAATCCTGGAAAAGGTCGATTACCGCCTGGGCTGCCTGTTTTAATAAGTCAATCCGATGATAAAATATTTCTTCCGTGAAACTTCCTTTAGCGAGTATGGAAATGAAATTGGCGTTTTCGACTTCAATTATTTCGGGATGATCTGTTGCCCTATAATAGCGCGGGTAATATTCCGGAATGTTTAGTTTTTTCATTGATTTGATTTGCGTTTTTAATCTGTTTAGCAATTACCCTTGTAATTTATAAACGGCGACGAATGCCTTTAACGAATATATCTTTAATAAGTTCGGTCCCCCGATCGCCCGACTGTTTTTTTGCGGGACTGTAAAAATTGGTAAAATATTAAAACTTTCCAAAGGCATAATTGTTGCTTGTTTTAAACTATTAAACATAAAATATATGAATAAGATATATACCGCCTCAGTTACTGCCAGGGGGGCCGCAACGGTAGATTTTTGGGTGAAGCTTACAACATCTAACAACTACAGAAATGGATATAAGGAAAAGGTTTGGCAAAAGGATTAAAGAACTGCGTCAGTCAAGAGGCCTGTCACAGGAGGCATTGGCTCGTTTGGTAGAACAGGATACAAATTGTATTTCAGGAATTGAAAAAGGAGAACGGGATATTTCTATTGAAATGATCCAAAAACTTTCTATAGCATTTCAGATTAATATCAGCGCCTTATTCGTAGGACTTGAGATTTTTGAAGTGCCGTGAAAGATACTGTTATACTTAAAAGCAAACTCACCAGATTATTGAGCCTAAGACTAAAGAATCTGCTGGCCGCAACCAGATTTTGAGTTTTTTACATTCGGGAAGACAGCCAAGATATGTCAGGCCACTGGTGGTTCTGGTTCGCGGATTTGTTTTTTCCGGTGGTACCGGTTCACTAAAGGAAGATGCTGAAACATTTCTGCCGCTTTGTGGTAGCAGTTTTGAATCGGCGGATGAAAAATATTCGACTGCTGACTGGCCTTCTCTGATTTTTTGAAGCAAAAGGGAGCGGCGTGATCTTGTAATTTTTCTGACTACTAAAGGTATTTGAGGATATACAGTAAAATCAGTCATGCCTTTTACATGTTCTCCTGCCACAGGTTTCTCAACCACTCTGTATTTGGATTTCCTTTTAGGTGAATCTAGAAGAGGGTAAATATATTTTTTCTTCAGGTTTTCTTTAATAACGGCTGCTTCCATTCCTTCTTTCAGCATTTTGATCGCTTCACCCGTTAATGTTCTGTAGAGAGTGTACTGTTTTACCTGTTCGGGCACCAGTTTGTACAGCGAAGCTGCGATTGGGGAAGCTTCCTTCAACCTGCTGCTGCTTTGGCGAAACCCTTTAAAGGCAGGGTCCTTTTTGGTTCGCTCACCGGTAAGCGAAGAACCCCTACGCCATATATTCTGATCAAAATTGGGTGAATAATAAAAACACATCTTGAGTCGGGGGTCGTTGCCAGTTATAATATTATATGTAAATCTTTTTGCCATTTGGACTGTCGGAAGTAACGCAAACACGGGTTTTCATAATATGAAGCTGAAGGAAAAAATGTTTTACCACCAACAGGTACCCGTCTGATATGTATTTTATAAATAGTTGGAGCAGACACATAAAGCGCAGTTTTGTCTTTTTGCGATTTTTTGGACCAATGAGTAGTGCCCGGTGAATTGCAAAGGTTTTAGATTTTTAATATGGTTGACCGGAATTTCATGAAAGAACCGAATATTTGACTGATTCTCTGATTTTGTCGGCTATAATATTATGTTTGTCGAAAAAATTCACTTTACTGCACAGAGGAGCATAGTTTCGATAAAATCAATACATAAGATGCATAAGGCTACCCTTTTGTCAATAATTGGCTTACTTGCATTTAGTTGCAGCGTGAAGGTCAAACAACTTTTTTCTCTTAAGGTCAGTGACAATACTTTTTATGATGATGACGGAAATAATACATTAAGCTTTTTGCAGCATCAGCAGATGGAAATGCATTGCCAGCATGGCTGGGATTTGACGTGAAGAGGAAGATATTATCAGGAACCCCGCAACGTACAGGAACTTATCCGATAAAGATTACAGCGACAGATAACGCAGGAGCAATAGCCATTTGTACGTTTACGATCACAGTTGAATAGATACCTGATCAAAAAGTTTAATAAATTATATGGCTCAGCAAAAAAACAATAAGCTACTAACCATAGTATGGTTGAGTTTTTTAACAGGCAGTTTGGATGGAATATTATCCTTCATATTAAGCTATCCTGCAAGCCCTGAACTGTCATACAGGTATATCGCGAGCGGCTTGTTTGGCATGGCGGCGTTTACTGCAAATTATATGGTTTTATGGGGAATACTATTTCACTATTTAATCGCTTCAGCTTTTAGTGCTGCTTTCTTCATTTTGTATCCTAATTTTAAAAGAATAATAAATAACAAATATATTTTAGCGTTCGTTTTCGGGCTGATCATTTGGATAATTTCAACTTTTGGAATTCTTCCTCTGAGTAATGTTCCGGATATAAAGGGCGTCGCAAAATATCCCAGCCAGCTTAACTTGATAGCCGCAATTATTAGCATTGCCGGATTAATCCTGTGTCTGGGCTTACCTATATCATTGATTGCAAACAAATATTACCGCAAAAATGCCGGTACAACGGGCCAGGATTTCAAGCTCAGTATTTAATTTAAATCCAAAAGTATAAGCAGATTATCAGTTTTGTATTTCCCAAAAAACTCTGTTTCGATGGAAAAGTATCTCAAGCCTGTCGAATCAACGTAGCAGTTAATCTATTAACTATATTGAATATGGGTTTAAACGAATTACAAAATCAGAAAGCCGGCAAAACTTTGCCGGCTCACGATCGTGTGACCCCCTCGGGCTGATGTCGAACCACTTTTTATGTCATTTAAAGCTTTTAGCCACGCTTTCTGGCTGATTTTTCTTTTTATCATCAATAAGGTACTTTTCCTACCATTTGACAATGCATTACCCCTTTTACCACATGGTTGCCCCTTTACAGCTGGGAAACAATTTCAGAATTTCCAGAACATCAACACGAAAATTATTCTGATGAGAATGAAAATAATTGTTTATATAGTCAGCTATTGATTGGACATTATTACATGTCAAAGTCTTATTTCATCCTACGTCTATTCTTTTAACTTCCAGATGGATCAACTGAACTTGATTTTTCCGGACGAGACAACGAGTGAAAAAATTGAACACTTATTGTATCAATATCGCTCCCGTTGGTCTCAAATTCGGTGAGTGATATATTCCTTCTTTCTTTTTAGAGTATATTAGATTATCAAGTGACCTCCAAAAACACTAATTCTTGGCTCGCGGATGAGGCTTCTTCGAATAACTAGGTTCTATTTGCCTTCCAAGGTTGTAGTAAGCGTAAGTAAAAAAATTGTTTCTTTTATCGCCAAGACACTATGTGGAATACCTTTATGAAGTGCCAGCATTTGTCCTTTTCCTAATTCAACAGATTGGTTGCTCGTATTGAATTTCATTCTCCCGTCAATTACCTGTATGCTTATAATACCTTCTGCGGAATGTGTTTTCATTTCAGCGCCTTCATGCAAAGCAATCAGCACAATCCGCATTCCATTAGTTTTGAAAACAGTAATAGCGTTACGGTCTTTATCTTTCCATGGCGATTCATGCTTTATCTGTTCTATAAATGTTGGTATATCAATTCTAACCATTCCCGCATCCATTAAACGATCTCCTTCTGGACGTTGTTTGGTTGCGTCATTAAATTTTTCTTCCATAATTTTGTAAAATAAGTTCAAACAGAAACCTATGGTGCTTTAAAAGAAGTAGCATTCGCGAATACGAAAGATATATTCTGTGAATTGAAATGATAACGAAACCAGGAGAACGAATAAACTAGACATTCGCTTCGTAATAAAAATCGACGATTCTCTTATTGTTAAAAAAATAAGGAATGGAAAGGACAGCGATTCCTATAATGATTACCGTTCCACCCAGTAATTGTATGAATTCTTTATTCAACTGGTAATCTGAAAACCGGTGAATACCGGCGATCTTCCAGATGCAGAAACCGAAAACCAACAAAAAGAAAATGGAGTATATTGAATCACCCTTTTTGGACCAGCTCTTAAAGGCATAGTAAGCGACACCGGACACCAGGAGCAGTAAGTTTACCATAAAAATGATGCTGGAAACATTAATATAATCCGAAGGTCCATACATGGTAGTCATTCTGAAATAAATATCATAGCCAAAGCAAACCAGCGTCGCCAGAATGCCTGCAAATAGAGCAGTAAGAAAAGCCTTACCAAATGGAATTTGATTTGAATAGTTTTTCATAATTTAAAAAATTATTGATGAACTAATTTCTGTGTCTTTTAAAAATCTGTCGCCCCCTGACCATTACCCGCTTTGTTTTACCAGGTGAATCATAGGAATGTTCTTTTGATTTTTGCTCACTGTAATAGTTCAGAATGGACTGCGCTTGTATAATACCTGCAATTTGACGGCCATCTCCTTTTTTTAAGACCAGTAATTCCTTAAGTTGATATTTGCCCATCATTTCGGCGGCGAATCCCAGATCATCACTATCATAGATATGTGGAAGATGAATATCAGCTGGGGTGGCTGTAGAAAGGAATCCGGCAACCGGAACTAATTGTAGGACATCCGGATGAAAGGCATCCGGTGTGTGGATCCCGCGACGTTTGATTTTTTCCGTCATTATACTTCCTTCCATCAGAAAGAATGAAACAAAATAAGCGGTGATGCAGGCTCCGAGCAGGGGTAACAACGTACCCGACTGGCCGGTGGTTTCCATAGCAAATAGAATGGAGGTCAGCAGGGCCCTAGAAGCTCCGGCAAACATGGATGCCATTCCAACCAGCGCTGCCAGAGGAATGTTAATAGGAGCAGCAGGGAAAAAATAAAGAACGGTCATACCGAGTAATGCACCAAGTGCCCCACCAATAGTAAACAATGGGGCGAGTGTTCCCCCGGAAGTACCACTTCCAAGCGAAACAGACCATGATATATATTTTAACAGGAAAAGGGAGAATAACATTGAAAGGGGGAGCTTTCCGGTTAACAGATTCCGGATATTGTCATATCCAACGCCCAGAGTGACAGGCGCAAAATACCCGGTAACACCGATCGCCACTGCACCTATCGCCGGAAACCACATCCAGTGAATCGGCAGTTTCTCAAACAAATCCTCAATTGCGTAAACAGATTTGGAAATCCCCGAAGCGACGACGCCAGTTAACAATCCAAATAAAATGTAAATAAATAGAGAACTGCCGGAAACCGATGGAAGGTTAGGTATTGCAAAAACTGGATGGCTGCCAAATAAAAAAATATGCATACCTGCTCCTGTGATACATCCCATTGTGACCGGAATAATTGAACGGGGCGAAAACTCAAACAACAACAATTCAATAGCCAACATAACAGCAGCCAGCGGAGTTCCGAAAATCGTAGCCATACCGGCGCAGGCTCCTGCTGCGAGAATAATTTTTCTTTCACCTGAGGAAATATGCATGAGCTGTCCGGTCAGAGACCCAAACGCAGCGCCAGTTGCAATGATGGGTCCTTCCGCTCCAAAGGGTCCGCCGGTTCCAATAGAGATGGCTGCCGAAAGTGGCTTTAAAAATGTAATGGCAGGTGGAATCCTGCTGTCATCCATGATGATTTTTTCCATGGCTTCCGGGATTCCGTGGCCGGTTATCGACCGGGAACCAAAACGGGCCAGCAGACCAACCGCGATACTTCCGGCGACTGGAATAAAAACTACGTACCAACCCAGATGATTCAGTGCCGGTGAAGCAGGAACAAATGAAAATTTTCCATAAAAACAGAGGTTGGTGATCCCATCAATCAGGTATACAAGTCCTTTGGCGATAAAACCGATACAGACAGCATTCATAACCGCCTGAAGACTCAGGTAAAAAACACGCCTGTTGACTGGGGATTCTTTCAGATCTCTGTTTCTTTGGTGTAAACCCCTGAGGGAAACGGACAAAGGGATGGATGAATGCATTGTGCAAAACTATTGCGCAAATCATGTTTTATCAAATAATTTGCTAATTAAATGAAGAAATATATTATTTAAACTATAATTTTGTATATATGCCTAAAACGACCTGCAATCTCAGCGATTGCTTTCTGTGTCAGCATTGTATGATCGAGTGGCGACCTTTAATTGGACTAAATAAAGAAACAAGAATTGTTAAAAAAAGTAAACCCATATTTATTGAGGGTGACGATGTGGAAGGAATTTATTTTGTGTATATGGGTTGGGTTAAAATTCATAAACAGTGGACGCATCCAAAGGAGTTAATCGTTCGTTTTGCCGGACCTGGAGATATCATCGGGCACCGCGGACTCGGAGAGAAAAGAAATTATCCGGTTTCCGCGACGGCGTTGGAGGATACAATTGTGTGCTTTGTTACGGAGGAATTCCTCGAATCCTGTTTAAGAACTAATCCAGGTTTGACTTACCGGCTGATGCAATTTTATGCATCAGAGTTGCAGAAAGCGGAAAGACGTATGCGTGACCTGGCACATATGGAGGTAAAAGGAAGACTGGCCGGTGCGCTGCTGGATATGAATGCAAAATTTGGTACCAACCGGGAAGGATATATTGCAATGGCAGCCAGCCGTCAGGATATTGCATCTTATGCAGGAACAACCTATGAAACTTTATTTAAATTATTTAATGAACTGAAGCAAGATAAACTCATTTCCACTTCGGGAAAATTTATTAAAATCAAAAATGAAGTTAAACTTCATCAGCTTTTAACAATGAAATAAAATGATCCCTCAATGAAATAAAATGATCCCTCAATTTGAAAAATTAAATATGTATGAAAAGGAGCTTTTGATCAAAGCGCCGGTATTGTTTTCCGTTCTGGCTTCCTGTTCAGAGCATTCAATCAATAAAATGCAGAAAGCAGACGCAATCAAACTGGCGCATATAAAAACTTTTACAGCAACACCGGAACTGCAGCCTTATTTTAAGGAAGCAGAGAAAAATTTTAAGGAGCATTTTGAAGAGATAGCAGAACAATATTATCCTTTCGATGAACAAAGGAGAAATTTGCTTAAAAAGGAAATTGCAAAGGTTCAGGAAACGATTAAAAAATTGGAACCCCGATATGCACTGGCTCTGACCAAAAGCCTGGAGAGATATGCGAGCCATGTTAAACGTGCAACCCACAGTATATTTCGGGATTTTATTTTTCCGCTGGCTATGCCTGACCTGAAGGACAATCAATCCTTAACCCTTTAAAAACCTGTCTGACGATCCGGTCGCAACGCGTAAAATGAAATGCGTATAGATTTTCTTTCATATATCCGGTAAGATTTTCCTTGAGCATCGTTTTTGCACGGTTTAATCGCACTTTTATATTGGATTCTTCAAGCGCAAGTACTTCCGCAGTTTCTCTGACAGATAAATCCTCCACTTCTCTGAGTACAAAAACCATCCTGTATTTTTCCGGTAGCAGGGCAATCGCATTTTCTAAAACAGCACCTAGTTCCTTATTGATAAGTGTATGCATGGGCGTTTTCATATGACTGATATTTGCATATTGATTTTCTGAAATTGCCTGTAACCGCTTTTTATTTTTTTTATGAAGCAGGCATTCGTTGATCATGATCCGGGTAATCCAGGTGCCAAAAGAAGAGCGGTTCTTAAAAGCAGCCAGATGTTCATACGCTTTTATATAGGAGGCCTGCATCGCATCTTCCACTTCTGTATCATCGTTCAGAATGGACATGCCGGTACGAAACAACCGTTGGTTATACTTACGGATGAAATATTCATAGAGCCTGGGCTCCCCGCCAAGGATTCTTCCAATAAGATCAATTTCTGAATAATCCTGCATGCCTTGTTATTAGATTAACGAATATCAAAAAAGTTACAAAATTCAGCTAAAATATTCTTGTAACCTTTTTTAAAATACCTGATCTAACGGGAACAAAAATTATTTTATGACAACAGTAAAGCAAGTACAAAACATATTACGCCTGACTTTTGGCATCGTTCCCATCGTTGCAGGCCTCGACAAATTCACGAACCTGCTGACCCACTGGACGGACTATCTTGGAGCAAATATTTCCGGTATGCTCCCCATGAGCGCCATAACATTTATGAAAATTGTCGGAATTATCGAAATCCTGGCCGGGATTATTGTGCTGGTCCGCCCACTGATCGGAGCTTATATCGTTATGGTTTGGTTGGTCTGCATTGCACTGCAGCTGATTATCGGTGGTCATTTCTTTGATGTAGCTGTACGTGACCTCGTGATGGCCATAGGTGCCCTGACACTCGCCAAACTCACAATTATTTCAGGTTCGGAATACAGGGATGCGGCTAGGCATTAAAGGATCTGAAGGCCAAAAGATAAATAGTCACTAAATCTCGAAGCAGATCGAAGAGATAAATAATCGTTTGATAAATGCGCTAAATTTATTCACAGATGAAAAAATCGACCAAAGCGATTATCGAAAATTGAAAGAAGAATATCATCCAAAACTGATTGCCTTGGAAAGAAAATTGTTCAGAATGAAACTAAAAGAAAAATCATCGCCGGCATTTTGAAAACTGCCATAAAAAATTTGACCCAGCTTGATAAAACTTATCTGGAGGGATCCATTCAGAAGAAGCGGCAGATAATTAGTACTTTATTTCCCGAAAAACTCTGTTTCGATGCGTCGATGCCCATCTGGATCTCGGACCAGTATTTGAGACCGACATTGAAGCAGCATTCGATAGCCGCTTTTGAATCCTTGATGGTACTGCATTTTCAATTTCACGCTGCATGGATTTGTATAGAGTAAACCACTTCTCTTTCACAAGAATTATTTGTTCGCCGCAAAATGAAAGTGGAGGAAGTAGTTCGTGAAGTGGAGCTAAATTAGGAAATTACTTTTAAATATCAGAACAACCATTGAGCAAACTATGCTGACCGGCGGTATGGATGTTTCGCCAAATGAGTATGGGATTGAGCGTTTTAATAATATCACACGTTAAAATTACTTTGTTTTCATAAGCCCAACGATCAATATATCTGTTACTGGATAATAAATAATAAAATACCAGGATTTCGAGCCCTCATTTATACCTTTGGACTAGCAGATTCATGATACGGGCTCTTGATTTTCAAGCAATTTTTCTTTTTCTAAAAAACCAATGTTTTTGCCATTTGTCTTGATGATTCCTTCCTTCGTCATTTCGGAAAGCAATTTATAAACCGTTTCGTATGCTGCGCCAGTATAGGAAGCAATATCCTGGCGGCTTACCTGAAACCCTATAAATCCTTCCTTGTCGACACCGAATTTTTTTTCCAGAGCTAATAAGGTTTTGGCGACCCGGTTTTTGACCGGCATATGTGCGAGATCGCGCATGCGCTGTTCAGATAGTTGTAATTCATCGGCAAAGAACATCATGAAATCAAACATGAATCCGGTATTCACTTTAAGTGTGGAATGAAAAAATGGTAGATCCAGGAAGCACAATGAACTTTTACAAAGCGCCGTTGCCGAGATTGGATAAATGTTGGAATGACTTGAAAGACCCCGATGACCAAAGATGTCCTGCCTGGCAGCAAAGCGGATGATCAGTTCTTTATCGACTCCCCAGTGTTTATGAACTTTCACCACCCCGTCAATTAAAAAATAAACCCCCTTTACAGGATCTCCTTCTTTAAAAATCAGGTCTCCCTTTTTGCAGCGCACAATCTTTTTTTGCGTATCCAGAGCGGGCCACCATTCCGGCATGCAACGATGATATAAAAACGCCGGCTCCTGATCATAAACTGTTTTTTCTTTCTTCATTTTCAGTTGCATATTGCGCAGCTGAATGTATGATTTTCCTGTGAATCATTTTTCTATTCAGACTAACAACTTCTCCAATCAAAATGATGGCAGGATTTTGTATACCCGCAAGCTGTGTGCGAAAGCAGATTTCTTTTATTTTACCTGTAACCATCCGGGCATCGGGCCGCGTGCCATTTTGTATAATCGCTGCCGCAGTTTCTCCCTTGCCATATCGCATAAATATATCGCAAATCGATTCCAGTTTACTCATGGCCATTAAAATGACAACCGTAGCACTTGACTGGGCGGCAAAAAAAATATCCTTCGATAGTTCGCCGTTGCGGTTGGTCCCCGTCACGACCCAGAAACTTTCATTTACCCCCCGGCAGGTAAGCGGAATCATCTGCGATGCAGGCACAGCCAGCGCACTACATATGCCCGGCACCATTTCCACTTCAATACCCGCGCCGACGGCTGTATCGATTTCTTCCTGCGCCCTCCCGAATATAAAAGGATCACCGCCTTTCAGTCGGACGATATGTTCAAATTGTCCAGCATATTCAATTATCAGCTGATTAATCTCCAGTTGACTTAATGCATGACATCCGTATCGTTTACCAACAAATCGTTTCACGCTGGCTTTAATACCGTACTTCAATAAGGTTTTATTTGCAAGGGCATCATATAAAATGACATCCGCTGTTTCCAATGCCCGAATGGCTTTTAATGTGATAAGTTCAGGATCACCAGGACCTGCCCCAACAAGTGTTAGTTTAGCCATATTATATATATTATGATTAGATATATGTAACAATAATTTAGCAAAGTTTGATTTTTATTCTCATATTTCATTATTTTTATTAAATAAAACAACAATTAATTGAATAAATTGTTTAATATGATCTAAAATAATATATTATCATTTTCCATATATAACGATTCTTGCCTATTCCCTGATTTTAAATTCAATCACAATGAAAATTGTCGTAATAGGGAATGGCATGGTAGGTTTTAAATTTTGTGAAAAGCTCATCAGCCGTTCTCCCCATGGTTTTGAGATAACTGTTTTCGGCGAAGAATTCCGGCCGGCATATGACCGGGTGCATCTCAGTGAATATTTTGCCGGAAAACCGATGGAGGAACTGATTCTGGTTCCTGAACCCTGGTACACAGAAAACCATATTCGTCTGCATTTAGGCGATCCGGTAAAAAGTATTGACCGATTAACAAAAACGATTGTAAGCTTAAAGGGAGTTTCAATGAGCTATGATATCCTGGTGCTGTCAACCGGGTCCGCTGCCATGGTTCCTCCTATTCATGGTGTCGATAAAAAAGGAGTTTTCATTTATCGTTCAATTGAGGATCTTGACCTGATCCGGGAATATTCAGTAAAAGCCAGGAAGGCCGCTGTACTGGGTGGTGGATTACTTGGGCTGGAGGCAGCAAAAGCCATGATAGATTTGGGAATAAAGAAGACCCATGTGATTGAGTTTGCATCCCGTTTAATGCCAAGACAATTGGATGAAGCGGGGGCAGCTATTTTAAAAAGCAAACTGGTTTCTCTTGGTCTAAGCATTCATACCAATAAACATACTTATAAGGTGCTGGGTGAAGAAATAGTATCCGGACTTCAATTTGCAGACGAAAGTGAATTGAGTATCGATATGCTGGTGATATCGGCAGGCATCAAAGCAAGAGATGAACTTGCAACAGACTGCGGACTGGCTACTGGCGCAAAAGGCGGTTTTGTTGTAAATGACCAGATGCAAACAAGCGATCCATCCATTTATGCGATAGGAGAATGCGCGTCACACAAAGATTTTATTTATGGACTCGTCGCTCCCGGTTATGAAATGGCTGAAGTGCTTGTAACCAATATCTGTAAGGAA
The DNA here is from genome assembly GCA_035937535.1 of Puia sp. Classification (GTDB taxonomy): domain Bacteria; phylum Bacteroidota; class Bacteroidia; order Chitinophagales; family Chitinophagaceae; genus Puia. Next base: position 21,931 of record DASZHV010000124.1, on the reverse strand, counting down.
AGAGATGCAAAATCCATTTCAAGTCCCAAAAGTTTCACCGGTTTTGACATGAGTACCAAACTCAAATTAATAGGCATCGACGTAGCGAGTTTTGGCGACCCTTTCATTACTGGTGAAAAAGTACGGACCATTCTTTTTGAGGATAAAATAAATAGTATATATAAAAGACTCAATATTTCTTCCGATGGAAAACACCTGATCGGAGGAATTCTGGTGGGTGAAGCCTCTCAATATAATCTCCTGCTCCAGCATTGTAAAAACAAAATGATCCTGCCACCAGATCCGGAAAATCTAATCCTGTCGCAGGCAGGTGGGAAAAAGGAAAGCGGAAGCGGACTCGACGCGCTTCCTGAAGAAGCTCTGATATGCAGCTGCGAAGGAATTAGTAAAGGGGAGATTTACCGCGCAGTGGATGAAGCCGGATGTGAATCCGTAGATGCAATAAAAAAATGTACCAGGGCCGGCACCGGATGCGGAGGATGTGTTCCCATGATGAAAGACCTGATGGTTTTTACCATGAAACAAAAAGGAAAATATATCCGCAACATCGTATGTGAACATTTTTCATATAGCCGTCAGGAATTATATGACCTGGTGAAGATTCATGATCTGAAAACATTTGATGCTGTTTTGGACCAATTAGGGAAAGGCGATGGATGTGAAATCTGTAAACCGGTTATTTCTTCGGTTCTCGCGAGCCTCTGGAATGAAATGATCCTGAGCAAAGGTGGTGATACGGCACAGGATAGCAACGATCGCTTTCTTGCAAATATCCAGAAAGGAGGGACTTATTCCGTCGTGCCACGTATCCCAGGCGGCGAAATAACTCCTGAGAAATTAATCGTAATCGGACAGGTAGCTCAGAAATATAAATTATATACAAAGATAACCGGCGGTCAGCGCATCGATCTATTCGGTGCCCATCTCAGTGATCTGCCGCTGATCTGGGAAGAACTGATTCATGCGGGTTTCGAAAGCGGACATGCCTATGGTAAAGCGTTGCGCACGGTAAAAAGCTGCGTGGGAAGTACCTGGTGCCGTTACGGTTTGCACGATAGTGTGAGTTATGCTATCCGTGTGGAAGAAAGGTACCGCGGCCTTCGCGCACCGCATAAACTGAAATCGGCTGTGTCTGGTTGCATACGCGAATGTGCGGAAGCCAGGAGCAAGGATTTCGGAATTATCGCAACGGAAAAAGGATGGAACCTCTTTGTTTGTGGAAACGGCGGCTCTAAACCGCAGCACGCAGTTTTGCTTGCTTCAGATATTGACAGTGAAACCTGCATTCGTTATATAGACCGTTTCCTGATGTTTTATATTTCTACCGCAGACCCACTCACCCGAACGGCACCCTGGCTCAATAAAATGGAAGGAGGCATCGACTATCTGCGCAACGTCGTGGTGAATGACAGTCTGGATATGGCCGCTCAATGGGAAAAAGAAATGCAGGTGCTGGTGGATTCCTACGAATGCGAATGGAAAGCAGCTATAGGAAATCCCGAAATCAGAAAACGATTTAATCATTTTGTGAATGCGCCGGCGGAGAAAGATCCCACAGTGCAGTTTGAAGAATTCAGGGGACAGAAAATACCTGCAGACCGGAATAGACTTCCGGTTGAAAAATGAATATCGGGTCCTGCCTGCTAGTATTTTTTCATCCGGTCATAAAACTCACTATATGAGTTATCCAGAAAATACAATTTCAGTAAATAATCTAAAATGGTTCAGGGCATGCAATACCAGCGATGCAGTAGCCAATGGTGGTGTTTGTGTGAAATATGGTGAAGAGCAAATCGCTCTATTTTATTTTACCCGGCGCAATGCATGGTTTGCGAGCCAGAATGTTTGTCCGCATAAACAGCAAATGGCCCTGAGCCGTGGAATCATCGGCTCTGAAGGAGATGAGCCAAAAATCGCCTGCCCTTTCCATAAAAGATCTTTTTCACTGGTGGATGGCCATTGCATGAATGATGATACCTGCCAAGACATTAAAACTTACCCGGTAAGAGTGGAAAATGACCAGGTCTATATCGGATTTGAAATAATTGAAAATGTATCCGGATAATTAAATAAGTAAGCCCGACAGGGTGCAACCTGTGCGGGCTAGTCGTTTTAAATAAAGGTGTTCACTTAAAACAATCAAATGTACAAGAAAAAGAAAATCATCCGTTCAGGTTTATTTGCGATGTTTTGTTCCTCGATTTTCCTCGCAGCAAATGCGCAATTCTCAATGTCAGGCCAATTTCGACTTAGAACAGAATTCAGGGACGGTCAGGGTGCTCCTCTTCCTGAAGGCACAAACCCGGCCTTTTTTATTTCGCAGCGTACCCGGCTGAATATTGGTTACCAGATGTACAGGTTGAAACTTGGTTTTAGCATTCAGGATATAAGAGTATGGGGGCAGGATGTATCCACCATCAATCGAACCACCATAGCAAATAACAATGGGTTGATGTTATATGAAGCCTGGGCAGAAATATTACTCACGGATACTTCACTGAAAAATAAAAGCCTGAGTCTGAAAATCGGCCGACAGGAACTGGTTTATGATGACCAGCGATTAATCGGGAACCTGGACTGGCTGCAGCAGGGCAGAAGATTTGACGCTGCCGTATTGAAATATGAATCAGGGTTATGGAAAATACACCTGGCGGGCGCTTACAACCAAAATCAGGAAAACAGTTCCGGAACCATTTATAATCCTACGCCACCGGGCAACTATACCGCTTCCACCAATGGGGGAACCATGTACAAAAGTCTGGAATTCCTGTATGCCGGTAAAAAATTAAATACCGGTAATATTTCCTTTTTGTTTTTTTCGGACCAGTTTAGTAAATACAATTCAGATACATTGGATAATGTAATATCCAAAACTTATCAAAGCAGCACCTGGTCAAGAGAAACGACTGGTTTTTATCTGAATAATACCTTTCATAAAATTGGCATCACCGCATCTGCCTACTATCAATTCGGAAAATCATCCTCCGGACAGTCTTTAAGCGCCGGATTACTCAGCGGCTTTGTTCAATTCCTTTTTAATGAGAAAACGAGTGCGGGCGGAGGCATAGATTTTACATCCGGCGGAACAACAGGATCAACCAGTAATAATTTCGATCCACTGTATGGAACTCCTCATAAGTTCTGGGGTTTCATGGACTATTATTATGCGGCGAGTCCCTTCGGAAAAGGCGGATTAACGGACTATTATGTGAAATTTAAAAGGATATTATCTGACAAATCCCTGCTGACCATCGATTTTCATCAGTTCAGCAGCGCGGCTAAAGTGTTGGTTTCTTCCATTCCTGTCAACAATAAAAGTTTTGGACAAGAATTGGACTTCGTCTATTCATACAACCTGACAAAGGAAATCAGTTTTGAAGCGGGCTATGGCCATTACTGGTCCACGGCTTTACTTACTTCTGCGAATGTAAAAAATGTTCCCAATACAAATTCCAATTCAAACTGGGCCTATATCATGATAAATATTCATCCTGATTTTTTATTTAAAAAATAATTCGTACACACATGCCTATTATAACCCATTGACTTAAATAAAAAATAAATCATGTCTGAAATATCAAATAAACCTTTAACGCATTTACATATTTTTCGTTTCAAAGGCATACAAATGCGGAGTTTTCATATCACCTGGCTCATGTTTTTCGTTTGTTTTTTTGGATGGTTTGGTCTTGCACCGATGATGCCAACGATTCGTGCAGACTTTCATCTGACTAAGTCGCAGGTTGGCAACCTGGTCATTATTTCTGTCTCCTCAACTATCATCGCCCGATTGATCATTGGTAAATTATGTGATATCTGGGGACCCCGGATCACGGCTGTCCGGCTACTTTTAATAGGTTCCATCCCACTTTTTCTCGTAGGCTTATCCAGGGATTACACGAGCTTCCTTCTTTTTCGTGCGGCTATTGGTGTTATAGGGGCATCTTTTGTAATTACTCAATATCACACTTCCATGATGTTTGCCGATAACATCAAGGGTACTGCTAACGCTGTGGCAGGAGGTTGGGGGAATTTGGGAGGTGGTGTTACGAATATGGTTATGCCACTCATATTCGCATTGATTGTCGGTATGGGTTATACCAAATCCGAGGCTTGGCGTTACGCGATGATTTTGCCCGGAGCACTGATGCTGGTAGTGGCTTTTTTATATTATAAATTTACAAAAGACACGCCCAATGGAAATATTAATGAAACCGGAAAATCCCAAAAAGAAAAAGTAAAAACAGACTGGTCCATTTTGTCTGACTGGAGAATCTGGGCGCTGGCACTAGCTTATGCCATGTGTTTCGGTATGGAAATCACTTTTGACAATGTAGCTTCACTCCACTTTGTAGATAATTTCAAATTATCGCAATCCGCAGCAGGATTTTGGGCCGGAATTTTTGGATTTATGAATCTGTTTGCCCGGGCCCTCGGTGGAATATTTTCAGATAAAATAGGAAGCAGATTTGGTTTAAGAGGAAAGGGATTACTACTTGCAGCCATGCTGTTATTTGAAGGAACCGGTATCATCATCTTCGCCCATGCCGGGTCCCTGGTCTTCGCCATCATTTCTATGTTATCCTTTGCCTTGTTTCTAAAGATGGCGAACGGCGCTACCTATGGCATTGTTCCTTTTGTAAATAAAAATAATATTGGCCTGGTTAGTGGAATTGTCGGAGCAGGCGGTAATGCAGGCGGAATGCTTTTTGGATTTTTATTTAAATCAAAAGAGATTTCCTATATACAGGCTTTTAATTATATCGGATACATAATAATTATTATAGCAATGGTTATTCTGATTACCCGTTTTCGTGGAATTCAAAAATTTAGTGCGAAAAAAGCAACACAGGAATTTGCTATCGCATGAAACTAATATTATGTCTGTTAAATCAACTTGTTGCTACTGCGGTGTTGGTTGCGGTATTGAAGTAAAAACGGACCCACATGGTAAAATATGGGTGGAAGGAGATAAAGATCATCCCGTAAACAAAGGAATGCTCTGCAGCAAAGGGATGAACCTGCATTATACCGTAATGGACCAGCAGGATCGATTGCTTTATCCCGAAATGCGGTATAATAAAAACCTGCCGCGACAAAGAGTTTCCTGGGATCAGTCGCTGGACAGAACGGCCCTGGTTTTTAAAACGCTTATTGAAAAATACGGTCCGGATTCAGTAGGGTTTTATGCTTCCGGTCAATGCCTTACAGAAGAATACTATATCGTAAATAAACTCATCAAAGGATTTATTGGAAGCAATAATATCGATACCAATTCCAGACTTTGTATGAGCAGTGCCGTAGCAGGATATAAAATGGCTCTGGGTGAAGATTCCGTTCCTGGTAGTTATGAGGATATCGAATCAGCTGATTGTATTTTTGTAGCAGGGGCCAACCCGGCCTGGTGTCATCCGATTTTATGGAGAAGAGTTGAAGCAGCGAGAGCAAAAAACCCTTCACTTAAAATCATCGTAAGCGATCCGCGCTTGACACAATCCTGTACACTATCGGATATTCATCTCCAGATAAATCCAGGGACAGACGCTGTGTTACATCATGCTATTGGAAGATTACTTGTTGAAGCCGGATCAATAGACGCTTCTTTTGTAAAAAATCACACGGAGGGTTTTGAAAAGTACCTGGATCATGTCATGCGAAGATCCATTTCAGAGTCTGCCATGATTTGCGGAATTGAAGAAAAGGATTTAAGACTTTCAGCTTTCTATATTGGAAAATCAAAAGGATTTATTAGTATGTGGGCGATGGGCCTTAATCAGAGTATAATTGGTGTAAATAAAAACTTAAGCCTTATAAATCTTCACCTGATTACCGGTCAGATCGGCAAAGCAGGAGCAGGTCCGTTTTCTTTGACAGGACAGCCAAATGCCATGGGAGGCCGGGAAGTTGGAGGTATGGCTAACCTGCTTCCTGCGCACAGGAATCTATCGGATCCAGCGGACCGTGAATTTGTACAGAAGTTTTGGGGAGGCGTTGCCATTTCACCCAATCCAGGTCTTTCAGCTACGGAAATGTTTGAAGCATTGAATGATGGTAAACTAAAGGCTATTTGGATCATGTGCACAAATCCTTTAATAAGTTTACCGGATGTTCGTCTGGTAGAGCTGGCACTTGGGAAAGCAAAGTTTGTAGTAGTTCAGGAAACATCTTCTAAACCGGAAACTTTACAATATGCTGATGTGGTTCTCCCGGCTGCAGGCTGGGCCGAAAAAGAAGGTACCATGACCAATTCGGAAAGGCGCATCAGTCATTTAAATAAAATTGTAAAAGCGCCCGGTGAAGCGCTGCCGGATGCTGAGATCCTTTGCAGGTTCGCAAAAAAAATGGGATTTGAAAAAGCCTTTTCTTATCCGTCAATGGCCGCCGTTTTTGAAGAACATTGTGCACTAACTAAAAATACAAATATTGATATCAGCGGATTAAATTATAAGATATTAAAAGATAAAGGGACTGTGCAATGGCCATACCCGATGGGTTCCAGCGGATACGGAACCCGACGATTATTTGAAGATCATGTTTTTCATACCAAATCTAAAAATGCGATCATCCATACGGTGCCCGACTTAAACCTATCGGTAAAACCTGATGAAAATTTCCCTCTGATCCTGACGACCGGTCGAATCCGAGATCAGTGGCATACTATGAGCAAAACCGGAAAAGTAAGTAAGCTCAAACAACATATTTCCGAATCATTTCTTGAAATTCATCCAGGCGACGCGGAGGAAAGAAATATTCGGGACAATGAACTCGTTGAAATAACGAGTGAATCCGGTCAGGTCAGGGTAAAAGCTAAGTTTACAACCGGTATAAAAAAAGGTGTTGTTTTTTTACCCATGCATTGGGGGAAAATCCTGAATAATGATTTGAACAGGGCAAATAACGTAACCAGTAATATAATAGACCCGATATCCAAGGAACCTGATTTTAAATTTTCACGTGTTCAGGTAAACCGTTACAAAAAACCCAGGCAGAAAATCATTATTATAGGAGCCGGCGCAGGTGCATTTGCCTTTCTGAAGAGTTACCGTACATTGAATTCGGAAGATGAGATAACTGTTTTTAGTAAGGAAACCAATCCTTTTTATAACAGGGTCATGTTACCTGCTTATATAAGCGGCGAACAGAGCTGGATGGAATTACAAAAAATGACAAGCGCAGAGGAGTATGCGTATGATATTTGTCTGCAAAGAGGAATTAGTATTGAGCAAATTTATCGGGATACCCGGTCAGTTAAAGATAGCAGGGGTCAAATTCATCCCTATGACATATTAATTTTAGCTACCGGAAGCCGGGCGGCTTCAATAAAAAATACGCCGGGCATGGAAGGCATATTCAGCATACGCAACAAGGCTGATGCGGATCAATTAAAAAAACATATTGCTCCCGGAAATGGGAAAGTGATTATTGTGGGAGGCGGACTCCTTGGCATTGAGCTTGCGGCTTCTTTAAATGAAATCAATATGGATGTAGCGATCATTCATCGCACCTCCCGGTTAATGGGCAGACAATTGGATCAATTAGGCAGTGAATTACTTCAGGAAGAGTTATCCAGCAGAAATATTGACATTTATTTTAATGATGAAATAGAAAGATTCCTGGGAATCAAATCAGTAGAAGGTATCAAATTGAAAAGCGGCCTTAGCATCGATTGTAAGGCAGTGATAATGGCAGTAGGAATCACACCAAATATTGAATTGGCGAAAGATTGTGGACTTGATTGCAAACAAGGCGTACTGGTAAATGAATATTTACAAACCAGCGATACTGCAATCTTCGCTGTGGGTGAAATTTCATCTTTCGATGGAAATCTTTATGGAATAACTGCTGCAGCTGAGCAACAAGCTGAGATTGCAGCCCGCTATATATCAGGAGATATCTCAAAATATTATGAGGGCACTTTATCTATGAACATACTAAAGATAAACGGTACAGACCTGGTATCTTTAGGAATAATCGAATGTCCGGATGATAAAGCCTATGAGGAAATTATTTTCATTGATAAAACAAAGCGGTATTACAAAAAATGTATTATTCATAATGACCGATTAATTGGCGCCATATTGATCGGTGACAAAATAGAGTTTCTTGAATTTCGGGACCTGATTCAAAACAAAATTGAACTTTCTGAAAAGCGATTGCAACTTTTGCGTTCAGGGAAGGGCTCCGAACCTGTGATTGGGAAATTGATATGCAGTTGCGGGAATGTGGGTGAAGGGAATATAGTTAACAAAATAAATCAGGGAAATAAAGAATTGGGCTCACTTTGTCTGGCAAGCGGTGCCGCGTTGGGATGCGGAAGTTGTAAATCTGAAGTAGAAGCTATCTTGAAAAAAAACATCGGTTCCCTTGTACATATAGTATCAGAAAACTTAACCACGGTAGCATGACAGGAAACCATTCAGATGTTAAGTATTTTCAGTTCGAGGAAGACTTTATCGAGGATAATTTGCGATGTATTCCGATGATTGTACGTCTAAAGCTGGATACCATTGGAATTAAACTGCCGTTAAAAGCATGGAGCAGGTTTAACGCAATTGAACGAACCCGTTTGGCAAATGATTCCTGTATCGCGCATCAGGAACTTTTGGACTATAAGGATAATGTGTTGACGTTGGCTAAAAAATATTCTCTGGAAAAACTGACTTTTTTGAATACAGATGAGAATGCTGTATGGATTAATTCGGATTGCATACCAGATTCATTAAAAGAGAAATGCCTTCAATTCGAACTGCATATTACCATAGATCAATGGAAGGAGTTAAGCATACTTCAACGTTTTGCAATGGTCAAATTATCGAAGCCGGGTCATGAAAGCAAAAATTTTAAAAAGGCGCTCTTAGAATTTGGTTTAGTTAAAAAAGGGATATGAGACACGCATTCAGATTTAAAATAAATTTTACTGGTGGAATCATTTCCCCGGGATCTTTACTAAATTTATTAACCGCTTTGGAGGCGGCTTCCATATCAGAACTGCGTTTTGGATTAAGGCAGCAGGTATTGATTGACGCATCCTTAAAAGATCATTTAAAACTTACTGATTCTTTAAAGTCACGCGGGATTTATTATGAAGTCAACAGGGACGATCATCCTAATATTCTCAGTTCTTATCCTGCAGAAGAAATATTTATTAAAGATTCCTGGGTCAAGGAAGGTGTGTATAAGGACATTTTTGATCTTTTTGATTACAAACCCGAATTGAAAATAAATATTTCCGATGGAGGTCAAACATTTACCCCTTTTTTTACCGGTAACATTAATTGGATAGCCTCTAGAAATCCTCATTTCTGGTATCTTTATATTCGTTTTCCGAAGACGAATACACTATTCCCCTGGAAAGAACTGGTTTATACAAACGAAATACCGCGGTTGTCCAGGCATCTGGAAGAAATGATTCGGGAACAATCCGAAACTTATTTTAAGAATAACGAATGGGATGGAAAACGAATAAATGAAAACCTCACAAAACATTTAAATATTCTTTCGAAGCCGTTAGATAAACCGCTTGAGTTACCCCAATTCAAGTTACCCTATTATGAAGGTTACAACAGTTATGGGAATAAATCCTGGCTGGGACTTTACCAGCGGAGTGAATTGTTTTCGGTTGCTTTTCTTAAAGATATATGCAGGATATGCATGGACACCAAAGTTGGTCAGCTTTATGCTACCCCCTGGAAATCCCTGATCATAAAAAATATCGAAGAAAAACACAGACCCCTGTGGAACTACGCATTAAATAAACACCATATCAATGTTCGACACGCTTCCAATGAATTAAACTGGCAGGTGGAAGATACCAATGAAGAGGGACTGACCATCAAGCACTTTATCATACGGCAGTTTGATAAAGAAGATGTAAGAACCTTTGGCCTTTGTCTGGCAATTAAAACCCAGCCCAACAGTGGCTTGTTCGGGTCTGTTATTGTCAGAAAACAGTTCAACCTGATACGGGGCAAACTGAAATCCCTGGATAAATATGATATTTTATATACTGAAGATTTTAACCCCAATTCTAAAAATTACATCCTCTATAGAACCGGTATTCAAAAAGAACATCTGGCCATTTACCTGATTTCTCTTTTCAAACTTTACTATGATTTGCAATGCACCAAAGTTGTTATGGAAATACAGGATTTTAAAAATGAGGATGAACATCCGGGGAAAAATATTGAAAAAGTAGTTCATGAATGCCGGCACTGTGGTACTGTTTATGATGAAGAAGTAGGGGAACCTGAATGCAATATTCTTCCTGGTTTATCATTTTCAGCTTTACCGGATGACTACCGGTGTCCTTTATGCGAATCAAATAAAACAGATTTTCTACCCATACAAATGTCATCTCTTTTATTACAATCCGTTTAAGTCGGCATGGGCATTGACATTTTTAAAATATATTTTCCAGTTTTCGGGAATGGGGATCAGGGATGTAACCAAATGATCAAGTATAAATTTCATGCTGTGCCTGACCAGTTGCCCGCCATCATACATTGTTTTAATTTTGGCTAAACCCTTAGCAGAATAGATTCCACATAGAGGCTCCGGTTCTCCTTCGTTTGTAAACACAAAACAAGCTTTCCCTGAATCCTTCAGATAATTATTAAATAATTCCTTTAGAACTATTGTGTCCATGAGGGGCATATCGCAGGCAGTTACAAATAAGTCTTCCAAAGGATATTTCGCATGCACGCTAAGAACTGCTGCCAAAGGGCCTTTAAGCAGGATCAGGTCGCTATCCACGATCAATTCAGTCTTAGTAAATTCGGTTGCATATTGTTCGAACTGGTTACTATTGACGGAAAGTGCCGATGTTATTCCAAGTTCTCTTAAATTATTCAGCATTTTTTTGGCCCAGGTGCCGTTTGTTGATAATAGTAATCCTTTATCACGGCCCATCCGACTGCTTGTACCCCCGCACAAAACGATACCCAGCATTTGAATTGAATTTATTATAAAAATTATTTATGTATTTCCAATCATTTTAATCTTATTTGACAGGATACTTCTGACTAATATTTTTCGATTTTTTAAATAAATAACTATCAGAAAGAAAGCTATTATTTATAACTTTTTATTAAAGTTTCGGTAATTTTATTCAGTTGAAATACTTTGTCACTAAAATCACCGGTCAGATATTCTCTTATTTTTTGTAAATTTTGAAGTGTTGTTTCAATTTGGTCGGGAAAACATTCCTGCAGCGTTTCCTTTATTCGTTTTGCAGCCGTGGGGGATAATCCATTGGTGGATATCGCAATTTTCAGGTCATTTTTTTGTACAATTGACGAAAGATAAAAATCACAGAGTTCCGGCGTGTCCGCCACATTGCATAACAGATAGTGTTTCTTTGCCAGATTCCTAATGTTTTCGCTTTCCTTTTTATTATTTGTTGCAATGATCACCAGGTTCTTATCCACCAGATCCTGTTCGATAAAAATTCTGTAGACAATATGGATATTTGGATTTCCTGCAGCCAATTCAATAATTTCCTTTCGAATTTGCGGGGCAACCAGTGTAATTTTTGCCTTCGGAGAATTTGCCATTACTGCAGAAATCTTTTCAAGCCCGATTTTTCCTCCACCGACAATCAAAGTATGTAGTTCTTCCAATTTTAAAAATATTGGGAAAAGTGTATTCATGCATTTAAAGTCTTTAGTATCCGTACAAAGTTAATTAATGTTTTATTTTAGACAGTTACTCGATTCTAGTCATCGGTTTTTTATTCTTTGGCCATTCGAAGGATCATGGTCTTGACCTTCAATATCCAGCGAGATGGTTTCTTCTCACCGGACACTATCACGCGGAATATGCCTTTGCAATCAATGATTGGCAAGTAATTGAACAAATGAGGACTGCGGAATAGAACGACCAGTTTCTAGTTTAAGGTCAGAACATATACGCCGAAGGTGCAAGCCCAGCCGTGATCCATATCTAAAAAATGAATTCCGATAAAATTCATCTGCAATTGAACAACGATTATTTTTGCTGATGCAAAATAAACTGATTTGAGTTGCATTGATTGCTCTTTTCTTTTTATGCTTTACTGTTTTCTCATTCTCCCAAACCGTAATCATCATCCACCATGGCGAAAAACCACTGAAGAGGAAAAATTTAAATTGCCAGGGACTGAACCGGTACACACGAAGCACTTAAAAAGATAGTAACCTTAAAGAGAAATCGAACTTATTAAAACGTTGACCAGTATTTACTTCTAGCTAATTTTAGTCTTGCATAAAGAAAAAGATGGGGTGATTTATTGACAGTAATCGAACTATCAACCAGAGTATCGCAACTCATTGGTTAGTATCGTCTATTGCCGTAAAAAAAAGAAACATCCTAAATTAGGATGTTTCGTTAAGTGACCTCATCGGGCTGATGTCGAACCACTTTTTATGTGATTTAAAGCTTTTAGCCACGCTTTCTGGCTGATTACAATCAAATGCCCGTGATGTTTATTTGACCGGCTAGGCTTAGCATGAGAAGAAAAAAAAGCTTATTTTCTTGAGAAGGAATGATTCTCACTATCGCTTCATTTTTTAAAAGCAGTTGTCAATTCCATATAATCGAGGTTCATATTTCCATTCGTGATGATGTGCAGGGTGAGTACATGCACTCCTTTTTTCAGTGTGATAGAGCCAAGAGAATCAGTCTTGTTCCAGTGATGCCATTGTCGCCAGGAAACGGTATCCCGCGCATCGTAGGTCGAATTTATTTTCAGCGGGCCTATCGCCTCGCTTCCATCTACATCAAACGAAATGGTTCCTTCACCGTTGGAAGTATATAATAAACTCATAGCGTAACTGCTAGTCTCGTTCACTTTAACTGTATAATTTATCCATTCTCCCGGCTTGGTCCATCCCACATAAAGTTTGTCCATGTCACGCGGTATGTAAGTCCCCCCTTTTTCCTACAGCCTGAAGGGCAACTAATCCGTTTCCCTAGAATTACTAAATACCTTTCTCATCCGCATTCTGCTGGCGTTTTATCACCGAGACTGTCATGCGGATGGTTATTATTGTAATCATCCATCCACTGCAATGTTTCTTCTTTGGCTTCATGAATTGTCGTCAGAATGAATGCATCCAACACTCCTTCCCGGTAACTCCTGTTAAAGCGTTCAATATATCCATTCTGCGATGGCTTTCCTTTTTGTATGGGTATATGATCAATTTTTGTTTTTAAGAAGAACGTTTTTGTTTTTCCTGCGATGAACTCGGTACAGTTGTCTGAGCGAATTCTTTTTGGCTTTCCTCTCCACTCAATACACTGTGATAAAATCTCAATAACCCGTTCTGCCGGAAAAGAAAAGGATACTTCCATGGCCAGTGCTTCCCGGTTATAATCATCGATGATATTCAGAGTTCGGATCTTTCTGCCATTCTCTAGCCTGTCTTCGACAAAGTCCATACTCCAGGTCTCATTTTTTAAATCGGGCTGAACCAGTGGCCTTTTCTCTGGATTAGGAATTCTTCTTTTCTTTTTGCGTCGGCGGCTCAATCCCATCTTTCGATACACACGCTCCACACGCTTGTGATTCCACTGAATACCTTCTCGGCGTCGTCTTTTATAGTATTCCGGACAACCTCTGTTGCATAAAAGTTTATTTTCAATGTAGCTGTTAAGCTTGTTCTCCACTTCGCGGTCATCCCGCGTAGACTCATAGTAAAACATGGAACGATCCAGGTCAACAATCCGGCAGGCCCTGACAATGCTTACTTTATCCTCCAGAACAAGATCCTGGGCAATGTCACGCTTTTGACAGGGCCTTAAAGTTTTTTTTCGATGACCTTTTTAAGCAGTGAATGATCCAGGCTCAGATCAGCATACATACGTTTCAGCTCCGCATTTTCTCGTTGTACCTCTTTGAACTGCCTGAGTAGCTCGGCATCCATGCCTGAATACCTTTTCTTCCAGTTGTAAAAAGTTGCCCGGTTGATCTTTAGCTCCCTACAGATCTGTTGGACATCTTTACCAGCTTCGTAGGCCTTAATAGAGGCCGTGATCTGGCTCTCGGTAAATTTAGACTTTTTCATGACCTACAGTATTTAAATTTAGACTTTATTGTCTACTTTTTAACTGTAGGATTTTTGAGGGGACTTACACCACCCAACCACTATTCGCTATATTTTCTAGTTTACCAAAAGGCTAAAATAAATTGAGGATTTAACATGTGAAAAAGACTTAATCATTATTTCACTAATGATTTTGATCAATTAATGAAAGACATGCTTATGTCAAAAAGCAATTAGCCCCCATGTGGTCTTTTTTGATTTTTTGGCTAAAAAAGCTCAAAAAGTTCGCACAAATGTATCCGAGGATCGCATAAGATGGCGTGCATATTCTCATGGCCTTGTCGATGTAAAAGTTTGTGCTATTGATTAAATCTGGTCAGGCCTTAAATTAGTTATTCCTCTAAAAGATAGAAAATTATTTAGCGCCCCCTGATTTATTACCAGTCTATCTCAATAATGAACCGACACCGACCAGGATGAAAATGAAAGCTTAATGAGTGCCATTAAAAAAATCGATAAGTGAATGGCCAATGAATAACAGCGCAAGTAAACCTGCTGCAACTATTATGATAATATTAAATTTTCTTACACGAATTGAAACATGCAATATGTGTTCTTTTCTATCATAATATAACCAAAGAATTGACAGCAGATTTACAATAACTACTATTGATGGAATGACAATTAAAACCAAAAGAAAAACTCCAAACCTAATCCAAACCGGCCAAAAAGGGGAAAACTTTTGTAGCCATGACCAAGGCGGGATTGAAACCTTGAACATTGATTGAAGAAATGCAGAAAATAGGATTAGAAGTGGAATCGATAGTAACCAAAATGTGATTCTCGAAGATTTCTTCGCATTTATGATGGCTAATTTGAGATATTTCCCATGACTCAATTCTGTAAAATCCGGGACACTCAATGTCTCTAGTGTTTTTTTTAACTCATTTTCTTCCATATAGATTATTTCTATGATAACATAATTTTAAGCTGGGCAAGGGCTCTTGAAAGCAAAGACTTCACCGTGCCTTCAGGTTTACCCAAAATGATTGCGATTTCTTTTATGCTTCTTTTCTCAAAATAACGCAGGGCCAGGGCTTCCTGGTAATATATACCCAAAAGTCTCATTTTTTCTTGTATAAGTTTATAGTTCTGGTGTTTTTCTACTTCAGCTTCCAATGCATTTTTGTCCTCCATGGTACTCTTTGGGTCAACATAGTCCCAGCCTCGTGTTTCTATGAGCTGGTCGATAGAAGACGGTCTATACTTAACTTTCCGGTAGTATTGACCAACTTCATTATTTGCAATCCGATACAACCAAAAGGATACAGAAACTCCTCTCCATTTGAACATATGAATATTAAGGAAAGCTTTCAAAAAAGTTTCGGAGGCAATTTCCTGGGACACCCCAAAGTTTAGCGTACGGTTATAGATGTAACGGAACATCAGAGGGTAAAATTTATCGAATAAGATGCCAAACTTTAAAGGTTCAGCTTTAATTTGAAATATTAATTGTTCTTCTTCCAATAAATTCAAACGACTTTTTCTTTAAAAATACAATATGATCCAAAAGGTTGCAACCTTTTGAATATAATAAGGGATTTATTTTTTATAAAAATTGTTCTATAGTGTCTGTTTGAATGCAACCAAAGTCAACATATCGTATTTATAATTTAAAGCCCGTGGAACTAACATATTCCAATACAGACAATTTTCTTGCGTTGTTTGCAGTCATCTTAACCGATCTACCGTATGGCCAAGACCTTCATTCAATTCTTGCCAAACGAGTAACCGAAGGTCGTGTTATGCCCCTGTGTATCGCGATAAACAAAACAAACATTTCACAGTCTTTGTCTTTTTTTATTTCAAAATACAAATCAAACCATAACAAACACGAAGCATATAATAAGATAGAAACCCTAATGAGAAATCGAACCTACTAAAACGCAGACCCACACTTACTTTCGTCTCATTTTAGTCTTGCATAAAGGAAAAGATGGAGCGATTTATTGACAGTAATCGAACCACTAACCAGAGTATCGCAACTCATTGGTTAGTATCGTCTATTGCCGTAAAAAAAAGAAACATCCTAAATTAGGATGTTTCGTTAAGTGACCTCACCGGGCTGATCTCGAACCATTTCTTAAGAGATTTGAAACTTTTAGCTTCTCTTTCTGCCTGACTTAGTTTTTTTACCTGGACTTAATAATTTGATTTTCAGAATGAATGAATCGCTTCAAATAGCAAGGTATTTTAGCGTAAAATATTGTACGTCAACGAGGGAACGGATCGGCGAAATCACCGAATGCCGATGAGTTCACCGGATGTTCTTGGATAAAACTTCACTATTTATTGAGGTCACGTTAAGTTGTCACTGAAAAGCTATTCTGTTTATAGGGAGCCGTTACCAAAAAAGTAGGAAAAAGTCTAAATTAGTATTGTCCTAAAATCTAGAGGGTTACAATTTTTTTTTATTCCAATCAGATGTCGCTACGAATTTTGAACTGTTCTTGTTCCAGGTGTTGAACTAGTAATTCTCGAATCAAAAAGGTTATTTATGTCACATTACCAATTCAAAAAATGGTTTTTCATTTTGGTCGGCTTGTTAAGTCTTGCTGCAATGAGTGAGTTGCAAGCCCAGAAAAAACAACCGAACATTCTCGTCATTATGGCGGATGATATCGGCCTGACAAACCTAGGTTGCTATGGAGGCGATATCATGGGAGTTCCCACTCCGAATATAGACAGGATAGCTAGTCAAGGTTTAAAACTCACTTCATTTTACGGTCAGCCGAGTTGTACTGCGGGCCGGGCGGCATTTATAACCGGACAGCTACCCATTCGCACGGGAATGACTACCGTAGGTGTTCCAGGTTCCGAAGTCGGATTGCAACCCGAGGACCCCACGCTGGCCGATGTGTTGAAGTCGAAGGGATATGCAACTGCACAGTTCGGAAAAAATCATCTTGGCGACCTTGAAAAATTTTTACCTCACCGCCACGGCTTTGATGTTTTTTACGGCAACCTGTATCATCTGAATGCCAATGAAGATCCGGAGGACCTTGACCGCCCGAGTGATCCTGCTTACAAAAAGAAATATGATCCAAGAGGAGTAATATCCGGGACAGCCACAGGACCTACTATCGATGAGGGTCCTTTGACCACAGAGAGAATGAAAAATTATGACAAAGAGATACTCGCCAAAACCGAACAATATATAAAAGCACAGTCTGCTTCCACTAAACCATTCTTTGTCTGGTATAATCCCTCCCGCCTTCATGTATTTCAACACCTGAATAAAGATGAAATAGGTGTTTCCCGTGCCTCGAAAAATGGGGAAGATAAATATGGCGATGCGCTCGCTGAGCACGATAAGGAAGTGGGCGAATTGCTCAAGCTGATTGATGATTTAAAATTAACGGAGAATACCATCGTCATTTACACTACGGACAATGGTCCTTACCAGTATATGTGGCCCGAAGGAGGAACGACTCCTTTCAGAGGCGATAAAGGAACCACATGGGAGGGTGCTGTAAGAATTCCCTGCATCATTCGCTGGCCAGGCAAAGTACAGCCAGGTACTCAGAATAGTGAAATCATGTCGCTGGAAGATTTATTTACTACGTTTGCCTCCGTTGCGGGAGAACCGGATGTTGCAGAGAAACTTAAAAAAGGCACGACCTACAATGGTAAGCAATTTAAAGTATTGCTGGAAGGCGTCGATCAGACAGATTTGATCACAGGAAAAGGACCGTCAAAAAGAAACTATTATTTCTACTATGATGAAACGAATCTGACTGCCATTCGCTACAACCAGTTTAAGCTAGTATTTTCTTCCAAACGAGAAGGAAAATGGGATGATGAACTGCAACCTTATGGCCGGGCATTACTGATAAATCTTTTAATGGACCCTTATGAACGCCGAACGGATGATGATCTTACCCGTCAGCTTGCAGAGCACAAGACATGGGTGTTTCGGCCAATACTGGACTTAATGGAAAAACATCTGACATCGTTCAAGGAATTTCCTCCCAGGCAAAAGCCTATGTCTGGAGATTTTACGAAGATGATCGAAGGCATGATGCTTCAGCTTCAGTCAGGAAATAAAGATTGAATGAATAAAGTAAAAAGTTTTTTATGAAACCATTTACTCTTTTAACAATTTTGTCGTTCGGTATTCTGGCCTGCAATCAAAATTCAAAAAGCGAATTAAACCAGGCTGTTGATTCAACAGCAACGACAAATGGATTAACCAATATTTCTGAGCAAACAATTCAAATGGATGGGGAACTTCCATCAAAACAATCCATACCCGCATTGTTTGATGAAATGGATTACCAGCAGGCCGTTCAATGCTATCTGTGGGGATTACCCATTGTTGCTGTAGAAAAATTTAAGGAGGACCAGGAGAAAATATTTGGCGCCAGCAGTTTTGATCTGGTCGCCTATAATTCTTTGGAGGACAGATTGGGGATACTTACTGCCAATGCAACAACACCTTATATAGTATCTTTTATTGATTTAAAAAAAACCGGTCCACTGGTCATTGAAATGCCTGCAGGTCATATTGCAGGCGGACTTTCAGACTGCTGGCAAAGAGAACTGGTTTCTTTGAGTGAAACGGGAACAGACAGAGGGAAAGGAGGAAAATATATCTTGCTTCCTCCCGGACAGAAAAATTTTAAAGCCCCCGGATATTTTACCATTCCCTGTACAACGATGAATGTATTTTTTGGATTGCGTGCATTGGATCCTGACCCGAAAAAAATCGAACTACTGATTCATGGGGTTAAGATTTACCCATATGCACAGCGTTCAAATCCACCTAAGACAAAAGTGATTGCTCCAGACAGGAAAAAATATTTTGCTATTCAGCCGGATGGCATCAATTACTGGGAAATTTTAAACAACATCATCCAGGAAGAACCGGTAGAGGAACGGGACCGTTTTTTTATGGCCTGGTTAGATAATTTGGGCATTAAAAAGGGCCAGCCATTTAATCCTACAGAACGCCAGAAGAAAATCCTGACTGCAGCTGTTGGAAGGGGCAGATTGATGGCGGTTTCTAATTCATTTGATAAACGGTTTGACAGCGTTTATCACTGGCCTGACAGGAAATGGGATTACGTGATGATCATTTCAGATCCTTCCCAGAGGTCTGTGGATTACGATGAATTTTTTCAGCGCACATCTTATTTTTATGAAGCTTTCGGCTATGGAAAATCGATGATCAGCAAAACTCCCAATGTCGGTCAGGCATACCTGGGTGCCTATTCTGATAAGGACGGAAACTGGTTGAATGGGGATAGTAGTTATACTTTACATATTCCCTCCAATCCGCCTGCTGTAAACTTCTGGTCGGTTACGGTTTACGATGCAGTCACGAGGACTTTGATTGATAACCCACAACATAATGCGGATCTATCTTCGCGCAAGGAATTAAACAAAAATGCTGATGGTTCGGTTGATTTATATTTCGGTCCTGTCGCTCCGCAAGGAAAAGAAAAAAACTGGATACAGACCCTAAAGGGGAAACACTGGTTTGCATATATGCGTTTTTACGGACCGACCGAGAATTATTTTAATAAAAGCTGGAAAATGGGTGATATAGAGAAAATTCAATAAACTATAATTACTATTCAGGAGAAGGCTCATTCGCCAAAAAAATATTTTTTTATCAAACCAATTTCCCTCGTTCTATTAATATTTTTGGTCGCGTGTAACTCCATCGAAAAAATAAAACCGAAGGATCTGTCGATTCAATGACTACTATAAAAACCGGTGCACATAAACCCTCCAATATCAACGAACAGTTAAAATACAATCGAGCAATCGAAGCTGTTGTATCTTATTGTTTTGACTTAAATTCTAAGCGAGATAATTTTCCCCTGTTTGAGTACAAAGTTATATTTGATTGTGGCAGGGCTTCCATCAAAAGTTCCGGAAATATTAGCTGTTAATATTAGATCGTCGCCGCTATTCGAAATTTCAAGTGGTTTGTATTTAGTCTTGTATTTGGCATTAGTCATTTCGTTCCACTGCCTGATTTCATCTCTGCCATGGTAGGTTCTGCCCTCGTCAAAAACAACTGCGTCGTTAGAGAAGCACTCGGAAAATGCAATTGAATCATATTGCTCTTGTGCGTTTAACAGATCGGCAATAATTTGCGGTAATTTCATATTATATTTTTGCTTTAGATTTTTGAACGATATATTTCTTTTGGTTGCTTTAATTTATCAGTCATCGAAAAGGGCGAATGATAAAAGCCTCGACCTTTATCGTGAATTTGAAGATTAAATAAAGACAGCATTTAACGTGTAGGATCTTGAGTTACTGCTTCTTTTAGATCTCCAAAAGAATCCTTTGTACGATTAGGTATCTCATTATTAGGTACAAATGTCAAAGCTGCCTCTGTGTTTTTACGTTTAGGTTTAGGTTGATATCCACGATTTTCAAAACTGTCTTCAAGAATTCTCATTAAGGCCTTATTGCTATCAGGCGGTGAGAACGACATCATGCAAATAGCTTCAACAGAAACCGATTCAGCCTCCCGTATAAGATCATCTCTTAAGTCCTCACGGGTAAATGTAAAAATATAGCAATAGTCATGCTCAACAATTTCGTTTTTCCACAAAAATTTTGCGGGTCCGCTAAATATTGGCCCTCCAAAGGCAAGATGCTTTTCGATTAATGCCTGAAGAATATTTAAACCCTGCTGTCCGATTTCACAACTTATCATTACCTGAAGGTATCCCGAATTGACTTTTGCTTCCATAAACTATGCTTTTTTTAAACATTCAAAAGCGCACTGGGTTTTATTCGGTATCGCTGTATTTAATTTAATTGATTGATCTTGAAATGAACTAACAAAGCTGAAAGAAAACTTATGTTTTACCAAGTAGGGAAAAAATATTCCGTAGGTGAAAAATTTATCACCATCGTTCTTCCGAACTTGGATAATTTTCATCATACAATTAACTTTGTTTTACATGGTAGTTCCATAGAAATCAATACTCACCAAAATGTATAAAAGAAAAATACCTATCGTTTTGGATTGTGGCTTAGATCTTGTCGCTGAAGTACTTTATGGTAAATGGAAAATGAAGATGCTCTATTTTATTAATAAGGGCTATATGCGCCCTAGTGAAATGCAGCGCAAAATACCTGCTGCATCACGCAGAGTACTAAATATGCAGTTGAAGGAATTAGAACAACACGAGCTAATTAACAAAACTATTCACTCTCAAATCCCACTTAAAGTAGAATACAGCCTAACTAAATTTGGAAAAAGCTTAATTCCAGTTATTAATACATTAGGAGAATGGGGAGATAAAAATGAAAAACGTTTGCAGCAAGTCATTTTGAAAAGGCCCAACAAGTAGCTGGAAATTAAAAGAGCAAAAAAATCAAAGTAACTGATAATTAAGGCCGGAGCAGCTACTATTACTATTATCACTGAAAAATGCCCTGCAGCTTCGATTGAAAGCACCTGAATCCAATGATTTGCTCTTGCGCTAAAAACAATTTTGAAATAAATGACTGCGAGGCAGCTATTATACCAGATTTTTTTTACCATATTGCCCAGAACCATACCAAACATGAAGCATATAATAAGATAGAAACCCTAATGAGAAATCGAACCTATTAAAACGCAGACCCACACTTACTTTCGTCTCATTTTAGTCTTGCATAAAGGAAAAGATGCAGTGATTTATTGACAGTAATCGAACCACTAACAAGAGTATCGCATCTTATTCGTTAATATAGTCTATTGGCATAAAAAAACGAAACATCCTAGTTTAGGCTGTTTCGTTAAGTGACCCCGCTCGGGCTCGAACCGAGGACCCAAAGATTAAGAGTCTTTTGCTCTACCAACTGAGCTACGGAGTCAAAAATTTGAGCTGCAAATA
>DASZHV010000123.1:0-37192 GCA_035937535.1 Puia sp. | reverse complement strand
TTGCTTACTTCATTTTTGAAAGAAAGGGTATCCGTCCCTTTTATCAGGGAAATACTTGCCGCCTCCAGGGGTGATTTGTTTTCATCCTGAACAGATCCTTTTATCAGGGTTTGCGCATTTACATAACCTGTAAATATCAGCAGAAACAGTGTAGTAATGATTTTCATGATCTCTAGTTTGGCTTGGTACTATTGTTAGATTATTACAGTACAAAGATTGGTACTGAGCATAACATAGAACAATGCATTATGTTGGAAGGCTGATTTTATTGATGACCGGAAAAATTCAATCATGGAATTGGACGCAACCAAGAAAAAGATGTTGCAGCCGTAGTCAAATTTGGGATAAAAGCAATGATTTGCGGATCAGCGGCAGGGCTCGAGAAATTATGAGTTATGGGTTATAGGTTATGAGTGAAAGTCATTATAAACCTGCTCCCGGCAAAATGGACAAGGAAATTAATAATAAAGTTTTAGGCCTTAGGCTTTAAGTTTATGAGTCTGTTGTTTTTTTAAGTAATAATACAGAAAACCTCCACCAATAATCAGCAGGGTGGAAATGATTTCTGCCTGGGTTGGGTGAAATCCAAGGATTGAATAACGGGTATTCACCCTAATCTTTTCAATAAAAAATCTTTCTATTCCATTTAAACTGAGATAAAACGCAAAAAGAGTTCCGGGTACCCTGAATTTCTTCCGAATTGACCAAATGAGAAAAAATAATCCGACACAAATGACAGTTTCATAAAAAGGTGTTGGGAAAACTGGGACTGGAAGGTAACTGCAATAGGGTCCGAGACAATTGGGAATCTTTATACCTGCTCCTATCACATTATGCGGATAAGGATATGCGAAAAGCCAGTTTGGAAGAAATGAGGGTCCTTTTACAGCCAGGTGAGGCACATCAAGTGTATGAAATTCACTCATATAGTAGTACGTATTTCTGCCGAGCTGGAATTGGAAATTTTGTGCTGGGGCAGGAATGGATTTCAGATTATCACTTACAGCATATGCGCTATTAGGAATTCCCCAATCCCCATCACCCGATACCTGGCAACCAATTCTGCCAGTACCATAGCCAAGCATGAGGGCAGGTGCTGTTGCATCATTCAGATACCAGAATCCGATTTTATGTTTTCGTGCATAATACCAGATAGCCAGGGCTGCGACAATCAATCCTCCGTAAAAAGTAAGACCGCTAAAAGATATCAGGGATTCTACCGGGTTTTTAATAAACTCATCCCAGGTTTCCAGACTGTTAAAAATCTTCGCGCCCAGAAATCCAAATATAGCAGCGTAGATTACGATGTCTCCTACCCTGTCGTGAGGCCAGATCCTGATTATTCTTTCCTCCGGTTTGGGTAATTTATGTTTGAATTTTTCATACCATTTTAAACCGGCGAAAAACAATCCTAAAGCAAGGCCTGCCCAGCCGTTTCCCGCAGAAGAAAAAATATAATCAGCAGGGTTTTGGGTCAACTGGGAATTCGAAATAAAAAGACCGATAAGCTTGTACCCGAATAGAAAGGCAATTATGAAATTGGTAAGCAGCTCTCCCGGACTGGCAAGTTTACCTACAATAATAGTTTCATCTTCTGCTTCGAGCAGGCCCTCCCTTTCTTTCCTTTTCAGTTCACTGGTAATAACCATTGCTGCGCCAATAAAAGAAAGCGCGACAAAAAACCCAAAACTGTTTATAAAATGAAGGAACTTTAAATCTAGGCCAAACAGGTCTTTAACTGCGTAGTATAAATTCGGATACATAGGTGCTGCAAGATAAGGGTAAAAACTTGAGAGAAGCTTCGTATCCTTGCCAGAAAAAGTTAGCCCATGAATAAAATTGCTGTCATTGGAGCCGGTACTATGGGCAATGGCATTGCCCATGTTTTTGCGCAATATGGTTTTCCCGTTAACCTGGTGGACCTTCGCGCGGAACAATTGGAAAAGGCATTATTAACCATTTCTAAAAATCTCGACAGGCAGGTTCAGAAAGGGATTCTTTCATCTGATGAAAAGATCAATGTATTCAATCGCATACATCCTGTCCAAAATATTAAAGAAGGTGTTCATAAAGCCGATTATATTATTGAAGCTGCAACTGAAAATGAAAATATCAAACTCCAGATTTTCAGGGAACTGGATGAACATGCTTTGCCGACAGCAATTTTGGCCAGCAATACTTCTTCTATTTCCATTACAAGAATTGCAGCCGTAACAAAACGCCCTTCCCAGGTGATTGGAATGCATTTTATGAATCCGGTACCGCTTATGAAACTGGTGGAAGTGATTAATGGATATGCGACGGCTGATTTTGTTACAAAAAAAATAATTGAATTATCCAAACAACTGGATAAAACACCCTGTGTTGTGAAAGACTATCCCGGATTCATTTCAAACCGTATTCTAATGCCAATGATCAATGAAGCAATCATCTGCCTCCAGGAAGGAGTAGCATCTGCAGAAGCCATTGATACGGTTATGAAACTTGGAATGGCTCATCCTATGGGACCCTTACAACTTGCGGATTTCATAGGTCTCGATGTTTGTATGGCTATATTGAAAGTTTTACAGGAAGGATTCGGTAATCCAAAATATGCTCCTGCAACTTTACTGGTAAACATGGTAGCAGCAGGGAATCTGGGTGTAAAAACCGGGGAAGGGTTTTACAATTACCAAGGTGGAACGAAAGAACTGGTGGTGAGTAAATGACTCAGGAGAGTGTGGTAGTGTGGTAGCGTGGTAGTGTGGTAGTGAAAAAAAATAACTTCCACACTACCACACTACCACACTACCACACTTTAAAGTTGTCGATAATAGCAAACGGTATCTGTAGTATATTTCTCCGACTTCAGAAGAAAAGCATTCCTGAAATCAGGCGACGAGATTACTTCGTCTATTATCATTCCAGTATTGGTAATGATCCGGATTTCATCCCAAAACCCGGAGTCAATGAAAGATTGTAATAGGTTCGCTCCTCCTTCGACGAGGATACTTAAAATATGTAAAGAGTGCAGAGTGGATATGATGGAAGGAATATCCGTTTGTTCACCATTTATTTTTTTAAATAAAAGCTCCCCTGATTGCATTTCTTTATTCATGTTAAGTATAATAGTCGGAGCTTTCCTGTCAAATATATTCAGGTTGTCCGGAAGCCTGAGTTCTTTATCTATAACGATTCTGACCGGATTCTTTCCCTCCCACAAACGTGTGGTCAATTCCGGATTATCCAATAATGCGGTTTTGGTTCCAATCAGAATACCCGCTTCTTCGCTTCGCCATTTGTGTACAAGCCGATTCGAATATTGGTTGGAAATCTGAATTCGTCCGCCGGATTTTCCTCCAATTTTGTGATTGGATGATTCAGCCCATTTTAAAACGATAAAGGGTCGTTTCAGTTGATGAAAAGTTAAAAAGCGGCGATTTTTTTCAATTGCCAATTCTTCCAAAACAGGAAATTCTACATTCACCCCGTTTGCAATTAATTTCTCTATCCCTTTTCCATTTGCTTCTCTAAAAGGATCACGGCAGCCTATCACTACCCTGGGTATTTTTTCCCGAATGATGAGATCAGCACATGGAGGTGTTTTGCCATGATGAATACAGGGTTCGAGAGAAACATACAGAGTAGATTCAGGAATCAATGAACGATCATCCGCTTTTACTGATAACAAGCAATTGACTTCTGCATGTGGGCCGCCATAAATTTCATGGTATCCCTCTCCTATTATTATTCCATTGTGAACAAGCACGGCGCCAACCATCGGATTGGGTGCAGTGGACCCGGTACCTAATGCAGCAAGTTGCAGGCATCTTTGCATGAAAGTATTCTGGGAAATACCCTTATTGATTTCTGTGGAGTTGGCCGGCTTGGAGGACATGGAATGCAATTTAATTCATTGTAAGTTTGCCAGCATGACAATTGAAGATGCAAACCGTTTATTAATTTCTTCGCTTACGGGGTTATTTGACGAAAGGGAAGCTTCTTCCATCAGTTCCCTGGTTATGGAACGCCTCACTGGTATGGCTAAAAGCCTTCGGATGCTACATAAGACCGAATCATTTTCAATAAAACAGGAAGAATTATTTCAATATTACCTCAGGGAGTTAATGAAATATCGTCCTGTCCAATATGTATTAGGCGAAGCATGGTTTGGTCCGTTCTCTTTTTTTGTGGATGAAAATGTTTTAATACCACGTCCTGAAACCGAAGAACTGGTCGACTGGCTGATTAAGGATAGTACCGTCAGGGATTCCGGAACCTCCGTACTGGATGTCGGTACCGGAAGTGGATGTATACCCGTTTATATAAAAAAAAAGCGAAATGATTTTAAGGTCATGGGTATTGATATCAGTGAAGAGGCTTTGGATATTGCAAATAAAAACAGTCTTGTTAATAAAGCAGAGGTAGATTTAATATTATGCGATATCCGGGATCCCCAACAAAGGTCAAAACTGGCTTCAGTGGATCTTATTATCAGTAATCCTCCCTATATACCCGAAAATCAAAAAAAGTTTCTTGATAAACATGTAAGGGATTTTGAACCTGCACTTGCCCTTTTCGTACCCGATGGGGACCCTATCCTTTTTTATAAAATTATCGGAGAAATTGCCATTCAAAAGTTACATCCCGGGGGTGCTGTATTTTTGGAAATACATCATGATTTTTCTAAAGAGATTATGGAATGGTATGAAATAAACGGGTTTAACATTGAATTAAAAAAAGATTTTTCAGGAAATAACAGAATGATAAAAGCCTGGCGGAATTGATTCACTGTTTCATGAATACAATCCACTATTTTTGCGCATCTAAAAAAAATAATGAGATTTATTTTCCGCCTTATAACTTTGTCTGTCATCCTGATTTTTATCAACCAGAATGTAATTGCCCAGGATCCGTTATTAAGTGATTCCGCATGGAATTTCCATTTCCAGTTTACCGGAATCATCCAGTATAATGCGCCATTTCATTCTCCATATACAGGACAGAATAGTTTTTTGCCGGCTGCTGAACGTGCTTATTCTGTTACATCTACAGCATTTTTAGGACGAAAATTATGGTCTGGCGCTTCTGCTTATTTCAATCCCGAAATGGCCGGTGGAGAGGGCCTAAGCACTACCCTCGGCATTGCCGGTTTTCCTAACGGAGAAACCTTTCGTATCGGCTCAGATCAAACGGTTGTTTATGTTGCGCGCATATTCATAAGACAACAAATTAATCTCGATAAAGATCATTTTGATACCCTTGATGACGGTACGAACCAGGTAAAGGAAATGGTATCCAGAAAACGTCTGACGATCAATTTTGGAAAATTTGGAATAGCTGATTTTTTTGATCAGAATGCTGTGAGTCATGATCCTCGCATGGACTTTATGAACTGGTCGCTCATGAACAATGGTGCTTACGATTATCCAGCCAACACTCGTGGATATACTTATGGCCTTATTGCGGAATATTATACTCCGGGATGGGTTATTCGCGCAGGAACCGCCCTGGAACCGACATTTGCAAACGGGCCTACTCTGGATTTCAATTGGAATAAGACAAATAGCGAAACAGTAGAAGTTCAAAAAGATTATTTACTGCATAATCAGCCAGGTACAATCAGACTGCTCTTTTATTACAATACATCCAAAGCACCATCATATCAGGCAGTAATTAATGAATACAAAAATGGCACAGATACTTCCCTTGATGTGATATACGGGAAGAACTATGGAGGAAAGAAGTATGGATTTGGGATCAATATGAACCAGTCAATCACAAGCCGCCTGAATAGTTTCTTCCGCTTTGGATGGAATGATGGCAAAACAGCTACCTGGGCATTTGCTGAAATTGATAATAGTATGAGTCTGGGCCTGCGTTACTATGGTATAGGAAAGGGAAGGCCAATTGATAATATTGGTCTTGCCTTTGTAAGCAACGGAATTTCTTCAGATCACCGGGATTTTCTCAATATAGGTGGATATGGTTTCATGATCGGCGATGGCAAACTGCCTAATTATACCAGGGAGAATATTGCAGAATTATTTTATGAAGTGAAATTATTTGAAAATCTTTTCGCCACTATTGATTATCAATTTGTTTCGCATCCGGCGTATAATCAAGACCGTGGTCCTGTGTCCATCTTGGCAGCCAGAGTACATATTTATTTCTAGAGATTCCCTTTTTTCAATTCATTCACAGCATAATCGCAGGCCCTTGCAGTAAGCGCCATATAAGTAAGCGATGGATTTTGCCAGGCGGCAGAAGTCATGCAGCTTCCATCCGTAATAAAAACATTTTTTACTTCGTGAACCTGATTATATCCGTTCAGCACGGAAGTCTTTGGATCACTCCCCATTCTCACCGTGCCCATTTCATGTATGGCCGAACCACCGGGCATATCGTAATTGAAGCCATGAATATCAATGAACCCGGCTTTTCCCAGCATTTCAACTGCTGAATCCTGAATATCCTGTCGCATGGCTTTTTCATTAGCACCATATTTAAAATGAATATGAACGATTGGAAATCCCCATTGATCTTTTTTAGATTGATCGAATGAAATGTGATTGTCATAGTACGGAAGGGTTTCCCCCCATCCACCGATCCAAAATGTCCATATTCCTGGTCTTAGTATTTTTTCCTTATACGCTTTTCCGAATCCGGGTGTTTCCAATCCTGTATTATCCCAGATTTTTCTCCCTCCGCTGGCCTGATATCCCCATCCCCGTATGTAATCTTTTATGGATGTTTCATTGTTCAGATTTCTGAATCTTGGCATATAAATGCCGGCAGGTTTCCTGCCATAATAATATTTATCCTTCATCCCGTCATAATTACCAGCAGCCCCCGCACCGATAAAATGATCCATCAAATTATGACCCACTTGTTTGGAATCATTTCCCAGGCCATCCGGAAAACGGGAGGATATGGAACGCAGCAATATAGATGCTGTATTAATGGTAGAGGCGTTTAGAAAAATGATTTTTGCGAAATATTCCGTGACTTCCTTTGTATGGGCGTCGATAACCCGGACTCCTGTTGCTCGATTTGTTTTATCATCATAAATAATTTCAGCAACCACCGCATCAAAAACAACAGATAAATTTCCAGTGGCAGCAGCTGCCGGAAGCGTGGCGGAATTACTGCTGAAGTATCCTCCGAACGGACATCCCCGTTCACAAAGATTCCTGAACTGGCAGGGCCCTCTTCCCTTCCATCCTCTTGTAAGATTTGCTACCCGCGCAGGAGTAACAATACGATCCTTATAATTGGCAGCAATTTTATCGGCGAAATAATCTTCAATACAATTCATATCGATGGGAGGAAGAAAGTTACCATCGGGAAGCTGTGGGAGGTTCTCTGCCCTGCCACTTATTCCTGTAAAATCTTCTACATAATTGTACCATTGTTCAATGTCTTTATATCGTATCGGCCAGTCAACACCGTGACCATCCTTCAGGTTGGCTTCAAAGTCCAGGTCACTAAGACGGTAACACTGACGTCCCCAGGTCAGTGAACGTCCTCCAACCTGGTATCCACGTACCCAGTGAAATGGATCATCCTGTATGTATGGATGATCCTTATCATTTACATAAAACTGTTTGGTTGCGGGGTTATAATTTTGGGATGAAACAGGATCATTTATTTCATCCGCTATTGTATTGAAGAGACCATGTGGGAATTCCCAGGGAGCCATCATTGCTGTTTGATAGTCCTTTACATGGACTACATTTCTTCCTCTTTCAACTACAAGGGTTCTCAAACCTTTTTCACAAAGTTCTTTCGCGGCCCAACCTCCGCTTATGCCGGATCCAACTACAATAGCGTCGAACTGATGTTGCTTAAGCCCCCTGCTATTCACATAAATCTGGTCCGGATCGCCCATAGTTGTTTATTTGGTTGCCCATGATGTTTGATTTGGTTCCAACCGTATGCATGGCAAATACTTGCCGGGTACTGCAATATAATGCATTCCCAAACTGGCCCCTTTTTCTGAAATGCAATACCCATAGAGGGTGTAAGTTTTTAGCATCTCAAAAAAAGGCCTGCCAGTGAATTTACTTTTTATCTTATTTAGCAATGAATTGCTAACTTTTGATTTTTGTTCTGCCCATTGTAGTATAGCTTCCTTTTCTTCCTGGCTGCATGAAGAAAATTCACGATGATATTTGGATTGTATATATTCTTCAAGGTCCTGCAGGCCTTTGATAAATCTGTTAAGTGTTTTGTTATCTGTGCATTCATTCAACATTGGCAGCATGAATTCCACAGCACCGGCTTCTTTTGCGCCCGGTGTATTATCGGTAGCAGGAATAATGGTTTCTGCCAGTTCTGCAAGCAAAGATTTTTTACCCAGCAGATAGTTTTTGTCAGGAATTTTTGTTAGGGAATACCATTCATAACCGCTGAAACCCACTACGGTTGCGCCACCTGCCAGCAGGATGGTTCCAATGGCTTTTTTTCTTTTCATTTTATTGAACGCCTTTTTTATCGACGGCCAGTACCGTTCTCGCACCCAATTCCCTCGCCACGCGCATAACAGCTACTACATCGTCGATCGGAACAGTTTTATCCGCATTGATAACGATGGACGGCTGATCAGTTTCCTTGGCTAAAAATGGCTGGAGCTGGGCTTTTAATTCCGCAAGACTCACTTTCGTGTTACCCACAAAATATTGCTGGTTCGCATCAATAGATACTACAACAGTTTGTTTAGACCTGGTATCGCTTTTTGATTTGGGTTGCGAAAGCTTGATCACATTTGGGTTGGCCAGGGTAGACACGATAAGGAAAAATAATAACAGGATGAACAGGATATCATTCAATGGCCCGGTGTGAACCTCCCCTTCATCTCTATGTTTGTTACGTAAATTCAACTTAACTAATTTTAGTGTGATAGTTTGGTAGTGTGGTAGTGTGGTAGTTTAGTTATTAGTAACTACCACACTACCACACTACCACACTACCACATTCTCAGTCTACCGTGTTGGTTCCTGCAAGATGTCAATAAATTCCGCGCTGGCTACTTCCATTTTGTTCGTCGTTTTATCTATCTGTGAATTCAGGTATCGGTACATGATATAGGCAATGATTCCTATGATCAGACCACCAGCAGATGAAATCATTTTTACATAAATACCGCCGGCAATATTTGATATACTATATTCACCTGTAGAAGCAATATTGTAGAACAACTGGAACATCCCGATTATGGTTCCCAAAAAACCAAATAATGGCGCGATGTACCCGATTACTGATAATATGGAAACGTTTTTTTCCATTTTATACAATTCCAGTCTGCCGACATTTTCCATACTTTTTTCTATGGCGTCGATAGGTTTGCCAATTCGTTGAATGCCCTTATCAATCATACGGGCAATTGAATTATTCGTATTTTTTGCCAGGCTCCTTGCCGCCGTAACATTATTGTTCACAATATGATCCCTGATAATATTCATAAAATTCTCATCCGTCTTTGAAGCTTTATTAACTGCCATCACGCGTTCAATAAACACGAATATGGCTATTACCAGCAAAACTGCCAATGGAATCATTAGCGGACCACCCCTTTCGAGAATATCCCATAGATTTTGTTTTCCGGGTGGTGGAATGATGCCGGCCCTTGCCAGACTGTCTCTGATCTTAGAAGAATCTATGATTACCTGCAGGAAGAATAAATTCATTCGTAATCTTGGTTTTATTGAAGTAAAAATAAGCTTTCAACGGTTAACTAACGTGTTGAATAGTTTTGTATTATTTAATGAAAAGCCAAATTAAGCCTAAAGCCCAAAGCTTAAAGCCTAAAACTTCTTTTTAGATCCCTGAAATTTCTTCCAAATCGTCAGATTAAAAATTATTTTATTTACAAATTCCACCATTAGTTTTAGGCTTTAGGCTTTGAGCTTTAAGCTTTCTCCTGCTTCATCATCATTGCCTGAATCTGCTTCATCGTT
This sequence comes from Puia sp., assembly GCA_035937535.1. GTDB lineage: Bacteria > Bacteroidota > Bacteroidia > Chitinophagales > Chitinophagaceae > Puia. The sequence goes on along the minus strand of DASZHV010000123.1, from coordinate 27,254 downwards.
TTATTCATCCCATCACTGCTTCCATCCAGGAAAATCACATTTCCTTTTCCAAATTCCGCAAAGTTTTTAATGGCTTCCGTCCACATACTGAATAGGATCACATTGGTATCCAGGTTGGCCCTCTTCATTTGTTCAGCAGCTTCTGTCATTCCTCTTGCTACTTCTTCCCTGAATAAAGCCACGCCCTGACCGCGTAAACGGGCGGCTTCCTTTTCTGCTTCAGCAGAAATCTTTATGGCATTACCTTCCGCTTCTGCTGCCTTAGTTTTTGTAATCAGTAAGGCCTGTCCTTCGTTTTCAGCTGCAGCTTTTAAATTATTGCTGGCTACAACCCTGCTCATGGAATCGATGATAGCCTGATCAAATGTGATATCATTAATCTGCAGATCCAACAAATGATATCCCCACTCTTCCAGGGAATGGTCAATCTGATCCTTTACGTATTCAACGATATCACGGCGAAGTCCAAGAATTTCAGCCTGTTTTTTGGTAGCCACAAAAGCGCGAATGCTACCTTCAATGGTTCTTGTAAGAGCCTGCATCAGGTCGCGTTCGGCAATGAATTTAAATGCAACTTTTTTTATTGTTTCTTCGTCAGAATTCTGCACTGCATATAATAACATGCTCTTGAAATATACATTGGCCTGATCCGTGGTTACGGCCTGGAATTCAAGTTCCACAGACCGGTTCTGGATGCTGATGCGCTTCTGGATCTGCTCCAGAAATGGTATTTTGAAGTTCAGTCCCGGTTGAAGAATTCTCCTGTATTTCCCAAACATCGTAATAACATCAATATAACCCTGCGTCACTGTAACCAATCCGCTAAAAATAAAAAGCAGTATGGGCAGAACCCACCAGAATTGAATAAGATTTTCCATATTTCAATCAATAGTTTTTTCCTTTTCAGGATCTATGTATGAGTGAATGTACTATTTTTTGGAGATTGAAAACCGGAAATCCCGGCTTCGGTGTTTTATGTTTTATCTTTGAAAGCATGGCTGATTTACTAGATGTTTTGATCATTGGTGGCGGGCCTATCGGGCTGGCCTGCGGACTGGAAGCGAAGAAAGCGGGATTAAGTTATTTAATACTTGAAAAAGGAGTGCTCGTTAATTCTCTGTATCACTACCCTTCCAATATGACTTTTTTTTCAACTTCTGAAAGAATTGAAATCGGTGATATTCCTTTTGTCAGTAATAATGTGAAACCAACGCGTCCTGAGGCGTTGGAATATTATCGTCGAATAGCAGTTTCCCAGAATCTCAAAATTCATTTGCAGGAACCCGTAATTGAAGTTATAAAATCAGGCGAAAATTATAAGGTTTCGACTCCCCTGTCTGTATATCTGACAAGAAACCTGATTGTGGCAACAGGCTTTTATGATATTCCCAATTTGTTGCATATTTCGGGAGAAGACTTACCCAAAGTGAGGCATTATTATAAAGAACCGCATTTTTATGCTATGCAGAAACTTTTGGTAGTAGGCGCTAATAATTCAGCCGTTGATGCGGCTCTTGAAAGTTTTCGTAAAGGTGCCCACGTTACTATGGCGATCAAAGGATTTGAGATTGGAAAACGTGTGAAATACTGGGTCCGGCCCGATATTGTAAACCGAATAGAGGAGGGCTCCATCAAAGCATATTTTAATTCCAATTTGATCGCGATCCGGGAAAAGGAAGTCGATATTGAGACACCAGATGGCATCCTGACCATACCCAATGACTATGTATTACTGATGACAGGCTATCAGCCTAATTTTTCATTCCTTGAAAAATTAGGCATAGAATTATCAAAAGATGAGAAACGCTATCCAAGTTACAATAAGGATACTATGGAAAGCAATCAGAAAAATATATACCTGGCAGGAGTAATTTGTGGAGGAATGGATACGCATATCTGGTTCATTGAAAATTCCCGTGTTCACGCAAACCAGATAATCCGTGATATTCTTGCTAAGAAACAGGCGGCTTAAGAATTTTCTTCCCAGATCTGACTGAGGTTAATGATAGTTTCCAGACTTTTCTCCATATCCTGAACACAAACATATTCGTGTTTTCCATGGAAGGCCATTTCACCTGTAAAAATATTCGGGCAGGGCATTCCCATAAAAGATAACCTGGATCCATCAGTGCCACCTCTCGCTGCCGATTCTTTTATTTCGATTCCAGTACGGCGAATAGCTTCCCTTGCATATTCGGAAACCTGCGGATATTCCGTCAGCACTTCTTTCATATTGCGATACTGCTCTTTTACTTCAGATTCAAATCGTCCTTCCGGAAAAAGGCGCATTACAAAATCTGCTTTGTCTTGCAGATATTCTTCGTATGCCTTTAATTTGGCTGTATTGAAATCCCGTATTATGAATTCCACCAACATTTTTTCCGGACTGCCTTCCATTTTAACCGGATGAACAAATCCATAACGACCTTCAGTTGTTTCCGGAGAGAATTCATCCGTCGGCAGTTCCCTTATAAACGCAGATGCTATTTTTATGGCATTTACTAATTTATCCTTTGCATGACCCGGGTGCGCAGATACACCATGAAAAATAAATTTCATACTGTCTGCTGAAAAAGTCTCTTCTTCAAATGACCCGAGTTCAGGCCCGTCGAGGGTATAACCGAATTCTGCTCCCAGTTTTTTCATGTTAAGTTTATTGACACCCCGGCCAATTTCTTCATCAGGAGTAAATAAGATGCGGATCTTACCATGCTTGATTTCCGGGTGCTGTACCAGATAAGAAGCGAGTTCCATGATTATGGTCACACCCGCTTTATCATCTGCGCCTAATAGTGTTTTCCCGGAAGCCGTAATGATATCCTGTCCGATTTTTTCCATTAAATAGGGATGGTCGGCTATCCGGATGATCTGTTCAGGATCATCAGGTAAGACAATATCTTCACCCATATAATTTTTATGCAGAATCGGTTTTACTTCACTGGCTTTACAATCGGGAGAAGTATCAACATGTGAGCAATAACAAATAACCGGTACTTTTTTCTCGGAATTGGACGGAATACTTGCATAGACATATCCATTTTCATCCATTTCTGAATCAGTCAATCCTAATGATTTTAATTCTTCGAGCAGCAGACGGCTGAGATTGAGTTGCTTTGCTGTGGATGGCTGTGTGGCTGAAGCCGGATCGCTTTGTGTGTCTATCTGAACATACCGGAAAAACCTTTCTACAAGGGAGGATAAATTAACGGTTAACATATTGGGATGAATAGTAAAATGAAGGTTAAAAATATCATCTTTCGGGAGTTAGCAGAAATTTATTCCAGATATTTAACTGTGTTACGATCTTCGTGATACTATAATTTTTAATAAATGAACAAATCCGGTTCCTCCAAACCGCTGATAGGATCAGGCTGGCTGCGCGTCCTGCTATACATTATTGCATTATTTCTCCTCGTGATTATTTCCCTGAGCCTTTTAATTTTCGGACTTTATAACGGGAAATTTGATGCAGCTACCCTTCAGTCAGTGCTTAAAAATGAAAATCTCTGGATATTGACCTTGGTTCTTTTCACACTGACACTCATTATCACTTTTGTGTTTCGTCATTGGATTGACAGGAAATCGTTTATTTCCCTTGGATTGGATTTTAATGGCCACGGTAGTGAAGCCATTTCCGGAAGCATGCTCGCCATTTTCATTATTTCTGCAGCCAGCCTCCTCTTAAAAGCGACGGATCATTTAAAATGGATGGAAATCATCTTCGATCCAAGGGCGCTTTTCATCGCTTTCGGAAGTATTGTATTGGCCTCTTTTTATGAAGAATTAATATTCAGGGGATATATCCTGAATAACCTGATGGATTCATTCCCGAATTGGCTGGCCTTGCTAATATCAGCAATATTGTTTATGTTCTTTCACTGGACTTCTCTGGGATTTTTTCCTCTTGCAAATACGCTGATCATGGGTTTGATACTCGGGCTGAACTATATTTATACACGGAATCTTTGGTTCTCCATATGTTTTCATATCGGATGGAAATTTATGGTAGGCCCGGTTTTAGGGTTTTCAGGTGATGAATCTTTCCAGACATTATTACAGACGAAGATGAACGGCGATGAAAATTTAACAGGTGGAGCAATCGGCCTGGAGGGATCCGTCCTTTTAATGGCAGTCTCCCTCCTGAGCCTTATAATATTGTATTTATTCCTTCAGAAAAAACTCAGTCCAGGATCTCAACCAGCTCCAGGTCGAATATAAGATCCTTCCCTGCCAGCGGATGGTTGGCGTTGAGGATAATATTTTCATCAGTTATATCAGTAATTACAACCGGGAATTGCTGTCCTTCAGCATTATTCATATTGAGCTGCATCCCAATTTCTGGTTTGAGATCTTCCGGAAGCCTTTCTAGAGGAAATTCTATAATCATGGAAGGGTCTTCCGGACCATAAGCATGTATAAATGGAATTTCAATTGTTTTTTTATCGCCAACAGACATGCCCTGAACGCCATCGTCAAAACCCTTAATTACCTGGCCGCTGCCAACGGTAAATTCCAGAGGTGAACGACCATCCGAAGAATCAAACGTTGTACCATCAGTTAATCTTCCATGGTAATGAATTTTAATCGTGTTACCGGATTGAACAGCCATAGTGAAGTTTTAGAAGTAAAAAATAAAATAGACGTAAAGCTTAAGGCGTAAAGCTCAGGGCGTAAAGCTTAAAGCGTAAAGCTTAAGGCGTAAAGCTTAAGGCATATTTCAAAACCACAAAGATAATTCAATATGAACTATGCGAAATCTCTATCAGTTTTATTTATTAGTTATTAGATTCGTTTATTTTATATAAGCTTTAAGCTTTGAGCTTTAGGCATTAAGCCTTCAAAATGAATTCCAATCCAAGAATAATCTTTATGGGTACGCCTGATTTCGCAGTGGCAAGTCTGCATGCCCTGGTTGAAAATGGTTTTCATATAGCTGTAGTTGTTACGGCGCCAGACAAACAGGCTGGGCGGGGACTCAGGCTTATGGAATCAGCAGTAAAACAATACGCTGTAAAAAAAAATATTCCTGTTCTACAGCCTGATAAACTTAAGGACCCGGAATTTCTGGAGCAGTTGAAATTCTATCAGGCGGAAGTCCAGGTTGTAGTTGCTTTTCGAATGTTGCCTGAAATCGTATGGGCGATGCCTCCTTTGGGTACGATAAATCTTCACGGATCACTACTGCCTCAATATCGTGGCGCAGCTCCGATCAACAGGGCCATCATGAATGGAGAAACTAAAACAGGTGTTACTACTTTCAAACTAAAGCAGGAAATCGATACAGGCAATATTTTACTTCTTGAAGAAATTCCCATTGGCCCAAATGAAACAGCGGGCGAACTACATGACCGCATGAAGGAAATTGGAGCCGGCCTCGTAGTTCGTACAATCCGTGGTCTGTTGGATGGAGCCCTTCAGGAGAAACCACAAAATATCGCAGATCCTTCAACTTTAAAAACGGCACCAAAGATTTTCGCGGCTGACTGTGAAATCAATTGGCTGGATCCCGTTTATAAAATTTATAATCAGATCCGTGGCTTGTCGCCTTTTCCCGGTGCTTTTACTTCTTTTAAAAATAAAACACTTAAAATTTTCAAAGCACGACCCGAAGAAAATAACCAGGCCTTTAAGGCGGGTGAAATGGAAACGGATGGCAGGACCTGGTTGCGGTTTTCAGCAGCGGATGGTTATATTTATGTTGAAGAGATACAACTTGAAGGGAAAAAAAGATTGTATACGGATGATTTCTTAAGGGGAATCAGGTTTTAAGGCTTAAGGCTTACAGCGTAATGCTTAAGGCTTAACAATTCTGAAACTTAGTAGAATAGATTATATTTAATTAAGCTATATGAGAAGAAGAAATTTTATCCGGAGTGGAATCACTGCAGGAGGCGCTCTACTGGCCCCTGCTGGTTTGCTGGCGGCAGAAAATAATACAGAACAGGAAGCCGGCAATACATTTAAGCTGAACTATGCATTTCATGATGGCATGTTTAAAAATTTCGCAGGAAAAGATTTCAGCGAACAGATCCGTTTTGGATATGACCAGGGTTTCCGAGCTATTGAAGATAACGGAATGATGGACAGGACTCCGGAAGAGCAGGAAAAAATCGGAAACCTTCTTTCTAAACTGAATATGTCAATGGGCGTTTTTGTGCATGGATTCGATCATTGGCCGGTAAGCACTTCGCTCTGTTCCGGAAATAAGGAATGGAGGGATAAGTTTTTAAAATATACAAGAGACGCAATTGATACTTCCAAAAGATGCACTGGAAAACTGATTACAGTTGTTCCGGGAAATTACGACCGTTCTATTCCAGTAGATTATCAAACGGCTCATGTACTTGACGCATTAAAACCTGCAGCAGAAATTCTGGAACCACATCAGATCGTCATGGTGCTTGAACCCCTGAGTGATACACCTGATCTGTTTCTTCGGCATTCTTCCCAGGCATATGCCATTTGTAAATCAGTGAATAGTCCGAGTTGTAAAATACTGTTCGATATTTACCATATGCAGAGAAATGAAGGGGACCTGATACCGGGCATCGACCGGGCCTATGACGAGATTTCTTATTTTCAGATTGGAGATAATCCGGGTCGAAATGAACCTGGTACCGGCGAAGTCAATTATAAAAATATCTTCAAACACCTCTATTATAAAGGGTACAAAGGAATGCTTGGAATGGAACATGGTATGGCAGGCAAAGGAAAGGAAGGAGAATTGGATCTTATTAAGGCATATAGAGAGGCAGATAACTTCTAAGCAATCAGATCCCGGATAGGTGCGTGTCGCCTGATTTGAAACCGCGAAAATAACCTGCTGAAAACCTGGGCGGCCAAAATCAGGAAAAGGGGTTCAATTTCAAAACGGAAACGCATGTTTTCATAATGCTCAAAAAAAGAACTTATCCCGAATATAAATGCGATAGTTATTATTATAAAGAGATTCCAGGGTGTAACTGATCGGGATTGCAAACAGTTTCGGATAAAAATAAAAAAAACAAAAAAATAAAGGATTAGTTTGGGCAATGCCGCAATAGTTAGCAGAATTCTTCTTTCTCGTTTATCCCTTGCAAAAATTGTCAGGTTAAAGGAATAAAGCAGGTCATAATACTTTATTCTGCCTGCATTTTCCAGCGCCAGGGAATATAAAGTACCCGGAGTGAAAAACAGTATGGAGGACTGAAATACATTTTTCGCATATGCACCTGGGTGATTCCGGATAAAATCTATACTCGCTTTCTGGTATAGGTCCGAAACCGGTATATAACTTACTTCCGTTTCGTTAATAAAACTATCATTTTTCGTTTCCTGCAAAAGGTCCCGGTCATTCAGACCTTTATATTTGTTTTCAAATTCAGGATCCAGGAATTTCCGGTAAATGCTGATCCTGGAAAAAGGCTCATAAGCATCAATCCGTGTGGAGTCCTTTACTTCATTATCATGAAAAACATTCCTCGCTATATTCATTCCGACCCAGGTTGAAACCGTGAGTTTATCAAAGAGGATTTTGTTTTTCACATACCAGCACCCAACCAGCACAATACTTGAAAGAGAAATAAGAATCAGTTTATTCAATACTGCTTTTCTCCTGAAATAAAATATCAGAGTAGCAGCGATTATGATTAGCCAAACAATATGATATACACTCCGGGTCAAACAAAGAAGGACAAGCGGGAAAAATATTCCGAATGCATTCAACCATCTGTCAGATTCTGTTAACTTGATCAGGTAATAAACGGATACCAGGAGAAAGAATGAAACGAAACAAGTATAAAACAATTCACTTTCAAAAATAATTGTAGCGGGACTGAGGATATAAACAAGTGCTGTCAGTATGGGCAAAAAATAAACCCCGCTTAATTTTTTAACTATTAAAAATAATAATAATGCATTCCCGAGTGAAATTAGCTTAAGGATTAGATCAAATAGTAAAATATATTGACTCCCTCCGATTTTCAAAACCGAACCGATAAAAAGATTGAATAAGGGCGGCTGTGCATGATCGTACCAGACACCTGCCAACAAATGATTCCGAAGAGTCTCTACGTCCAGGTATTGCCAATATTCATAAAGTGCGTGTATATCCAGATGGATGCCAAGGAGCCTGGCAATAAATCGGGAAACAACAAACACTGCTATGATAATCAATACCTGTCCTAAGCCCGTTATATTTTTCATGATAGTGTTTTGGGCATATACAAAATAGATAAAAATTAATGCATAATAAAGAATACCTGTTTATATCTGTTTAATTTTACTTTATGAAAATAGAATGCTGGGCAATCGGTAAACAACATGAACTGATAGTTTCCCATGGAGTAAATGATTTTACACAAAGAATTGGAAATTATTATCCGGTTGAATGGCGTTTATTCTGCCTGAAGAAAAATGCGGCAGTTTACACGCAACAAAAATTAAAACAGGAAGAAAACGCATTGATCCAGGCAGCACTTAAGCCGGAAGACTGGTTGGTTTGTCTGGATGAAAAAGGGAAATCGCTCAGTTCGCGAAAGTTGGCGGCTTTTATCCAGGATCGGGGAAATGAAGCTGTCAAGAGACTGGTTTTCCTGATCGGTGGTGCATATGGACTCGATGAAACCATACTGAAAAAATCAAAATTTACCTGGTCTCTTTCCTCGCTCACTTTTCCCCATCAGCTTGTGCGGCTAATTCTGGTGGAACAGATTTACCGCGCCTGTACCATTGTCCGCAATGAAAAGTATCATCATGACTAAGCAGTTTTGAATTTTACAATTAAAGTATATCTTTAATCCCCTTTATCTTCTTCATGTTCAACAACATCACGCTAACTATTGTTATTATTACAAGTATTATTTCCTTAGCCGGATTCAGAAATGGTAAAGTGGTTGACGAGCTGATATTCTGGCCCCCTGCCATCAGTAAAAAACACCAGTATTACCGGTTCATTACCTGCGGACTCATTCACGCTGATTATGTACACCTTATTTTTAATATGGTGACCCTGTATTTCTTTGGAACATATATGGAAGCACATTATCAGGGTGATCTGGGTTTGCAGAAATATTATTATCTGGCTCTGTATATCGGAGCCCTAATTGTTTCAAATATACCTACCTATATCAAGCATTATAATGATTATGATTACCGGAGCCTGGGCGCATCCGGCGCAGTTTCTGCAGTTCTATTTTCATTCATATTGCTTGGTCCCTGGCAGCAGATCATTGTATTGGTGTTTCCTGTTCCTGCGATTATCTATGGAGGTTTATTTCTTTTTTATTCGGCTTATATGTCCAGAAAAGGCGGTGATCATGTGAATCATGACGCGCATTTCTATGGAGCATTATTCGGTGTCATATTTACAATTGCCGTCAGGCCCGATGTCGTGAATATTTTTCTGAATGAACTTAAACACCCGCATTTTTAATTGGGGGTTCTGTAAGAAAGATTTTAGATATGCACCGGCACATCCACATTATTAATAAGTAAAATTTTAGTGGTTGAATTATTAATACAAAAACGATTGTCGATCCGATGACCTACAACCCATATAATATGGCTATCCATCACCAAAACCCATACTTTTTCCTTTGCTGTTTTTGATAGTTTCTGATCGATAAAAAATCTGGACAATTTTTTCTTTTTTTTCATCCCAAACGGATAGAAATAATCTCCCGTTTTCCACTTTCTGAGTATCAGGGGGAATTGAATTTTTCCGGCATCCAGACAGGCAGTATCTGGATCTTTTGAAAATGATTCTGATTCTTTTGGGGACAAATTACTAAAACGAAGTTGTCCCTGAGGGTAAAGCACTTTAGAACTGTCGAGCTCTATTATGATATGAGCGACTTTTGTGTCTTCAAGTGGAGCAATTATAAGCCAGCCACGGTTTTTAATAATACGGTGGGAAGAACTGGAAATATATTTACCGTTTGTACTATCCATTAACCTTATAAGTTCCTCTGTTTGTGCCGGAAAAAATCCATATTCCTTTATGATTTCATAAATAATGGTTTGAATTGGTATTGCTTTTTTTAGAAGCAGAATGGGAATATGGATCTCAGAACCATTCAGTTTAAGCAGTTTTTTTTTATATAACCCGATTGCCTGCTGATAGAGAGTGAATGCTTCAGAAAAACGATGCAGGTTTTTTTCCAGGTTCGAATGAACTTCGGGGAAAATGTTTGTTAGAGACGGAATAAGCTTGTTACGAAAATAATTCCGGGTATATTCATCCGATATATTGGAACTATCCTCAACCCAGTCAAGGTCATGTGCAACAGCAAAATCTTTTAACTTACTCCTGGAGATGTTTAAAAGAGGCCGAATGAGATCTTCATTTTTTTGGGGCATGCCGGCTATGCCAGTAATACCCGTGCCCCGAAAAAAATGCATAAGCATAGTTTCAATATTATCATCCAGGTGATGAGCTGTAAAAAGGAATTGAAAGAGTGCTTTATCCTTTCCAATTAAAGTTTTGAACCAGTCGTATCTCAGGATGCGGGCAGCAACCTGGATGGAACATTTTTCTTTTTCTGCAAATCTTATTGTTTCAAATTTCTTTGTGAAAAAAGTCTTATTGTATTTTATTGCAAGTTGGCGGACAAATAGTTCATCCCTTTCGCTCTCAGCGCCTCTTAATTGAAAATTTGCATGCGCAATTCCAAAATCCAGTCCAGCAATCTTACAACATTCAGCCAGAACTACCGAATCCATTCCCCCGCTGACAGCAACCAGGATTCGGTCATTTTTTGTTACACCGAGTCTGTGAATTGAATCCTGAAATTCTTTAAGAAGATTTTCCATTATAAATCGATGAGGTCTTCATATGCAGTCTGCAATTCATTAAATGCATGATTGTCGCCTGATCGTTTTGCGACGATCATTCCCTTTTCATACCAGGCTTTTGCGTTTTCAATTTCCCCCGCCCTTTCTAATAAGCGCGCAAGATGAAAATAAGATCCAATATATGAAGGATCCCGGGTTAGTATTTCTAAAAATAACCGCCTGGCTTCTGATTCATTCCCCAGTTTAATATATTCAAGAGCGAGGGCGTGATTTAAAAACGGATCTTCTGGAGAATGGCTTAAGAAAGATCTGAGCTTTTCTATTTTCTCCATGACATAGATTATTTTTCGTTTTTTTTATCATAAACTTGTCATCTCAAGACATACCTTTGTATAGTTGCATAAACAACTTTAATTTTAAGGCATAACATGAAGATTTTAGTCTGCATCAGCAAAACACCCGATACGACGGCAAAAATAGCTTTCACAGATAACAACCGGAAATTTGTAACGGAAGGGGTTCAATGGATCCTGAATCCATACGATGAATGGTATGCCCTTGTGCGTGCCATTGAGATTAAAGAAAAAGATCCTTCAACCGTTTTACATCTTATAATGGTAGGTGGCGCCGATTGTGATGCCGTAATTCGTAAAGCCCTTGCACTTGGAGGAGATGAAGCTATAAGGGTCAACACAGAACCCGGAGATAGTTTTTACGTTGCTTCTCAGATTGCAGCTATTGCTAAAGGTGCTGGTTATGATTTGATTTTTACAGGGAAAGAAACGATTGATTTCAACGGTGCATCGGTTGGTGGAATGATTGCAGGTTTACTGGACCTTCCTTTTATTTCTCTTGCGGCTAAGTTTGATCTGGCTGGTAATGAAGCCACCCTTGTCCGGGAAATAGAAGGAGGAGAAGAAACAGTAGTAGTACAACTCCCGTTGGTAGTCGGTTGTCAGAAGGGAATGGCGGAACAACGTATTCCGAACATGAAGGGTATAATGGGTGCCCGTAGTAAACCTTTAAAAGTGGTTGAACCGGTTGTTGCAGATTCACTCACTGAAATTGTTTCATTTGAATTGCCACCGGTAAAGAAAGGTGTTAAATTGGTTCCGGCAGATAATCCTGAAGAACTGGTACGTTTGCTGCATGAAGAAGCGAAACTTATTTAGTGTATTAGTGGGCTACAACTACCACACTACCACACTTCCACACTATCACACTAATAAAATATGTCAGTTCTCATTTTCATCGATCATTCCGAAGGTAAAATAAAAAAAACTTCACTGGAGGCATTAAGCTATGGTGCGGCGTTGGCAAAGCAAACCGACGTTTCTGCCGAAGGCGTATTACTTGGGACGGTTTCAGACGAACTTAGTTCCGTTGGGAAATATGGTGTACAAAAAATTCATTGCGTTAGCCATGAATCTTTGAACAAACTGGATGCGGAGCAGTATATCAGTATCATCTCAACAATTGCCGGATCTTGCGGAGCAACTGTAATTATCCTTTCCCATACAAATACAGGAAGAGCCATTGCACCGGGTCTGTCTGCAAAACTGAAAGCCGGACTTGTTACAGGCGCCACTGCTTTACCCGATACTTCGGCTGGATTTCTTGTGAAAAAAAATGTGTTTTCTGGTAAGGCTTTTTGTACCGTTTCCATCAAATCTGCTATAAAAATTATTTCTCTTAATCCCAATGTTTACCAAGTAAAAAGCGGAGAAGGCTCAGCAGAAATTATTCAGGAAAATATTCCGGTCAATCCAGCTTTAGTTACTATAAAATCAGAAACCAAGGCATCCGGCGAAATTCCGCTAACCGAAGCTGAAATCGTAGTAAGTGGCGGGCGCGGCATGAAGGGGCCTGAAAACTGGGGGCCATTAGAAGAATTGGCTAAATTACTTCATGCGGCTACAGCATGCAGCCGCCCGGTAGCTGATGCAGGTTGGAGACCGCATAATGAACATGTGGGGCAAACAGGTATCGCCATCGCTCCAAATCTTTACATTGCTATAGGTATTTCGGGAGCTATTCAACATCTGGCAGGGGTAAACCGGAGCAAAGTAATCGTAGTCATAAATAAGGACCCCGAAGCACCATTTTTTAAATCTGCCGATTACGGAATTGTCGGAGATGCTTTTGAAATTTTACCCAAGCTAATACTGGCGGTAAAAAAACTCAAGGGGGTTGCCTAATTGTTTTCATTCCGCTCTGGCGGCATATTCAATTTTTAAAGGGATTAGTTTTTTATATTTGCCCTTTTAACATCAGACCATATAAGTCAGCCACAGGGGCTGAGCCGTTTTATGAAGAAGATCGAATTGGAAATTGTGGCTTTGTCGCATAGCATAACACAAACGCATTCCTATGCGGTGGTTTTGGGGGAGATCAATGGCCTCCGGCGACTGCCTATAGTAATCGGAGGCTTTGAAGCACAGGCGATTGCAGTGGCTTTAGAAAAAATGCATCCTAGCAGACCCCTTACACACGACCTTATGAAAAATTTTATGACTGCATTTTCAATAGATCTGCAGGAAATTATTATCTCGGATCTCCAGGAAGGGATATTCTATTCCAAACTGGTCTGTATCAGCGAACACGATACCGTTGAAATTGATTCCCGGACCTCTGATGCCCTGGCCTTGGCTGTTCGATTTGGCTGTCCCATATACACTTACGAAAACATCATAGAAAGTGCCGGCATCCTGATGGAAGATAGCGCCGGAAAGAAAAAGCTGCCAAAAGAAACAGTAACTACAGAGGGAGGCGCCAAAGAAGATTTGGGAGGCCTTTCCCTGGAAGATCTAAACAGTTTGCTTTCAGAAGTGCTTGAACAGGAGGATTATATCCGCGCCATCAAAATCCGGGATGAAATCAACAGTCGTAAAAAAGGGCGGACAGGATGATTTCCTTTCCCAACGCTAAAATAAATCTGGGACTTTCTATCGTTTCAAGAAGACCCGACGGTTATCATAACCTGGAGACTGTTTTTTATCCCCTTCCCCTCTGTGATGTTCTTGAGATCATTCCTTCTGAAGAAACCCGGTTCTTTCAAACGGGCATGGGAATTCCCGGAAATAAGAGCGATAACCTGGTGATACAAGCCTATCAACTACTAAAAAATAATTATCCTCAAATAGTATCACTAGAAATTTATCTACACAAAACGATTCCTATAGGTGCCGGACTAGGGGGCGGATCTTCTGATGCGGCCGGAATCCTGGTATTGGTAAATAAGCTTTTTAATCTTCATATTTCCAGGAAGAGGCTGGTAGATTATGCATTGGAGCTTGGGAGTGATTGCCCCTTTTTTATGCAGTCTGCTCCATGTATTGCCAAAGGTCGTGGAGAAATCCTGGAGCCAATACCCCTTGATCTTTCGGAATATTCTTTTCTCCTGATTCATCCGGAAATCCAGATTGAAACAGTCTGGGCATATTCGAGAATAAAACCGGCTATTACGGAATTTGATTTGAAGGATAGCATTTTACAACCAATTCAAAATTGGGTAAATACTATTCATAACGATTTTGAACTGCCAGTTTTTGAAATTTATCCCGGACTTCGCAGAATTAAAGAACAACTATATGCATCCGGCGCTATATATGCTGCGATGACAGGAAGCGGATCCACTATTTTTGGAATATTCAAAAAATCAGACTTACCTGATTCTTATAAGGTTGAAAATACAAGGCAAACTTTTATCCGATGACTTTTGACCTTTGACGGATGATCGATAACTGTTGACAAATTTTACATTTACATATTATCATTTCCCCATTTAATTTCCATATTTCTGCATTACCAGACTTCCACATTTACCACATTAAAGTTTTAAGCTTTAGGCTTTTTTAGTATATTGCGTTATAATTTATTTCTTATAATACAGTTAGCCTCCAAATCAATTCTTTCAGGCAATCTCGATTTACTCAATCATCGAGGACGCTAAGCATTTACTCCAAGCTACCGGATTTTTTACTTTTCAATTTTTACTTTTTTATGCAAATGACAACTGCCGATTCTCAGACAAGTACATCCTTTATTGAACTTGAAAACCAGTTCAGCGCACATAATTATCATCCTCTCCCTGTAGTTCTCTCGCGCGGACAGGGCGTTTACGTTTGGGATGTGGACGGGAAAAAATATTATGATTTTCTAAGCGGATATTCAGCCCTGAACCAGGGCCATTGTCACCCCAAAATTATTTCTACCCTGATTCAGCAGGCTCAGCGGCTTACCCTGACTTCACGTGCATTTCACAGTGATCAGTTTGCTGAATATGCACGATTCATCACCAGATACTTTGGATATGATAAAGTATTGCCGATGAATACAGGTGTGGAAGCAGTTGAAACTTCTATCAAACTTGCCCGTCGATGGGGCTATGATGTGAAAGGGATTCCGGAAAATAAAGCGCGCATCATAGTTTTCGAAAATAATTTTCATGGACGAACCAGTACGGTTATTTCTTTCAGCAGTGATCCCAGTTCTTATACCGGATTCGGACCTTATATGCCGGGATTTGACCTGATTCCTTATAATGATCTGCCTTCTCTTGCAAAAGCTTTACAGAAAAAGGATGTCGCTGCTATACTTGTGGAACCCATTCAGGGTGAAGCAGGTGTGGTGGTCCCGGATGATGGTTATCTGCGTAAAGCATATGAATATTGTAAACAGGCAAATGTTTTATTCATTGGAGATGAAATTCAAACCGGCTTAGGACGAACAGGAAAGATGCTTGCATGCGATCACGAAAATGTGAGGCCGGATATTTTAATACTTGGAAAGGCACTCAGCGGAGGGGTATTGCCCGTATCCGCTGTACTGGCCGACGATGAAATAATGCTAACGATCAAACCTGGAGAACACGGTTCGACTTATGCTGGTAATCCCCTGGCTTCCGCCCTGGCTATTACAGCTCTAACGGTTCTGAAAGAAGAAAACATGATGGAAAATGCTGCACTGATGGGGCGCTATTTCAGAGATGGACTTGAGTTACTTAAATCTCCGTTTATTGAAACAGTTAGGGGAAAGGGTCTGCTGAATGCCGTTGTAATTCATCAAAACCATCCGGAAGCAGCCTGGGATCTTTGCCTGGAATTAAAAGAAAATGGTCTCCTCGCTAAGCCTACTCATGGTAATAAAATCCGTTTTGCGCCTCCATTAATTATTTCGAAGGCTCAAATGGATGAATGTCTTGAAATCATTGAGGACAGCCTGGCTATATTGAAATGAATTTGAATATTTTTTAAATTGCTTAAAATTCTTCATGATTAATCCGGAAAATGCTGATCTGTCAGTAACAAACCCTGTTCCTATTCATCGGGAAGAACATGTTTTCAGCGCGGAAACCTTAAGAGATATTGTGATCGGTATGTCAGACGGACTTACCGTTCCATTTGCACTGGCTGCCGGACTAAGTGGTGCTGTTTCAAGTACCAATCTCATTATAATAGCTGGACTGGCTGAAATAGCCGCGGGGTCTATTGCAATGGGCCTTGGTGGATACCTGGCGGGTAAAACCGAAGTGGATCATTATAATTCAGAAATGAAAAGGGAGTTTGAAGAAGTAGAAACCGTTCCGGAAGTTGAAAAGGAGGAGCTCAAAACTTTTTTTTCTTCCCTGGGCCTGAGTAATGAAATCCAGAACCAGGCTGTAGAAGAAGTTATTAAGGATAAAGAAAAATGGGTTGAGTTAATGATGAAATATGAACTCGGCCTGGAAAAACCAGACCCCAAACGCGCCGCCAAGAGTGCTTTTAATATTGGATTTTCATATATCGTCGGAGGACTGATTCCGCTCAGTCCATATTTTTTTGTATCTAACGGCCTCGAGGGACTTAAAATTTCCTCTATAATTACTCTGGTTTGTTTATTTGTTTTCGGATATTTCAAAAGTAAATTTACTGGCGTTAACAAATTAAGCGGCGCATTCCGTGTGATGATGATTGGTGCAGTGGCAGCCGGATGTGCTTTTGCAATTGCAAGATTAATACAGGGACGCTATTGAATTATGGGTTATGGTTTATGAGTTATAGATTAACTCACTCCCATACTCCCATACTCCCATACTCCCATACTTTCTTCAGGTTCTAATTTTCGTTTCAGACAACAAACTGCAGATGAGTATTATCAATGAAAAAATCAGCATTCCGATGAGCCCGATTTTTATAACAGGACAGATTCCAAGATAGCATGCTGCATAAATAAAATAAGATTTCAGACCGTATGCAAAAATCAATACACTTACTAACTGGTTTGCCCGCTTGGCCCATATTCTTGGGGTCATGAAAAAGAAGATGGAGATAATGGAAAGAAAAATAAAAGTTTTTCCGGGTTTCCCATATTGATTTTGTTCAGAATAAAAGCCAGTAAAATTCTGATTGAGATCGGGATAATAAGCCCAGGGAATAAAACAACAGAAAATTAGGAATACAGCTGCGGCGATGCCGGCATAAGATGCATATTTCAAGCGATGGTTTTTTTCAGGTGCACCTCAACTTTTCCTTCGAATGCTTTTTCAGCCGGGCCGCAAAGCCAGATATTCGTATATCCGTTATCATAGCTGCGGTCATATTTTACTACCAGCTTCCCTCCTTTTGTGATTACTGTAACGTCATTATATCCTACGTCGTTGTGGTGACAAACAATAGCGCTGGCTGTAACGCCCGTACCGCATGAAAATGTTTCATCTTCAACTCCCCGTTCATAAGTTCTGACTATAATTTCATCTGTCCCCTTCTCTTCAACGAAATTCACATTGATTCCTTCTTTCGCATATGGTTCACTGTAGCGGATTTCAGTACCCTGTTTCACTACGTCGACATCCATAATGTCACTTACAAATTTTATATAATGAGGAGAACCGGTATCAATAATAAAATTCCCATCCAATTCTTTATATCCGGGAACATCTTTCATTTTAAGATTGATGATATTCGATCCTGTATCAATTTCTGCTTCGTGCTCTCCATCGCTGGCAAGAAAATGATAAGATTCTTTATGAATACCAAGATCATAGGCAAAACGAACGATACAACGACCGCCGTTCCCACACATCGATCCCGGATTACCATCTGAATTAAAATATTTCATTTCGAAATCATACCCTTCTATTTGATTTAAAAGCATGAATCCGTCGGCTCCGATATTGAAGCGGCGGTCGCAGATACGTTTAATTTCTTCACGGGAAATATCTGAGTAGGCGTTGTTACGGTTATCTACCAGGATAAAGTCATTACCCGTACCCTGGTATTTTGAAAATGGAATGTTCATGGGGTGTAAAGATAAATTTAATGCGGTATGGATCGTACTACCCGTAGTGATTTCTCAATCAGGCGCTCTACTGCTAACAAACCATTAGCAGAAAATGTTTTACTGATACGATTGGCTACAATCACATTCAGGCTAAGGCATTGATGTCCAAGCATACTGCCGAGGCCGTAGATGGCTGAAGTTTCCATTTCAAAATTACTGATACGGTATGGGCCAAAATTAAAGCTGGTAAGTCTTTCAATCAGATCCGGATGCCTTAAACCTAACCGAAGTATCCTGCCCTGGGGACCATAAAAACCCGGGCAGGTAATGGTTATTCCGGAATGAAAACCTTCCGTAAAATACTTTAATAAAAATCCTGAAGCAGAAGCAATAGCCGGATTCGCAAATTGCTGATGCAACTGAGTATGGGTTGTGAATGCCTGCAGAATTTCCAGTTCCGCACCCCTCGGTTCCATTCGATAAAAATTCAGTAGGTTGTCGATACCCAAACCATGGGTAGATACTACAAATGAATCTACTGGAATTTCTTTTTGCAGAGATCCTGAAGTACCCAGACGGATGATTTGTAACCTTTCAAGTTTTGGTTTTATTGAACGTGTAGTAAAATCAATATTAACGAGGGCATCCAGTTCATTCATTACGATATCTATATTATCGGTACCGATTCCGGTGGAAATAACAGAATATCTCTCTGATCCGATATATCCGGTATGCGAAATGAATTCACGATGCTGTTGCTTGATTTCAATCCGGTCGAAATATTTACTCACTACAGCTACCCGACCAGGATCACCAACCAGAAAAATTTTATGAGCCAATTCATCAGGACGCAGATCGAGATGATAAATAGCGCCCCTGCTATTGATAATGAGTTCGCTTTCTTCGATACGTTGCATTACTCCTTGCAGGTTTAGGCAAATTAATCCGAATATACTACTTTTGCCCAACCTTAAAAGGTTCCGTGGCCGAGCGGTTAGGCAGAGCTCTGCAAAAGCTTCTACAGCAGTTCGAATCTGCTCGGAACCTCAAATTCCCAATTTTTATTGGTAAATATAGTTGGCACTCTTTTATTTTAAAGGGTGCCAATTTAATTTGTTTAGACTCCAAAAATATTTTATGGGTTTAATTTTTCTAAACAATGCAGATCATAATTTTTTTCAATAAGGATAAAAAAAACTTTAATAATCCTTGGATGAGTTTAATGACATAACGAAAAGTTGCGACCTTCACAAAAAATTATTTATGAAAGCTGCTGTTTTGCACCTGTTAGGTGGTGCTCCTAAATATGAAGATTTTCCTGATCCGGTTCCTGGAGAAGATCAGCTTTTAATGAATGTGAAAGCTGCTTCTGTGAAAAATATTGATAAACTCCGAGCAGGCGGAACGCATTATGCCAGTTATACAAAACTTCCGGTTATTGTAGGTTTGGATGCTGTAGGAACTTTAAACGATGGGACCCGGATATACGCACAGGGTGTCGGTGGTACTATAGCAGAAAAGACCCTTGTCCGCAGGGGCACTTATGTTGTTTTGCCGGAAGGTTTGGATGATATAAATGCTGCTGCATTGCCCAATGCCATTTATGGATCGGTGATGGCCCTGCTCTCCCGTGCCGCAATGAAAAAAGGTGAAGTTGTGCTCGTCAATGGTGCGACGAGTGTGACCGGTCAGTTAGCCGTTCAGGCAGCCAGACATTATGGTTCATCCAAAATAATTGTTACAGGACGAAATGAGAGAATTCTGGAAGAACTCAAAGGAATGGGTGCTACTGAAATCATTTCGCTTAAACAGGAGGATCAAATAATTACTAACCGGTTGAAGGAATTGCATTCCATCAAACCCATCGATATTGTAATAGATTATTTGTGGGGAAATCCGGTGAAACTTATTATAAATGCTTTAAAAGGCAGTGGCGTAAATAATTTTTCTACAAGAGTACGTATTGTTTCCGTCGGAAGCTTGGCTGGTAATGATATTATCCTGGAATCGGATACAATCAGAAGTTCTGCAATCGAAATACTGGGATCAGGGATTGGAAGCCTTTCTCAGGACGATTTAAAAAAATTTGGTTCGGAGGTATTGCCTGAAATGTTTATGCTGGCGGCCGAAGGAAAGCTTAAGATCCAAACTGAAACAGCTGACTTGAAAGATATTGAATCCGCCTGGCAAAAAAATATAGACCCGGGTAAAAGGTTGGTTATAAAAATCTAATCCAGATTGACTATCTGAAAAAACTAATCCTGAAAGCTGCGGCATTTTCTGAAGGAAAGTAATCGGGTGCCTGAATAGTTAGCTCATTTTTTCCCTGTGACCAATTCAGGCTTTTTACGCTGCCAATTATTTCTATTTTAGAAATGGTGCCGTTATTTTCTTTAAATCCAAGGGAAGGTATATGTATAATTTCTCTGGGCGCTGGTAACGCAAGCGTTATTACATACAATGTATCACCCCTGGTAGTAAAACGAATGTCTTCCGATGTGAATGGCTTTTGGGTTTTAAATTCACCGCTTGCAGATTCTGTCGGTCCTTCGCCAAATATTTTCCAGGGCCTCGTTCTATAAATAGCTTCTCCGTTTACAGCTAACCACTTACCTGTTCCCAATAATACATTCGTTTCTTCTTCAGTAATAGTTCCATCTGAACGGGGTCCGATATTCAATAAAAGATTTCCGTTTTTACTTACAATATCTATCAGATTGGTAATTACATATTGGACCGATTTAAAACTATTATCATTTGTAAATCCCCAGGAGTTATTCCCGATTGCATCATCCGTTTGCCACGCTTCCTGCCTAATGCCTGGCAGTTTACCCCTTTCAAGATCCAATACGGCGGTATGCATGGGATAGGCTTCATGTTTATAATTTATCACGACCCCCTTATTCCATTTTATAGCCTGATTATAATAAAATGCCGCAAAGGATTTTCTATAGGGTTCCATTTCGGTCTGATCAATCCACCAGTCAAACCATACCAGATCTGGATGATACAAATTTACCAGCTCAACATTTCGTAATAACCAGTCGTTCATGAATTGCTGTGTTATTGGTGGTCCTTTTACACCTACTTTTGTTCCGTCAAAGGAAGTAGCAGGTCCATAAAAATCTGAATACGCAGAATCTTTTACATCCGAATCAAATGATTTTCCTTCCCCAAAGAACCACCAATGCTCGATACGATGAGAAGAAACCCCGAAATATAAATTTGCTTTTCTGCTTTCAGCTTCAAGTTCACCAACAATATCTCTTTTTGGACCCATCTGAACAGAATTCCACCTGGAAAGCGCCGTGTTGTACATGGCAAATCCATCATGATGCTCTGCGACCGGAACTATATATTTCGCGCCGGCATTTTTAAATAGTTCAATCCATTTGTGTGCATCAAAGTTTTGGGCCTTAAACATGGGAATGAAATCCTTATAACCAAATTTATTTTGATTCCCGTAGGTTTCGATATGATGTTTATATTCTTTAGAATCTTTTATATACATATTCCGGGGATACCATTCATTTTGATATGCAGGTACTGAATAAATCCCCCAATGAATGAAGATGCCAAACTTTGCATCGCGGAACCAATCCGGTATTTTGTATTGTTCCAATGATTCCCATGTTGCCTGATATTTGGGCTGTTGGGCATTTAATTGTCCAGCTACCAGTAAGCAGAAAATATGAATCACCAGGAATAATCGTCGATGCATCTAATAATTGTTTTAAATTCCCTTGTTCTAAATGATCTCAAACCTCCAGGAACACTAAACCATTGGATCTTCATATTTTTACCGGAGGTATAATAAATGATTTTATCCTTTTCATTTCAATATAACATTTTTACATCTTGCAAATTCAGATCTGTATGGATGTAATTGAAAATTATTAAATAATAATAACCGGAATCGATGTTTAATTTAAGAGTTTACGGAATTCTTTTGGGTAAAAACCGAGAAGTGCTTGTATCGGATGAATTCATACGCGGCAATCAGTATACGAAATTTCCAGGCGGCGGGTTGGAATTCGGGGAAGGAACACGCGATTGTTTAAAACGTGAATTCAAAGAAGAAATGAACCTGAATGTACGCATATCGGACCATCTTTATACGACTGATTTTTTCCAGATGAGTGCTTTTAATCCGGAACATCAGATTATTTCAATTTATTACCGGGTGGAGCCTTTGGAAGAAATCCGGGTTCCTCTAAAGACCAAATTATTTGATTTTGATGAAGACCAAATGGAGGTTTACCGTAAAACAGGAGAAACTGAAACTTTTCGTTTCATACCCTGGGATTTATTTTCTGAGGATTCAGTTACGCTACCGATTGATAAAGTGGTTGCCGGTTTATTAAAAATTAGCTGATTAAAGGCTGACCGGTTTTTATCACACCCATAATAAAAGTGCTTTGAACCTGTGCAATATTATCGACCTGCCCCAGTTTATTCACATGAAAATTGTAATAGTCGTCCATGTTTTCAGCAACCACTTTGAGCATGAAATCGAATGCACCTGAAATAATATAAAATTCAATCACTTCCGGCATTTCCTGAATTGTCTTAATGAATTTTCCGCCGGACTTTTTATTATGTTCCTTTAATGAAATATAACAGATGGCCATTAATCCTTTGTTGATGCGGGTATGATTCAATAAAGTGACATATTGTAAAATCACGCCTTCATCTTCCATACGTTTAATGCGTTCATGTACGGGCGTAGTACTCAGGTGCACATTGGCAGCAATTTCTCTTACCGTAGCTTTTGCGTTGGATTGTATATAACGCAGGATGGCTTTATCTTTTTCATCCAATGGTAAAACAGTTTGTTCCGTTTGTTCTTTTAAGAGGTCTTTTTGCATACGATAAACTATGTTTGTTCCTAAAAGATACTAATAAATGGTTATTTATTCCAAAATTTGCATTATTTACCTTCATTTTGTTCTACAAACTTACCTTTATATCATAAAACACTTCATATGTCCACAAAAACAAAGAATATTGATCTTACCCTTCCCTACAAGGTGAAGGATATGAGCCTGGCAGAATGGGGCCGTAAAGAAATCCGCCTCGCAGAAGCAGAAATGCCCGGCCTGATGGCGTTGCGTGCTGAATACGGAAAATTAAAACCATTGAAGGGTGCACGTATCGCTGGTTGTTTGCACATGACTATTCAGACAGCGGTTCTGATTGAAACATTGATCGAACTGGGTGCCGAAGTACGTTGGAGTTCATGTAATATCTTTTCAACCCAGGACCATGCAGCGGCTGCGATAGCTGCTACCGGTGTGGGTGTTTTTGCATGGAAGGGACAGAGTCTTGAAGAAGCAGACTGGTGTATTGAACAGACTTTATTCTTTGGTGGAACTGACCGCCCGTTGAATATGATACTGGATGATGGTGGCGACCTCACAAATATCGTGTTAGACAAGTACCCGGAACTGGTACAGCACGTGAAAGGAATTTCTGAAGAAACTACAACTGGCGTTCACAGGCTTTATGAAAGAGTTGCAAAAGGAACCCTGCCTGTTCCGGCAATTAACGTGAATGATTCTGTTACCAAGTCGAAATTTGATAATAAATATGGCTGTAAGGAAAGTCTCGTGGATGCGATCCGAAGGGCTACAGACGTTATGCTCGCAGGCAAAGTGGCGGTAGTTGGAGGTTATGGGGATGTAGGCAAAGGATCCGCGCAATCTTTACATGGTGCGGGTTGCCGTGTTATAGTAACTGAGATAGATCCGATTTGCGCACTGCAGGCAGCCATGGACGGATATGAAGTAAAGCGTATGATCGATGCCGTTAAGGAAGCGGACATTGTAGTGACGGCTTCCGGATGCAGGGATCTGATTACTGAAAAACATTTCCGGTTGCTGAAAGACAAAGCGATCGTATGTAATATTGGTCATTTTGATATTGAAATCGATATGGCATGGATCAATAACAACTATGGTCATACGAAAGACACCATTAAGCCACAGGTTGATCTGTACAATATTGATGGAAAGGATGTGATCATACTGGCAGAGGGTCGCCTGGTGAACCTGGGTTGCGCCACAGGTCATCCGAGTTTTGTAATGAGCAATTCATTCACAAACCAGGTATTGGCACAAATAGAACTTTGGCAAAATCATGGCAAGTATGATAATAAAGTATTTGTTCTCCCTAAACATCTGGATGAGAAAGTTGCCCGATTGCACCTGCCAAAGATTGGTGTAACCCTGGATGAACTGACTGAAGTACAGAGTGAATATCTCGGTATTCCTGTTAAAGGACCGTATAAGGCGGATCAGTACAGGTATTAAAAACAAAAAGTAAAAATTAAAAAGTAAAAAACTGCTCCTTTTGTTTACTTCATAAGTGTGTATAGAACAGATTTTATACTTGTTGTTTTTAATTTTTACTTTTTAATTTTTACTTTTTAATCAATATCCCCATCCATTCATGATGGCCAAATCCTGCTTTGAACAATCGAGTGGATCCAGACCCTGGTAGGATTCCTGTTCAATGATAAACCATTTGGTGCCCCCGCTGGTACGTCCGATATCACAGACTTCTTTTGTTCCGACGATTCCTTTACCCAGGATAGTGCTTTCATATTTTTCTGACGAAGCTTTTGTTACAGGGATCTCGTCTTTTACATGCATCAGTTCAAAACGACCCGGAAATTTTTTGGCAACATCAATTGCCTTAAAGCCGCCATTATACAGGTTGCCCATATCAAGTTGTTGAGCAACAAATGCAGGATCTGTATTATTAAGTATCAGGTCGTAGAGTAATTGACCATCTATCTTTGTAGTGAATTCGAAATCGTGATTATGGTAACCGAATTTCATTCCTGATTTCTGGCAAAGCATGCCGGACTTATTGAATACATCCATATAAGCTTTGAAATCATTCATATTCTTCCGAAGACTGTCATCCAGCCAGGGGGACACCAGGTATTTCTGTCCTACGGTAGCAGCATCATCAACCGTATATTTCCATTTGTCTGAAAAATCATTTTTTGAAAAATCATAATCCTTTGGCAACATCTGCACATGGCCGCTGATCATATTCAGATTGTATCCATCCAGGAGTTTTTTAAACTCTGTGGGAGAATAACCGTAAAATTTCCTGTCCTTATAATTTGCATGCTCGACATATTTGTAGCCCATATCCGATAAACTTTTCAAAGTTCCTGAGGGATCTTTATACATTGCGTCCCGAACTGTATAAAGTTGTATTCCAATAAATTTATCAGGATATGCCGCCATTAATTTATGAGATCCAATGGCAAGGGCAGCTACAGATAATCCACTGGTTTTCAAAAAATTTCTGCGTGATGTTGTCATGACAATCGTTTTTAAGCGTAAGGCTCAAAGCTTAAGGCCTAAAGCTGTAATGAAAAAATGTGATAATTAAATATACTAACAATAATAATTCGAATGTGCTACAATATGCAATATGATTTCTTTTGTAAGAATTAAGTCCTCTTTTTTTCAACTTTTGACTTTCAAAAGAGTGTGGGTAAATTTTTCTACTTTGATACTAAAACTGAAGGGACGGCGAAAAACGAACTTAGGGATAAAGTTTTAAGCCTTCAGCCTCGTGCCTTACGCCTTTTGCTTTATAGGACTTTCAGCCTTAAAAGTAAAATTCTTTTGAGTTAAATAGCTGAAAGAAACTACAATAGCAGTGGTTATTATTTTGGCAATGGTAGGATACAAATGAAATTGTTCAACGAAGAGGCGGATGAAAATGTAGTTCAGAATAATGCAGATTAAAACGAGTACAAAATACCGGAAAAGTTGTACGCGTCCGTGAAGTATGGACCCTGGAAATACTACATGACGCATCAGCATAAATCCGGTTGGGAAACTGATAAGAAATGAGATGATAAAAGCGGCTATATGTGGTTTAAAAGAAATAAAACCCAGATGTAAAACCTGCTTATGTAAGATATAATTATAAGCCAGGAAAAAAATGAAAATGTCAAGGATTGTATTGACGCCTCCGCATGCTGCGTACCGGAAAGTCTGCGGGGAGAAAAGCTTTCGGAAGGGGGGATAAAAAAAATCTATTATGGAAATGATCTCCTTTTTTGGCATAAATCCTCAGATTCCGGGCGCGAAGTTAATATAAACGAAGCAGATAGTATAACTAACAAATACTACTTTTGCGCACAATTGTTTTAGAATGGAGCTAGTACCCGGCATTAAACTGGCTGTTCAGGCAGTTTTAGCCGAAAAATATAATTACCGGATTGATTCACAGGACGTCCTGGTTAACGAAACCAAGCCGGAATTCACCGGAGATTATACTGTCGTTTTATTCTCTTTCAGCAAAATCCTGAAGACTTCACCCGATGTTCTGGGTCAGGGAATCGGAGAAGCCCTGCTTACTTCAAAACCCGGCTGGTTTTCTGGTTTTAACATTATCAAAGGTTTCCTGAACCTGGTCATAGCTGACCGCATCTTACTTGATTTCCTGCAAACCCAATATAATAATAAATCATACGGATCGCAATCTTCCAATGGCAGGCGTGTAATGGTGGAATATTCTTCTCCCAATACTAATAAGCCCCTTCACCTTGGCCACCTCAGGAATAATTTTTTAGGCTGGAGCGTGGCTGCCATATATAAAATATTAGGTTATGACATTATAAAAACATGTATTGCCAATGACCGCGGCATCCATATTTGCAAAAGTATGGTGGCCTGGAAGTTGTTTGCAAACGGCGCCACACCCGAAAGCACTGGAATTAAGGGAGATCATTTTGTCGGGGATTATTATGTTTTATTCGGTATCGAATTGAAAAAACAGGTGGAATTGCTGATGGCTTCGGGACTTACTAAAGAAAAGGCTGAAAAAAATGCTTCGCTCATGAGAGCAGCTCAGAAAATGCTGGTTGACTGGGAAGCAGGTGTTCCTGAAGTGATCAAACTTTGGAATAAAATGAATAGCTGGGTTTATGCAGGATTTGATATTACTTACAAACGTATCGGAAGTGATTTTGATAAAATATATTACGAAAGCCAGACATACCTGCTCGGCAAGGACCTTGTTGAATTGGGATTAAAGAGAAAGTTTTTTTTAAAAAAGAAGATGGCAGTGTTTGGATTGACCTGAAACCTGATGGCCTTGATGAAAAGATCGTACAGCGAAGTGACGGAACTGCTGTATATATGACACAGGATATCGGCCTCGCTGACAGTAAATATGAAGAGTATCAT
>DASZHV010000122.1:0-16650 GCA_035937535.1 Puia sp. | reverse complement strand
TCAATGGACAGTTTAACGCATATCGCCATTGGCGCCTGCATTGGGGAGCTTTTCCTGGGAAAAAAAATTGGCAAAAAAGCTATGCTATACGGGGCCATCGCTGCAAGTTTGCCGGATATAGATTTTATTGCGTCTTTTTGGATGAACACACCAGATGATTTATTAGCTCACCGCGGTTTTACACACTCTTTTTTATTTGCTTTCCTGGTAATCATTTTATTTGCTATCTTTTTCAGAAAGCGGTATACCGCCGAAGGAATTTCAATAAAAACATGGCTTGGTTTTCTGGGAGCCGAAATATTTAGCCATATTTTTCTGGATGCTTTCAATGCATATGGTATCGGTTGGTTTGAACCGTTCAGTCATTTCCGTATTTCATTCAATATAATTTTTGTTGCTGATCCTTTTTTCTTCATCTGGCCTGGTATCGCAGCAGTTTGTTTGCTTCTTCTCCATCGCAATGGTAAGAAAAGAAGAAGGATTGCCAAATTCGGACTGATTTTTTGCTCTCTCTATTTCTTGTACTGTATATCGAACAAATTCAGGATCGACAATAAAACCAGGTATACACTTATTCGTCAGGGTATTCATTATAACCGGTATTTCACAACGCCCACTTTGTTAAATAACTGGCTGTGGTATGTGGTAGCTGAATCGGACTCAGGATATCTGATCGGTTACTGTTCAGTATTTGATAAAAATGAAGAAATTGAATTCAGATATTTTCCACGGAATGACTCTTTATTGAAACCCTGGAATGGTCAAAGAGATCTCCATAAGCTGATCAGGTTTTCCCAGGGATATTATACAGCTGAAATCTCTGATCGGGGCATCGTGTTTAATGATCTTAGATTAGGACAAATAATGGGCTGGCAAAACAGTGATGCAGGTTTTGTATTCCATTATTATCTAAATGATCCTGCCGCCAACCACCTGGTAATTCAGCGAGGCAGGTTTGCCAACTGGAATTGGATTTCCTTAAAAGGATTCATTCATCGGATCAGGGGAAATTAGGAATCTGCGCATGTTTGTAGCCGTTATAATAATTAATTTATTCGATTCTATTTTAATGTCGAATAAACTTTCAGGGTTTCCTCATCTGCAAAATATCCCCCCGGAAGCGGGATTTCAGTGCTGATTTTTCAATCATTTTTTTTAGTGATTTCCTGAAATTTTAACACAAACAGGATTGGATATCTGTAAATCCAAAAATATTCTGTCAGAAAAAATATTGTTTAATGGTAGAAAATAATTGTTAAACATGAATTTTTAATGCATGGAGAATATGAGCACAACAGTAGTACAGCAATCCTTATGATATGACTGTCTTAACAGATGGGGTCAATCCCTTTTCTAAGGCTAAAATGTAAAAGATTTCTTATGAGAAATTTACTATTCCTGTTATTGATTTTCGTTTCATTTTCTGTTTATGCTCAAAATGAAACGGCGTCTGGTAAGGTTACCAACCCCAGAGGGGAACCGGTTTCATTTGCCACCATTAAAGTAAAAGGAACGAAAACTACCGTTGTAGCAGATGCAGATGGGTCTTTCAGAATCAGAGCCACTACGGGGCAGGTTCTGGTTATAACCGCGACTTCCTATACATCAAAGGAATTTCAGCTGGGTCAGTTAATTGGTAATGAAGTTGTTTTACAGCCGGGCCAGGCTTCATTAAATGAAGTGGTCGTAGTTGCATTGGGACAAAGCAAAAGCAAAGCGAAAGTCGGTTATTCTACAGCAACATTTAATACGGATGCGATAAATAAAGTTTCACCGGTAAGTATGATGGATGGATTATCGGGCAAAGTAGCCGGCGCCGAAATTTCTAATGTAAGTGGCACACCCGGTGGATCCACCAAAGTAGTGCTTCGTGGATTTGGTGTTATAGGTGGTGGAAACAACCAGCCCTTATATGTAATTGATGGAATCCCGCTAAGCGATGCCTCTATAAATATAGGCGGAGCAGGCGGGAACGGACCCGCACTTACTGACTATGGAAATGGTATGACGGATATAAATCCGAACGACATTGAATCCATTACAGTTCTGAAAGGAACTTCTGCTTCTTCATTATATGGTTCGGTAGCCAAAAACGGAGCTATCCTGATCACAACAAAAAAAGGTAAAGCAGGAAAACTTACTATCGGTCTCGCGAGTTCTTTTAATGTATCTGTAGTCGGGAAATTGCCCGATCCACAAACTGAATTTGGACAGGGATGGGCCGGTGTATCGGACATTGGTCAGAACGGAAGCTGGGGGCCAGCGCTGAATGGTAAAATGACTCCATGGGGAGCAACCGTGGATAATTCGCAACTGGTAAAACCATTTGCATTTCAAAAAAACAGTATAAGGGATTTTTATGATGTGGGAACGGAAGCAAACAATACGCTATCCCTTTCCGGTGGCAATGAGAAAACTAATTTTTATTTCTCCTATGGCAATGTTTCCAGCAACGGAATCCTGCCTGGCAATTATGATAAACTTCAAAGAAACAATTTTAATCTCCGTATAAACAGCACTTTTAATAATCTCACATTAGGCGTTTCGATAAATTATATAAACAGGCACCTGACAACACCCGCAAAGTTTTCTTTATCAGGACTGGGTAATGATTTATTTAATAATATTCTCCAGATCCCGGTGGATATGCGTATTAAAGATTTCAGTCTTTACAATAATAAGTTTTTCAATGTTGACAATTATTTCACGCCATTTGCAGAAAATCCATATTATGATCTGACACAAAACGGAAGTGAATCCAGTTCGGATCGCATATTCGGCAAAGTAGATCTTAATTATAAGTTTGACCAGTCGCTGTCAGCGGAATTAAGGATTGGAGCAGATTTTACTAATACCAGCACTGCTATATGGAATGCCGTGAATGCCCCGTCTCCCGGAAGCTGGAATTCAGGCAATAACGTAGATGGATCAGCGCGCTCCCCTGACATTGGTTCCTATCAGCAGCAGGCTGACTATAATGGGTTGATAGACGCAGACTTCATCGTAAAATACGTTAAGGATTTAAATTCCAATTTTAACCTGGATGCTCTTGTAGGAGCCAACTTTTACCAGTCAAAAATAACAAACCAGACAGCTGCTATTCAGGGACTCACCATTCCTTTGTTTTATAATTTGTCCAATTCAAACAGTCCTCCTACCGGAGCAAATAGTTTGTTTGAAAAAAGACTTATCGGCATTTATGCCCAGGCAATTTTGGGTTACAAGGATCAATTGTATTTAACTGTAAACGCCCGTAACGACTGGTCTAGCACACTCCCAATCAATAATAATAACTTTTTCTATCCCGGCGCCAACCTTTCCTGGCTTGCTTCCCAAACATTTGATATGAAAGACAGTAAACTTTCATTTTTGAAATTCAGGGTAGCATATGGAGAAACCGGTGCGGACGCATTGCCATATCTGATCTACCCGACAATACAACAGGGTAATATTCCACCTACTACCGGAATGCCTTACGGGTCAATTACATTTCCGATTGCTGGTGTAAATGGATTTACAATAACACCCAGTATTGGAAATCCGGGCTTGAAACCGATTATAACTAAGGAATTGGAATTAGGTACAGAAGTGAAATTTTTTGATAACCGGATCGGCCTGGATGCAACGGTCTATAACAAAGAAACAGATGGTCAGATATTCAACGTTCCTATCTCTCCTTCAAGTGGGTATAGCGGGCTAATTGAAAATATAGGAGTTGTACGTAATAAGGGAATAGAAGTTACTTTGAATGCGACACCGGTTCGCTCAAGGGATTTTACCTGGACCTTTAATTATACTTTTTCAAAGAATGAAAGTGATGTAGTGAGCCTGTCAAACGGATTGAATAAAGTACAAATAGGCTCGGACGGATTAACAGGAGGAATGGAATTTGATTTGTTCCCCGGTAAACCAGTTGGAATATTTTATAGCCCGGCACCTGTATATTCTCCTAATGGGAAAATTGTCGTGGACCCCAACTCAGGATTTCCGATCGTGAATCCTAATAAGGCAGATATCGGCAGTTCGCAAAGAGATTTCACTATGGGACTTGTGAATTCTTTTTCATATAAAAACTGGTCATTCAGCTTCTCACTGGACTTTAGGAAAGGAGGATACTTCTACAGTTCCACCGCTGATATTTTCATGTTTTCAGGAAATGCAGCTATCACAACCTACAATGACCGCAAGCCATTTGTCATTCCCAATTCTGTGAATCAGATAACTGACGCAGGTGGCAAAACAGTTTATGTTGAAAACACAACGGTTATAGCCCAGAGTGTTTTTGACAGTTATTTCTATACAAATAATAATAAGCCCCTGGCATATCCGATGCGGTTAATTGATAAATCTTTTCTTAAACTCAGAGATATCACACTCTCTTATACATTACCTCCAAAATGGGCAACACCCATCCACGCGAGCAGCCTGATACTTTCAGCTTATGGCAGGAATTTCTTATTGTGGCTTCCCAAAAGCAATGCCTATATAGATCCTGAAGTTTCAAATCTGGGTAATGACCTGCAGAGTGAATTCGGAGAATATTCTCCTACGGGACCTACCACAGTTCAGTATGGTATTTCATTAAAAGCGAATTTCTAAAGGAATAAAACCATTTAAAAACTTTAACCGGCTATCAATGAAATGGAAAAAAATATTAGGGATATTTTTAATCATGGGTTGCTTTTCTGTGATTTCATGCAAGCAGCAACTAAATATTAACCAGGATCCCAATAATCCCTCAACGAATCTGGCCACAGAGAAATTATTATTTCCAGCCGCAACTATATCTGCTGCTTCGGCAATTGGCGGCGAATTGGCAATCATTGGCATGTTATGGTCAGAATATACTACGGAAGACGTTTCTTCTTCCCAGTACAGAAATTTCGATTCATATAATGTTGTCAGCACCGATCTGAATACCGACTATAATCAATTATATACAGGAGCTTTAAATGATCTGCAACTGATCCTTGAAAAGGCAAGGGCCGCCCAGGACTGGAACTATAACCTGATGGCCACGGTCATGAAAGTTTATACCTACCAGGTACTGGTGGATCTGTATGATCAGGTGCCCTATTCTCAGGCGCTGCAGGGTGCTACCAATCTCCAGCCGAAGTTTGATAATGGGGACAGTATTTATGAATCATTGCTGAGTACTCTCGATTCTGCACTGAACCAAAATTTTACCGCTTCCACAAATTCAATTCCGGGTAGCGAGGATTTTTTATTCAATGGAGACATGTCACAGTGGAAAGCATTTGCAAATACATTGAAATTAAAAATGTATCTGAGAATGGTAAATGTAAAACCGGCTGAAGCACAAACAGGAATCAAAGCTTTATATGATGCAAACTCAGCATTCCTGACAATGGACGCAGGCATTTCACAATGGACCAACACACCCAACAAGCAGAATCCCTTCTATGCCCAGAATATTTTTGCATTAAATACCCCTTCCAATCTGAAAGCCAGTGTAACTTTTATCTCCTGGCTCACAAAAAATAATGATCCGCGAATCGTGACTTATTTCGGAACATCTAAACCAGTGGGAATTGACCAGGGGAATTATCTAAGTAATAATCCTGTTTATAAAACAGCTACAACCTTTGTTCAGCATGCAACTGATCCCGTTCAGTTTATATCCGGCCCTGAGTCCTATTTTATGCAGGCAGAAGCGAGGGAAAGATATTATGGAGGAGATCAGGCCCAGGCACTTTATAATGCCGGTGTGGAAGCTGCATTTGCTGTCTATGGATTTGATGCAACCAGCTATATTGCGCCAGGAGGCGCGTATGAATATCCTACAGGAGGAACGCTGGATGAAAAAATAGATGCTATAATAACCCAGAAATGGGCCTCCATGCCTGGCTCTCATTCGCTTGAAGCCTGGATGGAAAGAAACAGGACGGGATTTCCAAAAACAAGCCCGGTATATTCAACTGATCCTACTTATATAGCCGGACAATTTGTTGTTTCAGCAACATCGGTCATTGGAAATGCATTTCCTAAAAGGATTGTTTTCCCGGACAATGAAAGGACAAGAAATACAAATACGCCAGCGCAGGTTCCGATCACAACACCAGTTTGGTGGGGACAATGATTTCAAAAATAAAAAAAGATATCATGAAGTATATTTTTAGAATTGCATTCATCTGCTTACTGGTTCTGACATATTCCTGCAATAAGGAAACGATCGTTGATACGCCTACCCAGGTAGGAATTTCAAAAGTTGCATATTATCCTTCTATAAAAATCAATGGAGACAAATTCGTTTCTATCACCGAAGGGAATGCATTTAATGATCCGGGTGCAACTGCCTTGTTGAATGGAGATACGATCAAGTATACGACCAGTATGAACATTACCGCGACCACGGCTCCGGGTGTTTACACTATTAATTATACTGCTACCAGTCCCGACGGTTCCAATAGTGATCAGCGGATCGCAGTTGTTGTTCCCGCTTCGGTTGTAGTGGATCCTGTTATCATCGCAAATGACTATTCAGGAACCTACTTACGGCCGGCTACAGGGATAACAAGTACCTGGACAAAACTCTCTACTGGTGTTTATACCGTGGAAAATCCGGGAGGTTCCTCCGGTGTGGGTCTACTGGTGGTTGCTACCAACTATTCGGCTAACAATATTCAGATTCCCGTTCAGAACAGCCCTTATTTCGGAGGGGTAGTCAGTAGTACTGCAACGACATATAATCCTCCTGGCACTTATACCTGGGTTTATTTTGCTCCCGGTTATGGAACAGGGCCAAGAACTTTTGTAAAG
Source organism: Puia sp. (assembly GCA_035937535.1). Lineage (GTDB taxonomy): Bacteria > Bacteroidota > Bacteroidia > Chitinophagales > Chitinophagaceae > Puia. The sequence continues at coordinate 9,870 of DASZHV010000122.1, read as the reverse complement.
CAATAAAACGCATTATATGAATAGAATTTTCAGAATATCGGCTATAATCATATTGTTTTCCATGTCCTGTACTAAAAAACTCGAAAATCCCGGAGCCACGAACACAGTGGCTATGTCGAATGAATGGTGGGTAACGCTTACTTTGAGTGGGAATGATCTGATAGGGAAGCACGTATTATTTGCAACCTATAATACTTCTCAGAATGTAGCAGATTCACTTTGGCTGGACGACCTGGGAAATGGCTATGATTTTAAATGTAAAGTGCTTGCCAATCCAAAGGGCCTCACATTTACTGTGGACTCTTCACAGAACGTGTATTATAATATAAGGGTTCACATAGCAAACGGTAAGATCATTCCAAATGGTGGGAAGGGTAAATCCACAGGCAGCATTGTTGACAGTATATATATGGAAGCCTCGTTCGGCGATGATCCCGTCAATACTTATGTCATCAGTGGAGTAGCACGTTCCCGCTGGGCCCAGGACGATTATTGACCTATTTCTTAAAGTATTTATTTAAATTAACAGCTACAAGTATCACTTAATCACTCAATTTACATAACAGTAAGTTCATTTTATTTTAATGCTGGGTTTATATGCGGAATCTATTTTTGCTAAACCCATTAAAATGAAATTCGTATTCTGTTGTTACTTTCTGCTGCTTGCAGCAGTCGTCACTGCCCAGCCTGTCTCGAACATTGAAAACATCTTCATCATCACCACGGACGGACTCCGATGGCAGGAAGTCTTTAACGGTGCAGATTCCGAACTAATCAGTAATCCCCGCTATGTTGAAGATACTTCCCTTCTAAAGCAATTGTACGGAGATTCGACTTCTGAACTCCGCAGGCAAAAACTGATGCCCTTTTTATGGAATATCGTAGCGCAGCAGGGTCAGTTATATGGGAACAGATTGTATGAGAACAAAGTGGATGTCTCAAATTTTTATAAAATATCCTACCCGGGGTATAATGAAATGTTTACCGGCTATCCTGATCCGGTATTCATTCCCAACATTCCCATCTATAACAGGAATTCCAATATATTCGAATATCTGAATGCCAAAAAAGAATATGCAGGGAAAGTGGCCGCATTCAGTTCCTGGAACATTTTCTCAGCTATACTAAATAAAAGGAGAACGCATCTTCCGGTAAATAGTGGTTATGAAAATCTTCCGGATGATAGTTCATTCAATAATGAAATAATCAATATTTCGCAGGATTTAATAATTCACAAAAAAAATACACGATATGACCTGTTGACATATCTCAGTGCAAGGGAATATATTGAACATCATCAGCCGAAGGTAGTGCTGATCGGATTTGGGGAAACGGATGAATTTGCTCATGGTAAACGATATGATTTGTATTTGCAGCAGGCAGCCAACGTAGATAAAATGATCGCTGAACTTTGGTACTATGTGCAGACCAGTTCCTTTTATAGAAACAAAACGGCTTTTATTATTACCACCGACCATGGCCGCGGAGAGAAGCCCGGGACCTGGTATAAACATGGCATGCTGACGAAGGGATCAGGGGAAGCCTGGTTTGCTGTGATCGGACCGGGAATCTCCGGAGAAGGAGAAATTAAATCTAATCAGCAGAATTATCAGAAACAGATGGCTTCAACAATTGCCAGCCTGCTGGGAGAAAAATTTAATTCAGGTAAAAACAATGCGGATACTATTTTTTTTCCTATGACAACCGGGTATAATATGGCGGTATTACGGCAGCCTAAATGATCACTTTTATCAAGGTTCAGGCAGCTTCCATTCTGGGATCAATGGCAGATTATCTGACTACAATAATCCTGGTAGAAATATTTCATTGCTGGTATCTATATGCAAATCTTGCGGGTAATATATGCGGAGGCAGCTTACAGTTTATCCTAACCAGGAATTGGGCCTTAAAAGCAGATAAGGATAATACAGGACCCCAGGTTATAAAATTCATAGTTTTTTTTGCGGGAAATATACTCCTGTCAGCCGCAGGTATTTTCTTCTTCACTCATTATCTCAGGATTAACTATATAATTTCTAAAACGATTACCTCCGTCTTATTAGGTGTCAGTTATAACTATTTCATTCTGAAGAAATTTGTTTTTTCCTGATGCAAATTTATTTTTTCCATAAAACTTTTCTTCCGAGAATAACTTTAAAAATAAAAGGGTCTGTAGTCGGTGTCAGGCCAAAACCTGCCCCGATATTTAATTCCCATTTAGTATTATTTTCAAGATCATAAGCCAGGAAAATTGCATGATTCTGTTGCGGTCCCTGGTCGAAATTTGTAATGGGCCCCATATCACCATAATATTCGATACCGAATGCTGCATTTTTAAATATTGTATATGATACCTTGACATTCGGTTCGAATGTTGGCACTGAATTATGGTATTGGCTTTTCAAAGAGATGCCAAATGTTGGATTAATTGAAACGTATAAATTTCCCCATTGCTTATCAATAATAGGCCTGATTTCCAAATTCCAGGTCTCGTTTGAATAATCAGGTTTTTGATATCCGATCTCCATGGATAAGCTCAGTCCAAATGGAATGCCCCAGTCGGCTGGCGCCATCACGCGAGGCCTTATATGGGATCCTACATACTGATAACCATATCCGGGTGTATAATTTGTAAAAAAATAAACACCTATTTCAAAAATGGGCGTAATGCCCGTCGTAATTTCTAATGTTTCGTGAAGTGAATGGTTTGATGGAAGAACGCCATCTACGATTTCCGTACTTCCTTTAAATGTATAGTTGCTATGTAATTCAAACATTGTAGAACCCTTGGCCTGGGTTTCGGAAGCATATACCTGAATTTCATAATTGTTCTGGGCCTGAACATTTCCCAGCCAAGTTATAAAAACAAAAAATACGGAAGCTTTTATTTTTCCAGACAAATGATCTGTAAACTTTACTTTTTAAAATCCGGACGGAATATTATTTTGCACTTGTAAATTTACATGATCTATTCTGATCTAAGACTACTTCGCCTGCCGAATCTCTTTATGAGCGCAGAAAGGCGTTGATAACCGGAGTTCATTCCGATCGAAGGGTATTTCGCCAGCCGAAGTTTACTCAGTGCGCAGGCTATTTACCGGATTCGCATTGGCAGCTTTGATGGCATGAACGCTTACCGTTAGTAAAGCAATAAATGAGGCCAGAATACCAGCCAGCATAAAAACCCACCACTGAATACTGATTCGGAAGGCAAAATCTTTCAGCCAGTTATTCATAGCGAACCAGGCGATAGGGAAGGCCAGCAGGGCCGCGATGATGACGAGCTTCAGAAAATCCTTCGACAATAAGGTTACGATTCTGCTAACATTGGCGCCCAGCACTTTCCTTACACCGATTTCTTTGATTCGTTGTGTGATAGCAAAAGAAGATAATCCGAATAATCCCAGGCAGGCAATAAATATTGCTATACATGCAAAAAATATATAAAGGGTCCCCTGTCTCTGTTCCTTCTGGTAAAGTTTATTAAAATTCTCATTCAGGAAACTGAATTGATAAGGTGTTTCCGGTAAAAGTGCTTTCCATGTTTTTTCCAGGTAGGCGAGTGTCCCCGCAATATTGTTCCCGGTTATCCTGATGGTGATATTATTATAATATTGCTGTGAAGGCGGGTTCATAGTCAGTACCATCGGAACAATTTTCTGATGCATGGACTCAAAATTAAAGTCGCTCATAATACCGATGATATGCCCCTTTTGATTACCATATTTAAAATCTTTTCCAACTGCATCCTGCGGACTTTTCCATCCAAGCACTTTAATAGAAGATTCATTTAATACAAAACCCGCCGTATCTGTAGAAAATCCTCTTGAAAAATTCCTTCCTGCAACCACTTTGATATTGTAAACCGGGATGAAATCATAATCGACGTTTACCATTTTAATGTCGGTGTTTACAGGCTTCATGGAGTCACCGGCAAGCGTATAAGCGCCCTGGTCATCCAGCAATCTGCCGGTTGGAATTCTGGAAGAACGCCCCATTTCTTTAAAGGAAGTATTGTGTAAAATAACATTGCGGAAAACATCATATTGTTTATCCACATCATTTCCATAGGGTAGTATAATTTGATGTTCTTTATCAAATCCCAAGGATTTATTCTGGATATAATGCAATTGCTGAAATACTATGGCAGTCGATATGATCAGTACGATGCTGATGGCAAACTGAGAGACTACTAATATTTTTCTAAGAGAAATACTGCTGCCACCTACTTTAAACAAACCCTTTAGTGTTTTTACCGGCTGAAATGAAGACATGAATAAGGCCGGATACAATCCCGATATAATGCCAAGGATAAACGGGGTTAACAATAATGGAATAACGATTTTCCATTTTAACAGATCATGGTAGGAGATCTGTTGCCCTGAAATTTTATTGAGCCAGGGTAATGCCAGCGAAGTTAAGCCGAATGCGATTATAATAGCCACCCAGCAAACCAGGACAGACTCACTGAGGAACTGGAAAATAAGTTCCTTTTTTCTGGCGCCGATTACTTTCCTTATTCCGATTTCACGTGCGCGGAGCGCTGAGCGTGCCGTGGAAAGATTCATGTAGTTGATGCATGCGATCAGCAGGATAAATAAAGCGATAAGGGAAAATATATAAACACGGTTGATATCCCCGTTTGGCTCGGCTTCATAATCCATATTTGATCTTAAATGTATATCCGTTAATTTTTGTAAATCCAGTTTTGTAAATTTCGAGGGATTCTGACCATTATAGTCTTTATGATCCATATGCTTGTCTACAAATTCGGGAAAGCGATTGATCATATTTTTTACCTGGTAATTTTCCGGTAGCAACAGGAAATTAAAAAAGGAATTGTTTCCCCAGCTGGTGCGTAAATTTTCTGCTCCATAAACGGATGGATCATTCAATGTGGTAAATGATACAAGGGCATCTGGATGGATATGAGAATTAAAGGGAAAATCTTTGTATACTCCGGTTACTTTAAGATTGAATTGATTATAAGCACGGATCGATTTATTCATTGGATCCTCATTTCCAAAATATCTCTTCGCCATGTCTTCAGATAACATAACGGTAAACGGATCTGAGAGTGCAGTTTTCGGATTGCCCTCTTTAACTTCCAGAGTAAACACATTGAACAGGTTATCATCAGCGAAGTATATATTGTTTTCATTGAATAGATTCTCTTTATAGCGAAATGAGGTTAATCCATTTTTTAACAGCCGCGTCATTTTCTGTATTTCAGGAAAATCATTCGTGAAATATGGACCGAATGCAGGGGCAATTGTGCTTAGGTTAAGGGATATCGATCCGTCCTGGTTATTAAAACTTCGCGTTACCCGGTAAATTCGGTTTGCATTCTTATTGTATTTATCATAACTCAATTCATTTAAAATAAATGCAAGTATCAGCATACAACAGGTGAGACCGATAGCAAGGCCGAACAAATTGATGAACGAAATGAACCTGTACTTCATCAGATTCCTGAATGCAATTTTTAAATAGCTCCTGATCATAAAAACTAATTGAGAAAACTAAAATCACATAAGACATGCCATGATATAATTAGTTGAATATTAAATGTTTATACGGCCATAACAGATAATTATGTTCGATTTTGAACAGCGCATGTTCGATTTAAGGATTCAAAACATACCGTTACCCATATGTTAATGAACTCAAATACAGATTTCTCTGACCACTAATACAAATTGATTTACGTAATTGTAGATTAAATAGAGCAGCAGCCTTTTTCAAACAGATCTAAAAACCAAATTTTCAATTCTCTGTTAAGCTAAGAAGCTGGTCCTTAATATTAACATGCGCATTCTTTTATTTTTTTCTTTTTTAATACTATCAGGATTTTCTGCCTTTTCGCAGACAAATAATTCCGTAAATACAAAGAGCAGGATATCAGGATCGGTAAAGGGTATTATAATCGATACAACCGGTAAGCAGGATATGAGTGAAGCGACGGTCTCAGTCAAACCCATTGGTGCAGATTCCACAGATATCCAATTTGTGACTACCAACGACAAGGGTTACTTCATGGTAAAAAACCTCCGGCAAGGATCATATCATTTGCTTATCAGCTTTGAGGGATACCGGCATCTCCGGAGAGATTTTACGATAAGCAGCGCAAATAAGGATATAGATCTGGGTACTCTGAACATGCGAAAGGCGACTGAAATGCTGGAAGAAGTAACAATTGAAAGACCACCAATGGCAATTCATAAAGACACCGTAGAATATAGCGCAGGAAGCTTTACGACTAAACCCAATGCATTGGCGGAAGACCTGTTAAAGAAATTGCCGGGTATCCAGGTTGATAAAAATGGTGTAATTACTGCACAGGGGGAAACGGTGAGCCGGGTGCTTGTCAATGGTAAACGTTTTTTCAATGATGATCCAAAACTGGCAACGAGGAATCTGCCTCCCGATATCATAGATAAAATTCAGGTATTTGATGACCTGAGTGATCAGAGCAAATTCAGCGGGTTCGACGATGGCAACAGGGTTAAGACGATTAATATCATTACTAAAAAAGATAAACGACAGGGTTATTTTGGGAAAATAGTAGGCGGTGTCGGTACAAAAGAAAATTATGATGAAAGCATAAACATGCACCGATTTGATAATGACCAGCAGATCTCTTTATTGGGACAGGCAAACGATATCAATAAGCAGAATTTTACCCCGGATATTATTACAGGCGGAAGGGGTGGTGGTGGAGGTGGCGGTTCCGCCAACAATACAGGAGTTACGACCGTTTGGGCAGGTGGTGCGAACTACCGGAATTCATTCGGACCTAAAACAGATTTCTATGGAAGTTATTTTTTCAACAGTCAGCATATAGCGGTCAGTCAGCAGGACAGCACCATAAAACTTATCACCGGCCAGGCTGGTCAGGACAGTTCGAATACTACTTCAGGAAACCAATCCAGTATTCAAAGGTTGCAGACACATCGTGTATATCTAAATTTGGAACAGAAATATGACAGTAATAATTCACTTGTGTTCCGCCCTAACCTGACCTTTCAGAGAAGCGATCCCAGCGCTAATTCTAATTCTGCCACAGTAGATAACCATGGACAACCTGTGAATACATCTGTGAGTAATTCTTCAAGTTATAACAGCGGCTTTAATATCAATGGATCCAATCTGCAGTTCAGACATAAATTCGCCAGGAAATACAGGACCATTTCACTTGATATTAATGGTACCGCGAATGTGAATGACGGGTATGGATATAACTATGCTGTAAATAATTTTTATCATCTCGGGACTCTCGATACGCTCAATCAATATATAGTTGATACCCTGCATTCATATACGATCAGTCCTACTTTATCGTATACGGAACCGGTGGGAAAGAATCAAATCCTTGAATTCAATTATAATTTTAACTATCAGCATAATACTTCGATCAACAACACATATGATTTTGTCGATTCACTGAAAAGATATGAAACATTCGACAGCCTGTTCAGTAACTCTTATAAATTCGTATCACATTCCAACAGATTCACACTGAACTACCGGGTTCAGAATCCCAAGTTCAATTTTTCTTTGGGTTCCGGAATACAGTTCACAGGATTCAACAGTCTGAATACTACCAAAAATATAAGTGTCATACAGAATTATGTGAATCTCACACCAACAATCAATTTTCAGTATACCATTTCCAAAACGAAACATTTTCGTTTTAACTATTCCGGCAGGACTGGTACACCTTCGGTAACCCAGCTGCAACCGTTGATCACGACTACCGATCAGATCAACTACCAGGAGGGTAACCCGAATCTGAAACCGCAATTCACACATAGCCTTCGTATGTTATATACATCTTTCGATCCTACAACGCAACACGTGGTATTTGCTACGATCAATGCAAGCACAATTGTAAACGATATACAATCATCTGTATATTATAACTCGAAAGGAGGGCAGCAAACCACCTATGTTAACCTGAATGGTACTTATAATGTCTCGGGTTATTTTAATTATGGCATCCCCATCAATAAACCCAAATCCAATCTGAACTTTATTACCAATATAACTTATGCCCGGAGTCAGACACTGCTGGCACAGGATTCTCTAGCTGCCACCGAAAATAATTACGCACATGTATTTTCTAAAAACACCGGATTATCAGAAACAATTTCATGGACTACGAATATCAAAAAGAACTTTGATATGAACTTTAGTACCGTTTCGAAGTATAGTATCAACCGTAGATCAGGTGCTCCCTCTCAAAATTCTAATACACAAAATAACCTTAATGCATTTTCACAGTCCTTTTCTGCAGAATTAACAGCTTATACAAACAACGGCTGGCTGATTGCCGCAACCTTCGATTATACATATACGAATAATAATGCTGCTGCTTATAATGCCAGTGTACCCTTATTAAGCCCCAGCATTGCCAAACAGGTTTTTAAAAAGAAGAACGGGGAAATAAGGCTTAGCGTTTTTGATCTGTTGAATGAGAACACTTCAGTAAATAAAACCGTTACATCAAGCCAGGAAGCCTATACCAGGACTAATACCCTCACTCGCTATGCGATGCTTACATTCACATATAACCTGAATAATTTTACAGATCCCAAACAAAACAGGATGCCCGGATTTTTTCCGCCAGGTGGTGGCAGGAGAGGGGAGGGCCGGTTTGATAGTGGTGGAGGATTCAAGCCTTAAAAAAAGCGGCACCAGCTTATTCATAAAAACAGACTACGCATTTTTTACTTCGAACGATTCAGGGTCTCTGCAATATCCCCAACCATGGGTTTGCTTTTATTTGCCTGTTTGATTGAAATTGTTTCCTATTTCTCAATCCTGAATTTATATGTAAAAAAAATAGTCAAATGAGTATATCTTAGAGAAATTATATTGTGGAACAATCCTAAAAATAATTTAATGAGCAAAGAATCTGATAATTCAGTTAAAAAGGAACAATCCTATACTATTAAAGTATGGCAAACTACTGCTATAGTTTGTCTGACACTGGTTATCATATTAATAGTACGGGTTGCATTTAACGTGTTGCTCATGGCTCTTGCCGGTGTTTTAATATCGGTATATTTTCATGGTCTGGCTGATATGATAGTTGAAAAAACAAAATTCGGCAGAAAGTTATCTCTGTTTATTTCCATTGGCGGTACGATTATCCTGTTAGGAATTATCACCTGGTTTATTGGTTCCAAGATCCAGAAACAGGCAACGGAACTGAATAATACACTACCTCAAACAATCAGTTCAGTCAGGGTTAAAATGTCCAAATCGCCTTTGGGGGAAAAGATCCTGGAATATACATCGGGTAATAATTCCCAAAAATTACTTGATACGGCAACAAGTTTTTTTAATACCAGTTTTGGTGTTATAGGAGATTTGTATATCATCCTTTTTCTTGGTGCTTTCTTTACAGCAGATCCTTTACTTTATAAAGATGGAATACTGATACTCTTACCGAAACAAAAGAAAGGTTCGGGTAGAATTATATTAGACCGAATTCGTATTTCCCTGAAGGGCTGGTTAAAAAGTATGCTGGTATCTATTGTCCTGATTACTATTTTGATTGCAGTTAGTTTAAATATTGTGGGATTACCGGCTACCACGGTCCTGGGGCTTATCACAGGATTACTGGAGATCATTCCGAATTTCGGACCGGTGATCGCCATGATACCCGGAGTATTGCTTGCATTAACAATCAGTACAAAGACAGCAGTCATAGTTGCGCTGATTTATATTGCCTGTCAGACAATAGTGGCAAGTATTGTTACGCCCCTGCTTCAAAAAAAGATTATCAATATCCCTCCGGCGCTGACGCTGCTAATCCAGTTGATTATGGGCACTTTATCCGGTGTAATGGGAATTATCCTTGCA
>DASZHV010000121.1:0-15553 GCA_035937535.1 Puia sp. | reverse complement strand
CTTCCTTGTAATTTTTTAATTCGACAAAAATGCCGGCTATAGAAAGATAGGCGTCCTCATACCTGTTGTCGATTGCAACGGCTTTTTTAAGTGATTCAAGAGCATCCATAAGATGATCATTGTAAGCGAGGTCGTTGGAAGTCTCGAATAATTTTACAGCCTGCGGATCAATTTTTGACGGATCGTATTGAGCCTTTAGCTGGATGGCCGCGATAAGAAATAATACTGTACAGAATAGCTTCGAAGTAATCATTGATACAAAGATAATCACTGGTAAAGTGTGGTAGTGTGGTAGTGTGGTAGTGTGGAAGTGTGGTACCGCCAACCGCCAACCGTCAACCGCCAACCGCCAACAGTCAACGATTTCAAGGTACCTGAATATATTTATGCAGTTGAATCGAAAACTCCCACCTGGGATTTTCCATTATATACGAGGAAATCAGGGGTGTGATAATTTCTCTTTTACTCCATTCGGGTTGTAAAAAAAGTTTGCATGCAGGACTTACTTTTTCTGCGTAGGTTTCTGCCCATTTAAAATCAGAAGGATGATATATCACCACTTTCAATTCATCAGCATTTTCAATGGGGCCCGTCAAGGGATGTTTGAATTTTTTTGGTGAAAGGCAGATCCAGTCCCATTCTCCGCTAAGTGGATAAGCGCCGGAGGTTTCGATATGAGTTTGAAAACCGGCTGCGTGGAGTTCACGGGTAAGCGGCATACAGTCATGCATAAGGGGTTCTCCACCGGTAATAACGGCTATTCTTGCAGGATATTTTTTTGCAAGAGCGACCATCTCCGAAACCGTTTGGAGGGGATGCGCCGATGCATCCCAGCTCTCTTTCACATCGCACCAGACGCAGCCCACATCGCATCCGCCGAGACGGATAAAATAGGCTGCTTTCCCCTGGTGAAAACCTTCTCCCTGGATGGTATAAAATGCCTCCACCAGGGGAAGTGACTGAACTGCGGGTATGATGGTTTCTGTTTTCATGATTAATACTTTCGCTTCAAAGCAGTAAAAGTGTTTTTCATCAGGGCCGCAATGGTCATGGGTCCGACGCCACCTGGAACAGGCGTAATAAAACTGCATTTGGGAGAAACTTCAGCGAAAGCCACATCTCCTTTTAATGCAAAGCCGGATTTTTTGGAAGAATCCGGAATACGCGTTATACCTACATCGATTATTACTGCACCTTCTTTAACCATATCGGCCCTAACAAATTCCGGTTTACCAAGAGCTGCTATAATAATGTCACTCTCTGCACATATTTCTTTGAGGTTATGGGTATGGGAATGACAGAGAGTAACGGTGCAATTTCCGGGGTTGGTATTCGTACTGAGTAGAATACTCATAGGCCGGCCGACGATATTACTTCTTCCAACCACTGCAGCCCGTTTGCCGGCAGTTTTTATTTTATAATGTTCGATTAAGAGCATGATGCCATGAGGTGTGGCGGAAATAAAACTGGGAGAGCCCAGCACCATCTTTCCAACATTGACAGGATGAAATCCATCCACATCTTTGGAAGGATCCATGGCGAGGATAATTCTTTCGTCTGAAATATGTTTGGGCAGCGGCAGCTGCACCAGGATACCGTCCACATCCATATCCGCATTTAAATCTTCTATGATGGATAACAGTTTGGATTCGCTGACGGAATCATCGAGACGGAGCATGGTGGATTTAAAGCCAATCTCCGCGCAGGCTTTAACTTTAGCTGCTACATAGGTTTCACTCGCACCGTTGTTGCCAACGAGCACGGCAGCGAGATGCGGGATTTTTTTTCCTTCCGCCACAAGGGCAGCGGCATCCATTTTCAATCTTTCTTTTATTAACCTGGAAACGAGCTGGCCATCTAAAATTTGCATCGTGCAAATATACTTCAACCCGTTTTAATACTTATTTATAAAGGTCTTTTCACTGTTCTTCTTTTTTTGTTCCGGAATAATTTGCATAAAGCCTGGAAGGAAATGAAATGCATGATGAAATTATTGAGTGGCCTGATCATTGGTTTTAATGGATTGGCCCAGCCTTACCATTTGCAATCAGAAAATGCATATATATCGGCAGGTACATATAGTACTCACTTTACAGATGCTTTTTCTTTTGTATCTAATCCTGCTTCCCTCGGAACTAATGATGAATTTTCAATTGGGATATTGGCTGAAAGGAAATGGATGCTGAAAGAATTGGATAATTATGCACTCGCTTTTTCCGGAAATTTAGGAAATGGAGGATTGGGTATTTTATTTCAAAAGAATGGGGATGAGAATTTCAACGAACAATCAATTGAACTGGCTTATGGAAAAAACCTTGGAAAGTTGGAAATGGGAATCCGTTTCAATTACCTGCGGGATAAGGCCCTGGGATACCAGGGTATTGGTTTTGGATCTTCAGGAATTGGAATGCGATTTCATGTATCAGAAAAATTAATAACAGGATGGGAACTTGGGCTCCCTGTTTTTGGAAGAGCAGGTAAAACGAATCCTGAAAAAGGTCCGCAGTTGTTTAAGATAGGGTTTGGATATGAATGGAAGGGTGATTTATTTCTGGCAGTTCAGCTTATTAAATCATCCGGTCTTCCGTTGAATGTAATCAGTTCCCTGGAATACCGTTATGGGGAACATTTCCTTTTTTCATTTGGCATAAATAGTAATTCGGGATCTCCCTATTTCAAATCGGGTTGGAAGAAAAACAGGTTATGCATTCAGATTTATACAGTATATGAAACAGTGCTTGGTTTTAGTCCGGGCCTCCTGTTGCTTTGGGAGAACAAAAACAAAAAGGGATAATGATCATGAGAGAATCTCTTTTAGTTTTCCTGTTTATGATTATATGTATGATAGTTGATGCCCAGATCAATGAAACAACAAATAACAGAAGCTCGCAACTGGAGGCGGTCACAGAAAAAAAAGATTCAGAACCGGAGGATGATTCCTATGAACTGGATCTGGAATATTTCAGAAGGCATCCTTTGAATCTGAATACTGCTGCAGAAGAAGATCTAATACATCTTCAGATACTGGAAGTATTGCAGGTAAAAAATTTTATATCATACAGAAAATTACTTGGACCCTTACTAAGTGTGTACGAATTGCAATCCGTTCCCGGCTGGGATATTGGAACGATTCGTAAACTGTTGCCTTATATTATGATCGGCCAAAATGAGTCTGTTTATTCTGCATTAAAAGAAAGATGGAAGGGCGGTGATGAGGCTGTTTTAATTCGGGCTGCGCAGGTGATAGAAAAAGCAAAGGGATTTATAAAACCGGATAAACCTGGTAATTCCTATTATGAAGGGAGTGCGCAGAAAATATTTATCCGGTATACTTATAATTACAAGCAATTACTCGCTTTTGGTTTTACGGGTGATAAGGATGCAGGAGAACCATTTTTCAGGAGTGCACAGCGATATGGATTTGACTTTTATTCATTTCATTTTTTCCTTCGTCATACGGGTGTGATACGTGCTTTGGCAATCGGAGATTTTACAGTTAATATGGGCCAGGGACTCATTCAGTGGCAAACAATTGCCTTAACGAAAAGCAGCCAGGTACTTTCCATAAAACGCGAGGCCGATTTTTTAAGACCTTATCATTCAGCGGGTGAATTTAATTTTCACCGTGGATTGGGAATTACGTTGCAAAAAGGAAACTGGCAATCCAGCTTATTCATTTCTGCACAAAAGATAAGTACTAATCTGGTGCCGGATACCACAGGAAAAGAGGACCTGTTCAGTTCATTTCAAAATAGCGGTTATCACCGGACTCCGGCTGAAATTGCAGACAGAAATAATAGCAGACAGCTTTCTGCCGGAGCAAATATCCGTTACTCAACAAACCGGTTTTTAATTGGATTCAACTGGGTTCAATTTCATTTCGACCGTCCTTTTCAAAAAAGAAATGAGCCATATAATTTAAATAGTCTGAAAGGGAAAAGTCTTTCTGATTTTAGTCTTGATTATAATTATACTATTCGTAATCTTCACTTGTTTGGAGAACTAGCAACGGACCATGGATTTCGTATTGCGTTTGTCCAGGGAGCTCTGATAAGTCTCGGAGAAAATATTGATATGAGTTTTCTTTACAGGAATATTTCTCCGTCCTTTCGATCACTCTATAGTGATGCTTTTACGGAAAACAGTGTTCCAAATAACGAAAAAGGATTTTATGCAGGACTTTCTTTCAAGCCTACAGCGGGTTTGCAGGCAGCAATGTATTATGACCTATTTGTTTTTCCATGGCTGAAATACCGTGTGGATGGACCATCATGGGGTCGTGATTTTCTTCTTCAGGTCTCCTGGCAGCCTGATAAATTCTGGCGGTTTAGTTCATTATATAAGAATGAAATGAAAATGGCAAATGCAGTGCCTGTGAATGAAAGAACTCATGGTTTGGTTGAACCTTTAAAAAAAAGATGGCGGATTGAAACGGATTATATGATCTCCAGATCTTTCAGTTTTTTCAGCAGGATGGAATTTGTTTGGATTGATATTTCAGGGACAAAACCAAGACGAGGCTTTCTTGGAACTGCAGGCTTTGAATTCAGAAAATCCAGATTATCAGGAAATATTTCAACTACCATTTTTGATACGCAGGACTATGATACGCGGATATATATTTATGAACCGGACTTATTATATAATTTTTCTTTACCGGCATATTTTGGCAGGGGGATACATTATTATTTAAACATTCGCAGGGATTTTAGCAGGTTAATTCCACATGCTGGCAAACATTTTAAGTTATATGGCTGGTTAAAATGGAGCCAGACTTTTTATCCAGAATCTGTCTCCATTGGAAGCGGACTGGATGAGATTGCCGGAAACAGGAAATCTGAATTAAAAGCTCAGGTTATGATCGAATGGCAATAATTATATATTATATGTGGCAGATATGAAAGGTAAATATTAAATGTTTTGAAAGGGCTGTCTTATTTTTGCTGAAATCATTTACAATGGCGGAGCAGACTAATAATCAATTAAACATTGAAATCAGTGAAGAAGTAGCAGAAGGGGAATATGCTAATCTGGCTATTATTACACATTCACATGCTGAATTTGTAATTGATTTTGTAAATGTGATGCCCGGGACGCCTAAAAGCAAAGTAAAATCTCGAATTATATTTACTCCGCAACATGCCAAGCGTTTTATGAAGGCGCTTACAGAAAACATCCTGCGCTTCGAAGGAACCAACGGTAAAATACAGGATCTGGAGGAAGTTGCGCTTCCAATGAACTTCGGAGGACCCACAGCACAGGCTTAATCCAGCATTCTTCCTCACTTTAAATGTCTATTTTCTTGTCCAAAATCAATATATGTATTAATTGCCATATATTATTTTGCTTAACAATTCGTTATTTACGGATCGAAATTAAAATAATCAAATAGATATATTTTTTTTTAATGCTTTAGACATTCATTTCGTAAATTCAATATTGACTCGTTAAATTAAAGATTATTTAATACCAGCGCAATAATTCGTTCATTTATCAAACAGTTCAACGATGCATTTGAAAGTCTTTCATATGAGTTATTTGAAGGGTTAACCCTTAAAAAATTGAAATACTATAATTATGTATGATATAACCTATTGATAAGTATCAATTTACAATACGTATAAATTTCTACTGCTTTTTGCTGCCTGCAGCGATTAACGATTTGATATTGTCTAATTATGAAAACGGGGGTATTTAACATTTTTTTTTGTTGGATATAAAACTTCCCTAATTTACACGATCTAAATTCAAAACTCACAGTCACATGAGAAAATTTCTAACACTGTTAGCGGTGCTAGTGCTTTTTGGCTCATTAGCATTTTCGCAAAGTAAAATAGTAACAGGAAGGGTAACAGATCAGGCGGGCCAGCCGGTTCCTTTTGCCACAGTAAGACTGAAAGGCACTAAAATCGGTACAAGCGCAGATGCAGAAGGTAATTTTACGATTAGAGCAGAAGCTTCTCAAACACTAATTATTTCGGGAACTGGTATCACAACCAAAGAAGCTCCGGTGGGAGATGGAACTGGTTTGAATATTCAGGTTCAGCACCAAACGACGAGTTTGTCGGAAGTAGTTGTAACTTCTTTGGGCATTAAGAAGGAAGCCCGGGCAGTTGGCTACAGTACAGCAACGGTGAGTAACCAGACATTAAATATCTCCAAACCGATCAATGTGGCTGCCGGTTTAATTGGACAGGTATCGGGAGCACAGGTCAGCATCATCAACAATGGTGTTGATCCTCAAATCAGGGTTCAGTTAAGAGGTGAGCGTCATATATCCTCAGATAACCAGCCATTATATGTTGTAGATGGCATGCAGGTAAGAAGTGATTTTCTTGTTACCATCAATCCGGAAGATATTGAAACCACTACCGTATTGAAAGGTGCAAGCGCCGCTGCCTTATATGGTTCAGAAGCAACCAACGGTGTGATCATTTTTACAACCAAGAGGGGAAGCAAGAATGGGAAATATGCCATAAATCTTTCCCAGACAGCTACATTTGAAAAATTAGCCTATTTCCCGGCACTGCAAACAACATATTCCGGTTATGGTGGTGAATCCGGCGTTTTTTTCCCGGGAACTCCCTATCAGTTTAATGCAATTAATCCGATAACAGGATTCACTAATTATATTCCTTTTGAAAACCAGCAATTCGGGCCAGTTTTTGACGGAAATGCTGCGAACGGATATATAGGTATTCCGGATGTAAATGGTAAAGTATTTCAGGTCCCTTTCAAGGCTCAATCGGTTGATCCAAGACGGCAATTTTTCCAGACTGGTTTTACTTCACAAACGGATCTTTCATTAACCAGTGGAGATTCAAAAAATTCAAACTATATCGGTCTCCAGTATGTATCTGTAAAAGGTACTACACCGGATGATAAGTCAACAAGGGCTAGTGCGCGTTTTGCTGGAGTAAGAACCCTGGGCATTTTTTCATATGATTACTCATTGGGCTATGTTTACAAATACAGCAATACGGTAGGTAATGATATTACCCAGGGCTGGCCGATTTACTGGACATTATTGAATACTCCGGCAAATATTCCCGTCAGCCAATTAAAAGACTGGCAGAACCCAGGACCGGGTAATCTGAACAATTATTACAACGCATATTATATAAATCCATGGTGGCAGGTTGGTAATTCGAGGAACATCAATAAATCAGATAATTTCCAGGGTGTACTTTCGGCTAACCTGAAACCCACATCATGGTTTACGGCAACATACCGTATATCTGCTGAGGTTTCCAATAATATTTACAAAGCTTATAGAAACGCTGCGACCTTTTCTCCCTGGGCCCAGCAGGCTTACGGACCTCCTATTTATGGTACACCTTACAGCGGAAATATTGCCGGCGCTGAAGAAGATAAAACAACCCTGTATAAAAGAATCCAGCAGGATATCCTGCTGACTTTCCAGAAGAAGTTTGGTGACATCAATGCAACGCTGATCTTAGGAAATACGATCTGGGACAGATCAACTAACCAGCAGATACAAAGCGTAGGTAACGGTGTTGGTGATTTGAATTTTGCTCCTTATGCCAGCCCACAGGCACAGACTGCCGGACTCGTTCTGCCGAATATTTATAATATAGGATATAGCTTTGGGATACCAAATATCGGAAACGCAATTACATCTTCTAATACGAACAGCAATATTCAAGGGGTAACGGATACCAGGCTGATCGGCTATTACGCCGACCTAACTTTGGGTTATAATGATTTCCTTTATTTACATGGTACATTCCGCAAGGACTATTCTTCCCTGCTTGCTCCGGGAAACAACTCTTATAATGTATATGCGGTAGATGCGTCATATGTATTCTCTGATAATATTGACTTCTTCAAGAAAAGCGATTTCCTTTCATTTGGTAAAATACACGCGGCATGGAGCCATACGGGCCAGATTACCCTTCCTCCTTACGCTACTGTTAATACTTTCGTTGTACCGCCTCCTTATCCTTATGGCGGATTGGCTACTTTAGCTCTTAATAGCACTTATAATAACCCGTCCAATACACCGGAAGCCACCAACGAAATAGAAGCAGGTATTGATCTCGCTTTTATGCAGAACAGGTTAAGTATCGGTGCTGTATATTATCAGGATAAGAACTATAATCAACTATTTTCGGTTGATTTGAGCCAGTCTACCGGATTTGCATTTGCCAGCGTAAATGCAGCACAGACAACTTCAAAAGGCTGGGAATTTGATGTCCATTATACAGCCATAAAGAATTCAAAATGGAGATGGGATCTTGGTGGAAATCTTGCTATCCAGACAACCACAATTGATAAGTTATACGGAACCGGAGCAAATGCAACCAAGCAAACAGGGATTGGTAATTTTAATGAAGCCATTGTGGGACAGACATTTCCACAGATGTATGTTCTGGACCTGAACAGGGATTCAGCTTCAGGAAAAGTAATTGTGAATGGAACGACAGGGCTTCCATCTGTAGGCTCCACACCGGTTGCTGTTGGAAGAACCACTCCTAAATATATCCTGGGCCTGACAACTAGTGTCTCCTATATGGATTTCACTTTAAATGTGATTGCTGATTACCGTGGTGGCTATGTATTTTTCAATCAATCAGAAAAAAGCCTTGATTTTACCGGAGCTTCAGAACATACAGCTTCAAACGGTAGACAGAATTTTATATGGCCTAATTCAGTAGTAGCACAGAATGGAAAGAACGTTCCGAATACGAATGTCTATACCCAGGATGGTAATATTTCTTTCTGGGCATATTTTATGTCAAACGGAGCCGTTCAGACTCCTTATGTAGAAAATGCAGCTGCCTGGAAAATCAGAACCATCAGTCTCAGTTATGATTTTACCAAGATGATAACAGGACAGAATGTTGTAAAGGGAGCCAAACTTACAGTATTGTGCAATGGCGTGGCAATGTTCAGACCAAAGGAAAATAATTTTACAGATCCTGAATTTAATGCTGATAATTCAAATGCACTTGGTTATAATACATTTTATCAATTGCCACCGACCCGTCAGTATTCAATTATCGCCAATTTTACTTTTTAGCACGATCTGTTAATTAATAAATAATCAAATTAGAATTAATGAAAAAAGTATCGTTTATAGTTACAGTTGCTGTTTTTCTTGCTGCAGGATGCAGTAAAGATTACCTGAGCAGCCTTCAAAATAACCCGAATGCGCCGACTTCGTCTGCAGCAACTCCGCAATTGGTATTACCTGGTACTCTTACGAGTTTGGTAAATGTTGTTAACGGGGGAGGTCCAAATTCCAGTTATGAGTATCCTTCTGTATGGTTGGGATACTGGAACTATGCTCCGGGATATTCATTCAATCCAACGCCACAGAATTATGTAATGACTTCCACTTCTCCACAGTTATGGGATGCTTACTATAGTATTCTCTCAAATCTGAATTTTATTATTCAGACAGCAAATGCCCAGAGCGATACTAAATATGCTAATTATAAGGGCATTGCAACTGTCCTGACAGCCCTTTGTTTTAAAAACCTGGTGGATCTCTATAACAATATCCCGTATAGTAAAGCTTTAAAAGCCCAGGCGGATTTTTATCCAACCTATGACAATGGAACAGATATTTATGACAGCCTGGTTGCGAGACTGGATTTAGCTATTACGGGTATGCAGGCATCGTCCACGGATCCCTTGGCATTATCGCCAACTACTGATGATATTCTTTTTGGCGGGAATATGTCAAACTGGATCCTGTTTGCGAATACGGTCAAACTCAGTATGCTTGTTCAGCAGTCTGCCGTTTCTGCTAAAGCATCTTTCCTGGCTACTGAAGCTGCAAGCACCGCTTCGGTAGGATATCTTACAAGTGATGCAATGGTAAATCCCGGATATGGTGGTTCTCTCCCTTGCCCTATATGGGGTCTTTTTGGAGTTGGACCATCAGGTGCCCTGAATACTTATTTTACTTATGTGAAAGGAAATCAGGCATCGATTGATTTCTTAAAGAAGACCAATGATACAAGAATTGGCTATATAAATTCAATAGCAGATGGTGCCCCAACTGATGCTAACTATCACAATCCTCTGCCGATTGATTTTACCAAATACCAGGCTGATTATACAGGCACACAACAGCAGGTAACTGGAGGTGTATCCGGAATCGGACCCGGACTAGTTCAGGCTCCCAATAATTCCGCCGTTCTAATGAGTGCGGCTGAAAGTTATTTCCTGCAGGCAGAAGCATTAGTATATGGATGGCTTTCAGGAGGAAATATAGCTGCACAGACTGCTTATCAGAATGGAATTACCAAATCTTATGAGCTTTTAAATGTTGGCGGAGGCGGTGCAGCGGCTGATGGTTATGCTGCAACCTATTATTCACAAAATATTGGATTCGTAGCATTCCCGCTGGGAGCCAGCAAGGACAGCCTGGATCATACGATTATTGAACAGAAATGGATCGCGTTACATACGATCAGTCCATATGCAGCATATAACGACTGGAGAAGAACATTTAACCCGGCTATGAATTCAGGATACCCGATTGTCCCCGTATCCGTTTCGCCATCCAATACGGCACCACATATGCCATTCAGGTATCTGTATCCGACAGAAGAAGCGAATAATAACAATGAATCATGGACAAAAGCAGGCGGACCTTCTATTGATCCCTTTGTAGATAAAATTTTCTGGATGCCTTAATAACAGGACCTTAAATATTTACCTGTGATTACATCTTGATAATAAATATGAAAAAAATGAAAATGATAAATAAAATAAAAACTATTTCCTGCTCGATAGGTTTGCTGGTTGTTTTTGTCAGCCTTCCTTCCTGTTTGAAAAATGGAGCCTACTACGTAGATTTTTCTTCCGTCGGTGCTTCTGTGGATTTACCATTGGCTGCTTCAACAAGTAATGGAATTACGGCTTTTGCTTATCCACCAACTGTAACCAGTGTAACATTGCCAATTGCAATAAATGTTGCTTCACCTTCATTGCCGACTAAGGCAACCAATGTTACTATAGCACTGGACACTGCCGGATTAAGCGCATATAACACGGCAAATGGTACGAATTATCTACCACTTCCTGATAGTGTTTTCACAATTAGCAGTATGACTGTCACGATTCCTGCGGGTAAAAGGCTGGATACAACCATTACGGCTACGATTAACCTTGCTGCGCTTGACTTATCAAATGCATATGTTCTTCCTATAACGATCGCTTCTGCATCCTTGCCAATTGAACAGTGGAATCATTTATTTTATTATATCGCTGTAAAGAACCAGTGGGATGGTAAATACGGTTATTCAGGATATACTTTAAGAGCCGGAGATCCTGTCAGAACAGGTAATTTCACTGGTCAGAGTATGACATTACTTACTTCAGGATCCAATTCAGTTACTTTTGCAACGCTGGCAATATGGGCAGATTTATCAGGTATTGGAATAGGTAATCCGACACTTACCATTGACGGTTCTAATAATGTTACAATTACCAGTCCGGGCGGAGCAACAAATCAATCAGGATATTCATCAAGATATGATCCGTCCTCCAAGACATTTTATATTTCATTTTACTGGGGTGCAGGACCAACATCAAGGCTTTCAACAGATACCCTGTCATATACCGGACCCAGATAAAGAATCAATTATCTTTAAAAAAGGCCACTCCGAAAGAGTGGTCTTTTTATTTGATTAAAATTACTGTTCCGTTTTTGGATTCCGATTTACCTAGATAATCCTCTCCGGACACTTCCCACACATAAGTTCCTTCGGGTGATGGATCGCCATGAATATTCCCATCCCATCCTTTGACCTGCTGGTTGGTCTCGAAAACAAGCTGTCCATTCCTGTTGAATACCCTGAAATATTTCAAAGATGTAATACCGATATAGGTGGGCTTGAAAATATCATTTTTACCATCTCCGTTTGGAGTGAATGCATTGGGCACATAGATAGAAGGTCCTTTATAATATTTTACGTTGAAAGAATCATTCATTGCGCATCCATATTTGTTCTTTACTGAAACATAATATGTATTATCAACTGTACTATTTAGTACGGGATCCGGAGAAAAGGGGTCGTTTAATCCAAAGGAAGGTGACCAGAGATATTGTCCACCCTGATTAAAATTGCCGTCATTAATATTCAGCTGAAGTGCGGCACCATAACTGAGCAGGGTATCATGAAAGGAAAGAGGCTGGGGGGACTTTTCGATACTGACATATTGAGAATCGGTGGACACGCAGCCTTTTTCATTTGTTACTGTGAGAAAAATATGGTAAGTCTTCGGAGCATCTGAAAATTTGAAAACTGCATTTTCGTCCGTTGAGTTAAATAATAAATTATTTCCTTCAAATACTTTCCAGTGATTATCGGTTATTTTTCCTGAAGTAGAAGTAGAATTATTTATGAAAGTTGTGGACTGGTTCGAACAGGAATCAGCATAAGAAAATTGGGAATTAACAAATGGATAAACTACTGCCATAGTATTTGTTGTATCGGCACAATGGTAACCTGGGAAAACAATCAATCGCACATTATAGGATCCTGTATCGGCATAAGTGTGCACCGGTGTAAAATCTGTTGAGCTGTCGTTATCACCAAAATTCCATTTTACGAAGACCGGGTTCCAGGAAACATCTGGGTATTGTGGTGTACTATAATCCGGAAAGCTGACGGTAAAGCTACTGCAGCTTTTATATCCATCTTCCGTAATTGCTTTAGGTTGAGGAAGGATGCTACAATCGTATGCATTAAAATAATAGTCCTGCATAACAGAATCAAGCATGACTCCTCCCCGGTAAGCAACAGCACAAACTGCTATATCATACATGCCCGCAAGAGAGATCTTTCCCGACATCAATCCTGTTTTTTGATCCAGAGTCAGAAGTGGACCTGCGGGCTCAGATACGGTATATCCTGTATTGAAATTTATTGGAGAGAACGTCCGATAATTCTTAAGAATAGTTGGGGTAGGCGGGTTACCAAGGTTTCCAACAACTTTAACTTGATACGTGATGGGAGAACAAAAATGATAAGCAATGGAATCGGCTTCAGGATCAATAGCAATAAACTTATGTGAGAATTCCTCATCCTTACAAATATTCGGAATGGAATCATCTGATATAAACGAGGGGCTATTTACTATCGGAGCGTTTGAAGGTGGAATGATTAAATAATTTGCTATACCATTACTCACAGCTCCCTCATTTGGATACGGGCAGGTAGGAGGCGGGGGGATCGGAAATTCCCCTGGGAAAACTGGCTGTGGGGGAGGTGGTGGTGCAAGATTTGTAAGGTTCATCCCCAAATTCATATTAATTAGATTTACCACCCTGCAGCAATTTGTTGTCATTGCATAAAACGGCTTAGAAGCATCAGGAGATGTAACATCAGTGTGGAAGTAATAAACCACGTTACAGGCAGCTTTAGGCAGTATTACACAAGGATCAACCTGAACAGTAATCCTTTTCATGGAATCCAATGTCCAATTATAGGGTACAATAGTTCCTCCACCTAATGTAGAAACATATAAAGCGTCCAGATTTTCGTTCCTGCTGGAATTGCAGTCAATAATTAGTTTATAGAAAAAGCGGTAATTATTAGTATTGGTTTCAGAATAAGGAGTCTCCAAATAGGAAAGGCTGGTTGATTTAATACTGGCCGGAGGTACGCAATATGGTTGGGAGAACGAGATCTGACAAATGCCCAGGAAGAAAATCAGAAATATCGTTTTCACAGTAGTTCATTGATGAATACTCGTTTTTCATTGATCAGTACCCATCTCGCGAAGTTAAATATTTTAGCCTGTATTATTTACCAGAAGAAGCTGGTTAACAAAAGAATGAATCAAATCATCCCTTCATCTGCAAAACTGAAGTAACCATCGTGACTTACGATGATATGATCAATCACTTTAATATCAAAAAAACGCGCCGCTTCACGGATCTTATATGTCAAATCCTCGTCTGCTTTACTGGGTTTCAGGTTACCGGAAGGGTGATTATGACAAAGAATAATATTGACTGCGAGCGATTCCAGGGCTTTTTTAAGGATCAGCCTTGGATCGGCGACAGTTCCGGTAATTCCTCCCTGGCTCACCACTTCAAAATGATTGACCTTGTTGGCCTGGTTCAGGAAAATGACCGCAAAAACCTCACGGTTTTGGTCCTGGAGCATCACCCGGAGGTATCCGGCAACCTGCCGGCTGTCTCTTACAACCGGTTTTTCAAGGGCGCCTGAATTATGCCTGCGGCGGCCTAATTCAAGGGCAGCCAGGACAACCACTGCCTTAACCTTACCTATTCCATTCAGTTTCAGGAAGTCATGCAATCCAAGCTTACCCAGTTCATTGAGGTTATTTTTTACAGAATAGAGTAGTTCTTTGGCCAGATCTACCGCATTCTTTTCCCTGGTGCCATTACCTAACAGGATGGCAAGTAATTCGGAATCCGTCAGGCTTTCAGGATTTTTACTTAGAAGTTTTTCGCGCGGCCTGTCATCTTCTGCCCAGGCCTTGATAGCGTAGTTTTGCGCTTGCATAAGATAATGTTATGCACTATTTTTAATCTTTACAATCCCCAGTTTGTGTTATTTCTTGCAAAAGAAAGGACCCCGACCGGAATCCATTTGAAAAACTAAAGTAATATCCATGAAACCCAAATCTACACTTTCTGCCATTGGTGGCTGGAATTCCCTCTTCTTCTGCCTTGGTATGTATTTCGTCGCATTATTTTTTTCAATCTTTGTTTGTTCTTCGATTTTTTATATCGTAAACAGCAATAAGCAGTCCTCAAAAACAGCTTATATTGAAAAAACGACTGTAAAGACTGAATTGGCCTCTATTAAGTAAGCATAAGGCGTAAGGCGTAAGGCGTAAGGCGTAAGGCGTAATATTTGCCGCGTAAATTAGAAAATATTTGAGCATCCGTCAGCTGATGGATGCTCTTTTTTATTATGACTGACTGAAACAGGTATAACTATCGAATTTGAAATTCTAAAATTTGCCTTATGCTTTATGCCTTAAGCCAATTTTTTAAATTTGCCTTTGGCCTTACGCTTTACGCCTTAAGCCTAAAAGATTATCTTCGCCCCAACTATAATCTTTATGCAAGGAACAGCCAAGATCTTCTCCGGTACGGGTTCCCAATACCTGGCCGAAAAAATTTGTCGTCGCTATGGCTCTCCTGCAGGAAAAATAACCATCCAGTATTTCAGTGACGGAGAAATTCAGCCCGTTTTTAATGAAAGTGTCAGGGGTGATATGGTTTTCCTGGTTCAAAGTACGTTCGCACCCACTGAAAACCTGATGGAACTGCTCTTAATGATTGATGCTGCCAGGCGGGCTTCAGCGTATAAAGTAGTGCCTGTGATTCCATATTATGGTTATGCGCGCCAGGACCGAAAAGATAAACCCCGGGTTGCCATTGGTTCCAAGCTGGTAGCCAATATGTTAGTGGCAGCAGGAGCGGACAGGGTCATTACCATGGATCTTCACGCACCACAGATCCAGGGCTATTTTGACATACCGGTGGATCACCTGGACAGTTCGGCCATTTTTATACCCTATATAGAGAATC
>DASZHV010000120.1:0-3385 GCA_035937535.1 Puia sp. | reverse complement strand
AAACCTGTATAAGGGTTTTTGAATTAAATAATTCCTGGTTCCGGTAACTACCCGGACATACGGACCATCTGCTAAAAAATATTCGATATCCTGAAACGGTATTACACTTGTCCGGTTGCCGTTTTTTATACTCAGGACTTTAAATTTTTCCTTTTCAATATTTAACTCTGTGTATGTTATAAAATCTATCGCTTTCTTCAATGCCTTAGAAAATCTTTTCTGGTCAAATGGCTTGAGCAGGTAATCCATGGCGTCCGAATCGAATGCTTTTAATGCATAGTCATCATAAGCAGTTGTGAATATAATGGCGGGCAATATATTTTTATCACGAAGATGAATGACGTCCATCCCTGTTAATTCCGGCATTTTCATATCCAGAAAAAGAATATCAGCATTTTCCTTTTTCAGGAGAGCAAGGGCCTGCGTTCCGCTGTTTGCTTCAAAGGTTTGACATGGAATGGCCGACTCTTTGAGATAATATAATATGAGTTTCCTCGCTTCAGGCTCATCATCTGCTATGATTATTTTAAGCATGGTAACATCATTTGGAAGCTAACGCCTCTGCCTTCAACAGAGGAAGAATTGATATCGATTTTGAATTCATCACCGTACAATTGTTCTAACCGTTTCCTCGTGTTTTTCAGACCCACACCGCTTTTAAAATCGATGGCTTCAAAAGGCGTTTTCCCTGTATCCGTTACCAATAACCTCATCCTTTCATTTATTTTCTCTATTCGCACGCTGACGGTCCCCGGATCAGAAAATGGCTCAATGCCATATTTGATGGCATTTTCCACCAGGGGCTGGAGGATAAAGGGCGGTATTAAAAAATTATTCAGGCTTTCGGGACAATCAACCCTATAATTTAATCTCTCTTTAAACCTCTTTTTTTGTAATTCCAGGTAGAGGTTTGTGAGTTCGATTTCTTTGTGAACGGGTACAAACTGTTCTTTGCTTTCTTTCAGTGAAAACCTAAGGAGGTCGCTGAGTTTGATAAGCATATCATTGGCTTCCAGTTTTTGCTCCCGCATTATCTGCGAACTGATATTATGAAGAGTATTGAAAACAAAATGTGTATTGAGCTGGTTCCTTAATACTTCCAGTTGAGATCCCGCAAGTGATTTCTTCAGATCATCTGCATGCTTAACGGATTCCCTGTTTTTTTCAAAGTATCCCCAAACGTATAAAGCAAGTACCGTTACGAGGTATACCAGCAGATTTAAAATAAATGAGTCCTTAAAAATTGTAACAGACAGGTCCCAAATCCTGTTTCTCGGTGTTACAATAAGAAAACGATGTATACCATATGACAGGAGCCAGTGCAAGGCCAGAAAAAGAAATAATCCGGTCAATTGCAGAATTACCAACCTTGCCGACCTGTTTAATTGCGTCCATGTTCTCAATGTGTACCAAACAAGAAGTGGTGAAAGAAGCATACGAACAAACCAGAAAATTGATTCGAATTGAAGACTGGATTCGTAGCGCCAGTCCTTCCTGTAAAAAATAAAATTTTTGAAGATGATTACCGAAAATGGTATGAATGAAATCAATACTACCGCAACATATTTTTTATATCCGCCACGCATGATTTAAAGGTAAAATTTCAAAGGCAGAAAAAATTACCGTTCAAACCAATCCATCGTGTATTCTCATCGGATCGTACTAAAATATCAGAACAACCACTCAATTCTTATGGAATAATATCCAGGAAATTAATAGTGGGAAGTCTGGTTTTTGACATATGATACCCGGACAGATTTTTTATCAAAGATCAGATTTATACCTATGGCGCTATTAACGTTACAATTCTTTACCCTAGCGGGATTCCATCCGGGCATTGCATTAATAATCTCCTTAAAACCCGTTTCATCCATCATAGAAGGGTCAACAGGAAAAACATGTGAAACCCTGGCTTTACCCACCGTATCAATAATTAATGTAAGCGAAATTCTCGATTTGATCTTTTCAATATTACTAAATGCACTATCGAAAAAGTTCTGCAAATCCGAAGGATTGTTTCCGTAGGTCGGTGCGAATTCTGGCTTGGTATATGTTCTGTCACCAAAATTACAAACAGTACTCTTTATTCCCTGAGCGGCGAGTTGTCTGCTGGTAATAAACATTAATATCAGAAAAAAGCTATATTTCAAAAGGTTGACAATTTTAAATCTATTTATATCTTAGACCGACAGACTAAGGGTTTCCCCTTATTTGGAGTACCATGGAACTATAGTACATTGGCCACACGTAAACCAAAGCTAAAACTAATGACAAAACTCTTAACACTGAAACACTGGCAACTATTCGGACTTCTCGTGGGCGTTCCCATAATATTAGAATTTATAACTATCAGTTCATCTGTTTCAGGCAACCATCCAGGAAATATGTTTTTCATATTCCCTATCATTTTGATATTATTCATAGGAATTTACTTCAGCTGGTTTTATTCGCTTGGCACAAACCTTTACAAAAGACTCCCTGAGACGGAGAGAATGAATTTGACCAGATTTAAAGTTTTTCTTTTTATTCCCATCGTGTACATGATATTCCTTTTGGTATTTACGTTTGGTTTCTATTCAAATAATTTGTCAGGCGTAGAACCAAATCCCGCCATATTCGCTTTGATCGTTCCTGTACATTTATTTTCCATGTTCTGCATTTTTTACTGTTTGTATTTTAACGCCAAAGCATTAAAGGCAGTAGAATGGCAGAGACCCGTGACATTCGGTGACTATGCTGGAGAATTTTTTCTATTGTGGTTTTTTCCCATTGGCATCTGGATAATTCAGCCAAGGATAAACAGGCTGTTTGACACGACAACGATATTAGATGACAATATCAATATTTAATATGGGGATGAATTTTACAAATCGACTAGTTCTGGAATTCCTAGATAAAATTTGTCTGATATAACCAATTTCTCCAGATCGCTCCTATCCTGAAAAAACCGTGCAATCTGCCCCTTCTGTTTTTTGGGATTCCAGATTATGCTCGTACTCGAATTGCTTTTGGAAAGAATATAGCTTGCGTACTGAAATAAAAATTTCCCATTGTGTAACCTGCACTTATGTATATATAAATTTATAGCACCCATTCTGGTTACGACCGCGAAGTCCTTTTTGAAATTTCCAGAAGTGTCGTACACTTTAATATTCTTTAGTACAACAAAGTTGTCTATTCCGATCATAAAAGACTGAATCTCATTGGGCTCATGCTTACATTCTTCGAATCAATGCTGTTCCTGAATTTAAGATAGCCTGAACTGGTCCAAAGTAAGCCGAAGGAACCTTGAAACCACTGCAATAATCCGTCTACTTTGCGTCCCTTCAAGTCAAAATAATAATCATGATTGAATTTGCTGGCATATGTTGACAGCCAAGTCAGA
>DASZHV010000119.1:0-21298 GCA_035937535.1 Puia sp. | reverse complement strand
TTTAGGAAAGTATGGGAGTATGGGAGTATGGGAGTATGGGAATGTGGAACTCGAACTTTTAAATTATTTAATCTTACTGAGAATGTCAGAATAAGAATTGTTAGTTATGGAATTTGTAATAATTTCTTCACTCCCATACTCCCATACTCCCATACTCCCATACTTTCCTAATGTTATTTAGTTTTGGAAGAATCCTTAGCCTTATAAGCAGTGTCTGCCAGGGAAGAATTGGTTGCATTGTCAGGAGAAGCAGATGGAGGAACTATCCCGTTGTTGGCTGAAGAATCTACTGATCCGGTACCAATTGTTCCACTGGAATCAACCGGTTTGGCAGAACTGGAAGAATTATTGTGACATGAATTAAAAATCAGGGCCATGAAAATAAAAGAAACCAGGCATATTTTTTTCATAAAATAATTTTGCGGAATCTGAGAATTGATTCAGCAGAAAGCGGATCAGCAATAAGGAAGCGGTCGAAAAGTCTGATCCATATTTACATATTCACGGATTTGGTTTCCTTCTTCGTAGATCACCAGGAATGATCTTCTCCGATCATCGGTTTTCTTTTGCAATTCAAGAATTTTGGAAACCAGGTATTTT
The DNA here is from genome assembly GCA_035937535.1 of Puia sp. Lineage (GTDB taxonomy): Bacteria > Bacteroidota > Bacteroidia > Chitinophagales > Chitinophagaceae > Puia. Next base: position 20,698 of record DASZHV010000119.1, on the reverse strand, counting down.
TTATCAACCCAGGAAAAACGGCTTTCAATTTTTAGAAAATCCTGTAGGGAGTAGATCATTTCACCGTTTTTCAATATGTGAACTGTACTTACAAATCCTCTCTCTGAAATGGGCGAAGCTTCTACTGAATGCATAATAAATTGCTTAATCAGTGAATTTACAAGTCTGTCGAAGATCTTCCCGTAAATATTATCCACATGTGTGGAACAGTTTTACACAGTTGCCATCCAGGGCTTTCTTTATCCGCCATTCCGCCTCAGGTGGGTCAGCGTCAAAGAGTGCAATAACTACCTGAAGTATTATTGTTGACTTAGAAGCTGCCTTGCTGTTTCCAAACCACTTACGACGGCTGCTTCAACTGTACCGGGAAAAGGACCATCATAATAAGCTTCTCCGGCGAAATAAATCCTGTTCTGTATAGACTTCCTGCAAATAGCTTTGGCGGGTCCCGATCCTACCAGCGAATAACTGTAAGCTCCGCGGCTCCAGGGATTATTCTTCCAGTTAAAAATCCTGACATCCTTCAATTCATGTTTTATTTTTTCAGTCGAAACTGAAAAAAGCGATGACAAAGATTCAAATGCCTTCTCCAGAAAAAAAGAATCCGGTTTATCCGAAAGTTGCTCAGCCCTGGGTCCTCCCAGCCAACCCGTAAGTACGGGAATGTTATGGGGATATTGGATCCACCAGGTGGGAATAAAATTATCTGATACAATAAATTGTGCATCGGGGACCATGGTTTTCCAGAATGGAGAATGCCATATCATAACGATTTTAATAACCGTTCCATATCCGATTTGGCTGAATGCCTTTTGTTTTTCATCAATGGATGGGTGAAAAACAACAGATTCTGACCGGGGCGTTATCTGATTCAAAAGGCTTAATGGTAAACTTATGATCAGCTTATCCGGATTGATTATTTTATGACCGCTTACATACAGATTAAGCACACCTGAATCCCAATCAACTCTTTCAATCCTGCTATTTAAAAATATTTTGCCACCCAGATTTGTAAACTCCTTTTCAGCAGAATGAATAAGCATGCCGTAACCTGACGGAATGCGATATTGACCCGCTTCTTCATGTTCCCATTCCCTTATAAGTGCTTTTGTACTTGCCCTTCCGGTATCTGCCAGATCAAACCCCTCAGCAAAACGGATTGCAGCTTTCTTCAATTGATTAAAATTTTCTCCAGGAAAATATTTCTCCAGGAATTCGTTAAGAGGCAGGTCTTCATCCAGTGATTTCATTTTATCCAATAACTGGTCCCAGCCATCTGCCATTTCATAAGTTTCACTTATTTTCCCATCCCAGGCCCGGTAAATTTTCCCATGAACCAAATCATACCTGATATGATATTTTTTTAAGAGTCCCAGCGTCTCCTTAAGGTGTCCATGAATAAATTCAGGGCCGGTTTCTACCAATACTCCCGCTACATCAATACTTTGAATTCGACCCCCTGTACGCGGGCTGGATTCAAAAATTGAAACATGGTGACCGGCTCGCTGTAATTCGATTCCTGCAACCAGTCCGCTGATGCCGGCTCCTGCGATTCCTATATTGAGTTTAAACTTTGACATAACACTTCGAAAAGGAGCGAAGATCGGGAACAATTATTGCAACTATGTCGTTGTAAGGATATCATTGCTTTGATAGCCATGGTAACTTTACGATAAATTGGTAAAGATAGTTTTAAACCTGATCGCAGATTTAGGAGTATTATGGTGGAACCAAAGGAAAATTCAAAAGGAAAAATTAAAAAACTAAAAGTAAAAATCAATAAAACACCTAACGAAAAACATCTTGGATCTTCCAATGCGTTCGAAGAAACTGAGAATCCCTTATCAAAGGATCCGGATGATATCAGTGATGAAAAACTGGATGAACTTCTGGATGAATAAATTTTATTCCAAATTTGGGAAAATACCACAGAACAATAAATGTAGAGTTAATTACACAGGTATTTTTGACCAAATTTAATATGGAAAGAAACCTTTTTAGCATCATATAAGTAATATTATAAATAGAATATCCGCTCATGTTAAAGATTATGATTGTTGAGGATGATCTGGATTTATTACATGGTCTGCGGTTTTTACTTCAGGCTTATCACTGTAAGATTTGCCCCTTATCAGATGCAGATGAGATATTGAAAACTGTTAGTCTTTTACAGCCCGATTTAATTCTTCTCGATATAAAACTGGATCACGGAAATGGCCTGGATACGTGTCGAGAAATTAAAAACAGCTATTTAAAAGAAACCCCGGTTTATATTATGTCCGGTCTGCCTGATGTTGAGAAAAAATCTTACGATGCAGGAGCTGATTTTTTTATGGCCAAACCATTTGATTCAGAAACACTCCTGGCAAAAATTAAAGATCTGGAAAATGCCAGTATTAATGGTTAAGTGTCAATTGACAATTAACCATTATTTTCGCCTACATGGAGAAAAACGCAGACTGGCAATGGGAAATATCGGCTCACCGGGCCTGGTTCCGTCTTAACCTGCGCGAACTTTTTCATTATAAGGATCTCCTGTTACGATTTGTGCGACGCGACATCATCGCGAGTTATCAGCAAACAATTCTGGGCCCGATATGGGTATTTCTTCAACCTCTCTTTTCCACATTTGTTTTTTTTATCATCTTCAGCCGTGTAGCAAAAATTCCAACAGATGGCATTCCACCCTTTCTGTTTTATCTTCCGGGAACTATCATTTGGTCCTATTTTGCAGATTGCGTCAATTCGACCATGAATACATTTCTGATTAACGCTTATATTTTTAACAAGGTTTATTTTCCCAGGATTATTGTTCCCCTTAGCAGTATTCTGTTTCATTCATTTCGAATTTCCATTCAACTCCTGCTTTTTCTGGTAGTTTGTTCAGTATACGCGTTAAAGGGTTCTCCGGTACATTTAAACTGGCAGATTTTATTGGTGCCGGTGATGATCCTTGTAACCGCCTGTTTTGCGCTTGGTTGCGGGCTCATCATCAGTGTACTCACGGCAAAATACCGGGACCTGGATAATATTACGCAATTCATGTTACGCCTTTTCATGTTTGCAGCCCCGGTCGTTTATCCGGCATCCCTGATTCCGGTAAAATATAAATTCTTATTCTGGTTAAATCCGCTTACACCCGTTATCGAAATATTCCGTTCTTCCTTTTTTAAACCCCATCCACTTCCCATCCCATATTTATTGCTGAGTCTGCTTACAACTTTCATCGTTTTGATGACAGGTATCATCTTGTTCAGCAAAAGGGAAATTCAAATTATGGACGTAATTTAAATCATGGCAAAAAAACTGATCGAGGCTGAAAATATCTCTAAATATTACAGGCTGGGTGTACTGGGATCCCGTTCTTTAAAGGAGGATCTTAAAAACTGGTGGGCTGGTAATTTAAAAAAATCCCTGGAACCAACTGATCCGGAGAGCAGGCGTGATATCTGGGCATTACGTGATATTAATTTTGATGTTCATCAGGGGGAAGTACTCGGACTAATCGGAAAAAACGGTGCGGGAAAATCAACATTATTAAAAATCATTTCCAGGATCACATTACCAACAACAGGCAGAATATCCGGAAACGGAAGAATCGCCAGTCTGCTGGAAGTTGGAACCGGTTTTCATGGAGAGTTAACGGGAAGAGAAAATATTTACCTGAATGGGAATATCATGGGAATGAAGAAAAAAGAAATTGACCTGAAATTCGACGAGATCATCGAGTTTTCCGGCGTTTCACGATTCCTGGATACACCTGTAAAAAGATATTCGAGTGGAATGTATGTGCGCCTGGCATTTGCCGTTGCCGCACATCTCGATCCGGAGATTCTCGTTATTGATGAAGTGCTTGCTGTAGGCGATGCAGAATTTCAGCAAAAATGTATGGCAAAAATTAAATCCATTTCCAAAGAAGAAGGGAAAACAATTCTTTTTGTGAGTCATAATATTCAAACTATCAGAAATATCTGCAACCGGGCATTGGTGCTGGAAAAGGGTAAAATAATTGCTTCAGGTGAATCAGAATCCGTGCTTGCCAGTTATGTTAAACTGAGCAGGGATCAGTTTTTGGGGAACGATTATGCACAACAAAACAATTTTCCGGGCAACAACAATATCCGCATAAAACGTGTTGAACTCATTCCCAAATACCTGAATCAATTAAATGTCATTGACGTAAGAACTGAATTAAGCATCCGGTTTGAATTTATTTATCAGGTTGAAGAAGCCGGAGAATTAATGGTAATACTGCAGGTTTTCAGAAGCACCGGTGAATTGATTTTCGAACTTGCTTCACCAAATTATTCATTCATAAATGGCATCGTTAATGGAGAATCCATTATACCGGGGAATTTTTTGAATGATGGCTTGTACTATATCTCATTGGCATACATTAGAAATTCATCAACCCGTCTTTTTTACCATGAATCCTGCCTGTCTTTTGATGTGGAAGATTATAAAGATTCAGGTGGCATGTATGGAAAATGGGCAGGCATCATAAGGCCTTCTTTTCCCTTAAAGCTGGACCAGGATCCAGACCGGATATGATTTTAAGGTTATTATTTTTAACTTCGTAATATTCCTGATTCATCTTTTGTACGTCCCTCTGAAATAAAAGAACCGAAAGCGTTTCGAATGAAAGACCGAATACCCCAGAGTCCTCCGGAAATTTTACCGGTTCCCGGTCACATCAAAAGACCACAGTGGTCTGTTATGATTCCAGCCTATAATTGCAGCCAATACCTTGTTGAAAATATCATGTCTGTGCTGGCTCAGGACCCCGGACCGGAGCATATGCAAATTGAAGTAGTCGATGATTGTAGTACGGATGCCGATATTGAATCCCTTGTACTGGAAATCGGGAAAGGCAGGGTAAGTTATTTTCGTCAGCCGGAAAATGTGGGAAGTCTTCGCAATTTCGAGACCTGTATTAACCATGCTACTGGCCGGTATATTCATTTATTACATGGGGATGATCAGGTATTAATTGGATTTTATGCTGAAATTGAAACCCTGTTTAATGTTTTCCCGCAAGCAGGTGCTGCATTTACCGGATTTACATATGTAGATGAACAAAATTTAAGGCTCTATGATAATCAGGAATTATTGAATGAACCCGGACTGCTAAATAACTGGTTGTACCAGATTGCACGGTCCCAGCTTATCCAGCCCCCTGCCATGGTTGTCAAAAGATCAGTATATGAAAAGCTGGGAAGTTTTTATGCGGTTCATTATGGTGAAGACTGGGAAATGTGGGTAAGGATCGCAGCTCATTTCCCGGTTGCACACAGCCCCAGAAAACTGGCATTATACAGGGTACATCAAAACAATATTACGAGTCGCTATTTTCTTACGGGACAAAGTATCACGGATGTATTGAAAGTCCTGGATCTCATTCAAAATTTTCTTCCTCCCAATGAACGCGCCCAGGCAAAGCGTTATACAAAAAAACGCCTGGCACATTATTTTGCGTATACTTCAGACAAGATCTACCACGTATTCGGAGAACCCTATGTCGCACTTGAACAATCAAAACGCGCAATGGGTATGCATTTCAGCCGTATTACTTTTTCACATTGGCTTAAGATGAATATTAAAATCCTGATAGGATATAAAATGAAACGTGATAAGAAATGGTTATACAGGCCCATTAATTTTTTCAGGTAATAAACATTCGGGGCGTAAGGCTTAAGGCTTAAGGCGTAAAGCCTTAGGCTTTTGGCTTTAGGCTTTTGGCTTTCCTCGGCATTACGTAATCAAATAATTTTTTGAGATTATTGAATGGCTGTTCTATACAATACCAGGAAATGGTTGCACAACCGATAGAAAGTATAAAATATAACCAAAAGCTGATATAGGGTGAAGCAAATATTTTCCCTGCAGAAGATAAATCATATCCGCTTCGAATTAAAGCGTGCTGGACGATTTCAAATATTTTCCAGAAAAATAATGTAGCTATCAGGTGATATAAATAAATCCCATAGCTGATTTTTGAGAGATATTGCACAATCCTGTTTTCCAAAAATATTTTCGCGATGCCGGTATAACCCCGGTTCGCAATATCAATTACCGTAACGGCAAAAAGGGAAATAAATACTCTGTCCAAACCAATAAAACTCCGGTGATGATTTGTCAGAATCAGTAAAATCCAAACTGGTATTGCAATAAATGAGACCCATTTTAACCAGTGATTATTTTCTCTGCCTGTATAATGTAAATAAGCAAGTAAGGCGCCTGCAGCAAAAGAGTCAATACAGGCAGGCGTTAGTACGAGCATGGGGAATACCGGCTGAAATGGGGAAACTGATAAAAATATTATCCTGAAAGCAACGGCGGACACTGCCATCGAAAGGAATACTTTGAAAAGATACTTGTTTGGAATGAAAAGTATGATCCATGGCCAGATAATATAAAACTGCTCTTCCACAGCCAGTGTCCATAAATGAACAGTATAAGGACCCCAGTTATTGGTGATAAATATCCAGATATTATAAATATACCCGAAATAGAATCCGGGGTGTTGTCGCAGGTCCTGACTCTCTAAAGGGAAAAGCCAGAGAATTAACAGGTAAAGGTAATAGGCGGGGAAAATGCGAAGAGTTCTGCGCGTCAGAAAAGCTACGGCTACCTTCCACACGGGCATTCCCTTACCTATCGCTTTCCGTTTGGCGTCAAGTAAAATCCGAGTGATCAGGTAACTGCTCAGTACAAAAAAGAAAACGATAAAAGATCCCAGATCATAATGCCAGCTTTTAAGTCCTATAAGAAAAATGGAAAAATGATAAACAACCACAAATAATACCGCACAGAAGCGAAGCCCCGACAATTGAGGTTTAAATTTGAATTTTGTACTCGGCTTTTCCTGTTCAGAAATGGTCAAGAAAGTAGTTTTGAATGGATCCGGTAGGCAATAACGCTTTTAAACGGGCAATTTCCCAATTTAGTACAGATTCCCAAAACCTAGTTTTGGAAAAAAAATGCGAATTGCTTTTAAAACTGGAAATCGCAGAGTATATTTAACTCTCCCTATCATCCTTTGATCCCCGATTCTCGTATCCTCTTAGTTGAATAACTGATCCTTTCCTTCCAAAAGACCGCCGTTCGTCACCTTACGACATCTTTTAAATTGATCAGTATGAAAACTTCAATCCTCTTGGGGAAATCTTTATTGCGAATTCCCCGAATTTTTAAAAACAGAAACAGACTGTTTATTCTCATCATTATCTCCTGTTTTCAATTCGGAAAAGTAAAAAGCCAGAGCTGTAGTCTTTGTTGCATTCCTTCTTTTCCGTCTCTCACTGTTTACCAGGCATTTCAAACAGGTCATGGAATGGGATTTGGAGTGGAAGCAGGAACCTGGAATAAAGATGCCGGAAAATTCAGTTATTTTATCGGCACCAGCATGGTATGGACAGGAAATAACAATTCACAGTCAAAAACAAATATATCTCCAAATCAGACTCTGTTAAGCTTCTATGTAAAGGGGCAATATAAATTAACTAACCATCTTTATGTTGTTGCCTCTCCGGGCATTGTAAATCTTTCTTATTTTGAATTGCAGACCGGCCTGAGATATGTATTTCCGGTAACCAGTATAATCGGAATTGGGATTGAACCCGCATATGCAATTAATCAAAAGCAATTCGTCGTGAATGCTAATCTGCATTTCGCTTTAAAATAAAAAAATCCATGCAACGCAATTAATACGCTGCATGGACTTTCGCGAAATGTTTAATGAACTTTATCTACATTATTGTATTTATCTGTCCAGGCATCTATTTTAGGTTTATCTTTTTTGGATTCATAGATAGTGATCAGCATGTCGTATGCATCCCTTAATGCAACTTTATCAGCCTTTTTTAATTTCCCCTGGCTTCCAAGTAATTGATCCACTTTTTCCAGATATGGAATGGCTTCATCAAATTTTTTGACACTCATGGCCCGGTAATCCTGCCGCTTTTTCAATTCATCTGCATTAGTATTTCCTTTGGGTTTGCCAAGGATCTGAAATTCTACTCCTTCGTTATATGAAATCTGTCCAAGTACAAGGGAAGTCTGGGGATAGTTGGGATTCAGCTTATAACTTGTCAACAGTCTATCCTGTGCTTTTTTTATCAGATCATCAGAATTCGCCACCCGTTTTCCCGTACTCGTATCCGTAGCGTACTGGTATAGTTCCAATCCATAGTTAAAATAATAGATGGCGCTGTCAGGATGCTCTTTATTAATTATTTCATACTCGGCAAACAGTGAATCCTTGTTGCCGCTTTTTCTCAGGGCATCCAGTGTAAGTTCATCATAAAAAATATCATTCGGGTATTTCTGTTTTCCAAGGGCAGTATATTTGACAGCATTCTCCTTATCTCCTTTTCTTGTATAATAATCTGCCAGCCATTTATAAATTTCAGCCATATCGTTTCCTCCGATTTTTGTAATACCGGAATCAGCAATCGTTTTATAATAAATAACAGCTTCATCGCGCTTGTCCGCCTTTTCTGCCGAAATACCGGCATACAAAGTAGCAGTGGAATCCATGGATTGTTTGATCCAGCCTTCCTTATACATAAAACCGATGGCTGCAATGGCTCCTTTAAAATTCACCAGTGCTTCTGCATATTTCTGTGCATTATAATCGTTTGCACCTGTCTGGAAAAGCCCCTGATATATTTCATTAATTGGTTTATAGCTGTCCAGGATAAGTAGTGCAAATTTCTTATCGTCATATTGGACATAATTTTTCAATGCAGCGAGTGACTGTAGCAATGCGTCCGGGTACTGTGCCTTCAGCTGATCATTCGCTGCGATGGCATTGTATATTTTCACTTTGTAATACCAGGCTTCTGCATTTTTCTGGTTCTTCTCTACCAGGAGAGTCTTATCTATTTCGTCTTTGGCTTCTGCCAGTTTATTTGCTTTGAGTAATTCTTTCGCTTTATCTACTGTTTGGGCAAACAATCCGGTACAAACGACGGCCATTACAAGGCTTAAAAGCATCCGTTTCATGAGATTTTTTTATTTGAAGTTTTCTGATGACGTTATTCTGGATTTGATTCTGGAGGCAAGATATCCAAAACCGGGCCTTCTCCCTCTTTTACTTCCGCAATCGTAGATTCCTCATCAAGCTGTGTAATCGCAGCTATACCATCGCCTTCATCCAGCCTGATTAGTTTGACTCCCTGGGTAGCTCGTCCCAATTCACTTATTCCATTTACAGGCATACGGATGGTAATACCTGATTTGCAGGTGATCATCAGATCTTCTTTTTCTGTGACGTCGAGTATACCGACCAGCTTACCTGTTTTTTCTGTGACCTGAATGGTTTTGATTCCCTTACCTCCCCGGTTCGTTACGCGGTATTCATCAACCAGGGTTCGCTTACCATAACCGTTTTCGCTGACAACCAGCACCGTTCTGGATTTATCGTCCTTATTGACACATATCATGCCAATCACTTCGTCTAAGCTATCGTCAACTTCTATCCCGCTTACACCTATTGCGCCCCTGCCGGTTGGCCTGACGTTCTCCTCAGGGAAACGTATGGCACGGCCGGATTTGACCGCCATCATGATTTCGGAATTGCCTTCTGTTAGACGTGCAGTCAACAGCTGATCATTTTCCAGGATTGTAATTGCATTCACCCCGCTTAGTCTTGGACGGCTGAAATCTTCCAGCTGCGTTTTTTTGATAACACCTCGTTTCGTACAAAGCACGATATAATGACTATTTAAAAATTCAGTATCCTTAAGATCCTTCACGTCGATGATGGCTTTTATTTTATCGTCCAATGGAATCTGGATAAGGTTCTGAACCGCACGGCCCTTACCGACACGGTCTCCTTCAGGTATCTGGTAAACATTGAGCCAGAAACACCTTCCTTTTTCGGTAAAGAAAAGCAGTGTATGGTGTGAGCTTGCAACAAACAAGTGTTCAATATAATCTTCAAGCCTTGCTTTACCTCCACTCAGCCCCCTCCCACCGCGTCGCTGCTGACGGTACTCAGTAGCCGAAGTTCTTTTTATATACCCGTTATGGGATATGGTAATGACAACATCTTCTTCCTTAATCAGATCCTTGATCTGAACTTCATCATCCAGGTAAGTGATTTCAGTTCTGCGGGCATCCCCGAACTTTTCCTTTATTTCCAGGAGTTCTTTACGTATGAGTGCAAATCGTTTTGCTTCATCTCCCAACAAATCTCTTAAGTATGCAATTTGTTTTTGCAATTCATCAAATTCATTTCGGATCTTATCTCTTTCCATGCCTGTGAGGCGCTGCAAACGCAGTTCCAGTATGGCTTTGGCCTGAATCTCACTGAGGCCCCAGCCCGCATTGACCAGTTTGTCCTTAGCCAGATCAGGAGTAGATGATGAACGGATCAACGAAATAACTTCATCCAGGTGATCCAGGGCAATAAGGTAACCCTGAAGTATATGCGCTCTTTTTTCGGCTTCACGTAATTCAAACTGAGCCCTGCGAATCACCACTTCATGGCGGAATTCTACAAATTCCGAAATAATCTCTCTGATATTAAGAGTTCGAGGTCTGCCTTTTACAAGGGCTACATTATTGATTCCGTAAGATGTCTGCAGTTCGGTGTGCTTATACAGCTGATTAATTACAACATTGGCTACCGCATCCCTGCGGAGATCAATAACGATCCGTATTCCTTCTTTTTCGTTGGATTCGTTACGGACATCAGAAATACCTTCGATGGTTTTTTCATTTGTCAGCTGGGCAATCCGGTCACAAAGTCCATCGATATTTATCTGGTACGGTGTTTCTGTAATGATGATCTGTTCACGGCCATTATTTTTCGCATCCACCTGCAACTTCCCGCGAAGTACAACGCGGCCACGACCTGTATGCATGGCAGCTTTAACTCCCTCCATTCCAAATATCACACCACCTGTTGGAAAGTCGGGGGCTTTCACATATTGCATTATTTCTTCTACTGTAATATCTCTTTTATCAATAAATGCTACACAACCATCGATAGATTCGGACAAATTATGCGGAAGCATATTAGTGGCCATACCAACGGCAATACCGCTGGCTCCATTGATCAGTAACTGAGGAAAGCGGGTAGGTAAAATGGTAGGCTCCGTAAGAGATTCGTCGAAATTAGGCTGGAAGTCAACGGTCTCTTTATCGATATCCTCAAGCATGGCTTCTGCAAGGCGATGCAAACGTGCTTCTGTATAACGCATTGCTGCAGGTCCGTCTCCATCCTGACTTCCAAAATTTCCCTGTTTATCAACAAGCATATAACGAATGCTCCACTCCTGCGCCATCCTGACCATGGTGTGATAAATAGCAGCATCTCCGTGCGGATGATATTTTCCCATCACTTCACCTACAATACGGGCAGATTTCTTGAACGGCTTATTGCTGTTACTGCCCAGTTCATTCATCCCGTAAAGTATGCGGCGGTGAACCGGTTTGAGCCCGTCCCGCACATCAGGCAATGCCCTGCTCACAATAACCGACATAGAATAATCTATGTAGGCCATTTTCATTTGTTCTTCGATGTTGATGGGGACGATACGGTTATTATCCTGTGTTTCTTCCGGTATGATGTTCTCTTCCATATTATTTTAAGATCCTGTAAAACCTATGCTTTTGCAAGGCATCAAAGGTAATGAAATCAACAGGTTATCTGGCGAAAAAACGATTCAATTTTAGGCCTTATTCCAGCCAGGCGCCTTTAACCCGGCCCTTATCTACTTCCACGTAAATATGTTCCTGTAAAGTGGTGGCAACTGATAAACCCACGTAATCAGGTTTTACCGGAAAGGCATTATGGCTCCTTTCAACAAGTACAAGCGTTTGTATTTTTTTGGGGTTCAGATCCAGAAAAGGTTTAATAGCGTAAAGAAGGGTTTTGCCGCTGTTTGACACATCGTCAATTATTATGATCACCTGATTTTTAAAATCAGGATAGCGGCTGAGAGTAACTTCTTTTGGATTTTTTTTATCCAGACTTACCGTAATCAATTCAGTATGCAGTCCCGATATTTCTTTTAATAATTCCTGAATCCTGCTTGCAATGGCAGTTCCGCTTTCCCTGATACCTGCCAAAATAAATCCGGTTTCGCCAAAATTATTTTCGAGGATTTCAAAGGCCATCCGCTTTAATTTTTTTGCAGCAACTTCAGGGCTCAGTATATAATTCTTATCCATACCCCAAGGTAAAGAAATTCATAAATCCTGCAAATCTGCAATAACTTGAGGTCATAAACAGGCCCATGCAACTGGTTCAGCAAATCGCTTTTATTTTAATTTCCGGAGCCGCCATCTGGCTTTTCGGCCGGAATATTTTGCGCATCCGGAAAAATATATTACTGGGAAGGGACGAGGATTTTTCGGACCAGCCGGGAAAACGATGGAAAAATCTCCTTTTGCTCGCGTTCGGACAAAAAAAAATGTTCAGGAATCCACTCGTGGCTGTTCTGCATTTTTTTATTTATGCCGGTTTTATCATCATCAATCTCGAAGTGCTTGAAATTTTTCTTGATGGCATTTTGGGAACGCACCGCCTTTTTGCGATCCCAATGGGCGGTCTGTATAGCTGGCTCATCAATGCATTTGAAATTCTGGCCCTCGCTGTATTGCTTGCCTGTGTGATTTTTTTATGCAGAAGAAATATCCTGAAACTTCGTCGTTTTATAAGTCATGACCTGGACGGATGGCCCAGGTCCGATGCCAATTATATACTGATCACAGAAATAATTCTGATGGCGCTTTTTCTGACACTAAATGCATCTGATACTTTATTACAGGAGAGAAATTATGGGCATTTTGCACTGCATCCAACAGGAAATTTCATGGTTTCCCGATGGTTGCATCCGATCATAAATGGACTGTCGGACCATCAGTTATATATACTTGAAAGATCCTGCTGGTGGCTGCATATAACAGGAATTCTTGCTTTTCTTAATTACCTGCCCTATTCAAAACACCTGCATATTCTTCTTGCATTTCCAAATGCTTATTATGCACGCTTATGGCCTGAAGGTGAAATGCGTAATATGAAATCCGTTCAGCAGGAAGTTCTTTACGCCATGCAGCCCGAGCTTGCACCTGCAGAAGAATCTGCTCCTGCAAAATTCGGTGCTAAAGATGTTGCAGATCTTAGCTGGCGAAATCTTCTGGATGCATATGCATGCACCGAGTGCGGCCGATGTTCAGCAGCCTGTCCCGCGAACATAACGGGCAAAAAACTTTCTCCCCGTAAGATTATGATGGACACCCGTGACCGAATCGAAGAAGTGGGACGTAATGTACGTGCACATGGTTCATTTCAGGATGATGGCAAACAATTACTCAGGAATTATATTTCTGTTGAAGAATTAAGAGCCTGCACAAGTTGCAATGCATGCGTGGAAGAATGCCCGGTTAGCATTAGCCCTCTCGAAATTATTCTTGAGCTCCGCAGGGCGTTGGTCATGGAAGATTCGGATGCGCCTCCGGAGTGGAATACCATGTTCAGCAATATTGAAAATAATTTTGCACCCTGGAAGTTCAGTCCCGATGAGAGAGATGCCTGGAAGAATGGCTAAGGAAAGATTATCCGGTAAATCTGAATCATCGAAGCGGCAATAAAAATAATTCCCATTAATTTATTTAGTGTCTGGCTGCTGGTATTCATTTTAGCGACGAGCCAGTTACCCCCGTACATATAAACTATCAATCCGGCAACCGTTCCAATACCCGAACCCAGTGTAAAGAAATTAAAATAGGTAAATCCGGGTTTAAGCCATCCAAGGTTCAGAAAATAGCCTGTCCATATTATCCAGAACGGAATTTGTGAAGGATTTAAAGCACTCATACTTATTCCCAGTAAAAACCTGTCCAGCCTGTTGTTTAAAAGCAACGCTTTTTTTGTTTTACCCTGTTTTTGGGCAGTTATAAAACTTAACACACCGAGTACGAGGAAAAAAATAACTGTTATCCAGTTGAAAATGATAAATACTAATTGATGTTCCATGATCCTCTGCATGCCCGATAAGACGAGGCGCAGATAAAACATTTCTATCAGGACAACGCCGGCGGAATATTTCCAGGCATTGCTGAAATTCTCCTGCACGGCAATTTGGGTTGCTGTCATACTTATTGTCCCCAGGGGAAGCTGCCCAAGAAAACTGAGCATAAAGCCAAGAAATAAACTGGAAAGGTCTTGCATGATTTTCCTGTTATATCATCCGGATTTATTTTGTAAGGAAGAAAGCAATGCAGAATCCAATTTGTCCTTTTTGAACATTTGCAATCCTTCAGAAACGGAAAGATAAGAATGACCGCGTTGATGATTGGCAAGGCTTATTCTTAATAGCAATATCCAGTGCCGGATAATTTCCTTCCATGCAAAAAAAATGGAATGAGAAGGATCATAAATATGCGTGGGCTCACTGCCTGCACCGTTTACTTCCAGAATAGAAAATGATTTTCCCTGATCCAAAAGTTCCCTGCTTTCATATCGGATATCCAGACGGCCAAAATAAAATTCAGGGATTTGCTGGCAGATTTCATCCATTAGTTTTACAAGGGCCTCATTCACTGATCTGCTATCGTCGAGAAATAAGGCGCCCCGGGCATGATTGCCATAAGGAGAAACGGTAAAAATCTCACCTGCCGGAAGTACAGAGTGGAGCATTTCCGGTTCATCTATTTCCAGTTGCGGTATTTGCAAAATTGCACGGGGATTGGTTTTTAATAAGTCCCGGATTGAATGGAATCCATCTCCCCTGACTTTTAAAAATTCCTTGTGCACAATGCCCGAAATATTTCCTTTGTTCTGATCAGGAAACCGGTAATAGAATATTCCTGCTTCGTTTTCGTACAAAATGAATTCCTGGATGTGAAAATTAAATGGAACTGCGGATGCGTATTCCATCACAGAAGTGGCATCATCCAATTTTTTTATTCCCCTGCCCCTTCCTCCAATATCCGGTTTTCCAATCAGTGGAAAATGAAAACCATCATGGACCAGCCGCTCAAGAACTGATCCCGGATCGGAGCCCTTTGAGAAAAAAATTGTTCTGGGTTGTAAAGCACCCGGCACCAACTCATAAATTTCTTTTTTTGATTCTCCAAGGAATCCGCCGTTCTTAATCTTTGGATTTGCAGCTGCATAGAAAAAAAATGAGCGTGCCCTCAGACAAAGAAGAATGAAAATCGGATAAATCGGCATATATATTACATGGAAACGCCAGTATTCCCAATGCAATAACCGGATCCAGAACGGTTTATTTTTCCAGCCCGGCATTCCGTTCATGCTTTTACAGGTATCGTTTTTTGAAAAGACAGAAAACTGTTAGCAGTTATTCCACTACGCAAATCCAAATAGCGAAATGCGGCTGATTCCTCTGAATGGCGAATGCAACTAATACTATTGGTAAATAACTTTCCTCCCCGGTTCATATGAATGTCATTGTCAGGATCACCATCTCCTCCCTGAAGGTGAAAACGGATAATGTCGGCTGCCGATGGATGCGGATTTTCTGCAATCCATTTGGTAAACCACTTTTCTCTTTTAATAATAATATCCGGACCATAAAGTGTAACCGACGACCAGATTCTGGGCATAAATCTGTTGAGGAGTTCAATCCGTTTACTTCTTCCATTCCATTTGCAGGAATAAAGATTTTTATCTTCAAATAAAATAATGGTGAAAGGTTCGATCCGGTCAAAATCCAAATCTTCAAAAGTTTTAACAGGTACATTATTTGTAATAATGTCCAGCAGGATCAGCCCCCTGCTTTTCCGATAAGGCGGTTCAGACAGATGTGCCTTAGTGGCGCCATTTAACAGTACTGCTGTATTACCCGATTGATGCACAGCTATCCAACTCCCTCCTCCCTGCGGGTCCAGGGGAAAAAGTAAGCGTTGTCCTCCTATTTTGTGCTGTTCAGGAAAAACTGCAATGGGTCGTACTGCATATTCATCGCGGTTCGAAGTAAAAAAAAAATGATTCCCCGAAGGTATAAAAGTTACTGTGCACATTGTTGCCGGTACTTAATGGTTGAAGAAGCAACGCCATAAGATTCATCCACGGGAATATCTCCTAATTCACGCAGGCCGATACGGATCAGGGCCATATGATGTATGGTGTGTTCCAGGTTGTACGCGATCTCCCTGAAATAATTGGAACTGATTTTTTCAGGTTCAGCACGCAGATCATCATAATAAGTGAGCAGGTGTAAGGATTTGTTATCCTTGGAAATCTGCCGAATGATTTCCTTCATAAGGCTGGCAGCAAAATCTTTATCTGTCTCTATCAGTATATCCCGTTTCCTCTTTTCGTAATCCACTTCGCCGCTCAGATATCCTTTTTCAAGACACAGAAACATTTCGATAATATGCCGGACATGCTGCCCGATGGAATTGCCAGATAAATTTTTACATGAATAATTATATTGTTCCCGGTCCAACCGATCCAGTGAGTCGGATAATTGAAGAAAAACCTGGTGCACGGCTTTTTGAAGATCCATAAATGTCGTTATCTAAAAATAATATTTTTTTGTTTACCTGGCGAGTACTTTTATATCAACTGTAAGTTCATTTGAAATAGTACTTCCGCCTCCTACACCATAGTCACGCCGGTTCAGTTTAAAACTGCCTGTAAATAAATAGCCATCCCCGATTTTTACCGCTGTAAAAGGCAATTGAATATCCTTAGTTTTATTTTTAATGGTAAGCCTGCCTAAAGCTACAAATTCGTTTTTTTTACCGCTCGTTTGGATGCCGGCAGATACAAATGAAATTAATGGATAGTTTTTGACATCAAAATAATCCTCTTCCCTCAGATGTTCGTCACGTGAATCATTATCCGTATTAATAGATGTGGATTTAATAGTCACTTTAAAAAAGGAGTTAGATAAACTGTCAGGATTAAACCGGATATCTCCCTGTGGTGCATCCAGGCTGCCAGTCACTTTAAAGCCAAAATTATGAATGGTAAAAACTATACTGGATTCTTTAGAAACCGGATGAATTTGTCCGAAGGAGGACTGTACCATTATTATAAAATAAACCTGCAACCCCGCTTTTGATATTGAATATTTCCTGTAGAATGATACTTGCATAATTATTACTTTCTTTTCAGCTGGTTTTCAAGTGGTTTTTTATATACAAAAATGAGTATGGCGCAACAAACAAAAGTTATTACGGCATAAATAAAAAGCAGGGGATCACCATTAAAGTATATCCCGATTTTGGTCAGGTGAAAATATAAAGCTCCCGACATCATGATCAATCCAAGAATCGCACCGTAGCCTGTAAACCGGGGTAATAAGATCAGTATGGAAGCAATCAATTCCAGGATTCCGGTTCCGATACGTCCGTAGGGTTCCATACCAATCTCTGTAAAGAGCTTGACGGATTCAGGATGTGCGGTGAATTTAAAATACAGTGTTTGCAGGAGGATAATAGCGGGAACCAGGCGAAGAATCCATACGGCGATCGCACGAATATTCATATAGCTATATTTATTGTTTTAATAGTTTTTGCCAGTTTGCATCTGCCTGAGTGTGTAAGGAAGGCTCATCAAGGTTCCAGGATTTTAAAGTGTTGTTGAAAAACCGGTTATAAAATAAAAATAATCTACCATTAATAATTTTAAAAGTTTCGGGATCCACTTCTACTTTAGATCCTTCTTTACCCATAGCGTAAGCACACCACCCACCGTACTGAGGTTCGTATTTTGAAGGATTTGTCTGGAAGGCATCCCTGTCTGCAGATGTGCTAAAATGGTAGTTTACGCCTAAATAAGAAATTGAATATCCCTTTTTCCCCTTTACTGCCTTGTTCAAGGTAAAATAAGAAACAGGATCGTATCCTTTAATGGCAACCCCGTCATCAAGATTAAATTGTTTGGTTCGGAAAACAATCGATTGGGTAAAACCCGGAATTGTAAACAGGAGCAATAAAAATGAAAACCAAATTTTCATATATCAATTTTGACCAAAACTATACTCCTTTCGGGCCTTCTTTTGTCGGTTAATTGACAGAGAGTCGTTTTTGCAGGTTTTTAACATTCAGAAAGCAGATCTGTTGACGATTATAAGAAAGTATACCTTCTGCTTCCAACTCATTGATCATGGTAGTAACTGTTTGTCTGCTCGATCCAATCAGGTTAGCAATGTCTTCGTGTTTCAGGTAATTGGGAATACAGAATCCTTCAGGCCTTGTTTCACCCAACTTGTTTTCTACCAGCTGCCAGAAAAAATGTGCGAGCCTGGTTTTAACATCTTTATTCAGGAGATTGAGCAAGCGGTTTTCGATTGTCCTTAGTTTGGCGCCAACCTGTTTGCTGTAACGAAGAGCGAGGTCTGGTCTTTTCTTAAGTAATTTTTCAAAGTCTTCTATATAAAATGCACAGAGACTTACATCCTGTTTATAAGCCTGCGCAAATTCTCCATGCAGGTTGCTTCTTTCCAAAGTAAATTGTCCGAATAATTCACCCTTCTGTATAATCTCCTTTATTTTTTCATTCCCGTCAGCGTCTATATGTCCGATGCGGATATAACCCTCTTTTACGAAATAGATTTTATTGTGATTATAAGCTTCAAAATAAATGTACTCCCCCTTGGGTACTTCAATATAATGGTGCTCAATTTTGAGATCTTCATATTCTTCATCACTCAGATGACACCAGAGATCGTAATTCCGGATTAAAAGCATTTTATCATCAGTAGGCATAATGGGTATTATTCAATAAAATTACCGAATCAGCACTTAACCGGGCAGCCAAATTTGCATTAGATTTACAGGTATAAAATCAATACATGGATGCACCCATCATGGCCGATCTCAATAGCCGGGGAGAATCTCCGGAAATTCTGTTCTGGGTCGGCTGTTCTGGCAGTTATGATCAGCGGGCCCAAAAGATCACTCGTGCATTCGCCAGCATTCTAACCCATATCGGTATACGCTTCGCCATTCTCGGAAAGGAAGAATCATGTACGGGCGACCCCGCCAGGCGTGCAGGAAATGAGTTTATGTTTCAGATGATGGCTTATCAGAATATCCAGATATTAAATAATTATAAAATCCGTAAAATCGTAACGGCATGCCCGCATTGTTTTAATATTCTAAAAAATGAATATCCTGAATTGGGGGGCAGTTATGAGGTCATCCATCATACTTTATTTCTTCAACAATTGCTTGACGAGGGAAAGATCAGGTTAAAAGAAGGCGGCACTTATAAGGGGAAAAAAATCACTTATCATGATAGCTGTTATCTGGGAAGGGCCAATGGGATTTACGAAACTCCAAGAAAATTATTGGAAGCCCTGGATGCCGAACTCGTGGAAATGAAGCGCTGTAAAAGCAAAGGACTTTGTTGCGGTGCCGGAGGCGCCCAAATGTTTAAAGAAGAAGAAAAAGGAACCACCCGGATTAATTTCGAAAGAACCCATGAAGCCCTGGATACCGGTGCATCATTAATTGCTTCCGCCTGTCCATTTTGTAATACCATGTTGACCGACGGAGTAAAACATGAAGAAAAAGAGGAACAGGTTAAAGTTTTGGATATTGCGGAGATGATCGTATCTGAAATACAGTAACTCAACTGTGATAGTGTGGTAGTGTGGTAGTGTGGTAGTGTGCGAGTTAATAAAAGAAATTAGGTACCCACTATCACACTACCACACTACCACACTACCACACTATTAAAGTTGAGTTACGAAGCAATTCCCCCGCTTCTTTTCCTACATTAAATAACAAATCGAGTATAGAGAGATTGGGAAAAAATCCTGTTCTTTCTTCAAATACCTGCCGGTACTTTACCGGGTTCCACTGACTATAATTTTTGGGCAGGACAATATTTCGCCGGTCTTCAAATCCTTCGGCACGGTACGGAACTGCTGTTTCTGTAAACCCTATTTCTGCTGGCCAGTCCATTTTTTCTTTTAACCAATTCAAACAATGAAGGTTCCAGTCCACCAGCCGCCTGAAAGGCCTTTGATAAATCCCGGAAAATTCATCCTGATAGTAGTCAAAAAAAGGGGAACGATTATAGGCAGATTGAATTGACTTAAAATGCCGGGATTGCCAATTTTCCTTATCTGAAATCAATACCTCATTCATTGGAAGATTCTGGTTCCTTCCATCCTGTAAGGGAACCGACAAAGATATGATCCCCTGGGCTCCCGCAATGATACAGCGGTTACGAAAACTCATTTTGCGGTAGATTTCATATATATCTAAATAAACATATGATTCCTTATACAAAGTGGTTAGGAAAGTAACCGGTGGAAAATATTGCAATTCAGATACTATCATTTATTTTTCAACTGAACCATCCAAATTAAGGATTTTTCACTATCCTGATGCAGTTTTTATATAAATTATATTGTATATAAATTATATATAGATGTATTTAAATTACTACATATCAATTATATATGATTTAAAAATTTGCTAATTAAATTGTCCTTTTATTTGTAGTAATCCATTTTTGAAAAAGGCTGAATTTCCTAATATATTTAGCAGTGTAAAAAGGAAAGAATTAGGCTACGAATCACTACTTCCCACAGCCCGTTTCTAAAGGAATTAGTTTTCAAAGCCTGAAACTTTTCTAGCCCCCTATCCGTCTTATGCGCCCGCTATTTTTAAATAACTAAGATTTTAAGCGAAGGATTTTTATGCAAGATTTTAAGAACTATAAGGAATTAATGGCCCACCTCTCTGATGAAAA
>DASZHV010000118.1:0-12443 GCA_035937535.1 Puia sp. | reverse complement strand
CTGCTAATGACTGGGTACTCAGAGCTAATTTAAAATAATTACTACAGAGGATATTTCAATATTTAAAATCTGGTAACAGTATGCTTCGACCAATATGGCAGAACATTTTCAAATTTAATTGGGTATTTGGTCTTGTATTGGTTCTATTATTGGGTATCCCGAGGTTTATCATTGTTCTACATTCTAATGTTACAGGTAATTACAGCAGGATTGCAATTATATTCTTTTGTATGTGGCTTTCGCCTGTCATATTTCTTTCAAAAAAAGGCAGAAAATATATTGGAATAAAAAAACCAACTAATTATTACTGGTTGTTATATTCCTTTATATCAGGTGCGGCCGTTTGCATTGTTATTTATGCTGTCGGTGTACTTCTTTATAAACACACAATAAGCCATTGGTTCGTTTATATATCAAAATCTTATAGTGCTTCAGGAATTTCTATGAGCAGTTCACAAAAGTTTACATATTTTCTGATTTATTCTATAACGGGAATAACATTTAGTCCTATAGGAGAGGAATTATTTTATCGGGGAATTGTTCATGGAAGTTTTGTTATGGATTTTGGTGAGAACAAAGCATCTATTTTAGATAGTTTGGCTTTCGCATTAACACATTTGGCGCATTTCGGGATCGTATTTATTGCGGGGAGCTGGCAGTTCTTATTTATACCAGCTGTTATTTGGGTGATTTCAATGTTTATTACCAGCAGGATCTTTTTTATCTGTAAAGAAAAGACGGGATCGATTCTCGGTGCTATCGTCAGTCATGCTGCTTTTAACCTGACCATGATGTATTTGATATTCTATCAAATATTCAAATAGTGTGAGAATGATAAAAGGCTAAAACTTCAAACAAGTGGTAATAAGTGAATTGTCATGAGATAAAAAGAAAGTAAATTGTATCGGATTATTAATTAAAGCTTTTCCATGCTAAGAAGACAATTTATCGGAACATCAGCTAAAGCATCTGCTTCAGCGATTTTATTTTCTTCAGGAATTTTTAAATCCGGTCCTCTATTGGAGAAAATAGGTATCCAGTTTTTCTCATTGCCAAAGATGCTCGATGAAGATCTTACGGGTGCATTATCTATGCTGTCAAAAATGGGGTATACAGAAGTTGAATTATACGGCCCATACCCTTTCAGCAGTCCTTCGGCCATTGAAAGATGGAATGCTGTTACACCATCCCTAGGCTTTAAAGGAAGCGGTTATTTTGGACATACCGCAAAAGAAATGAAAAAGCTTTTGGAAGAAAATGGTTTTTCAGTTCCTTCCATCCATACCGACCTGAATACCCTTCAGACAAGAATGAATAAACTCGGAGAAGCAGCGCAGATCTTAGGAAATACATATGTTGTACTTCCGTCAATTCCTCCTGAAAATAGAAAAACACTTGATGATTATAAAAAAATGGCCGAGGCCTTTAATATAATCGGTGAATCGGCAAAAAAAGAAGGAATCAAATTTGCCTATCATAATCATGGTTATGGATTGAAGGAAGTAAATGGACAAATTCCATTGGAGTTGATCTTTGCCAATACTGATCCTTCACTTGTATTTTTTGAAATGGATCTTTACTGGACAACCGCAGGCGGTGGAGATCCGATCATATTACTTGAAAAGTATAAAGGCCGATATCCGCTAATGCACGTAAAAGATATGATGAAGATAGTGCATTTTTCTGGCGATGGCGGGGACCCCAAACAATGGATTGAATTATTTCCCTATATGACCACGGCGGGTAATGGCGTACTTGACCTGAAATCGATTATTACCAAAGCAAAAGAAAATGGGACGAAACATTTTATTGTTGAGCAGGATATGGTTAAAGAACCCGAAATAGCATTAAAGAAAAGTTACGATTACCTGGCTTCTTTGTAATTCTCCGTTTTGTCTGCAGGCAGTTGGAAGAATAGTGATTATATTAATCTTCAGAACATTAGTACACGCTTTAAACGGCCTATTCATCACTTCAGCATTATAGCTCTCATTTTCATGTAACGTTTATTTGCATTAAAACGTCCTACAAAATTATCAGTAATATAAATCTTTTATTGACTGAAGGGTTGTTCCTATTCAGTTAAATGAACCAAATCGAATTTATGCACGGAATTTTTATACCTACTTTTCATTATCTGTTAATTATCCTATTCCTGCCCTCCTCTACAATTGGCCAGGACTTTAAAGCTATCCGCCTACTGGCAAATTAGTTGATGCCGGCGGTCATTTAATGCACCTGAATATAAAAGGCATTGGAAAACCTGCTATTATTTTTGAAAATGGAAGCGGTGATTTTTCATTTAATTTATATGGGATCTGGTTCAACCCGCAATTTCCAAAACAACCATTACTGTTTCTTACGACAGAGCAGGCTATGCATGGAGTGAAGAAGGCCCGCTTCCCAGAACAGGAAGGCAAATTGCCTATGAACTTTATACAGCATTACAGAATGCAGGAATAAAGGGGCCGTATATTCTGGTAGGCCAATCATTCGGAGGTTTTCTCATCAGAACTTTTGCAAGATATTATATTAAAGATGTGGTTGGGCTTGTTTTAGTCGATGCTCTCAATGAAGATGAAAAAATAATAATTAATAACCAGGAAATACGTATACGGGAAATGGCGAAAGGAAGAATTGCACCGCCAATTCAGATTAGCACAATAAAGAATATGGATACAGTATCGACAAAAGAAAATAATCCTCTTGTATCAAATACATCTATAGAACCTCCACTGGACAGACTTTCTCCGGAAGATCAGAAATTACAAATATGGGCTCAGACCCAATTTAGTTACTTCAAGTCCGCAAGTAGTGAAATGGATTGGTCACCTGAGGATGTGGCCGATATGTATAAGAACAAAAGGAAACCAGGTTATATGGTGGGGAATATTCCTTTGATCGTGATTTCAAAAGGGAATGGAAGTTATTCCGGTTTGGCTGATTCTGCTGAACTTGAAAAACAGCGATTAAACCTACAAGAAGATTTAACTCATTTATCAACAAATAGCAAGCAAATCATTGACAGGAATAGTGGTCATAATATTCATCTGGAAGATCCCGCCACCGTTATTATCGCCATTGAGCAGGTCATACATGCTTATAAAACTAATTCAAAACTGAAATAGCTGATTAAAAACTTTCAATCAAATAGCCTTATTCGATATCATAGTTTCTTTTCAGGAACTTTATAAATCCCGTTAAATATTCAAGATGTTCTTTTAATTTAATATTATAACCACTAAGAGTGCCTTTGTATATCCAATAATTATTATAAAGCAAGTACATTTTATCCTCGTCCTTAGATATTAAAACATACATTCCTGAGGGTATCCTTTTTTTTGTTTCATATTCTTGAAAAAATTTATTGGTGAGGGTGATATCTAAAATTTGCTTAAAAGAAGTCATGGTTTGTACAAAATTATCAATAACAAATCTTTCCTGAATTTTGATGTCATTATTTTTAGATTCATACAAGGCGATGCTATCGGCAACCCTGCTCGTTTTTATCAGACTATACCCTCCTGCGTTCCTTAATTGCACTAAGGTCAGATCATTGAACTGAAAGAGGTGCAAATTGAATGTGTAACGAAGTCCGTAATAAAATATAGAGTCCTGGACCGATAAACTCAAAAAATCTTTTTTTGATATTTTCATTATAGAGTCAATCCCACTTAACTCCAAATCATTTCTGTTTATCAGACCTGTCAGGTCCGAAGTGTCGCTTTGAATATTGTTTATTAATCCTACTATATAATCATTCTCACGATGTTTTTCAGAAATTTTTTCTCTGATTGTTTCTGCAAAAAAGCCAAGCGTAACCGCCAAAAAAATCATGAGGAATTCAAGAAGATACTCTTTCCATTTTTTCTTTCTATGATGCAGGTCGGGATGGTGGTGGACTTCCATGGTTGATTATTAAAAGTTAAAATACCGGAAACACCCTCTTAAATTACTAATTTAATAGTACTATTTTCACATGAAATTTGCATACAAGCACTAAAAGAATAATTATGCAATCGTAGAAGAATCGGCGACGGCCACATCTATTTTTATTTGAAATTCAGTTTCAATAAATGGTGAAGAGTAACAGAAATACTTTAATGCAAAGGGACGCACATTCCCGAAGTGAAAAAACTTGCACTACTTTCCTTCTTAAATTGATTTTTTCCCGCGTGTCTTACCGAACGGAGATATCTGCTATTCCTCTGTAGCAACTCCGAAGCAATGGGAGTAACCGTCATCATCAGTAAGGAAGAACTCCGTCTGTCCATAGTCTCTGTCGACGATATCTGACACCTTGAATCCAAGTTGCTTCAAACGCTCCCTCGTCTCATGAATGTCAGCCGGAGCCCAGTAAAGCTGGATGCCATGATAGTTTTCCGGTTTGATTGGTGTCCCTGCTCTTTGGTTGAGCCAGAAGTATAAATGTTCGTTGTGAACCATGCAGCCGACCAGCCTGCCTTCACGTCTCATTTCCCGGTCCATGGTAAGACCGACACCCTCAACCCAAAAGCGCAGACTTTTCTCAAGATTGGCGCTGGGAATCACGGGTATGCACGATTCAACCATCATAACCACGTTCTCTCTCATAACGTTCCTGTAAATGAAGTTTAAATTTCCCTTTAATAAAGTCAATTAAATTTATGTTACGGGCTCCGCCAATGTTTTCCTCTGTTACGATCTTTAGCCTGAACTTTTCCGTATCACAAAAATTGTGATTCCTAAGTTACTGCTTTTGGTTTAATTATTTTCTTCTTTCAGTGCTTTTAGGTTTCTTTTGGTTGCTAACAGTCGATCAGGGGTTAGTTACATATATTGAAGTAGCAACTGTATTAACAGATGATCCAAGTTGTAAATTTGAGACAGTCGTGTTTTTCCAAAATACAGGAAAACTGTTTTTACCACCGGCTATATATATGTCATCGCCGAGAACGAAAATTGAACTTGCCATCGTGTTTCCAGATTGCAGGAGGGTGGATATTCCGTTCTTCCAATATCTGGCTACCCCATCTTCCCCGCCAGACACATATACATCATTACCGGAAACGAATATGGAAAATGCCTGTGAGGGTAATCCGTCATACAAATAATTGACTGATCCGTTTTTCCAATATACCGCCGAATCGCTAAGCCAGCCGGCTGCATAGACATCATTTCCTGAAATAAATATTGAACTGACATTACTAATCAGATTCGTATCTGCCAGTTGGGTTACCGAACCGTTTTTCCAATAGGCTGCTTTAAAAAATTGATCATACCCCCCAATATATACGTCGCTGCCTGAAACATAAATGGAAGAGGCCATGGCATAATCGGCAAGTAAATAACGTCCAATCGTTATTACAGGTGGTGTGGGTGGAATAGGATAGGGAGGAGTCAGAGGAGTCAGGTTAACCGGAACATTGTTCTTCCAATAAACAGCCGTTCCGAGACTATCCCTGGTCAATTCATAACCTGATACATAAATATCTGTTCCGGATACAAAAATGGAAGAAGCAAAAGATCTGATTACTCCAGGCAAATCCGTCAACGTAAATTCAGTCCCGTTTTTCCAATAGACCGCGTTGATCGCATTTCCACTATAATCTGTTCCGGCCAGGTATAAGTTGCTGTCGGAAACAAAAATCGAAGAAGCGATAGCAAAACCGCCAGGTGATTTCATTGGTAAATAAGTAATAACGCCGTTCTTCCAATAAAGCGGACCATGTTGACCATATCCGGAAATATATACTGTTGGTCCGCCGGGGTTTTTATTTGAGTTTTTTTTGCAGGCAGGAAAAGAGACCATCAGCATAATCAGTATGAAGTATTCACTATATCGGTATCCCATATCTTTTCATTTTGCTCTCTAAAGGTACAATTCACAGGAAGTTTTTTTGTCATATGCTGTTCGTTCTGTGGCGGGTTCTCCACTTCAATGCCCGCCCACGGCGGGGGATAACCGCTTTCAAATAAGAAACATTGGCAGACCTGTGTAGCCGCGGTTCGAATTTTTTATCCCTGGATTTTGCAAATCTCTACTTGTTATGATTTAACAATCAACTGATTAAAGACGATCAAATGTCGAAAAAACTGCTTTTTAGTCGTGGAAACCACCAGAACTCCTCCATTAATTGTTCCCATAGTTTGGATTTTTAATTTTTAAAAAATGAATAAATAATCAACAACAGTATTTGCAAACCTCACGGGGATGATTGTGAATATTATTCTTCGCAGCCAATCATCTCCGATGCCGGAAGCTCTGTTGATCGCAAAAATGGGGTTGAATAAAAGCGAAATTGCAGAGTGCATGCAGAGGCTCTGTGAAATAAATATTTTTCGTCTCTGTTTCCTGTTTTTTTATTGTTTTCTTCGGAAATCCTTCGGGAATCCTCCCTGAATCCTTCGGGAGCTCCCGAAGAACTCCCGAAGGATGTGTAAAGAAACCCCGAAGGAATCCCGAAGGCGCCACGAACGCTGTCTCGTCCTGTCTCGTCCTTATATAGCTGTACATCTGTCTTTTTAATCCTGGACAAACTTTATTAGAACAGGCGCTTCTGAACTGATTATTTTTGTTTCAATTGCGTTTAAATGAACAGAAAAGAAAGTTTTGTTTGGTATGAAAAGGGGTAATATGATCTGATGTAACACACTTTAATTTTTTAAATCCGTTTGAGAGTTCTTCCACCAAGGCCTGCTCATTATATCGACGTATAGGAAGACCACTACATTTTTCAGGGCCATTTTCGGAAAAAGTTCCCATAATGGCATAACCGGCCTTTCTGATACTTTGCCTGGCAATGGATAAATATTTGCCGATTTGCTCACCAGTAGTCAGGAAATGAAAAACCGCGCGATCATGCCAAACATCAAACATTGCTTCCGAATCATACATAGCGATATCCTGTTCGAGCCATTTTATTTTGACTGCTCTATCACCTAACCTATTTCTTGCCCTTTCCAAAGCTTGACCTGAAATATCGAGTACAGTGATATCCTCAAAGTGTTCGTCCAAAAGAAAGTCAACGAACCGGGAATCACCGCCACCAACATCAATAATCCTGGCAGTTTTAGGTAGCTGAAAACTGTGAATGAATTCCAGGGATGTCCGAGGTATTTCTTCTGTCCAACTGAGTTCTTCCGGTTTTTTTACTCGATATAAGTTTTCCCAATGATCTTTGTCTTGCTTCATTAAAGCAGATGTTTTACATTAATTTAATAAGTCCAGAACAAAAGTCAAAAGATGCAGCGTATCAATGCTTCCAAATTCTTCACCTTTTTCAAAATCACCTTCTTTTTGAGCCATTGAATTGGTAAGATGGGCAAAACATAAAATATTGAATTGTTTTACTTCAGCCAAAGCATAAAGTGCTGCCGCTTCCATTTCTACGCAGGTAATGCTTTGCTTCTTCATTTCTAAAATCGAAGATGGTGTTTCCCTGAATGGTGCATCAGTTGTCCAGCTCGTTGCTTCGAAATAAGGGCATTCAGGATTTTCCCTATTGAAATGTAATCGTCCTAAAATGTCTTTATTCAATATCGAAGGCTTTCCAGGGGGCAAATAGTGATAGCTGGTTCCTTCGTCGCGTATAGCGTCAGTTATCAGCGCAAACTGTTTTTGGCTTTTTGGAGTGTTTATTACTCCCGCAGAAGTAACGCTGATTAAAAGCTGACAACCCGAAACAAATAACTGCTCCGCTACTAGTACCGCATAGGGCGAACCGACTATGCAAGGAATTATACCAATATTATAAGTTCCTGATTTAAAACTGAAAAGAGATGAATGGTAGCAGGCCCAACAGTCATTTTTAATTGCCTTCCCTTTTTTTAATAAATATTCAACCAAATCGCCATCGGGATCCAGTAAACAAATTGCCGGAATCTTGCACTCCTGCTTATTCTTTTGTCGCCGTGCTTCCCGTAATAAATTCTCCGGAAGAAATACGGATAGTTCATTATAATATTTGTTTAAAAGAATATTTTCCATTTTTCATACTCAAATTATGAAAATGTATTGAGAAAATAAATACTGTTGTTATTTAAGTATTTGCTTAAATAAGGATTATTGCCTTAATTTGTATCATAATTTATATTATGGAGACAACTAAATGTATCCGTCTTTACGCTGATAAGGTTCAGATCGCTGAATGTAAAAAGAAACTTAAAAGCAATACAGTTTCTTTCTCCCAGCTAAGCAAAATATTGGAATTGGCAGGTAATGAGGTACGGTTGAAAATCTTATATCTGTTAGAAGAAGAAGATCATCTTTGCCCCTGCGATATCAGCGATATTTTAGGGATGAGTATTCCTGCAGTTTCTCAACATTTGAGAAAATTGAAAGATGGTAATGTTATTGAAGCGAGACGCGACGGCCAGACCATTTACTATTCTTTGAAAGAAAAAAACTTGAAAATATTAAAACCTTTTTTTAAATATATCAACCAGCAAAATTTTAAAACTCAGGCAGTATGAACAAGGGTAAACTGATGGGAACAGCAACAATAAAAAATATAGCTAATACTATAAATACAACAGGTTATACAGCAATTAACCAACCACTTAAAAATTAAAAGCATGAAAAGGATTGCTTCGCTAAGCGCATTAACTATATCACTATGTGTGGTGTCAGGTTTTGTGATTGACAATACGACCAAAACGATTGAACCGGCAATTACATTTTACAAAACTCCACTGGTTTGTAATGCTGCTCCTGATATTGGTTGTGGTAGCCGTTCAAAACCTGTTTTGCTTGAACTGGAAAAAAATCCTGCCATCAAAGAAGCGTGGCTTAACCGTCAGGGGACTGTCATAGCCATAGTCTGGAAAGATAAAGTGCATACAGAAACTGTTGCCAAACCTATATTTAAAAAGAATAGTATCAGCTTTACAATTATAAATGAGAACGATGCTGCATATTATATGAGAACATTTCGAAATACAAATCTTTGGTATCGTGGTGCAGATGTCGATATGCTAAGCCAGGAAGAAGCCGCAACCATAGCAGAATCCTCAGTAAAATTTGCTCTAAAAGATAATTTAATTACAAAAGCCGAAGCAGAAAAAATAAAAAACGATGTTGAATCGTATTTTAAACTAGAATTGGTTAAGATTAGAACTAATGAACAGTTAAATGAAGATGACCAAAATAAATTCAGACTAGCAATGTATGGCATTGCTGAAAAATACATTGGGAAAGAGAGGGCCGAAAAAGTAATGGAACTCTACCAGAAGAATTGTGAAAAACAATGCAAAAAAGATGCTGCCTGCTCAACACCAGGTATAAAAAAAGATTGTTGCAACAAATAAAATATTTATGACTGATACGATAGTATTAAATTCAGTTATTACCTGTCCCGCTTGCGGGCATCAGAAAGAAGAAACAATGCCAACAGATGCCTGTCAATATTTCTACACTTGTGAAGAATGTAAGACAATTTTAAAGCCCCTAGCGGGTGATTGCTGCGTATTTTGCAGTTACGGCAGTGTAAAATGTCCGTCGGTACTTCATGGTTCAGGTGGCTGCTGATGGTCTTTCTGGTTTCGTTAGGAGATATTTTTGTTGTGTACCCATTCCATTTTTGCTTTCTCCATATCGGCAACTAGTTTGTTCAATTTTTGCACACTTCTCCACATGCTTTGATTTGAAAATCAATAAATTAAATAGACTCTGAAGATAATAAAATCCTTCCTCTTAGCTAAATGAAGTTTTTCGATTATGTGTCGTTAAAATGTACTGGAATTAGGGGGAATTAAAATTCTCTTTATAATAACTTCAAATTTAAGTTTCGCTGTTCTGCAAATGGTAATTCAAACTGGCAATTCTTTTATTCTTTGTCACAATTGATTTTAAGTATATGATTGAGACTGTTAAACAAGCTATTGGTAGGAGGCCCGACCTAATTCTTTATTTTTATAGACCGGGTTATAAACAATTAAAACATATTTTCATAAGAGCAAGCGATAATGACACTTTATATCTAGAGAAATTATTGTCAAACCAATATATAAATAATACAATAAATAAATAGCTGACCGATATCCTTTATAAGTAGACCTGTGTAGCCGCGGTTCGAACTTTCTTGTGTCAGATCTTACTGATCTAACATTATTATAACTTGGGTATCAATTAATTAAATATATTTTCCTAAAACAAATTCTGCCATAATTAAATAAATGCGTTTCTATTTTTATGCAGTTTTTAAAATGTCTACGATCGCTTGGATTTGACATTTAAATAATATTGCTCCGGGTCTTTCATGTCAATAACAATTGTCTTTGCCCACAGGTCGCCAAGCCTCTGATACTTATCAGTATTTTTAATTGCAATAATCCCAGGTATACCCCAAAAGAAGATGTCAATTGGGTCAAGCAAATGCCGCTCGATAAAATCACGTGTTCAATGCTGTTTTGACAAAAAGGGTGATTTATGGTGAATTCACTTTATTCATCAAGCATGGACCAAAGTGCAGCAATATTACCTTGTTAGCAACAGCTTTTTATTTAGTCTGCCAAGAGTTATCAAGTTTTGAATATGCAAAGTCGTCTGTTGCAATTAATTTATGTGGTTTCCCGCACCAGCAAACCATTATCCTACCAAATAACTTTTCGTCAGTGGCAAATTGATAAACAGCATTGGCGATGTCTTCCGGTTTGTTTGGCTTTGCAGGCACTTTTCTATCTACTCTCTGTTCAGGAGTAAGTGCCTCTATATATTTTAGAATTTCCTCAGTGCCTATCCAGTCAGATGCCAATGCGTTTACCCTGATATTGTGTAATTCTTTTAGCTTAACAAGTCCTGTTGTCATTCTTAAGATGGCGGAATTGGATGCGTCATAAGCAACAGAATTTGAAGAAATATATTTTAATGCAGAAACTGACGACATATTTACAATTGCTCCGCCATCACTTTTTAGCATTTCGTCAATTGCATATTTTATACAAAACATTGTGCCTAAAAAGTCTGTTTGTATTTGTTCAAGCCAGTCGTTGAGCAAGCCAGGTTTGAAAGTCTGGGCGTTGTTGATTAAAACGTCTAAGTGTCCAAAAGTTTTAACTGTGAAGTCAATGAGGTTTTTTATATCGTTTTCATTGCTGATGTCCGTTTGAAAAAATGATGCTGTGCCACCGATTTTTTTGATTTGTTCAACTGTTTCATGTCCACCTTGTTTATTGATGTCCGCTACGACAACTTGCAGCCCTTCGCTTGCAAATTTTTTTGCAATGGTTCGTCCGCAGCCCGTCCCTCCAGCGCCTGTTATTATTACTGTCTTATTGCCTGTCATTTTGGACTTCATATAAATCTGCTGCTAACATTTCAAATTATGATATAATCTTCAACTACCAACTAAATTTGAAGAGCAAATATTTTGCAGATTAAAATACCGAATTCATTGATGGTATTGATGAAAATGAACTTCTAACAAAAAGCTGAAAAATTTATTAAGGCTTTATTAGTAGATCTCTGTAGCCGCGGTTCGAACTATTTATATTCCGACTTTACAAATCTATGTCTACTTTGATTTGAAATTCAATAGTTTAATAAGATTCGTACGATAATAAAGCCCTTATTTTTAGCAACCAAAGATGTTGTAGCCTGATGATTGCATTAGTTTTGGGATAATAACCAATTTGTCAACACTACTGGGTCTGCAATGCTCCATGAATGCGGGTGTCTGTTATTTCCGGGCTTTCTGTAACCTTTGTCAGTAGTAGTCACTAGAACGGCTTTACCATTTCCTAGCTTTCGCAATTCATTAATCATTGCTACCTGGTCTGTAATATTTATATAAGATAAATCATAACCTCTTTGGCTCAGCCACCACTGAATGTCTGGTTCTGATATAATCATAATGGGAGTTTTAATTAAAGTTTTAACTGCCCTTTGTGTTGTATCCGAGAATGAATACGGAGAAATGTCGTAAAAGTTTTCCAGTGCAGTTTGTGGAGTGCCATTCATTTCCTTTTCAATTCTTCCAATCATATAAGTAACTTCTCCGTTAACTTTCGCAGGTTCTGAAAGACGTACCACTCGTTTCGCTGATTTGTAAAAACGTTCCCAATCTAGCGGCGGGTCAATAGCGAATACTGCTTTGGGTTTGATTGGATAATTATTTTTAACAGCCAATTCAGCATACTTTACTACGCAACTGCCGCCAATTGAAAAGCCACCTACGTAGAAATCTTTTCCTTGCAGATGATATTTGGAAATAACAGTTTCGATTTGACTGTTTAGTGATTGTTGTGATGCACTGTCAACGCCAAAATATAAAGAACCAGTTTTTAATATTGGCAAAACAGTTAAAATTCCTTGTTTGGCCGCGTATTCAGGTAGTCCTGTTTGTAGTAGAACATCTCGCGGTGAGGCACCAAATCCGTCCAGTAAAAACATAAAAGCTTTTATTTGTATGCCCTCAGGTATGACTGCGATGTACATATTTGCGGTGCTGTCTTTTGGATTAAAA
>DASZHV010000117.1:0-15973 GCA_035937535.1 Puia sp. | reverse complement strand
CGTCCATTGACCAATATTCCTTACTGCTGCCTCCCGTAGGAGTCGGGCCCGTGTCTCAGTGCCCGTGTGACTGGTCGTGCTCTCACACCAGTTACTGATCGTAGGCTTGGTGGGCCGTTACCCCGCCAACTACCTAATCAGACGCACGCCCATCTCTAACCGCCGGAGCTATAATTATAAAGTGATGCCACTTCATAATGTTACGGAGTATTAATCCGGGTTTCCCCGGGCTATTCTCCAGTTAAAGGAAGGTTGCGTACGTGTTCCGCACCCGTTTGCCGGTCGCCATCAGTGTATTGCTACACCATGCTGCCCCACGACTTGCATGTATTAAGCCTGCCGCTAGCGTTCATCCTGAGCCAGGATCAAACTCTCCATTGTAAATGAGTTTTGACCATGACTTTAATCTCTCTCGAAATTAACGTCTTGTTCGAATGTTTGTGCTAAATAAACCTTACTTGTCTGATTTTAAAAAACCAGAAAAAGTTGCTGTTGCTTCCATACTTTCAAAGAACTTCAGGCGTTACCGCCACCCCGTTTTTTTGACGGGGATGCAAAGGTAAGAGCCTTTATCTATCCGACCAATTATTTCTCTAATTAAACAGGGAGAAAAATTTGATTCCAGAATGTTTTAAGAGCTGTTTGTTTTTTACAGGACGGCAAATGTACAACCTAAATCCTTCCCGTCAACTTTTCCGCTTAATAATTTATTCACACCGCCCCCTGTCACTTATCCGTTATTCTTTCAAAAAACGGCCGCAAAGATAACTCCCGATCATTTGTTTCCAAATAAATTTGGAAACAAATGATCGGAGTATGGGAATTTGGGGGTAAGGGAGTATGGGAATAAATTTCTCCCATCACTCGAAACACGCATGAATAAAGGGTTTCACCAAAATGTTAAAAAAGTATTTTGTATGAAAAAACATTTCCACACTCCCATACTCCCATACTCCCATACTTGTTTTCTTACCTGTTTTTGTTTTTACCAAATTTAAATTCATATTTAACAAAAACACTTCTACACAAAAGAAAAAAACACTCCCATACTCCCATACTCCCATACTCCCATACTTGTTTTAAGTGCCCAACCCAAAGTGTTGCGGATACCTAACTCTCTCCAAAAACAACCCCTTTGCAGGTACATTGAAGTTCACCTGTGAAGAATCACCTGATACCAGGATTTCTTCAAATTGGGCCATTGTTAACAGCCCCCTTCCCACCATCAGCATGGTACCCGTTAGTCCCCTCACCATACCCCTCAAAAACCGGTTTGCCCTGATCCGGTAATAGGAGTCTCCTTCTTCCCTTACCCACTGGCTTTCAAATATGCTGCACCTGAAATGGTTTACCTGGGTTCTCCTCTTCGAAAAACTCGTGAAATCTGTGAATTCCTTCAACCGGCAGGCTGCTTCCTCCAATACTGGCCAGTCAAGCGGATATGGATAGAAATAGGCCCGGTCCGCCATAAATGGATCCTTCTTCCCATATATATAATACCTGTATTCCCTGCTTTCCGCGTCAAAACGGCAATGAGCCCCCTCCGGCATAAGGTAAATACCACGGATGCATATGTCCCCGGGCAGGATCGCGTTTAAACGATATACCATTTCCCCCGCCATTTCTTCATCAAAATCAAAATGAAAAAAATTCTGCCGGGCATGAACACCCGTATCCGTGCGCGAGGCACCGGTCATGATCACCGGCTTGCGAAAGAAAACTCCAAAGGATTTTTCAATCTCTTCCTGGATGGAACTTGCGTTGGCCTGTACCTGGAACCCACTGTAGGCCGTGCCTTTATAGCTTACTTCTAAAAAATATCGGGACATGTCCAAAGATACAGCCAGTGGAATTATGACCGTTTGTCGGCCATTAAGAGGAATTTACGCTGAAAATTCTTATCCGTCAGCATATCCACCAACTCATGGAAATGATCCCGGTCAGAGATATGCTGGTGTGCAGCATCCATTAATTTATATTTATCCTTATCTGATACAAATAAGGAAGCAAGCAGACGGATCTGGCTCACCGTAAAGCATTTTATCTCAAATGCCTCGGATGCAATGGAAATTTTATCCATTTCGGTATTTGCCTTCAGAATGGCATTTCGAAGGAAGGCAAGGTCCCCTTCCGTCGCCATTTGCGTACATCCTGGTTCGCCTGATTTAATAGCTGTGTTATTCATAGCCTGAACTTTGTTCAGCACGGAACTATCTGTTGATTTAACTGGCTTAGCGGTGGCAAGAGCAGGTCCGGCCCCGGGTTTTTTGAGCAGGGTGTCGGAAGTTTCAAAGAAAACAAATAAGGTAATGGTATCTTTCTGTCCATCTTTTCCAATGTCCTCGTAGACTATTTTTCTGGATATTTTCAGAGTCACTTCACGGAGTTTCTTGATCCCCGGGTTAATGGATGGGTGTTGACGGATGACAGATGACGGTTGACGACTTGCTGTCAACTTCCCGCTGTCAACTGCCGTACCACGGGTTTTGACAACTGAACTATCCTGTTTAAATCCATTTCCTGTATAAGTGTTATACATCACAGAAGAATCATCCACAACGGCGGCCATGAGTCGTGAAAATCCATCTTCCCTTTTTACTCCCCGGTCAAGGATCCGGCTGCTATCAAACTCATACACCGGACGAATGGTTTCTTTGGTCTGCCAGTTATACAAAACCCAGGTACTGTCTGCACCTTTCAATTGAAAGCCCAGGTCCTTATGATGTATTACAACCGGAAATACCTGTTCTGGTAAATTATTTTTTGGAAAACGAAATTTAAGCCGGTAACTGCTGTCTTTTAACCTGGATAAAACAAGATGTCCTTGTGATGAAGAAGCATAAAACTGTTCGCCGATGCGTACGGTAAATGC
The DNA here is from genome assembly GCA_035937535.1 of Puia sp. GTDB lineage: Bacteria > Bacteroidota > Bacteroidia > Chitinophagales > Chitinophagaceae > Puia. The sequence continues at coordinate 13,101 of DASZHV010000117.1, read as the reverse complement.
CTGTTTGTTTTCTGCTTCAATTAAAATCAGATAACCTGGCTGCTGCGCATGTGCGGCAACTGTGAAAAAAATGAGAAGAAACACCATGAAACCGTTCATCCCAAAGAGACCGGGCTTATGCATTATTTTATATTTCTTGCTGATTCATATGAGACTGTTCCCCCCGACTAATCTTAAAAAAAACGATGCGAATGAAACGAATTCTGATTTTATTGGTTTCTTTTCCAATGACCTTTTCCGTAAAAGCACAGGACAGTACACTTGATTCGATTGATCCCGCACTCAAGATTTACCGGGCCAGTTTTCCTCATATTAACGACCTGGTACATACGAAACTCAATGTCCGTTTCGATTATACAAAGTCTTATATGTACGGAAAAGCCTGGATCACTGTCCATCCTCACTTCTATCCGACAGACTCCCTATCACTTGACGCCAAAGGAATGGACATAAAAACGGTTTCAATGAACAAAGAGAATCAACAGATTCCACTTAAGTATAACTATGATGGTTCCACGTTGCGTATTCACCTGGATAAAACGTATCGTTATATAGAAAATTACACCATTTATATAGATTATACTTCCAGGCCCAATGAGGTTAAAGCACAGGGCAGCGCAGCCATAACGGATGCCAAGGGTTTATATTTTATAAATCCCCTCGGTACAGAGAAAGATAAGCCCACCCAAATCTGGACCCAGGGTGAAACAGAATCCAATTCTGTCTGGTTTCCAACCATTGACAAACCGGATCAGAAGTGTACGGAAGAAATCAGCATGACCGTACCGGCCAAATACGTTACCCTTTCCAACGGCAAGCTGGTTTCACAAGTTAAAAACACTGACGGAACACGTACCGACAACTGGAAAATGGACCTGCCCCACTCACCCTATCTTTTTTTCATGGGAGTAGGCGATTATGCCATTGTCCATGATAAATATAAGGGCAAAGAAGTGAATTATTATGTTGAGAAGGAATACGCTTCGGTTGCGAAACGCATATTCGGACTTACTCCTGAAATGATGGCTTTTTATGCTAGGATCCTGGGATTTGAATATCCCTGGGTGAAGTATTCGCAGATGACGGCGCGCGACTACGTAAGCGGCGCGATGGAAAATACTACTTCCACTCTGCATACCGATGCCCTTCAACAGGACGCCCGCCAGCTGACAGATGGCAATAAATATGAAGACTATATATGCCATGAGCTTTTTCACCAGTGGTTCGGAGACCTGGTGACAACAGAAAGCTGGAGCAATCTTACACTAAACGAATCCTTTGCCAATTTCAGCGAAACCCTCTGGGCTGAATACAAACACGGAAAAGACGCGGGTGATGCTACCAATTTTCATGACATTGAAAAATACCTGGCGGATCCAAAGAACCCTTCAAAAAATCTTGTAAGATTTTATTATAGAGACCGTGAAGACATGTTCGACATGGTCACCTATTCCAAAGGAGGCCGCATCCTGAATATGCTGAGAAACTATATCGGCGACAGTGCATTTTTCAAAGCGCTGAATCTCTACCTTGTAAATTTCAAATTCAAAAATGCGGAAGCACATAACCTCCGCATGGCTTTTGAACAGGTAACCGGCCAAGACCTTAACTGGTACTGGAATCAATGGTATTTTGGAAGTGGTCATCCTGTTTTCGATATCAGTTATAGCTATGATGATGCAAAAAAAATGGCCAAGGTAGTTATCAGACAGGTTCAGGGTACAGGAAAAATTTTCCGTATCCCAATGGCCATTGATGTGTATGAAGGAGGATCAAAAACCCGTCATAAGATCTGGCTCGAAAATGAAAGCGATAGTTTTTATTTCAACTATAACAAAAGACCGGACCTGATCAATGTGGACGGAGATAAAATCATTCTTTGTCAGAAGGAAGATCATAAAACACTGGATAATTTTATTTACCAATATAAACATGCAAGACTTTACCTCGACCGGCGCGAAGCAATCGATTATTGTTCCGAACATCAGGACGAACCAGCTGCGCGGGCTCTTCTCACACTGGCTCTGAAAGATCCTTATTTTGAATTGAGAAGCCTTACAATGAATGCGCTTGATCTGGATAAACCGGAAATAAAAACAGCCGTTGAACCTGTTCTGCTGGACCTGGCTAAAAATGACCCGGACCGTACGGTGCAGGGAAATGCCATCGGCATACTGGGCACATTCAAGAAAGAAGAATATAAGGACCTGTTCCTGAAAAAAACAACCGATTCTTCTTACACGGTGGCGGGCAACGCACTCTATGCCCTGAGTGCAGTTGATGAACCGCAGGCCTACCAGCTTGCCAAAGAATTTTATCAGCATCCGGCAAAAGGAGAATTAAACGCAGCGATAGTTGCAGTATTTATCAAAGAAGGTGACGAATCAAATTTTGATTTTATTATAGACGGCTTTACTAAAATGCCGGAGCTAAGCCTCGAAAAGGTTGAAACTTTCCCGCAATTCGCTGCATTAACACTGAAAATGCAAAATACAGATCAGTTTAAAAGAGCCATCGATGCCATTGTAAAATATCGTGACGCACTCCCTTCAACTGAAAAAGGAGAAATCAGCAAACTGATCAACGAAAATTTCTTGAAGCCAATCGGAGATCGCAAAGAAGCCGCCGGTTTGAAAGATCAGGCGGAGTATGTGAGGTCGAAGCTGAACTAAGGAAAGTATGGGAGTATGGGAGTATGGGAGTGCGGATTACTTTCCTGAATTTATGTTTTTCTTACAGGTAATTATTATTCTTGACAGGATTGCTATAATTTCATTTATACTATTTAATGCTTCACTTGGAACATTTCCATCGTTCATTTTTTCGCATAAGCTTAGCCAGTAATAAGTTTCATTGGCTCTTTTAAAGCAATTTTCATTTTATGCACGAAGTCCAATCTGCTTTCTGAATGCTGGGCTTCAAAAACATTTGCTCCAATGGAAGTACCGGATTTTAGAAGTTGATTTGCAATTATGAACTTTCTTCTGCTTTCCAGCGACTCACAATAGTTTACAACTAAAATGGAAAAACCTAATGATTTTTTTACAATAGGACCTTCACGCATAACAAGAAAAATTTGAAATTTATAATCTCAAATCTTACACATTTTTGCTGAAGGGTAATGAGGAATTCACTTTTAAAACTTAAGAATTTCACCCTTTCATCTTCTCCCACACTCCCATACTCCCATACTCCCATACTCCCATACTCCCATACTTTCCTTCACCAGCTACCACCTGCTCCACCACCACCACCGCTTCCGCCACCAAATCCGCCGAAGCCTCCGCCGCCACCTCCACCAAATCCACCTCCTCCAAAACCTCCGCCTCCGCGGCCACCACTGCCGAGCATGCTGCCAAGGATAAAAGGAAGAACCCCGGAACCGCTGAACATCCCTCCCCCGCCTCTTCCGCCACCGCGGCTTATCAGTACAAGAATAATGACGACAAATATTATGATCCCTAAAATATTTCCTCCGCCTGGACCATGGCGTCCGCGCTGGTTATAACCAGCAGGTGCAACATATTCTCCACGGGATGCTTTGATAATAGCATCCGCCGCCAGATCAAATCCGCGATAATAATTATTTTGTTTGAAATTGGGAACGATTTCATTTTCCACTATTTCTTTGGCAGTTATATCAGGAACTGATCCTTCCATTCCGTATCCTGTGGCGATATATACTTTATGATCCTGAATCGCAGCAAGGATGACCATGCCGTTATTCGTTTTTTTATTGCCGACTTTCCATTCACGGAGTATTCTTAGTGCATAATCTTCAATAGCAGTATCACCTGTAGTCTGAACAGTCACAACAGCGATTTGAATAGAGGTGCTGTCATCATATGCAACGAGTTTACTCTCTAATTCATCGACCTGGTCACTGGTCATCGCCTTCGCGAAATCGTTTACAAGCCTGGGTGGATTAGGCGGTTTGAATATATCCTGTGCACCAGCGAACAGGTAGGCGAAAATCAGCAAAAACAATAATAGTTTCTTCATGAAGCGGTATGGCTTTTACCTGCCAAAAACAATATCGTCCGGCAATTCATTAATATCTGTCTGCCGGTCGTATGGAAAATGATATTTCAATGCTGCACCAATGTCCTGGATAGTTTGTACAATCGCATCGGCATAATGATCTTGTTTAAAATGAGAAAGCATATGCATAACTCTCTCCTTCCAGAAAACCTCGCCCACTTTTTCGTGTATGCCCTGGTCACCAAAAATTGCCAGCTGGTGATCTTTTAAAGCAACATAAATTAAAACGGCATTGTGACCGGCAGTCTTTCCCATATTCAGATGAGCAAAAACCTCGGCGGCCCGGTCAAGCGGATCTACAAAACGGCAGCGGCTTTCTATAAACACACGGATCTCTCCGCTGGTCTGCTGTTCTGCCTGTTTAATGGCAGCGACGATCTGGTTTTTTTCTAACGCAGAAAAAAATTCTTTCTTTGAAAAAAATGGAATTTTCAACACATGGATTTTTGACGTTGTCAGAATTTCACTTCAGGCGCTTTATCAGCCCCCGGTTCAGACTGGAATGGTGATTTGGATTGGAATCCAAACATTTTACCGAAAATATTATTCGGGAAACTCCTGACAGTCTGATTGTAGTCCTGTACGGAGGAGTTAAAATCGTTCCGTGAGACCTTGATCCTGTTTTCAGTTCCTTCTAATTGTGCCTGCAGGTCTCTGAAATTCTGCGTCGCCTTAAGATCAGGATATGCTTCCGCTACGGCAAGAAGTCTGCCCAATGCGCCACTCAATCCGGCCTGTGCCTGTTGGAATTTTGCGAGATTTTCAGGGGTCAGTTCATTTGCATTTATCTGTACCTGTGTTGCTTTCGCACGCGCTTCTATTACGTTTGTTAAAGTGGTCTGTTCGAAATTCGCAGCGCCCTTCACGGTATTAACCAGGTTGGGGATCAGGTCGCTTCTGCGTTGATAATCACTCTGCACATTGGCCCATTTGTTCTTTACATTTTCATCCTTGGCTACCAGATTATTGTATCCCCGGCAGGCACATCCGCCAAAAAGCAGGATTACAATTACTATAATAATGAGCGACAGGTTACGAGTACTCATACGTTAAGTTTTTTTGTTAGGTTATAAATGTAACAATTTCCGGAGTAAGAAGTTCAGAGAGAAATTTAAGATTCCTGTGTAATAGCAGCGATTCCCGGCAGTTCCTTTCCTTCAAAATATTCAAGCATGGCCCCGCCGCCGGTAGATACAAAACTTACTTTGTCTGCCAGTCCGAACATATTTACAGCCGAAACAGAATCTCCTCCGCCAACCAGTGAAAAAGCGCCGTGTTTGGTTGCCTCAACGGCCGCCAGAGCGATGAATTTTGTTCCGTGACGGAAATTCTCCATTTCAAAAACTCCCATGGGGCCGTTCCAGAGTATGGTTTTTGATCTTTTTATCACGTTGGCAAACTGTTCGCATGCATTCGGGCCAATATCCAGGCCCATCCATCCGTCAGGAATATTGTTACTTGGGGAAGTGGAGGTCTGTGCCTGCGCGTCGAATTTATCTGCTATAATGGAATCAGAAGGAAGATGAATGCATACACCTTTGGCCGCAGCCTTGTTTAATAAATCAATAGCCGTTTGAATCCGGTCAACCTCACATAAGGAACTGCCGATATTTCCTCCTTCCGCTTTCATGAAAGTATAGGCCATTCCACCTCCTATAATAATATCTGTCGCTTTTTCAAACAGGTTTTCCAGGATGAGCATTTTATCAGATACTTTCGCACCTCCGATAATCGCCACAAAGGGTCTGCCCGCCTGGTGTAATACTTTTTCCGCACTTTTCACTTCCGATTCCATCAAAAGACCGAACATTTTTTTATCGCCGGGAAAGAATTTCGCAATCACCGCAGTAGAAGCATGTGCCCGATGTGCGGTCCCGAAGGCATCGTTTACGTATACATCTCCCAGTTGTGCCAGCTTCTTTGCGAATCCTTCATCCCCCTTCTCTTCCTCCTTATAAAATCTCAGGTTTTCAAGTAGTAAAACTTCGCCTGGTTTGAGCATGCCGGCAGTCAGTCTGGCCTGTTCTCCGATACAATCATCGGCAAATAAAACAGGAATGCCTCCGAGCAGGTCGGATAAATGTTTTAAAAGGTGTTTGAGGGAATATTTATCTGTCGGTCCGTCTTTCGGACGACCAAGATGTGACATCAGGATGACGCTTCCCCCATCCTTTAATATTTTCTGAATCGTAGGAATGGATGCCCGCATCCGGGTATCGTCGGTAATTTCCAGTTTGTCATTGAGGGGGACATTATAATCCACCCGGATCAATGCTTTCTTTACTTTGAAATTGAATTGGGAGAAACCTGTCATGCGATGATATTTATTTACTGATCAGTCTGGCGAAATAATCCACTGTACGTACCAGTTGACTCACATAACTCATTTCATTATCATACCAGCTGACTGTTTTCACGAGTTGTTTATCACCTACGGTTATCACTTTGGTTTGTGTTGCGTCGAACAGGGAGCCGTAATGACTTCCAATAATGTCTGTGCTCACAATTTCTTCTTCTGTATATCCGTAGCTTTCGTTCGCAGCTGCTTTCATCGCCGCATTGACTTCTTCCACGGTTACTTTCTTTTTTAAGATCGTAGTAAGTTCAGTGAGTGAACCGGTGATCACGGGAACACGTTGCGCACTTCCATCGAGTTTGCCTTTCAGCTGTGGAAGTACGAGACCGATGGCTTTTGCAGCACCCGTACTGTTTGGAACGATATTCTGTGCGGCGGCTCTTGCGCGGCGAAGGTCTCCTTTCGGATGTGGCGCATCCTGTGTATTCTGATCATTCGTGTAGGCATGCACGGTAGTCATGAAGCCCATTTCAATACCGAATATTTTATCCAGTGTGTCTGCCATTGGGGCCAGACAATTAGTTGTGCAGGAAGCACAGCTGATCACTGTTTCCTTTCCATCCAGGATCTGGTGGTTAACATTGAAGACGATGGTTTTCAGGTCACCTGTTGCAGGAGCCGAAATCACGACACGTTTTGCTCCACCCTTCAAATGCATTTCTGCCTTTTCCTTATCGGCGAAGAAACCGGTACATTCCAGCACAACGTCCACATCATGATTCTTCCATGGAATTTCAGCCGGATTTTTCTGTGCATATATTTTTACTTCATGCCCGTTTACCAGGATGGAATTTTCTGTTGATTTTACTTCTTCATCAAAGCGGCCCTGGGCAGAGTCATATTTCAGGAGGTGCGCCAAAACAGCAGGACTTGTTAAATCGTTGATCGCGACGATTTCAATACCTTTCATATTATGGATCTGGCGATAAACCAAACGTCCGATCCTGCCGAAACCATTGATCGCAACTTTTACTGTGCTCATAGCTTGATTGTTTAATTTTTAGGATGCAAAGTTACGAAACAAAAACATTTGGGAAGATATAGGGTCAGTCTATATCTTTGCAACCCCTAAACGGCAATAACCTGTTGGGTTTAACTGTTTGAGCCGCGTTGGTCAAGGGGTTAAGACGCATCCCTTTCACGGATGAATCACGGGTTCGATTCCCGTACGCGGTACGTATTTCATGTTTTATTAATCCCGAATGATTTTAATCCGCTGATCTGCAAGGGTCGGCGGATTTTTGTATTTCTGGCTAATTATTATTTGGGGAAAGTTATATTCTTCCTGAAAAAGTCTCAGGCAATAATTTTTTGTTGTTGGTAATACCTAAATTTATTTCTTCGTCTTCATGAAAATTTAACGGAATACTTAAGACTTTGATTTCTGTTTCTTTGTCGTTTGATAAAAAAATTATTCCGTCACCATTTTCTGGCGGTGATTGTTATATAAATGATATAGAATAATTGCTTAAGACCTTTTGAAGGACGCCATTTATATGGGCTGGCAAGCAGGTTTCATAGCTGTTCATTTTTATGGGTCTTTCTTCAGGATTAATACAGAATAGCCACTTATTTTGTAAAGATTTCATATTTTAATCTTTTACAAACACTATATATGAAAAGAAAATTCCAACTGCTGACCCTGACTTTACTGTCTTATGCAGCCCTTCAAGCCCAATACAGGATCAGCCAGGTTTTCCATATCAAAAGCGGTGGCGGGTATGATTATACTACGGTGGACAGCCTTTCCAACCGCCTCTATTTATCTCATGGAACACAGGTTAACATTGTCAATAAGATGACCGGAGATTCGATCAGTGTGATAAAAACAGATAAAGATGTTCACGGAATCGCTCTGGCGCATGAATTTGGCAAAGGCTATATCTCGAACGGCTCATCAAATAGTGTACTTGTATTTGATCTGAAAACCTTCAAAGTGCTTGCACACATTCCCGCAGGAGAATTTACAGATGGTATTTTTTACGACGACTATTCAAAACAGGTCATTACCTGCAACGGGCGCGGGAAAAGCATGACGGTTATCGATCCTTCTACGGACAAGGTCGCAGCTACCATCCAGCTCACCGGTTGGCCGGAAACAGCAGTCAGTGACGGACAGGGAAAGATTTATGTGAATAATGCGGAAAAAAGTGAGATCGATGTTATCGATGCAAAAACTTACCAGATAATCAATACCTGGCCGATCGCGCCAGGTAAAAGCGCATCCGGATTAGCCATTGACCGTGTGACCATGCGCCTTTTCGCCGGCTGCGATAATCAAAAACTCATTGTCATGAATGCTTATGACGGAACTGTAATAACCAGCCTTCCCATCGGCGATGAATGCGATGCTGTTGGTTTCGATAAGAAATTAAAAATAGTTTATTCTTCCAATGGGGATGGCACGCTAACCATCATACAGGAACAATCACCTGAAAAATTTGAAGTCATTCAAAATCTGAAAACCAAAAAAGGTGCAAGAACCAATGCAGTCGACCAGATTACCCATAAGGTCTATTTGCCAACCGGTGAATTTGCACCGAAAAAAGCTGGTGAATTCAGGCCTTCACTTATACCCGGAACATTCCAGGTACTAGTCGCAGAGAAATAAGAACCCGCGATTGGGCTGAATTGTATTAACTAAGAAACGCCGCAAGATTGCAAGTCTCTTTATTGCATTCATTTTATCGAAAGATATTTACGGATGCATAATTTATTTATCGGCTAAAATCAATTAAAAGATACTCCGGCTGCGAAATACCTACATGTATTAATGGAGGTCGAAGAATTTGTAACTTTCCAAACATGAATGACTTCCTCGCAGCACGCTCCCAGATGGCTCTCTCTCTTGGATTTCATATTATTTTCTCCTGTATAGGAATGGTGATGCCTTTTTTTATGGCAGTATCACATTTTTACTGGTTAAAAACCCAAAATATAGTGTACAGGAATATAACAAAAGCCTGGAGCAAGGGTGTTGCAATATTCTTTGCTACTGGCGCTGTTTCCGGAACGGTATTATCCTTTGAACTTGGATTATTATGGCCGGAATTTATGAAACATGCAGGGCCCATATTCGGGATGCCATTTTCTTTGGAAGGAACTGCTTTTTTTATTGAAGCAATTGCCCTGGGATTTTTTCTCTATGGCTGGGATCGTTTTAATCGTTGGTTTCATTGGTTTACCGGTCTCGTTGTAGGCATCAGCGGACTGGCTTCGGGCATACTGGTTGTGTCTGCCAATTCCTGGATGAATGATCCCTCAGGATTTGATTATGTTAATGGTCAATATCTGAATATAGATCCGATAAAAGCGATGTTCAATCCGGGATGGTATCAGGAAGCACTTCATATGTCACTGGCAGCATTTGCTGCAACAGGTTTTGCTGTAGCCGGTGTTCATGCTATGATGATCCTGCGGAGAAAGAATATAAACTTTCATACCAGGGCATTTAAGATTGCTGTTATATTCGCAGCCATTGCTGCAATCTTACAACCATTCAGTGGTGATAAATCTGCCAGGTATGTTGGTCAGCGGCAACCGGCAAAACTGGCCGCGATGGAAGCTCTTTATTATACGGGGAATTCTGTCCCTCTGATCATCGGTGGGATCCCCGATAATAAAAACAAAAAGGTAAACTATGCTATAGAAATACCAGGCTTACTCAGTTTTATGGTTAACCGGGATTTTCATTCAACTGTAAAAGGTCTTGACAGAATACTGCCTGAAGATCAACCACCGGTAGCGATTACGCATTATGCATTTCAGGTCATGGTAGGCCTTGGCATGCTCATGATGTTAATTGCTTTTATTTATTTATCCGGCGTGATCTTCCAAAAGAAATGGAGAAACAGTAAATGGGTTCTTCGCCTGTTTGTGTTCGCCATTCCAACAGGTTTTATTGCAGTCGAGGCCGGATGGACACTTACGGAAGTGGGAAGACAACCCTGGATACTACAGGGAATTATGAGAACATCAGAAGCTGTTACGCCTATGCCCGGAATTATATATACTTTTTATCTATTTACTGCAGTATATATTTCCCTGGCCTTTGCGGTAATCTTCCTTTTATACCGGCAAATAAAAATGGTTGGAAAAATCTATGATATACCTGAAAATATAAATCTGCAAAAGAATTAGTGCCATGCTTTATGTTGTAATCGCCTATTTATGGATTTCCATTTTATTGTACCTGCTTCTTGCAGGAGCAGATTTCGGAGCTGGTATCCTCGAATTATTTTCTTCCAAAAAATCAAAAAGAGTAACAAGGAAATTAATGTACAGGATCATGGGCCCGATATGGGAGGCTAATCATATGTGGCTGATCATTTCTATCGTTATATTGTTTGTAGGTTTCCCTGAAATTTACACCACCGTATCTGTTTATCTCCATATACCTCTCGTTCTGATGCTGATGGGTATTATAGCAAGAGGAACTGCTTTTTCTTTCAGAAATTATGATGCAGTGAAAGATCAAATGCAGATTATATACAGCAGGATATTTGTTTATGCAAGTGTCATGACTCCGTTATTCCTGGGCATTATTGCCGGAAGCATCGTCAGCGGAAAAATTAATTCAGGAGCAGATAGTTTTGCAGGAGCATTTATTACAGACTGGCTCAATTGGTTTCCTTTGTCTGTCGGACTTTTCACTGTTTTCATCTGTGGATTTCTTGCATCCGTTTATCTCATCAATGAATCAGATACTGAACCTGAAAGAATACAATTCTTAGCCAGAACAAAAAATATGAATATAGGGGCCTTTGTTTCGGGAGCCCTGGTCTTTGCAGCTGCCGGAGCGGAAAACATACCCATATCTCAATGGTTATTTGGAAATCAGGTAAGTTCTACAGCCATTGTATCTGCTCTCTTATCACTTGCTTTATTTTGGTTCCTGATGTATAAAAGAAGGTACGGTTTGTTGAGGATTCTGGCAGCTTTTCAGGTTACCATGATCTTTATAGCGGTTACTTATAGTCATTTCCCGGATATCTTATTATTTAGAAATGGAAAAAGCATTTCGCTGTATGAGGCGGGTGACAATCATACTATAAAGGCTCTAGGCTGGGCGCTGCTTATCGGCAGTATTTTTATTCTTCCTGCAGTTTTTTATCTTATTTATAGTTTCACTGAAAGAAAGATATATCCAGTTTACCATGAACAGGAATAAATTTTATTCAGATCATAATTAAATTGTTTTTTATCTGCAGATTTCAGTCAAAGTGACGACATCATTATTTATAACTTCTTCCATTTTGACCATTGGATCAAGGCTCCCCTTTAGCAGAAATGCTTCGATGGTTACACAATGAATATAGTGCTTTTTTTGAGATCTGGCATATTAGCACAGAACCAAAATGTTAAGAATTATCTGGTGCTGAATTTTGTAGTCGTTGATATAATTTTCTCGGTATCAGTAATTAGTAGAAATCATTTTTTCATTTTTTTTACTAAATTCATAACTTGCATAAGAAATTTCATCAGGATGAAAGCCAGATGGATTATTTCTTTAGTGGTTTCTATTGTTTTGGGATTAATTATCGCAAAAATAGATACGGGTCCGCACTGGGACGATGCAGGCATTTCCATGATCATGATATTTTCTGCGGCCCTTCTCTGCGGATATCTATCCCCCTCCAAACCCTGGATCGTAGCTTTAACCTGCGGAATCTGGATTCCTTTATTCAACATTTTAAGATCTTCTAACTACGGATCTTTTCTTGCTTTAGTGCCTGCTTTTATCGGTGCTTTTCTGGGTTCCTTTCTGAAATCAACTTTATCAAGATTAAATTAAGCCGTGGCTAATCCATTTAATAAAATAATATTTCTCAGATATTGTAGCACGGCCATTTTTTTGGGAGTTTCTATCATTGGTTTCTCCCTGGTCGGCCATTTACTTACACCCGGCAAACTAATTGCCTGGTCTTTTAACGGAGGTTGTTTTGGAATAGCGCTTGAACATTATTTTCTATTAAAGCGCTCGCTGATTGGAAAAAAATCCCTTGTTTCTTCTTTCGTCTCAAATATAATCACATTTGGAATCTTTTCCTTTGTAGCTGTTTTTAACCTCCATAGCCCATTGAAATTAATACTCTGTTTTTTAATTATCATAACTGCCAATTCCGCACTTAATATATATTATGAAAAATATGCTAAACTTCCTGACCACAAACAATTCGCGATCTTCGGCTTAATATTGATAGCACCGGTAACTTACTTCTTAACTGCGTCCATCTTAAAATTTCAATTTGACTATCCGTCGCTTTTTGTACCGATCGACAGATTACTCGGCCAGGTGAATGGGCAGATAATCTTTAATGAAATTTCTCCATTTCTTTTTGCAGGAGGTATTTTGTTGGCATTTATTCTTAATAGTTATACGGTTTTGAAATCCGGTGCAAAAAAATCACCAGCCAATCTGTCTCTCATATCAGTCTCCGGTCTGATGGGCTTAATATTACTTGTTTATTTATTTCTTGAAAATATTTGAATTCACTTAACTTTCCCGCTTTATCCTTTGCGATTGTTGCGGGAATCCGGTAATTTTATAACCATCACGAATTTTATTAACTATCAAAATGGCAAAGAAATTCAGTGTTCTGTTAGCCGATGATGATACAGAAGACCAGGATATTTTGAAAGAATATTTGTTAAGGGAGCTTCCTGGTTTAACAATCTACAGCTTCCTGAATGGAAAAGATGCA
>DASZHV010000116.1:0-9625 GCA_035937535.1 Puia sp. | reverse complement strand
CGATCAGTATATCAGTTTTGTTGAAGTCTACCAGCACAAGCGCTATCAATGGCAATTGGTTCTATGCCATAATGCAAGGATTGAAAGTAATGCTCCCTATTTCAACAATTCTGTTCCCCAGGTCATACCCGGCGAGGTTCCATCCATATATTGAAACAATAGCTAATTAGAGGAAGGCACAAGTTTAGCTATAAGATCCGGATCTTTCATATTCTTATCGAAAGGAAACATCGGTCGCTCAATTCTTTTATAGTTAAGTCGTTCCAGGTCCTGATCAACTCCACCAGGTGTCAGCGCCATGATCCAGTCCGCCCTCATTGCATAAAGTTCAGGTTCGAGATATCCTATTTTGACAACGACGATATCTGTATTACGGGGATTCAATCCCAACCTGGTAAAATCAATTTCCTTATGATAGGGTTTTCGTTTTTGAGTAACAATAATATGAACGCTTCCAACTTTTACAACTGCTTCAACTTCCGCATCCTTATCTCCATATACAATGGATTCAACCGTTCCCGAGATCAAAAGTGGAGGAGCATATCTTGCATCTACCAAAGCTCCTGCATATCCTTCTGCATGGTTGCCAACACCTGCTTTTATAACATTTTTTATAAGATCTGGTCCGGGGATCGATGCATAAATTAGTGAAGGACCAGTTGAGGGCGTGAACTCCAGACGGGAAAGTATTTCCTTCAATGTCCATGTTACATCACCTGCACCTCCGGCAGTTGGATTATCGCCCATATCACTGATAAAAAAAGGATGTTTGGAACTAACTAATGCACTGTCCAGGCATACTTTCAAAGGTGCAACAGGTGCGACGAATTCGAAATGATTTCTTTCCTTCCAGAAACTTTGGGCCAGTTGCTCAGCAGTTTGAATTACTTTTCCCTTATCAAATCCCGTAACCATCACTACGGCATGATTACGTGGCTCATCGGCCCACGCATATCCTATCCAGATAGCAGCATCAATAATCCCTTTTTGAGAAACGGCAGGACCCACAGCCGCGTAAATACTCTTCCCCGGTTCTATTCTCGTGCTGGTTTTTTCACCAGGAAGCAATACTGGAATAGAGATATATGCTTTGTAAGGTTTTCCTTTCCCGTTTTCAATCAGATAAATCAGGTTTAGTACCGCGCGCTGTTTTGTTTCCATCGCATCTTCATGTGGAGCTTTCCGGTAACAGGTGATCAGATCCGTATTTTCCGCCAGGCGCCAGGATACATTTCCATGAAGATCCATAGAAGTTGAAATAATTGTTTTCTTCCCAACCAGTTTACGGATCCTTATAATAAAATCACCTTCAGGATCATCCAGACCAACTACACTCATAGCTCCGTGAATGTCGAACCAAAGACCGTCATACGGCAAATATTTTCTTAAAGAATCAAGGGTCTTGTTCACCAGTGATTCGTAAGCCTCTCTCGTAACGGCTCCTCCGGGCAGTGCATGGCCAACCAATGCCGGGATCCATATTGCCTGGTTACGAAGCGGCGATTCAGGAGATAAAAAAGGATAGATTGAGAAAACATCTTTACCATAGGATGCATGAAAAGCCTCTTCATCTGTGAGTGCAGGAGAAAATGTACTCGATTCAATACCGAGTCCTGCAATGGCAATGCGAGGTAGAGACTTTGTCTGGGCCATTACTAAGCAAGTCATCCAGATATATGAAACTAAAGAAAGGAAAATATTTCTCATAATCGAAGTTTTAAGCTAAAGCATGGAATATCAATTCTTAAATTGTAAGAAACTATTGAAAATAAACAATCTCGCCCATTTATTGCCCGGGTTATTAGTGTATTTTTAATTCCCTATACCATTATTTATAAAATTAACGTGAAGCCAATGACCCTGGATTACCCTGATGTGCTTCTTAAGTAGGGCACAACAAAATAACCATCATGAAAATTTTAAAAAAAATCTTCGAAGAAATTAAAGTTGTTGCACGCACAGCATCCTATTTTGCCGTTGTATTCATCCTAATGATGGTAATGAAAAAGCTTTACCTTAAAGATTATGATATTGAATTCACAGGATTATCGCAGGCACTCGTGGGTGCACTGATTATGTCAAAGGTTATAATCCTTATGGAATTAATTTCACTTGGCCATTGGGTGCAACGCCAGCCACCAATTGTTGATGTTATCATCCGCACGCTGCTTTATACTTTGGGCGTATTGATTGTTGTTGTACTTGAAAAGGCATTTGAGGATCGGCATAAAGCGAATGGTTATGGCGATGCGATTTCATATGTTTTAAATCATCGCGATATCTACCATGCCTGGGCTACAACCATCGGGGCTGCCGGGTCTATATTTGTATACAATGCATTCTCGGTAGTACAACGGACCATGGGTAAAAATGGATTGATGAAGTTATTTTTTTCCACATCCCTCAATCAGATTGAACATATTAGAGGTTAATTAAATGGCCGCATTCGTACTACAATAGTTAATATATACAAGCCCTTTGTTAATATTTCATTAAGCACGTAGAGGAATATCTACACAACTTCTTCCATTTCACATGGAAATCCTAGTTTACAAGGGTTTAAGTACTGGCAGGGTTTTTAAGCATATAGAGTATAATTATAATTTATGAAACATACTCTAAGAAACTTTTTGGGACTTGCCGCTTTCCTCTTTGTAGTGGCTTTTTCAATGTCAGGTTGTGCTGAGAGTCATTATTATGATACGTATCACCATCATTCAAGGGAATGGTATGGTAATCATCATCAACCTCCGCCGCCAAATGTAAATTTTGAAGTGGAAATGCATAATTAAAGAATATCAATCTTTATAAGAAAAGCAAAGCCCTGGTACTGCCAGGGCTTTTTAGCTAAGTCATTGCAAATAAAAAACACAATGAAGCTTAAAATTTTACCCGGACTTTTACTTTTGGTGAATTTTACTTTTGGACAGCAACTGCAAATCACAAAAATTGACGGAAGGGCAATATCAATATCGGCAATCGACAGCACGATTCTTCGTTTAATGAATGCCGCAAAGGTTACCGGGTTGGGGCTTGCCATTATAAATAATGATTCGATCGTGTATGAGAAAACCTATGGTTATAAAAACACAGATACAAAAGAATTGCTGGATACATCGACTATTTTTTATGGGGCTTCGCTCAGCAAAGCTGTATTTACATTTTTATGTTTGCAACTCGTTCAACAGGGTATTTTAAACCTGGATAAACCACTTTATGAATACATGGATAAACCACTGCCGGAATATCCGAAATACTCTGATCTTACCGTAGATGAACGTTGGAAACTCATCACGGCAAGAATGTGTCTGAGCTATACAACTGGTTTTCCTAACTGGAGATTTCTGGACGTAAGGACCGGTAAATATGATCAAAACGGTAAACTGGCTATATACTTCACTCCCGGATCAAAGTATGCCTATTCAGGAGAAGGTTTTGCATTGCTTCAAATGGTTGTAGAAAAAATAACAGGCAATGATCTGGAAGAATTGGCTGTTAAAAATGTCTTTCAGCCAATCGGAATGGATCGGACAAGTTATATATGGCAACAGAAATTTGAAAATAACTACGCTCTGGGATATGACGAAAACGGTAATTCTCTTGAGAAGAAAAAAAGAAAAACACCCGGCGCTGCAGGTTCTATGGAAACAACTCTTTCTGACTATGCAAAATTCATTCAGTATATAATGCAAAAGAAAGGTCTGAACGAAAAGATGCTGAATTTAATGCTGACACCCCAGATACGCA
This sequence comes from Puia sp., assembly GCA_035937535.1. Taxonomy (GTDB): domain Bacteria; phylum Bacteroidota; class Bacteroidia; order Chitinophagales; family Chitinophagaceae; genus Puia. The sequence continues at coordinate 5,878 of DASZHV010000116.1, read as the reverse complement.
TAAATTCAAAAAGAATGTTCCCGACAATCAGCAATGATACCACCACTGAAAATCAGGCAATAGACCTGTCATCCGGGCTTGGCTGGGGGCTTTTTATGTGTCCCTATGGAAAAGCATTTTTTAAAGGAGGACATGATGACGGCTGGGAGCATTACAACATAAACTTTATTGACAGAGGCATATCCATTTTATTGATGACGAACAGTTCAAATGGCGAAAGCATTTTTAAAGAATTATTGGAAAAAATTAGCGGTGATACCTACACACCATGGAAATGGGGGAATTATATTCCATATAACAATTGATAGAACCGAAAAATAATGAGCCTATCCTCCACTACCGTTCTCTAATGGCTTTGAATTCAGATCCGGGTTTCCATGCCGGCCAGTTCGTTTCGAAAGCGAGCCGTTTTCCGATCATAAATAATAGTTCCATATCCTGCATGCCGCCTTCAAAAGTCCAGGTGGAATCGTATTCGTCCGATTGCGAATGATAATGATGGGCGACATAATCATCCTGTTGTTTTCTGCCATAATCCTTTCCCTTTCCAACGATATCAATTCCTCCTGAAACATCGAGTGCCGGAACACCTACTTTAGCGAGACTGAAATGATCAGAACGAAAATAATGTCCTGCTTCGGGATGCGCCTCGGGAGCGATGTATCTGCCCTGGATTTTAGCAGCATCTAACACATAATCCTCCAGTTCATTTTGCCCATAACCCGTAATAACGACATCATTACTTTTTTCCATGGATTTAATTCCATCCATATTAATGTCGGCAACTGTTTTTTTGAGTGGATAGATCGGATTCATTCCATAATATTCAGATCCCAGAAGACCTTGTTCTTCCCCGGTAACTGAAAGAAATAAAATCGTACGTTCCGGTTTTTCCCTGAGGTTGTTAAAAGCCCTGGCCATTTCAAGAAGTGCCGCTGTTCCGCTGGCATTGTCGATGGCTCCATTGAAGATCGAATCACCTTTTGCGTCTGGTTTCCCAACTCCCAGGTGATCCCAGTGAGCCGTATAGAGAATATATTCATCCGGTCTTTTTGTCCCGGTAATTTTTGCTATGACATTTTGAGAAATATTATACACAGCGCTCACCCTTACACTTGTAGAAAGTTTTTCATGCAGAGAGAACGCTTTGAACCCATGGTTATTGGCCTGTACCAGCAACGTTGTATCTTTTCCCGCAGCAGCCAGTAATTTTTTTGCTGCATCTGCGCTTACCCATCCCCGTAAGGCTAAATGAATCTGATTACTTCCCCTTTTATCAAGGTAAAGGTTGGAAGATCCCCAGGAATGTTGTACCACACTGAAAGGATAGGAAGCAGCATCTGTATTATGGATGATCAAACAGGCTTTAGCACCCTGCCTTGCTGCTTCCTCGTATTTATATGTCCACCTGCCATAGTAGGTCATGGTTTTCCCCTTAAAAATGCTCGTGTCAGTAGTCCCAAAACCCGGATCATTTACCATGACCAGCACTACTTTCCCTTTCACATTTATTCCCGCATAGTCATTCCAGTTATATTCGGGTGCTATTACGCCATACCCTGCAAATATGAGTTCATCCTTATTGAGAGAGATAACGGAATCCGTGCTTTCCGTCGAGATCACATAGTCCTTTGTAAGGTGCAAAACGAAACTGCCTTTGGCAGACTCAACTTTCATTATAGAATCGGGGTGCGGCGTAATCTCCACCATGGGCACTTCCTGCAGATAACTAATACCATTCCCCGGTTCCAGACCTATGGAACGGAATTGGTTTTCCAAATAACCTAGTGTTCTCGCTTCTCCGACAGTAAAAGGCCTCCTTCCCTGGAAAGAATCTGAAGCCAGTACGATGATATGTTGTGCAAGACTGTCCCTATTGAAAATCGCACTTGTGGATTTCTTCTCCTGTGTGGAATGGTTACAGGATTGGAGAGCAAATATTATAACAAGAAAGAGAAAGAGGCGACTTGCTAATCTTTTTGCCAACATATGCTTGAAAGGTTGAGTTATTTATTCATACAAGTCTAGGAAAATAAACTCTAGTAATATAAAAAGGGACGATAAATCTGGTTCGATTTTTTACCCTGTTGGTCCGGAAAAACGGTTTAGCGACTTTGGCTGGTTAATAATTAACCAGTTCCCTTATCCTTTTAGCCCTGCCGGAGTATTACCTTAGGCGATCAAGGGTATATCTCCTCTGTTGATTGCAATGGCAGACTTAAATTAACCAAATTATCCGGTATCTAAAACAAGCAATGGGCCAGTACCTGGCCCGAAAGGGGAAAAACAGTCATATTCACCGATTATTTGCTATCTATTCACCTGTTATCTAATACAGATAAAGCGCAGTTTGGGGTGGTGGAGTAAAAGGGCCCAAAAGGCGGCCATTTAAATTCACATTAATTTAAATTTGGATGATACTTCCAATTTTCACCCATCTTAATTGAATAAAATGAAAAGAGTTTTTTACCTGAGCATCATATTAATATCTTTCTCTTTTCAGTCCCCAGGGCAAAACCCGGATATTGAAACACTAAAAAAACTTAACAGGGACTTTCTCAATGCCATTGTCAACAGGGATACCACTACTCTTAGCAATATTTTGGCCGATGATTTCATGTTGATTAATCCCGGCGGCATAAAAAGAAACAAAGCAGATAATTTATCCAATGCCCTCACACCAAATCAAAAGGTTTCAGTAGACATTGACAGTATCGAAGTAAGACTATTATCCGGAGAAGTCGGTTTGGTGACAGCATGGACTAATAATGTAATCACAACCGAAAAAGATAATACTACTTTTAAAATCTGCTATCAGGATGTTTATATGAAAAGAAGAAACAAATGGGTCGCGGTTGCTGCACATGTTAGCTTATTAGGTACACAATAATGTACAATGATTGAAATTATTTTTTCTGGCTAAGTCTTCAATTCATTGTTTTTTGAACAATTCAAATTTATAATTGATATATAAAAACATATCCTTATAATTTGCTTTCCTGCAAAAGGTATAACTGGGACGGTAATCCTTTTCTTCAATTCCCTTTTTTGTCTTTCAGGTTTTGAAAAAAACCAAAGGGGCTATAGATAAATTATAATACTTAAATTTATATGATGATTTATTATTAGCCCTGCCTCCCTCGTTACACAGAAAAAATACAGGTTAAGTGAAACACCTGAACCCAAACCATACAAATATTCTGTGCGCGGCGCTATTCGCTTTGATTTATGGGAGTTGTATTAGAACTTTTACAGCACCGGAAGGAGCAGTCTCTCAGAATTATCTGGTCATTGAGGGATTTATTAATGTTGGCAACGATTCAACTTATATTACTTTAAGCAGGTCCAATTCATTATCCGATTCGCAAATAATTAAATATGAATCCGGCGCCAGTGTGATCATCGAAGGAACCAACAATACCTCATGTCCATTGACTGAGAACAGTCCCGGGAAATATTCCTGCGGACCATTTAACGCGGTTAGCAATGCTCAGTATCGTCTACATATTGTCACCACTTCGGGGGGTCAATATATTTCGGATGATGTCACCCCACTATTAACTCCTCCTATTGATAGTGTTACCTGGGCAAATACACCGGGTGGTGTTACTGTTTATGTAAATACGCATGGAGATAATAATAACAGCCGCTATTACCATTGGACCTATAATGAAACATTTGAATTTCAGTCGACTTTTGCATCATTGTATCTTTATGATAGTACATATGGTGTTCCCGTGATTAGGCAGGATTTTGAGGCACATCATACCTGCTGGCGGACTGACTTCCCATCAAACATTGTCTTGGCTTCAACTACAGGCCTGGCAGACAACACCATTTATCAGACGACTGTTAATTTTCTTCCGGACAGTTCATGGAAATTAAAATTCGAATACAGCATTTTTGTTCAGCAACAATCCATCGACTCCAATACATTTGCGTTTTTTCAACTTTTGCATAATAACAACGATGTGACGGGTTCCATTTTTGATGCCCAGCCCACAGCCATCACCGGTAATATTCACTGTGTGAACCATCCTTCAGAAACAGTTATTGGGTATGTGTATGCTACATCAACCAGCGAGCAAAGAATTTTTATTAATCATTTCCAGGTTACGGGGTGGTATCCGGAGAGCAATTCTTGTCAGGAATTTATGTTAGAATTCCCGGCTGATGATGCACTGCTTCAATCGGGTGTAATTGATGTAACCAGATTTGATTTTATAAAGGGTATTTATTATGGTACTACTGCCGTCTGTGCAGATTGTTCTTTAAGCGGAACCAATGTGAAACCAGCTTACTGGCCTCCACAATAAACAATTACAAATAATTGATTGGGCCTACACCTAATTACCCAGAAAAAAACATTTGTGGCATTTTTCAATTCTTATACATATTACCGTATTACCTACCATTATTACTGATTACGAGTTTAAATACCAACCAGGTTAAATACTTGCATTAATTTCGAATGCTGAATTGAAATATTATGGATAAGATTATAAAACTAGAAAGCGTTGCTCAGTTCAACTCCCAGAGGGGGCAGGAAACCCTTCATCCGCTGGTAACCGTTTTGGATCAGTCAAAATCAAAACCCTTATATCCGGCACGCTTTATTTCGGGCTTATATATTGTTTTCTTAAAAGAAGTAAAGTGCGGTGAGCTCAAATATGGTCGTAGTAATTATGACTATGAGGAAGGAACATTGGTTTTTATTGCACCCGGACAGGTTTACGGAATTGATGATATTGTGAAAGCTGTCCAACCAAAAGGCTGGGCCCTGGCATTTCACCCTGACCTGATTCATGGAACTTCACTTGGCAGACATATTAAAGAATATAATTTTTTCTCTTACGATGTGAATGAAGCGTTACATGTCTCTGAACGAGAAAGACATGTGGTGATGGAATGTTTTTATAAAATCCAGTATGAACTGGAACATGCCATCGATAAGCACAGCAAGAACCTAATTGTAAGTAATATTGAATTGTTCCTGAATTATTGTGTTCGTTTTTATGACAGACAGTTTATAACGCGGGACAATATTCATAAGGATTTACTGACCAGGTTTGAGGAATTGCTGGATGATTATTTTCAATCAGATAAGCCGCAATTACTGGGACTCCCTTCAGTAGCATATTGCGCAGGGCAACTTAATTTATCTCCAAACTATTTCGGCGATTTAGTAAAAAAAGAAACAGGAAAATCAGCCCAGGATTATATACAGGAAAAATTGATAGACGTTGCCAAAGAAATGGTTTTTGATATCAGCAAGTCGATCAGTGAAATTGCTTATGAATTGGGGTTTAAATATCCCCAGCATTTTACCAGGCTGTTTAAACAACGTGTTGGCCATTCACCCAATGAATACAGGTCACTTAATTAATAACAAAAGAATGAAAATAAAGGAACCGCGCCAAAGATCTCTTATTCTTATTACAATAATGCTTGTATTTGTTTTCTGTGGAAACGCTGCTGCCCAGGAGAAAAAACAAATCGTGCGAATGGTAAAACTTGTAATCGATTCAGCCCAACTGGAAAAGTATAAAGTTTTGCTTATGGAGGGTATCGAAACTGCTGTACGCGTTGAGCCAGGCGTGCTGACTTTATATGCCGTTTCCGAATTAAATAATCCCACACATTTCACGATTTTAGAGATATACGCTGATGCAAATGCGTACAATTCGCATTTAAATACTTCTCATTTCCTAAAATACAAGACCGGCACAAAAGGTATGGTCAAGCCGCTCGAACTTGTCGAGACCGTTCCACTTGTGCCCGGGATGAAAATTAAGTGATAAAAAAAATCAAAAATTAAAACAATGCAAAAACGTAAACTCGGCAAAAGTGGTCTTGAAGTTTCAGCAATTGGTCTTGG
>DASZHV010000115.1:0-97012 GCA_035937535.1 Puia sp. | reverse complement strand
ACTTCATATAAATCTGCTGCTAACATTTCAAATTATGATATAATCTTCAACTACCAACTAAATTTGAAGAGCAAATATTTTGCAGATTAAAATACCGAATTCATTGATGGTATTGAGGAAAATGAACTTCTAACAAAAAGCAGAAAAATTTATTAAGGCCTTATTAGTAGTCCCGGCAGGAATCGAACCTGCATCAAAAGTTTAGGAAACTTCTATTCTATCCATTGAACTACGGGACCAATTTAAATTCTATCCCTGCCTGCGGCAGGCAGGCATTGAACTACGGGACCAACTTAAATTCTATCTCTGCCAACTATAGGCATTAATTAACTGAACCAATTTTTTTAAGAACTCTTTGCCTATTCCTTTTTTATAATTCTTTTCTTTCAACCTTCCCGATTCCCAATTACTACAATTTTCAGTAAATATGATCTTCCATGGTCGAAACAATCTGATAGATCTGGTTACCCCGGAATTGTGCTCTTTCAATCTTTTCTCAATATCCCTGGTCATCCCGACATATATTCTTCTATGCTCCTCACTCCATATCGCATACACAACAATCATTCTCACAGTTTATTTCCAATTCCATTAGAAACTTCTATTCAATGCCTGCCTGCGGCAGGCAGGCATTGAACTACGGGACCTGTTTTAACGGAAGGTTGCAAAAGTAAGATTTTCTGAAACAAGATTCGCTTTCCCCTTAACTTCATATTTCAATATATTATCCATGAATCGATTGCTAAAAATTACAGGATTCTTGTTCCTGCTCTGCTTCTCACTTCAAAGTAAGGCACAATCAAAACCTCAGTTCAATCATCTTACAGTTTATGTGACGGATCTTGAACGCGCGACAGAATTTTACAAATATGCAATGATGCTGGATACTATTCCTGAGCCCTTCCATGATCACCGGCACAGCTGGTTCAGAATTGGTGCACATAGTCAGTTGCACGTGGTCAGTGGCGCCAAAGAAGATGTTCCACACGACGTGAATATTCACCTGGCTTTTACCGTCGCCTCCCTGCCGGATTTTATTAAACACCTGGAAAAATTGGGAATTAAATACGGAAATTTTGGAGGTGAGGTGAATAAAATTGCATTGCGTCCCGACCAGGTTCAACAGATTTACCTGCAGGATCCGGATGGATATTGGATTGAAGTCAACAACGATAGATTTTGAAGGCTTAAAGCCGAAAGCATAAGGCTTAAGGCAAGATATAGTGCCGATCTGAGTATAGCTTCGTAGATCCCTGAAACTAGGCTATCTTTGCAGCCCAAATTCAGGTTATGAAGTTCTACAGCGTCATTATTAAATACCGTCTTTATATAGGCCTAGCACTTATCGCTATCGGAATTGTCACCAATATTTACAGCAGTTTCTGGCCCGCCTTTCTGCCATACCTTATCGGTGTAGTCCTCATTTTCGGTCATTTCTTTTTCGGACCCCTTCGTCTCATTCAGGAGCACATGGAATCAGGCAACCTGGAAGGCGCAGAAAAAGTACTTTCAACCATTAAGTTTCCCGGCCTTCTATATAAACCCATCCGCTCCGTTTATTATACACTCAAGGGCAATATCGCCATGATGAAGAATGATTTTGACGGAGCTGAAGTTAATATGCGCAAGGGCCTTGACCTGGGCATGCCTATGAAAGAAGCCGAGGGTGCCAGTCTCTTACAAATGGGTATGCTCGCCATGCAGAAAAATGATATCCGTAAGGCAGAGGGTTTGATTCGACAGGCTATCAGCAAGGGTTTACCGGATAAGGAAAATCAGGCAGCGGCATATCTGCAGCTCTGTTCCATCATGATGACAAAAAGAGAATTCCGGGCATCGAAAGAATTTTTCAGGAAAGCAAAAAATCTGAAGCCTACCACACCACAAATCGTTGACCAGATCAAACAAATCGAGAAGTATATTTCGAGGATTCCAGGGTAGAAGGCGCAAGGCTTAAGGCTTAAGGCTTAAGGCTTAAGGCGTAAGGCGTAAGGTCTTAAAAATTTACTTTTGCTTTCAGCAATTGTTTCAGGAGGGTAAAGGATTGTTCCTTTTTTTCAAGAAAATCAAAGGATCCATACCTGCGCTGGTTTTCATTGCTATGCAAATCCTTCTGACTGGAAAATAAAATAACAAATATCGAAGGATCGAATTTACGGATCTCCTCCAGGGTTTCCAGGCCGTTGATCTCTCCGTCGAGATTATAATCCAGCACTACAATGGAAGGTTTACGACAAATATTAGCGAGACAATGTTCACCTGTTGTGTAGAAATAAATGGGACCACCAAAGTCCTCCAGTTCGCGGGCGATCAATTGCTGATAAAGCAAATTATCTTCTACAATGAAAATACCCGAAGAAGCTTGCAAATGCATGATTTAATGAGTTATATACTTTCATTTCGAAAAGAATGCCGGATTTTGTATCTCATTAACTCTTTCATTTTCATAAATTTATATTTCTGATTGATAAACAGACCTTCCCGATTCGGGACATGCCATTCGTATTTGGGAATCTTGTGGATAAGATAAACCGCCGATATTTGAGAAGACGGGAAATATTTATATATGTCGGCAGCGAAAGAATTTTTTAAGTGTCTGTTCAATATCATTCTTCTGTAGAAAAATTTTAATCAATTCACTTCACGGTGCAACTGCTGAATACATACAGATACGACCGATTCTATCTGGCGGACCATATTCGGCATGAGTTCCAGATGCTCCTGATTTTTTGCATTCATTTCCACTGCCCGAATCTGATCATGAATCGTACGAATGCCCATTGAATCTATTGTGGATTTTAATTTATGGGCCATTTTGGAAACCTGTTCCCAGTTTTTCCTTTCTGTAGAATCTACAAGATCCTGTACATTTTGCGGAACTGTATCTATAAAAAGCAGAACCATCTTTTTAATAAAAGCTTTGTCACCACCTGATATAGAATGAATCATGGTGAGGTCATAAAGTTTGTTTTCTGAAAAAGAAGAACCAGTATTATTATCCATGTTTGGAGTACCGGAATTATTCAGGATCGTATCGAGCAAATGCGCTTCCACAATGGGTTTGGCGAGATAGTCATCCATGCCTGCTTCTTCATATTTCAGCAGGTCCTCCCGCTGACAATTCGCCGTTATCGCAATGATGGGAATTGTTGAAATCAGTGGATCATCCAGGTTACGGATATTTACAGTAGCCTGTATGCCATCCATTTCGGGCATCTGTACATCCATCAATACACAATCAAAGATTTGCTTTTTTACCTGCTCAAGGGCCTCGGCGCCATTTCTGACAATCACTACCTGGGCGCCGCTGGATTCGAGAATATGCCTGATAAGCTGCTGATTCATATCAACATCTTCCGCAACCAGGATGGTTTTTCCAAACAGTTTCTTATCTGTTCCTACGGCTTGCATTATTTCTTTTGTTTCTACGGCAATATCCATCCTCCCCTTTACTTACTTTTCAATTCGCCATTCTGTATCATGCGGTAAATCGTACTCTTTCCAATATCTAGTTTTCGCGCTACCAGCAGGACATCTTTATTATACTTATCGAGATAATGTTGTATGATCTGGCTCTCAAATTCTTTCAGTGTGGTTTCCCTGTTAAGTAAATCATTAATACTTGTTGAAGAATTCAGAGTAATATGTTCAGGCAGGATATTTTCTTCGTCGCTCATAACTACCGCGAGTTCCATAATGGATTTCAATTCGCGCACATTACCCGGGAATGGATAGGATATGAGCTTTTGCTGGGCTTCCGGACTAAGCGATTTCCTGTTGATTTTATTTTCCTTACAAAATCCATCGACAAAATTTTTCGCGAGGATTGCGATATCATTCCCTCTTTCACGCAGGGGCGGCAACATGATCGGTAATCCAATTAAACGATAGTAAAGATCTTCTCTAAATGTTTTATTTTTTACTTCTTCCAATAAATTTTTATGGGTCGCTACGATGATCCGAACATTGATAGGTATCACATTATTTGCTCCCACTCGTGTGATCTCTCTCTCCTGCAAAACGCGCAGAAGCTTTGCCTGCAGGTTAATATCCAATTCTCCGATTTCATCCAGGAACAGTGTCCCTTTATCGGCTTCTTCGAATTTTCCGATACGTCTAGTAACAGCTCCGGTAAAAGATCCCTTCTCATGACCGAAGAGTTCGCTTTCCAAAAGTTCCTTTGGAATTGCAGCTACGTTTACAGTCACAAAAGGCAGGTTATGCCTGTCTGAATTATAATGAATGGCCTTGGCTACCAGTTCCTTTCCGGAACCTGTTTCGCCTGTAATGGATACTGTTATATTTGTTTTGGACGCCTTTTCAATCAAGGCAAAAACCTTTTCCATAGGTTCACTGTTACCTACAATGATCTGGGAGAAATCGTATTTGCGGCCCACCTGTTTTTTCAGGCTTTCCACTTCCTGTTTCAGGTTGCTGATTTCCCGCAAATGCAGGATACTGTTCCAGAGACGGTCCTTGGTATCATCATCTTTTACGATGTAATCAAAGGCGCCGTTCTTTAAAAGATTAATGGCGGTAGCTACGTCTTCCTGACCTGAGATAATAATGACACGGATGTCTGGGTTAAATTCCTTGATCTTCCTTAATACTTCCGTACCATCACTATCTGGCAGGGAATAATCTAAGGTTACTACATCGGGAACTTCATGGAGGTGCGCGAAGAAATCACCAGGTGATTCAAATCGTTTAACTTCATATTCCGGATTCAGGGTTAAATAATGTTCCAGCATGGAGCCGTACCACATATCGTCTTCAACAATGAAAACTTTGAACGACTGGTTGTTCTTCATATTTAGGATTATATCGGATTATACCCGTGTATAACGTGAAAACTAGAGGAATAATATTCCGAAATCAAGAAAGTTTCCAACTTTTGAATGACTTTTAAGATTGAAAATGAACCAAAAAGACGTCTTTCATACACTTTATCTGACTCTAAACCCCGAACAGAAACTGGCAGTTGACCAGATTGACGGGCCCGTACTCGTTATTGCCGGTCCCGGTACGGGAAAAACCCAAATCCTTGGTGCCCGTATCGGTAAAATCCTTCTGGAGACAGATACTGATCCCGGGAATATTCTATGTCTCACTTTTACTGATGCCGGGGCTATCACCATGCGCAAGCGATTAATATCATTTATCGGCCCGGATGCCTATAAGGTGAATATTTATACTTTTCACGCTTTTTGTCACGATATAATCCAGGACAATCTTTCTCTTTTCGAAAAAAACAGTCTGGATCCTATTTCTGAGCTGGAACAGATACAACTGATGAGGGTTTTGGTAGACGGATTCCCTCAAAAACACCCATTGAAGCGCTACCGGAGTGATGCATATTATGAAGTGAAAAATCTTAGTTCCCTTTTCAGCACCATGAAACGGGAAGGTTATACGCCTGCTTTTATTGAAGGAAAGATAAACGAATACCTAACGGATATACCTACGCGCGATGAGTATATATATAAGAGAAACGGGGCTGGTTTCAAAAAAGGCGATATCAATCAGGCAAAACTTGATGAGCAGATTGAAAGAATGGAAAAACTCCGTGCTGCGGTGAATGAGTTTGACCGTTATCAGAAACTAATGCATGACAAGGGGCGGTACGATTATGATGATATGATCAACTGGGTAATAAATGCTTTTACTCAGAACGAAGATTTACTAAGGCGTTACCAGGAAAAATACCAGTATATCCTCGTAGACGAATACCAGGATACGAGTGGCACACAGAATAAAATAGTTGAACTCCTTATCAGTTTCTGGGATAATCCTAATGTATTTGTTGTGGGTGACGATGACCAGTCCATCTATCGCTTCCAGGGAGCGAATGAAGATAATATGCTGGATTTTTATGAAACTTATAAAAAAGACCTGCTGACTGTAGTGCTCACAAATAATTATCGTTCCACCCAGTCTATCCTGGATATTTCAAAACAACTTATCAGTCGGAATACAGGAAGGCTGATTTATAAAATGGATAACCTTTCGAAAGAGCTGGTTTCTTCCAATAAGAAAATATCCACTATTAAAGATTGGCCTCTGATCCGGGAATACGAATCGGAAAGGGCTGAAATGATCAGCATCGTTTCACAGATCGAACAGCTGGTCACCCTGGGTACCAAACCCGGCAAAATCGCTGTTATTTATAAGGAAAATAAATATGGACAGGAACTACTATCCTATTTTAAACTTAAGAATCTACCGGTCTACAATAAACGAAGTGTGAACCTGTTGGAAGACCCACTTATTAAGCAGATATTATTACTGATACGATACCTGGCTTCCGCTCATGAATTTGAAGTTCCATTTAACGGGGACGAGATGCTATTTGAAATTCTGCACGCAGAATGGTACCATATTCCTGCCATCGAAATAGCGACCCTGGCAGCCGAAGTTTCCCAAAAGCACTATTCTGAAAAATCTTCCCTGCGTAAATTATTGAACGATAAAGCCGGCAGACCATCGCGGGACCTTTTCTCACATAATATACATCCCGCACTTGCCAATGCCGGTAAGATCCTGGAATCCCTGATCAGCGCGGTTTCCAACAAAACCCTTCAATCCTTAGTCGAAAGTATATATACCGAAACCGGCCTTTTACAATTCGCCATGCAGCATCCGGAAAAACGCAAAATGCTGGAAACACTTACCGCCTTTTTCGATTTCATTAAAGAGGAAACCCGGCGTCAGCCTACATTGGCACTTCAGGACCTGGTAAGCCATCTTGACCTTATGGAGAAGGAAGAAATCCCTCTACCCATGATGGAGGTTAATGGAAGCGCAGAAGCAGTAAACCTGCTAACAGCACATGGCTCAAAAGGGCTTGAATTTAGCCATGTATTTTTTGCAGGTTGTAACTCACATTACTGGGAGAAGAAAAAAAAGCCGGGAGGTGGTTTTCATTTTCCTGATACCATGTTCAGAACAGAACCCAATGAAGACGAGGAATTACGAAGGCTTTTTTACGTAGCCATCACGCGCGCGGAGACTCACTTGTATTTATCCTTTAGTCGTTTTCGAAATAATGGTAAGGAAGCCGAACCATCATTATTTATAGAAGAGATCCGCAGCGGCTTTAATCTTCCGGCTGAAAAGATGATGCTATCCGCCCGGGAACTCGGCGATTTTCAATTTCTTTTACTAAGAGGCGGGCAGGCTCCGGAAATGGAACGCATTGAAATGGATTTCATCAATCGGGTGCTCGAAAAATTTCAGATGAATGTGACGGCGCTGAATAATTACTTGAAATGTCCGTTGGAATTCTACTTCAAAAACCTCATCCGCATTCCTTCACCCAAAAATGAAAATACCGAATTCGGATCAGCTGTACATGATGCGCTGGAAAAACTTTTCCGAAATATGCAGGATAATAGCAACCGCTTCCCGGAGCTTTCCTTTTTCATTTCATCCTTCGAAAAATATATGATCCGTCACCGTGAAAGTTTTACAAAAGAACAATTCGCGCGAAGGATGGAATACGGACGAATTGTTTTACCTGCCTATTATGAAAAATATATTCACTCCTGGAATAAGATTGTGAGCATAGAAAAAATCATCAGTAATATTGCCATAGAAGGTGTTCCTGCAAAGGGCAAACTGGATAAACTGGAATTCGATGGTAAATTGGTAAACGTCGTTGATTATAAAACAGGTAATCCCGATAATGCAAAAACAAAAATTAAAGGGGCTACTGAAAAAGATCCGCTTGGGGGTGATTACTGGCGCCAGGCTGTATTCTATAAACTATTGGTGGATCGGAGTTCATTAGGATGGCAGGTGGTCAGTACCGAATTTGATTTTATTGAACCTGATACTAAGAAGAACTACAAAAAAGAAAAAATTGTCATCAAACCTGAAGATGAAGCATTTGTTATTCGCCAGATCACCGAGACCTGGGCAAAGATCCAGAACCATGATTTTTATACCGGCTGTGGTAAGGAAGATTGTCACTGGTGTAATTTTGTAAAAACCAATAAGCTGGATATTAACGCACCGATTGCTGAAGAAGAAGAAGAACATCAAAGTTTATAAAATCATAAAACTGTATAAATCCCGCTTGCCTCCAGTAAGTTTGCAGACCAAGCACATGAAGCGATTCATCATTTTTTTCCTTATCTGCCTAGCCCTGATGCGCGTTCCTTTTATTACAGGTTGTGCAAACATTGTTCCTCCCTCAGGCGGACCTAAAGATACCCTTCCACCAGTTATGATAAAGGCTGTTCCGCAATTGGGTGCGCTCAACATAAATTCCAATAAGATCGTATTGAATTTTGACGAATACATTGATTTGAAAGATATCAGCAAGAACCTGATCGTTTCTCCCGTTCCCAAACTAATGCCTACGATAACATCTCACCTGAAGACTATTACCATTACCGTTAAAGATACTCTTCAACCCAATACTACTTATGCTTTTAATTTCGGGAAGTCCGTTACGGATGTGAATGAAGGGAATATTCTGAAAAATTTCACCTATGTTTTTTCTACCGGAAATTATATAGATTCTATCCGATATAGCGGCCGTGTGATTATGGCCAATACCGGAAAACCCGACAGTACACTGATCGTCATGTTACACAATCAGCTTTTTGATTCTGCGGTTGAGAAGCTAAGGCCGAGATATATAACCCGCCTTGACAGCGCCGGAAATTTTACTTTTACTAATATCAGGCCTGACATCTATGCATTATATGCATTGGAAGATCAATCCGGCATGCACGAGTATACATCGAAGTTGCAGGTTTTTGCATTTGCAGACAGTCCCGTGGACCTGAGAGTAAGTACGGCACCACTCCTGCTTTACGCTTATGCAGATACAAGTGATTTAAAGAAACCGAAGAAAACTTTGACTCCGGCATCTACTAAAAAAGAAAAAGAAGATAAGGACAAAGTAAAACGCCTGATCATAACCGGAAATATTCCGAATGGTCTGCTTGACCTGAATAACAAGCTTGAATTAACTTTTGCTGTGCCCATCAGGGATTTCGATTCTACAGAAGTTCGCTTAACCAATGACAGTTTTCAGGATTTCAAACAAATTCATTTTGAGTTTGACAGTACAAGTAAAAAGTTAACCATATTTCATCCCTGGAAAGAAGATACCCGGTATTATCTTATCCTGCAGAAAGATTTTGCAGATGATACACTCGGCGAGAAATTATTAAAAATCGACACGATCCGTTTCAAAACCAAGGCTGAATCTGATTACGGTAATCTCCGTTTACGTTTCAAAAATCTGGACATCAGCCGACATCCTGTCCTGCTCTTTATGCAGGGTGAAAGGATCGTGTTATCTTCCGCAATTGGAAGATCCTTCCGTTATAACAACAAACTATTTGTACCAGGAGATTATGAACTTCGTATACTTTACGACACGAACCAGAATGGTGTTTGGGATCCCGGGGATTTTTATAAACACCGACAACCTGAGATCGTAGTACCCATCAGGAAAAAGCTTTCTGTCAGGGCAAACTGGGACAATGAAGTGGATATAACTTTGTAATTTTACAGCATGCAATTTTCATCAGCTCTGCTGGAAACGGCGGTCAATGAATTCGCCAAATTACCAGGTATTGGCAAGAAAACGGCCCTGCGGCTCGTGCTTCATTTGTTGAAACAAGATCCTTCTGCCGCAAAGGCATTTGGAGAAACCATCCTGAAAATGAGACAGGATATCCGGTTCTGCCATCGTTGCCATAATGTGGCCGATGCAGATATCTGCTCTATTTGCGCAAACTCTATGCGCAGAAAGGATATGATTTGCGTGGTGGAAACCATCCGCGATGTAATAGCCATCGAAACCACCCAGCAATTTAGTGGTACCTACCATGTACTCGGGGGTGTCATTTCTCCGCTTGACGGGGTCGGTCCCGACCAGCTTGCGATTGATTCGCTTATCGACCGGATTCAGAAAGAAGGAGTTACAGAAATCATATTTGCCCTTAGTCCGAATATCCAGGGGGACACTACAATATATTATATCCAGAAAAAACTGGCGGCCTTCCCTGTGAAAGTCACTACCATCGCCCGGGGTATTTCCTTTGGCGGAGAACTTGAATATGCCGATGAAATGACTTTAGCTCGTTCTATTTCTAACAGGCTGCCGGTTGAGAGTTATGTGTTACATCGATAACGCATTCAATTGTTAATTGTCAATGGTTAATTATTAACGGTAAAATTTCAGCGTTAACAATTAACAACTAACAATTAACCATTAGCGGCACAGTTGGCAAATACCTAATTATGCTGTAAATTTGCACCCAACAGGCAGATTTGTTTATTGTTCGGCCTGACAGCTTTAAGATTAACTGAACTAATAAACGCCAGGTAAGTCCTTTATACTTTTCCTTCCGTTTTTAAGTAAGTCTTCTTTGCTGTCATCCCCCAATTACAATCCGCATTTAAAATGCAACATCATGTCAAATATCGAATCGGCATTGGAATCCCGTATACTCATCATCGACGGTGCGATGGGAACGATGATTCAGCGGTATAAGCTCGGGGAAGCAGATTATCGCGGTGAGCGTTTCAGAGACTGGCCCTCGGACCTGAAAGGAAATAACGACCTGCTTTCACTGACCCGTCCTGATATCATTCGCTCAATACACAGAGAATACCTGGAAGCAGGTGCTGATATTATTGAAACCAATACTTTCAGCAGCACTGCCATTGCCCAGGCTGATTATAATATGCAATCCCTGGCTTATGAGTTAAATGTCGCGTCCGCAAGAGTTGCACGGGAAGCAATTGAAGAATTTAACAAGCTTAAAGCCCAAAGCCTTAAGCCTAAAACTAATGAAAAGCCGGTCAACCGTCATCGGTCAGCTGTCATCGATGAAAATACCGCCAACCGCCAACAGCCAGCGGCCAACCAAAAATATATCGCAGGCGCCATCGGTCCCATGAATAAAACCTTATCCCTTTCACCAGACGTCAACAATCCCGGCTACAGATCCGTGAGTTTTGATGAAGTTTCTGATGCATATTATGAACAGGTCAAAGGGTTGGTGGATGGTGGTGTAGACCTGCTTTTAATTGAGACCATTTTTGATACCCTGAATGCCAAGGCAGCTATTTACGCCATAAAGAAATATTTCCGGGACACGAAAAAACATGCTCTGCCCATCATGATCAGTGGCACGATTACAGATGCAAGCGGTAGAACTCTGAGTGGTCAAACCCTCGAAGCTTTTTATACTTCCATTGCACATGCGAGACCACTTAGCGTTGGGCTTAACTGCGCATTGGGCGCAGCAGAAATGCGGCCGCATATTGCCGAGCTTTCCAAACTTGCTACTTGTTACACTTCCGCTTATCCGAATGCAGGACTTCCGAATTCCATGGGCGCTTATGAAGAAGAACCAGAGGAGACCGCACATTTTCTGGAAGAATGGGCAAGAGAAGGATATGTAAATATTGTGGGAGGCTGCTGCGGTACTACTCCAGATCATATAAGGCATATTGCACAACGGGTAAGAAATATCAGGCCAAGAGAATTGCCGGTAGTTGAAACTGTAGCTTAAACCAGGTTAATTAATGAGTGAAGAAAATATTATTTACCCCTACCTACGATTGTCCGGCCTTGAACCATTGGTGGTTCGTCCTGAATCAAATTTTGTGAACGTCGGTGAAAGAACGAACATAACAGGTTCTAAAAAATTTGCACGACTGATTCGTGAAAATAAATATGAAGAGGCGCTGGTAGTTGCACGTCAGCAAGTGGAAAACGGCGCCCAGATCCTGGATGTGAATATGGATGATGCGTTGCTGGATGGCGAAAAAGCCATGACGCATTATTTGAACATGATACAGAGCGAACCCGATATCGCGAAGATTCCAATCATGATCGATTCTTCGAAATTCAGTATCATACAGGCGGGGCTTAAGTGCGTACAGGGAAAATGTATCGTCAATTCCATCTCGCTCAAGGAAGGAGAAGAAAAATTTATTGAGCAGGCTATCATTTGTAAAAGTTTCGGTGCCGCAGTTGTTGTAATGGCATTTGATGAAAAGGGTCAGGCAGACACCAAAAAACGTAAAGTAGAAATATCCCATCGGGCTTTTGAAATATTAACCAAACAACTCGACTTCGATCCGCAGGATATTATTTTTGATCTCAACATTTTTGCAATTGCTACCGGTCTCGAAGAACATAATAATTATGCTGTAGATTTTATCGAAGCAACACGGGAAGTAAAAAAAATGCACCCCCTTGTTAAGATCAGCGGCGGCGTGAGCAATTTATCTTTTTCATTCCGTGGTAATGAATTGGTCCGTGAAGCCATGCACAGTGTATTTCTATTCCATGCTATAAATGCTGGTATGAGTATGGGCATTGTAAATGCAGGCCAGCTGCTGATTTATGATGAGATTGAACCCGGTCTTCGCCAGCTTTGTGAAGATGTGATTTTGAACCGGAATAACGATAACAATGAATCAACAGAAAAACTACTTTCTTTCGCTGAAACTGTAAAGGGAAAGGCTAAAGAAGAAAAAAAAGACGAAAGCTGGCGATTGACTTCTGTGGAAGAAAGACTCAAACATGCACTTATCAATGGAATTACTGAATTTATTGAAAGCGATACGGAAGAAGCGCGCCTTATATATGATAAACCGCTGGAAGTGATTGAAGGCCCGCTCATGGCGGGAATGAACGTTGTGGGAGATCTTTTCGGAAGTGGTAAAATGTTCCTGCCACAGGTGGTGAAAAGTGCACGCGTCATGAAAAAATCCGTAGCTGTACTCACGCCATATATTGAAAAGGAAAAACTGGATAACTATAACAGGAGGAAGGCAGCGAGTGCTACCGGGAATGCCGAAGAAGAAAAACGTGCAGCAAAAATATTGCTTGCCACGGTTAAAGGTGACGTGCACGATATCGGAAAAAATATTGTGGGTGTCGTACTAGGTTGTAACGGGTATGATATCATTGACCTCGGCGTGATGGTGCCGATGGATAAGATCCTTGATACTGCCATAAAAGAAAAAGCGGACATTATCGGACTCAGCGGACTAATTACACCTTCACTTGATGAAATGGTTTATGTGGCCCGTGAAATGAAAAGAAGAAATCTGCATCTTCCCCTGATGATTGGCGGCGCTACTACATCCCGCATGCATACGGCTATCCGTATTGCACCGGAATATGAACAGGGAGTCGTTCATGTACTCGATGCATCGAGGAGCGTAACGGTAGCCGGCAGCTTGTTAAATGAAGTACTGAAAAAACCTTTTCTTAAAAACATTGAATCGGAATATATAAAACTAAAAACAGATTTCAGCAATAAAAAATCCGGTAAGCAATTATTATCCTACGACGATGCAAGGAAAAACAAGATGAAAATTGACTGGACTAAATTTGATCCAGTCAAACCATCCTTGACCGGAGTGAAAGTTTTTGAATCCGCTGATCTCCATGAAATCTCTGAATACATTGACTGGCAGCCATTTTTTATTGCCTGGGAAATGCATGGGAAATTCCCACAACTACTCAGCGATGAAAAAATCGGGGAGGCAGCCACCCGTTTATATAAGGATGCACAGGCTCTGTTGAAAAAAATCATTCATGAAAAATGGCTCACTCCCAGAGGTGTCATTGGAATCTGGGATGCAAATGCTACCGCAGACGATACTGTTACTATTTATGCGAAGACCCACGATAAAGTTTCAATAAACTTCAACCCACAAAATTTCGAACAAGGGCCCGAATCAATACGGTTGGAATTCCTCCGCCAGCAATCCAAAAAAACCGCCGGTCAGCCCAATCTTTCTCTTGCAGATTTTATTGCTCCTGCAGAAACAGGAAAAAGAGATTATATAGGTGCATTTTCTGTAACCATTCAGGGAATAGAAAAACATATAGAACGGTTCATGAAAGAATTGGATGACTATAATAAGATCATCCTTCAGGCGCTTGCTGACCGGCTGGCGGAAGCATTTGCTGAAATGCTGCACAAAAAAGTCCGTACAGAGTATTGGGGATACCAGAAAGCAGAGCAGCTGACCAACGAACAACTGATAAAGGAAGAATATTCAGGAATCCGCCCCGCGCCCGGTTATCCGGCCTGTCCTGATCATACAGAGAAATATAAACTGTTTCAATTATTGGGTGGAGAAAAAACGACAGGCATTACGCTAACGGAATCTTTGGCGATGTATCCGGCATCATCCGTAAGTGGCTGGTATTTCGCAAATCCGGAAAGTAAATATTTTGGTGTCGGAAAAATCAACAGAGACCAGGTGGAAGATTATTCTGTAAGAAAAAATATGGATGTCTCCGAAATTGAAAGATGGTTGCGCCCTGTATTGGATTATGATACCTGACCGATTTTCACTAACGATTAGTTAACCAGAACAAGAGCTGATTATAACAATTAAAATATTGGTTGTAACTTTGCAACCTGTAAAAGAACCCTATATATTCAATGCTTATAAAAAACCGTAGAAATTTCAGTAGCAGTATATTATTTGCATTACTGTTCTTCCCACTTTTAACTATAGCACAAAAACCCAAAAAAGAAAGAAAGGGTGAATTTTATTTCTCCTGGGGTTATAATACCGAATGGTATACTCATAGTAATTTGAATGTAAATCAACCTTCCCTGGGGAATAATTTTACATTTTTAAATATTGCTGGTCATGATCATAAAGGCTGGGATGAAGGTATTTTCAACAAAGCCATTTCCATTCCCCAATACAATTATCGTATCGGTTATATTTTCAATAAGAAAAAACAACTGGGTTTTGAAATAAACTTTGATCACACGAAATTTATTTTCGGTGATAATCAGATGGTTCATATGAAAGGAACTTATGCCAACAAACCCGTCGACAAAGAGGTTTTGTTCGCATCGAGTTCGCCAGGATCTGCTGATAGTTCATATTACTACCTTAATAATGGCGCCAATTTTTTACTTTTCAATATCGTGAAGCGCTGGCCGATTTATATTAATAAAAAAGAAACCATCCGCATAGACGGATTAGGCAAATTCGGGGTAGGTCCTCTAATTCCCCATGTGCAGAATAAGTTTTTTGACCAGCCGCAAAATGATCCGCACTTTCAATTCGGGGGGTGGAACGTTGGTGTGGAAGGCGCTTTACGGGCTACATTTTTTCAATATGTTTTTCTGGAATACACGAACAAGCTGGATTATGCGCGATATTCCGGTTTGAAAATCTACGAAGGAACTGCTAAGCAGGCATTTGGAACTTATGAGATGATACTTAATTTAGGAGTAACATTCCCGGTTGGGAAAATAGTCAACTAAGCCGAAAGCCTTTTTAAGCTTTAGGCTTAGAAGGGAATTTATTCTCAAATAACCACCACAGTCGTTTGCGTTTTTTTTGAAGATTATAATTGTTCGAGATATAAGTCCTGATATGATTCATGGCTTCATCCAAATCATCAGTTACTAAAAGCAGGTCAAGATCATTTTCTATAATCGTTTCTTCTAACTTCATTCTTTGAAACATCTCTAATAATGGTGCATAATAGGATTTCCCAAAAAGTACAATAGGAAATTGAATAATGGATTTGGTTTGGATAAGGGTAAGGGTATTGAACAATTCATCCATTGTTCCAAAACCACCCGGCATCACGATAAAAGCATAGGAATATTTAAGCATCATGGCTTTTCGAATAAAAAAATAATCGAAAGTGATCCATTTATGCATGTATTTATTTGGTTGTTGTTCCATTGGAAGACGGATATTACAACCCACCGAATTACCTCCGGTTTCAAATGCACCCCGATTCGCTGCTTCCATTATACCCGGACCACCGCCGGTCATTACTGTGAAGCCCATGGCAGCAATGCGTTTCCCAAATTCCCGGGCCATCCCGTAATAAGGATGGTCTTCTTTGAAACGGGCGGATCCGAATACTGCAATGCAGGGCCCGACAAAATACAAGGCACGGTTGCCGGCAAGGATCTGGCAAAACACCTTCCATGCAAATGCAAGTTCCACACCACGGCTTTGTGGTCCTTCCAGGTATAAGGATCTTTTGGATGAAATGACCGTTTGAGTAATTGACATAGGTTCATCGTTCTTTAATAAACAAGAAGTAAATTACATATCGAATATAAGCAAACAACAGGATGGCATCTATGCGTATTATGAGTTATAATGTTAATGGTATCCGCGCAGCAATAAAAAAAGGACTGATTGACTGGTTAAAGAGCAATCCTGCAGATATCATTTGTATTCAGGAAACAAAAGCGGAAAAAGATAATGTTGCGCATGAAGAAATTACTGCATTGGGTTATCATGATTATTGGTTCAGCGCACAAAAAAAAGGATATAGCGGAGTGGCTGTATTCACAAAAATTAAACCCGATAAAGTTCAGTATGGAACGGGTCACGCGGTGAGTGATGAAGAAGGAAGAGTTATCCAGATGGACTTTGGTGACATTCATCTTATCAATGCGTATTTCCCTTCGGGTACTTCAGGAGATATCAGACAGGAATTTAAATACGAATGGCTGGATGAAATTTATATTTACCTGAATGATTTGAAAAAAAAATATCCACAGTTGGTTCTCTGCGGCGATTATAATATTGCCCATGAAGAAATTGATATTCATGACCCTAAGGGAAATAAGAATTCATCCGGTTTTTTACCGGCAGAAAGAGCGTGGATGGATAAATTCCTCACAAATGGCTGGACAGATATCTTCAGGAAACAACACCCGGAACCACATCGATACTCCTGGTGGAGTCAGCGGTTTCCATCCGTAAGACTCAATAATAAAGGATGGCGGATCGATTATATCTGTGTAACCAATAACCTGGTCGACCGGGTACTACGTACTGATATATTTCCCGATGTTAAACATAGCGATCATTGTCCTGTTTACCTTGAACTCAAAAAATAGAATCAACATTTGATTTCATTCAGGGCCTGTGTGTTACTTGTGGAAAAATATAAAAAAGGAATTCCGGATTAAAAAAAAATAGTACATTCCCCTCAAACCCCGTATCGGCAAGGGTTTTGACCCAATACGCTGAAACACTTTACCAGTAAGGCTTTCTGCAAGCAGTTAAGAATTAAAAATCAATAATTAATAATTAATAATTGCTTGAAACCCTTATCTGTGCTGAATTATATCTGTTATATGTACCCTAAAAAGTTTTGGCGGAAATAAAAAGCAGGTATATTTGCCGGTACAAAATATTACACTATGAACAAAGCAGAATTAATTTCAAAAATTGCCGATGATGCCGGCATTACAAAAACTCAGGCCAATGATACGCTCGATTCATTTGTTGAAGCAGTTGCTAAAACATTGAAAGGCGGTGGAAAAGTTACGCTGGTTGGTTTTGGTACATTTTCTGTTTCCAAAAGAGCTGCCCGTAATGGTCGCAATCCACAGACCGGCGCTGTGATAAAAATTAAAGCGAAAAAAGTAGCAAAGTTTAAAGCAGGTAAAGAATTGTCTGCCAAAATGTAATTGTAGTCCTAATCATTTCTTTAAAAGCTCCGGCTGCTGATTATAAATTAGCCGGAGCTTTTAATTTTACGGATATTTGCACTCTTAATAAAAATAACATGGGCAAAGGAGATAAAAAGACAAAAAAGGGTAAAATATTCAAGGGGTCATTTGGTAAGAGCAGGCCGAGAAATGAAAAGAAGGTTGTAGTTAAGAAGAAAGAAGCTTAGGAAAGTATGGAAGTATGGGAGTATGGGAGTACTTAAAACTTCGATCAACGGTCATCGGTCATCGATCATCCATTAAGGCGCCAGCCTTTCAATTATCCAATTACCGTTTCCCTGTAATGAATACAGGAGCCTGTCGTGCAACCGGTTCGGTCTGCCTTGCCAAAACTCAATAGTAACAGGCCTTACCAGGTATCCGCCCCAATGGGGTGGTCTTGGGATTCCGGTTTCTGCAAAATTCTTTTCAAACTGATTTGCACGCCTCAGTAGCCAATCACTACTTTCAATCACTTCACTTTGTGGAGAAGCCCAGGCACCTATCCGGCTACCAGCAGGTCTTGATCTGAAATAGAGGTCGCTTTCTTCTTTGCTGAGTTTTTCTACGAGCCCTGTGATGCGGATCTGTCTTTCGATTTCCTTCCAGAAAAAAACCAGGCAGGCCCTGGGGTTTTCCAACAGCTGCCTTCCTTTGAAACTGTCATAATTAGTATAAAACTGAAAGCCTTCAGTTCGAAAACCCTTAAGTAAAACGATTCGTGCGGCAGGCAGACCGTCTGCGGAAGCCGTAGCCAGGGTCATAGCATTCAATTCAACAATTTCACTTTTCAATGCATCCTGCCACCAGCGATCAAATTGTTCCATCGCATTTTCTGCGACATCCTCTTTATTTAAACTATGAAGTATATATTCTTTTCTTAAATCAGCAATCTGAATCATTGCATAAAATTAAAGAAAGTATGGGAGTATGGGAGTATGGGAGTATGGGAATGTAGTTTACAATTTCATCCGTCAACCGTCAACCGCCAACCGCCAACCGCCAACTGTCATCTATATAATCGGTTTCCCCGAACCAGGAGGTTCTTTATGTGAAGATCGCGACAAGAAGGATTCCATTTCGCTGATCCGACGCAACTGGCTCTCCATTTTTTTATGTTGTTCGGAAGCTTCCTGCATATCGCGATTCAATTCTTCAAAGAATAACATTTTCTTGTGGTAAAGCTGTCGCTGGAAATTTGCTTCTTTCAGTTTGTCCTCTGTATCCGCCAGGATCCGGCTCAGACGCTGGTTTTCATCGAAGAGGGCCATTTGTTTTCCCTTTACTTCATCATATTCCCTATTGATTTTAAAATAAGATTCCTGCAATTGTTCGTATTCGATTCTTTTACCGTGAGGTTGATCCAGATATTGTTCCAGCTTTCGTAGCTTCTCCTGCATTTGTGTGAAATCTGAATAGGCCTTATCCATGCGCTCATTCATTTCCAATAGCAGTCTTTGTTCCTGCATAATGCGGCTGATCTCAGTGTCTTTTTCTGCGAGCTGCCGGTGCATGATGGATATCTGTTCATTCAACACGGCATGTTGCTGCTGAAGATCCTGGAATTTTTTTTCTGACTCCTTGAGCAACTGAATCTGCTGAAGCAGCTTATTGATATGCTGATTGTATTGAAAAAGATTTTCCTGTGCGATCTTTAGCTGATGCAAATAATCATCTGTTAGAGTGGGAGGTTTTACCAGGGCCTCTGTACGAGAATATTTTTCTTTCAGAAGATCCAGTTCTTCACGAAGTTCTTCTGATTCCAGCCGATAAATTTTTTCATTTTCTTCAGACTCTGAAAGTCGGTCACGGAGTTGCTGCAGGGTTTTCTCCTGGATCTCCATATCCGTATAATATTTCAGCTTCCAATTATCATTATCGTTTATGCCTTCATCAGGAGGAGCCGATTTCTGAATTCGGATTGCATTTCGCGAAGTCCAGAAATAATGTATAGTAAACCCCAAAATAAGGGCGCCTAAAAGAAATATAATTATTTCAGGTAGTCTTACGGTTAATGTGTAACCAAGTATTAGGGGTAATGTCTTCATATTGTCTGGCGCTCAGAACAAAGGATTTCCTGCGGACCAGGGATGGCAATTGATGGGATACAGGATTAGAGGTGGGAAAATCGTAGAAAGTGGTGATTTTCAGCGTTACAAAATAGGGATATCCCTGCATAAATACAAGCTGGGCTTGAATTTAAAGTATAAATACGCAACTAGGCTGTTACCAAAGTACCAACCTGATCACCTGTAACCACTCTTTTGAGATTTCCTGGCTTATTCATGTCAAAAACGATGATCGGGAGGTTATTTTCCATGCAAAGGGTGAAAGCAGTCATATCCATTACTTTCAGGTTGTTGGTAATGCATTCCTGGTAGGTTATTGTACTGTATTTTTTTGCGGTCTTATCCTTCTCCGGGTCGGCAGTATAGATCCCGTCCACCCGGGTTCCTTTAAGAATCACGTCAGCTGTAATTTCTATGGCCCGGAGGGAGCCGGCGGTATCAGTAGTGAAATAAGGGTTGCCGGTACCTGCCCCGAAAATTACCACCCTGCCTTTTTCCAGGTGCCTTATGGCTCGCCTTCTGATATAAGGTTCAGCGATTTGTTCCATTTTAATTGCACTTTGGAGACGGGTAAAAACCCCTATTTTCTCCAGTCCTGCCTGCATGGCCATTCCATTGATTACAGTAGCCAGCATGCCCATATAGTCTCCATGTGCCCTTTCAATGCCTGTTTCTTTCTCATTCATACCCCGGTAAATATTTCCGCCACCAATTACGATGGCAACCTGAACTCCCAGGTCTACGATCGTCTTGATATCTTCAGCATATTGAGCGATTACAGCATTATCAAATCCAAAATTCTTATCTCCCATCAGGGCCTCACCAGATAATTTCAGGAGTACACGGGTGTATTTTGGGAGCATACATTGGTTTGAGTACTGCAAAGAAAGAGGAATAATATGATAAAGAAAAACCCGCCAAATGGCGGGTTTTATTATCCTAGCTGAACTCTTTTAAACTGGTTTACTTTAAGTACAGGGTCAACAGATTTCAGATGATCACCCACTGATTTGGAAGGATCTTTTACAAAAGCCTGTGCCGTTAATGTATTTTCTTTAAAGAATGCATTCAATTTTCCAAGTGCGATTTTTTCGATCATTTCATTTGGTTTGCCGGCCATTTTCGGATCGTTACGTATCTGATCGGTCACGATTGCTTTTTCTCTTTCAATCATTTCAAGAGAAACTGCATCCTGATCTACTGCTACAGGATTCATAGCGGCGATCTGCATGGCAACTTCTTTACCGGCTTCCAGAGCTGGAGCTGAATTTTTATTTAACCCAACAAGTACACCCATTCTGTAAGCGCCATGGATATAAGAAGAAACACCTTCTGCATCTATTCTTTCAAAACGCGTCAATTGAATTTTTTCACCAATTTTTGCTACTTGATCATTGATTTTATCCGTCACTGTTGCATTTCCCAGTTTGGAGTTCTGCAATTCTTCCAACGATTTAACATTGTTACTGATCGCAACATCCATGATGCTTTGCGCAAATGCAACAAAT
Source organism: Puia sp. (assembly GCA_035937535.1). Lineage (GTDB taxonomy): Bacteria > Bacteroidota > Bacteroidia > Chitinophagales > Chitinophagaceae > Puia. The sequence goes on along the minus strand of DASZHV010000115.1, from coordinate 75,943 downwards.
TCGGCATTCTTTGCCACGAAATCTGTTTCACAAGCCAGTGTAATAATCAATCCGGTTTTATGATCTTCAGTTGTTTTAGCAATGATCACACCTTCTTTCGCTTCACGGTCACTGCGCAGGGCGGCTACTTTCTGACCTTTTTTCCTTAGGTAATCTATTGCTTTTTCAAAGTCCCCATCGCTTTCAACAAGGGCCTTTCGGCAGTCCATCATGCCCGCACCGGTTACCTGGCGAAGCTTGTTTATTTCAGCTGCTGTAATTGTAGTAGTCGTTGACATCTAAAATATTTTGAAATATGATATCTATATGTTGTTTGCATTACGCCTTACGCTTTGCGCCTTACGCCTTGCGCCTTACGCCTTACGCTTTGCGCCTTACGCCTTACGCGTAAATTAACGCGCTCCTGTACGACGCCCGGTATTTGGAATCCGGCGTTTTGGTGCACCTGGAGTCCTGGCAGTTTTTTCCCCTCTTCCGCGGCCCGCTTCAACCTCAGCTTCAGCCTGGATACGTGCGGCTTTCTTTTCATTTTCATCACTTGCCACTTCTTCTACATCCTCATCTTTCGCAGCCTGTCTTTCAGCAAGACCTTCGGCTATGGCAGCTGCGATATAGTTTACAATGATCGCGATGGATTTAGTTGCATCATCGTTGGATGGAATTGCGAAATCAACCTTGTTCGGATCTGAATTCGTATCTACCATACCAAATGTGGTGATCCCCAGTTTTTTGGCTTCTGCAAGTGCAATATGTTCATGGCCTATATCAATCAGGAAAAGTGCAGCGGGTACACGTCCCAGTTGAGCGATACCACCCAGTACTTTTTCCATCTTATCCTTATCACGGGCCAGAGTAAGACGTTCTTTTTTTGTAATGCTGTCGAAAGTTCCGTCCGTCAGCATTTTTTCAATGCTCTGCATTTTCTTAACGCTTTTACGAACGGTGTTAAAATTTGTAAGCATACCACCCAGCCAGCGTTCTGTTACGAATGGCATGGATACTCTTTTCGCACATTCGGTAACAATTTCCTTTGCCTGCTTCTTTGTGCCTACAAACATGATCTTCTTGCCAGATTTGGCAATCTGTTTTAAAGCAGCAGATGCTTCCTGGAGACTTTCCGTTGTTTTATTCAGGTCGATGATATGGATGCCTTTCTTCTCCGCGAAGATGTAAGGCAGCATTTTAGGGTTCCATTTTTTCTTCAAATGCCCGAAATGCACACCTGCTTCCAATAACTGTTGCTGAAGTGAAGTATTCTGTTCCATATGATTAAACTTTTAGCCCTGATCGCGGAACCCGGCTTTCAATTGATTTGAATGAAATAAATTAACGTTTACTGAACTGGAAGCTCCTTCTCGCTTTTTTGCGTCCTGGTTTCTTGCGCTCCACAGATCTTGGATCACGTCGAAGCAGGCCGGCAGCCTTCAGTGCCGGGCGAAATTCAGGATTCACTTCCAACAGGGCCCGGGCAATTCCAAGTTTGCAGGCTTCTGCCTGACCCTTGATACCACCGCCGGTTGCATTGACCTGTATATCGAATTTATCGACAGACTCAATCGTTTTCAACGGCAGGTCTACCTGGTTCTGCAAATAAGCCAGTGAGAAATATTCTTTGTAATCCTTATCGTTGATAGTGATTTTACCGCTGCCTCTTGTCAGAAATATGCGTGTTACTGCTTCTTTCCTTCTTCCTGTGGCAAGTTTTTGTTTTTCCATTATGAAGAGAAATTTTAAAATTTTAATTCCTTCGGTTGCTGTGCACCGTGAGGATGCGCAGTTCCTGTATAAACAAACAGCTTCTTATACATCTTACGTCCAAGTTTGTTTTTCGGAAGCATTCCTTTGACAGCTCTTTCGAGTATGGCTTCTGGCCTCCGTTTCATCAGGTTTTTAGCTGTCTCTTCTTTTTTCCCGCCCGGATAACCTGAAAAATTAATGTAGATCTTATCTTCCATTTTATTTCCCGAAAACAACACTTTTTCTGCATTGGTAACGATCACAAAATCGCCGCAGTCAACGTGGGGGGTGTAATAGACTTTGTTCTTGCCGCGCAGTATAGCTGCTATACGTGCACACATGCGGCCAACGGTTTGATTAGTACCGTCCACAACGTACCAATCACGTTGTACGGTAGCCTCGTTCGCATGTTTTGTGGTGAAATGTAATTTGCTCATAATTCTGTTTTTGATTTACTACCGCTATCCCGGTAGTTTATTTAAAGGACGGCAAAGGTAGGGGGATCTATTACTTATTCCCAAAGTTTCGCGAGCTATTTTTTACAGCTGCCTTTATAAATGATTGATATTCAATAAAGATTTTGCTCGGGATTTTTACTTCTGATGTGAAACGCTGTAAGCAAAAATACATTAACTACTATTTTGCTTTTTGGAAAAGTACCAGATTATCATTATTTCTGGCAACCAAAAGCAGAGGGTTTTTTGCTTTTTGATTTAGCATTTTTACATCACGCACTTCACCACGAATAAATAAACCGCTTTTAACCGGGGCCATATAATTAAAATGGTTCTTACCGTCACCTAATAAAAGAGTGCCATAGCTGGCATCAAAACGTCCGGTTTGTGGTTTGAGTCCATAGAAATTCCCCGCCATGAAAATATCCTGAAATCCATCTCCGTTAAAATCATACACCAGGGCGGCAAAAACTGGAGATAACTGCGCTTCCACAGGAAGCGCCTGCATTTTAAAATGCCCCTTCCCATCATTCAGAAAAACCGAACTGCGTGTTTCGTTTACCGTCAGAACTGTGGCCTGTTTTAGTTCTTCGGCAGTAAAGATTTCGCTGAATTGTTTTCCGGCATAGGATTTAAACTGAAGGAATTTCTTTTTTAACTGTGGAATTTCTTTTTCCATTTCGCCCTTCATCCAATATGGGTAAGCCTTCCCGTCGGTTTTATAATACACAGGAATACATTCGGTATTTCCGTTTTTGTTGAAGTCGTCTGTATATAATTTTGCCGGATGTAATGAATCCGCTTTGATATTTGAATTAAGGCCAAAATTTCCGGCAACAAGATCCGGATAACCATCGTGGTTTACATCTGCGATCGTTAAGCAGTTCCACCATCCGGAGGAATTGGGCAATTCAGCTATTTTCCTGAACTGCCCCATTTCAAAACGCATAATGGTGACTGGCATCCAGTCACCAACAACGACCAGCTCAGGTCTGCCATCCCCATCAATATCCGCCCACGACGCATCTGTAACCATTCCAAGATCAAGCAGTTGAGGTGCAAGTGATTTTGTAACGTCCTTAAATAGACCACCACCTTCATTTCTTAACAATATGCTCGAAGGTTTTAAACCATAATGTCCCGGTATCACACGGGCACCGATGAATAAATCAGTTAATCCATCTCCGTCAAAGTCCAATGCTTTAACACATGACGCATTCACCGATATGAAAGGCCAGCCTTTAGTACTTCGTGTAAAATTTCCTTTACCATCATTCAGGTATAATCTCGTAATCAGGCTTGCGGATCCTGGAATAGCCTGGTTACCACCTGTTCCAACTATCAGGTCCAGGTCTCCATCGCCATCAACATCCAAAAAAACGGCGCCCACGCTTTCGAAATACCTGTCGTTCGCAAAAGCAGATTGTGGTTTTTGCAAAAAATGTCCATCTGGTTGCTGGATAAATAACTTGGCAGTATCTGCAAACGCATTACCCATGAAATAATCTTCAAGACCATCACCATTCACGTCTCCTACCGCAATTTTTGGCCCTTCTGTTGAGATCATTTTCGGAATCAACTTCTCTCTGTTAAAGTCGCTGTATTCATTTTCAGTGTGATGAATAATGCCCTTGATATAACCAGAAGTAACATTCTTATACATCGGTTTGGTGGTCTCGGCATGAGATGAAATCATTTTACCTGCATCCTTAAAATGCAGCGTAATTGAAGTATCTATAGGTACGTTTTTGATGACATCAAAACGGCCACCAGGCCAGCGTATGGTTAGACTGTCAATCTGATTCGTTTTACCAAGGCCAAAATTTAATACAGGATCAACACTGCTTTGGAATCCACGACTGGGCATTTGTTCAAGCGTCTGTATTGTACCTCCGGCATAAAGCTGAAGCCTTGCGCCAAGTCCATATGTATTCAGCGAATCCCCATCCAGGTTTATTTTGAGGAAATGGTTGTGCAACATTTCTGAACTCATATTCCGGTACACGAACGCTTCCATATTCTCATTATTAATCACAAGGTCAAGGTCTCCGTCACCGTCCAAATCCGCATATGCTGCACCATTACTAAAACTGGGCGTACCGAATCCAAGACTGTCAGATTCATTTTTGAAAAATAGGTTTCTCTGATTTATAAATGCATAGTTAGGAATTGGCACCGAAGGCATTTTATTTAAGATATCAGTAATATCAAATCCATTTTCACGATAACGGTTCATGGTCTCCGGATTCCTGAAGAACTCCAGAAAATCCTGGTCCGTCAGATCTTTGCTGATTCCGTTGCAAACAAAAAGATCCTTCCATCCATCATTGTTCAAATCAAAAATAAGTGCACCCCAACTCCAGCCTGTTGCGTCAGCGCCGGACAATTGGGCGATATCACTGAAAGTTCCGTCCTGATTATTTAATTGAAGACAATTGCTGGTAAACTGGTGTTGATAATCCAGTTGGTTTTTCGCGTTCACGATATCATATTCGTCAAATTTGATAGTAGTCTTCAGCCGGTAATCTGATTCCGGTAGCATTTCCGTCGTAAAAATATCCAGCCATCCGTCATTGTTAATATCCGCCATATCTGAGCCCATCGAACCCTGGCTCATATGACCCATAGCATCTCCGATCACTTCTTTAAAAGTGCCGTCATGTTGATTAAGATACAGGTAATCTCTTTCGAAAAAGTCATTGGAAACATAGAGGTCATCCCATCCATCATTATTTAAATCACCCACTGTCACGCCCAGGCCGAATGCAATAGCGCTTCCGTAAATGCCCGCTTCCTTGCTCACATCTGTGAAATGACCATTATCATTTCGATATAACCTGTCTCCATTTTCAGGATCGCGGATATTTCGGAGCTTGCTGGAATAGCCGAAACTTTCCACCGATTTATTGCTGTTATTTAATATAAAACAATCCAGATCGCCGTCATGATCATAATCGAAAAATACAGCCTGTGTGGATATCCCGTGATCATCCAGCCCGTAAGCATGTGCTTCTTCTTTGAACTGGCCATTCCGCTGATTGATATATAATTCATTTGCTCGGTCATCACCAGGTATATCTCCGCCATTGCAAACATAAATATCCAGCCAGCCATCACCGTTTATATCTACCATAGTAACCCCCGTATGCCAGTGATGAGTGCTGGTAAGTCCTGATTTCGCGGCAACTTCTTCGAATTTCCAATCCCCCTTATTAAGGTAAAGTTGATTTTCATGCTGATTGGAAGTAAAAAATATATCAGGCCTTCCATCATGATTTACATCTCCGATAGCTACACCGCCACCATTATAAAAATTGCGGTATTTAAAAATGTTGAATTCTTTTGTATCCTTAACACGATTATTAAAGTGTATTCCTGTTTCCGAAGAAGGCAAAAGTCTGAACAATGTATTTCGATTTGGGACGGGTTTACTCGAATCACAGGCTGAAAGCAGGCATATGAAAAATAGAGACAAATTGAACCGGTTGGGAGAAAAATACATAATTCAAAAATTGGCTACTTTGTGCCACAATTTTTAATCAAAATATGAAGAAATGGATTTTTTTGTTGCTGGCACTTTTAATTTTAACTCTTTTCTCTATTTATCTTTTTATCCCATCAAAGATCGTAATATCAAGTATAACCTTTGCAGAGGCAACCATAAATGGTGAATTCCGGTATATTAATCAGGAAGGGCAATGGGAAAAATGGTGGCATGATTCCAATGGGAAAGCCCATGTAAAGGGAGAGCCCTTTGAATATAATGGATCTGTCTTCCATCTCACAAAACAAATAAACAATGTTGCCGGAATTGAAATTGAACAGGATGGAAAGAAATTTCAGAGTATAATACTACTGATTTCCTTTGGTACGGATTCAACCGGAGCCCACTGGAGATGTGAAATACCTGCTGGAAATAGTCCGATAAAGCGGATTATAAATTATAGAACTGCTGTCAGGATCAAAAGGAATATGACCGGCGTCATGAAAAATTTCTCATCTTTTATCTCAAATCCACAAAATATATATGGTATATCCATTTACAGGACATCTACCAGGGATACCACCATGCTTTCGGCAAGGTTTAAGAATCCGGCATATCCGACAACCGCGGAATTCTATGTGTATTTTGATAAAGTGGAAAAAGCCATTCTAAAACAAAAAGGAAAAGTAACTGGCTCTCCGATGATGAATGTAAGAAAAATGGATGATGGCAGTTTCGAAACGCAAGTTGCCATTCCTACTAACCATATGCTCGAAAATGACGGGAAAATACTCTTCCGGAGAATGGTACCGGGGAATTTTATATGTACTGAAGTACGCGGTGGAACATTTACCGTAAATGAAGCCATGAATCAGTTGGATTTGTTCATTTCGGAGTATAAAAAAAGCAGGATGGCAAACACTTTTCAATCCCTGGTCACCAACCGGATCAGTGAACCAGATTCGCTAAAATGGATAACTAAAATATATGTCCCGGTAGTTGAATAATTCTGAATCTGCTAAAAGAATAAATTATGATTAAAATTACCAGGCAGGAGTGAATTACTATTGATATTTACGTTAAATTACCGGATAACTATTTACTAACGGCCACCCTTGAATGTCTGCTTTGAGTGATGGGAAAATGTGCTTTGATATGAAATTGAGCTATTTCGCATGTATCGGACTTTTGTTCCAGTTTTTTTGCATATCCAAAATCTATTCACAACAATTTACTGATAGCGTTTTACGTCTTGAATCGGTTCACAATATCCGTCAGGATTATTTAATTGGTATTGGTGATAACGCAGAAATCTATCACGGCAGTGAATTTATTCGGAATGGCATAAAAGCGGTCGGATTCCCTTTTTTTGAGACAGACGGCATGGTTCCTGCTTCGGTTTCATACCAGGGAAATACTTACGCCAATCTGAACCTGTATTACAACCTGGTATCCGACGAAATCATAATAAGTAATTATACTCATAACGCACTTATTGCTCTTCCGCATGATAAGATTGATTCGTTCACAATCGGGAACCATGTTTTTATATCGCTGAATACTAAAGATTTTGCAGGTTTATATAGCGATGGCTTCTATGAACAGCTGTTTTCCGGTGAAGTGGCCATCTATGTAAAGAGGGAAAAAAAGCTGGTCATTGGAACGGGAAGTGAAGAGAATAAGTATATCCAATATGATAATTTCTTTATCAAATTAAAAAATGTTTTTTATAAGGTTGATGGGAAAAATTCATTGCTTGAATTGTTCAAGGATCAGGAACCTGCTTTAAAAAAATACATACGCACACATAAACTCAATTTCAAAAAAAAACTGGAGTCTTCTCTGGTGCTTACTACGATTTATTATTCCCAGTTAACGCACTAATATGAGTAAGATCCAACTCTGTGTATTTCTATGTTTTTATCTGTCATACTTTAACGTATCAGCACAGAGGCAAGAATTGATTTCCGGAAATTTTACCGGCTATCAATTTTCAAGGCTCGTTCAGGAAATTGAATCGCAGACTTCATATCATATATACTATGATTCCACTCAAACGGATAGTCTGGAAATAGTTTTGAATGCGAATCAGTTAAGTCTCAGGCAGGTATTAGATACAATTTTCAAAAACACAAATATTTATTACGCAATAGCAACCGGGAATAATGTATTTATCAGTAAACGATATAGCATTCAGACAACCCTCCCTAAAAATTTCTTTGATCCACAAATGTCTGGCACCGATAGCGCTATAAAAACAACATTCAATTCAGAAGATGCAATTGCACCTAAAACAAATCTGAAAATTTCTCCTGAAAATAAATTATTCGATATAGGATCAAAAAACGAAAAGAGTGTGTCAGCAAAACCAACGATGGCAGGTTATGTCAGGGATATTAAAACTGGCGAAGCAATTATGGGCGCTTCCATTTCTATCGATACATTGTCGATTACAAAGTCTACAGACCAATTCGGTTATTACAGTCTTACTTTACCAAGAGGGCGCCATATTATCCGCATAAGCAGTGCGGGTATGAAAGATACCCGGAGGCAGGTAATGGTTTATAGCGATGGAAAACTCAATATAGAACTGGAAGAATTTGTTGCCAGTCTGAAGGCTGTCACAGTTTCGGCTGACAAAACATCTAATACAAGGAGTGTGCAGATGGGCGTAAGTAAATTGAATATCCAATCCATCAAACAAGTGCCGGTTGTTTTTGGTGAAGCTGATGTGCTAAGAGTGTTACTTACACTTCCTGGTGTCACTTCAGTCGGAGAAGGCAGTAATGGATTCAATGTGAGGGGCGGAGCCGCAGATCAAAATCTGATCCTTTATAACGACGCCACGGTTTATAACCCAAGCCATATGTTTGGATTTTTCTCTGCCTTTGATCCTGATCTGGTAAAGAGTGTTGAACTATATAAAAGTGCTATCCCGGAAAAATATGGTGGCAGATTATCGTCAGTACTGGATGTTGACGTTAAGGATGGAAATAATAAAAAGTGGACTGGCTCCGCTGGTATCAGCCCCTTGACAAGCAAATTCAGCATTGAAGGCCCTATTCAAAAAGATAAAACATCAGTTATCGCAGGTTTTCGGACAACCTATTCAGACTGGTTGCTCCACCAGATTCCGAGTTCTGATTATACCAATAGCACGGCAAATTTTTATGATGCCAGTCTGCATATCAGCCATATCATCAATGCAAAGAACAGTTTGTATTTAATGGGTTATTTAAGTAGTGATAAATTTAATCTGGATGGCGATACTACTTATGCATATGCTAACCGGAATGCAAATATCAAGTGGAAACATAATTTCAATAATTCATCTTATGCCGTTTTTACTTCCGGAATAGATCATTATCAATATTCCGTTTCCAGCACCAGCGTTCCGATAAATGCGTATAAACTCAGTTTTGACATCAACCAATTATATCTCCGTGCGGATTTCATTTATTCACCCAATAACAAAAACACGATCAGCTATGGTTTGAATTCAGTTTATTATAAGTTACACCCGGGTACATTATCGCCGGATGGTTCCCATTCCCTGGTACAAACGAACACAGTTCAACAGGAACAGGCGCTCGAAACTGCGCTCTACCTGGGTGACCAGCTTACCATTTCGCAAAATCTTTCTATCAGTGCAGGAGTACGGTACAATATTTATAATTATTTAGGGCCCAGCCAGGTAAATCAATATGTTCCGGGATTGCCCAGAGAAACGTATACCATCACAGATACCGTTTTCTACAACGGCGGAAAAATAATCAAAACATACACACTGCCCGAAGTAAGGTTATCTGCCCGTTATTCTATTGACAACAGCAGTTCCCTGAAGTTTAGTTTCAATACAATGGCACAATTCATTCATGTCATTTCCAATACAACCAATATTTCACCCACAGATATCTGGAAACTAAGTGATCCGAATATCAAACCCCAGCAGGGACAGCAGATCTCCTTTGGATTTTATAAAAATTTCAGACAGAACAGTATTGAAACCTCCATTGAAGTATACTATAAAAAAATGCAGGACTATCTGGATTATAAAAGTGGTGCGAATCTCGTGCTCAACCACCATATTGAAACCGACGTTTTCGAAACACAGGGCAAGGCATATGGTATTGAGTTTCTCTTTAAGAAAACAACTGGGAAGCTTAATGGATGGATCAGTTATACCTATTCCAGGACCTTCCTGAAACAAGATGATCCGCTGGCTGGAGAGCTGGTTAATAATGGGAATTATTATCCGGCCAGTTTTGATAAACCCAATATGTTGAATTTTATAGGGAACTACCGTTTCTCACACAGGTACAGCATGTCGTTGAATATAGTTTACAGTACCGGCAGACCCATTACACTTCCCCTGGCAGTTGTTCAGCAGGGAGGCGCTTCCACTTTATATTATTCTGACAGGAATCAATATCGGATTCCCGATTATTTCAGAACGGACATTTCAGTGAACATGGATGGAAATCATAAATTAAATAAAAAGACGCATAACTCCTGGTCAGCAGGTATATACAATGTCACCGGCAGGCAAAATGCCTATTCGGTTTATTTCGTGCAACAAAACGGTAAGGTAAAAGGTTATCAGCTTTCCATTTTTGGAGCTCCGATCCCCTTCATCACATATAATATTAAATTTTAGGTTCATGCGGGAACGGAGAATGAAATATCTTTTAATCGCGGGAATCATTCTGAATTTGTCAATGTGCAGAAAAATATATGACCCACCCGCCATTAAGGCTAGTAATCATTTTCTGGCGGTAGACGGAATTATCAATACCGAAGCTTTTAGTTCATCCACGATCACGCTGACACGGTCAGCGAATCTTCTGGATTCCTCACTCGATATTCCGGAGCTTAATGCACAGGTAATGATCTTAAGCGCCAATAATATTTCCTTTCCATTATTTGATACCGGTTCGAATGGTATCTATGTGAGTGCCCCTTTAACCCTCGACCCAAATCAGCAATATCATCTGTCAGTTACGACAAGCGATGGAAATAAATATTTATCTGATCCGGTAACCCCCAAAGCATCTCCACAGATTGATAGCCTGACATGGTTACTTCTGAATAATCCTGCCGCAGGAACACAAGTAGTGAATATTTATATCAATACGCATGATGTTACAAATAATACCCGCTATTATCGCTGGGATTATACGGAAACCTGGCAACATCAGTCTCCAATGCAAACTTTCTGGGGATTGAAAAATAGTTTGGTTTATCCGATTGATCCCAGTGAAAGCACATTCAACTGCTGGTCGACAGACAATTCCAGTTCTATTATTCTGGGTTCGTCCATCGCCCTAAGTTCTGATGTGATTAGTCATGCCCTGATTGCTAGTTTTACAAAAAATGATCCGAAAATGGATGTCGATTATAGTATACTTGTCAGACAATACCCGTTGGATTTTAATTCATATAAATACTGGCTCACAATACAAAAAAATTCACAGTCCCTCGGTGGACTTTTCGACATCCAGCCTTCTCAGATAAAAGGCAATATTAACTGTATCACCAATCCCAATAATCCGGCCCTGGGCTATGTATCTGCGAGTACGATTAAGGAGCAGCGTCTATTCATCAGCAATCAAAGCCTGCCAGGATGGAATTCAAACCCACCATTGAATTGTCCTATTAAGGACATCGCGACAAATCCGATTAATCCATTTATATGGAATTACCCCGATACAGCATATCAACTCTGGTATTTTGTATCCAATCTTCCTCCGCCCCCTATTATGAGAATCACTTATAAAGACTGCCTTGACTGCAGATTCCAGGGAGGTACAAATATTCAACCACCCTTCTGGCAATAAAATATTCGAAATGAAAAGACTTGCTGGTTTATTTTTTTTCCTGTTAAATTCCGGTTTACTTTCTGCTCAAAATCAGCTAACTGATAACCTGCAGCGACAATTTCAAAATTACCAATCCAACAATCTTCAGGAAAAACTATTCGTACATACAGATAAATCATTTTATCTGGCAGGAGAAACCGTTTGGTTTAAGGTATACTCGGTGGATGCTTCATTTCACAAACCTCTTGCCACTAGTTGTATTACTTACGTTGAAATACTCAACAAAGATCTTAAACCTGTCATGCAAACCAAGATTCCCATGTTAAACGGGAGTGGGAACGGCTCTCTCTCACTTCCAGGTTTTTTGGTTTCAGGAAATTATATTTTCCGGGCATATACCAACTGGATGAAAAACTTTTCTCCGGATTTTTATTATGAATTTACATTGCATATTGTAAATACATTAAAACAATCGGTGTCCGCACCCTCATTAAAATCATTTGCTTCCATACAATTTTTTCCAGAGGGCGGAAATGCGGTTATCGGGTTCAAAGGAAAAATTGCATTTAAGGCAATAAGCAGAGATGGACGCGACCTTGAATGTCAAGGAGTGATTGTAAATCAGAATAATGATACAATTACAAAATTTCAATCACTGCACAACGGCATGGGTTATTTTCTACTCAGACCTGAAAAAAATTCAGCTTATTTTGCTGTCCTCCGTCTCGGCGATAGTTTGATAAAACAACAATTGCCCAAAGCGGAAGAAAACGGATTTGTCATGAGCGCTATGTTGGAAGAAACTGGCAAATTCAAAATAACAGTAGGTGCTACTCCTGAAAACAACAATACCAATATATACCTTTTCACTCAGACAAGACAGGTTATAAAAAATGTACAGACTTCACTGATCAAAGAAGGAGAAGCAAGTTTTTTAGTTGACCAAAAGGACCTTGGAGATGGTATTTCCGGTATAACATTATTCAATCACCTCAGGCAGCCGGTTTGCGAACGATTGGTATTTAAACGACCGCAGCAAACATTGTCTATTCTGACTAAAACTGATCAGGCGGTTTATGATACCAGAAAACAAGTCAATATCGACGTGACTGCCACTAATACTATCAATTTGCCCAGCGCAGTAAATCTCTCAATGTCTGTTTTCCTGATTGATTCGCTTCAGGGCTTTCCGGAACAGAATATTGTTTCTTATTTATTTCTGAGTTCAGACCTTAACGGTAATATAGAATCTCCGGAATATTATTTCACAAATCCGGATAAGACAGTAGATGAGGCCTTGGATAATTTGTTACTCACTCAGGGGTGGAGAAGATTTAAATGGAATGAAGTATTCGATAACAAAAACCCTTATTTTGAATTTCTTCCCGAAATTGAAGGGCCCGTTATAAATGGTAAAATAATAAGTAAATCAACCGGTTTGGCGGTTGGCGCTTCGCGTGCATTTCTCAGTATTCCGGGTGCCGACAATGCATTCAGTTGCGCAACCAGTGATGCGCAAGGTGTTATCCGCTTTACATTTAAGGACATTTATAAAAACAATGCAATCATTGTTCAACCCGAGTTGCCGAAAGATTCCAATTACCGGATTGATATCATCAAATCATATTCTGATAAATTTTCTTCAAATATACTCCCTTCATTTATAGATTTACGAGACAAGGCAAATACGCTTCTGAACCATAGTGTCAGTAACCAGGTTGAGAATACCTATGATATGGATAAAAAACGTCAATATGTAAAAAAAATCATTGATACCAATTCATTTTACGGAAAGCCTGACAGGCTATATATTCTCGATGACTATACCCGCTTCCAAACTATGGAAGAAGTAATACGTGAATTTGTAGAAGATGTACGTTTAAGAAAAGAAGGAGATAAATATACTTTTAAAATCAGGAATAGACTTTTCGGAACATATTTTGAAGAAGATCCCCTGATTCTACTGGATGGTATACCGATTTCCGATGCTTCAAAAATCATCGCGCTTGATCCATTGAAAATCTGGAAGATCGGAGTGGTGACGCATAATTATTATATCGGCTCATCCGTATTTGAAGGAATCGTAAATGTAAAGTCATATAGTGGAGAGCTCGGCGTTACACAGATTGATCCTAATTCACTGGTAGTTGAATATGACGGATTGCAAGAACAACGTGAATTTTATTCACCTGCTTATGCAACCAGAGCAGAACAGGATAGTCATATGCCTGACTTCAGAAACGTCCTATATTGGGCTCCTCAAATTTCCACCGGGCAAAACGGGAAAACCCATCTGAGTTTTTACACATCTGACCTGAAAGGAAAATTTGCTGTTGTTATTCAGGGAATTTCTTCGGAAGGTTTGCCTGGGAAAACAACCGCCTTTTTTGAAGTAACAGATTCAAAATGATTCAGGCTATTTATTTTTTGAATTGAATAACCATTGTGCTGTCATTATTTCTGGCAAGGATAAACGCTTCTTTATTACCGATCTTCAATTTCTTAATATGCCTGACCTGCCCCTTGATCTGGATTCCATTTAAACTTTCTGTCTGGAAATTTCCATTACCATGATTGATTAGTAAAGTGGCGAAGTCTGCATCATACCTTCCCATTTGAATATTATTTTCATAATAATTTCCCACGAGTAAAATATCCGGCAGGCTGTCCCTGTTCGCATTAACAACTACTGCATCGCGATAAGAAGATAACTGGGCTTCCCAAGGCAGGGCTTTAACTTCAAATTTTAAGTTCCCATGATTGATCAATACCGCGTTCGAAAAATAATTCGCAGTCAATACATCCGCTTTGTTTAAATCCTCACGTGAAAAAATATCTGTAAACTTCGCTTTCGCAAAATCTTCCGCATACAAAAACTTCTTCCTTAAACTTGGTATTTGTTTTTCCAATTCCTCCTTACTTGCAAAAGGCAATTCGCGACCATCCAGATAATAGGAGAGAATCTGATCTTTTTTACCATTCCCATCGAAATCATAGTAATAAAGACGAACCGGTTCCTTATCATTCGCTTTTAACCGGCTGTTTAATCCAAGGTTACCGACGATCAGGTCTGTTTGTCCGTCATTATTAAGGTCAACCGGTAATATAAAATTCCACCATCCTTTTTTGTCAGTAAGTTCCTTTCTTTCAAATTTACCTCTGTGATTGATAAAAGCTTCAATACCGCCCCACTCCAGCGAAACAATTAAATCCTTCTCGCCATCCTTGTTTATATCATACCAGATCGCATTAGTTATAAATCCTATGTTCGAGAGGCCTGGAGCTACCTGGTCCGTCACGTCCGTAAATTTTCCCCTGCCGTCGTTTAATAACAGGTATGATCTGGGAATCTGACCGTAATTAAAAGGAACTGACCTTCCCCCGATAAATAAATCCGGGTATCCATCTCCGTTAAAATCCAGTGAGACCAAGGAACTGGCATTTACAAACAGGTTATCAAAAGCCGCAGGGTCACGTGTGAAAATCCCCTTACCATCATTCAGGTAAACACGAGGCCTTAGTTGCTCGTCCTTTCCATAAAATTCATTACCTCCATTGGCAAAAACCAGATCAGGGAAACCATCGTTATTAATATCAGCCACGCAGGAAGCTACAAATTCAAAGTTTGTGTCCATTTCTATTCCAGGTTGCACAGTTTTCAAAAACTTCCCTGATTTCTGCTGAAGATAGACGGCACTTTTCCCATGCCGCGATGCACCGATAAAAACATCATCAAGAGAATCTTGGTTGAAATCCGCAACGACAAGCGAAGGTCCTTCTGTAGACAACATATGAGGAATCAGAGGCTCGCGCTCAAATTCATGAAAAGTATTCTCAACATGTTTATGTAGAATACTAGTTTGAACTGTAATGTCTTCGACTGGCCTTGTTGGATTTTTAAAATAATTTCTAAGTATGGAATAATCATATTTTGGTAATCCCTTCCTGTAAGTAAAACTGATCAATGTATCCAATGGCCTGAGTTGAATAGCCTGGAAGCTATTATCCGGCCAAATCAGAAAAGCCGAGTCTACAGTCGTTTTATCCAAACCAATATGCACTGGACCTTCCATGCTTGAAAGAAATCCTCTAACAGGATACTTTTCATATGTTCGAATTCCGCCATTTGCAAAAAGTACAATCTTCGCTCCCAACGCATTAATATTTTTTTCAGATCCTGTGAGTTTAATCTCAACATATGCTTTATCCTTACTGTCGTTGCTTTTATTTTCATAGAGCAGTGCAGGATCTTCGATATTATTGACCAATACGTCAAGATCGCCGTCATTATCAAAATCTGCATAAACAGCGCCGTTAGAATAAGTACTCAGGTTGTTCCCTATTTCAGAACTCATATCTGTAAATTGGAGATCAGGATTACTTTTAAAAAATCTATTCGGGATTTTGATTTGAGGAAACCTGTCAATCAGGCTCATATCCTTTTCATCCAATCCGGTCGACTTCATTTTTTCCTGAATATCAACACTTGAAATAAAATTGATATAATCAATATCGTTAAGTCTTTTCGGAATGCCATTGGATATGAATAAGTCCTTGGTCCCGTCATTATCAAAGTCAAAGAACAAGGGCGACCAGGACCAGTCCGAAGCGTAAACTCCGGCATACAAACCGATCTCACTAAAAGTTCCATTCCTGCGGTTCAGCTGCAGGTTGTTACGGGTATATTGATAATTATAACCATAACCAATTTTTGTGAAAAAGGTTTCATAATTGTCTTCACCCTCCGACCTCTTCAGTATATATGGATCTGAAGGCAGCATATCCATGCTGACGATTTCAGGATAAGCATCATTATTAATATCTGCTACATCAACGCCCATGGTAAACTGGCTCGTATGCATTATGTGGTCATTCAGCTCTTCCTTAAAAGAACCATTGTGCTGATTGATATACAGATAATCATTTTCATGAAAATCGTTTCCTATATAGAGGTCAGGATAACCATCCAGATTAATGTCTGATGCACAGATACCTAATCCATAACCGATGACTGAACTATGTATACCTGCTTCTTTGGTGACATCAGTAAATTTTTTATTCCCATCATTCCGGAAGAGACGATCACCCGAATATGGATTTGAAACAGCCAAACGTTCATTCCGCGGTCCGAATGTTCCATTCTGGTGAATTGAATGATTCAGAAGGTACATATCCAGATCCCCATCTCCGTCAAAGTCAAAGAAAACTGCCTGCGTACTGAAGCCCGAAAAATCAAGGCCATATTCCTTTGCTTCATCTTTATAAAAAGGGACCCCGTTTTTATCAATACCCTGACAAATCAAAAGTTGATTATGACTATGCAGTGTTTCATGATTTCCCACGCGGCATATATAGATGTCCATTAGACCGTCGTTATTGATGTCTACAACCGAAACACCCGTTGACCAGGCACCATCCTCCGGAATTTGGGCTTCAGCTGTTACGTCCTTGAAATGAAGATCACCTGTATTTAGGTAAAGTTTGTTTGGAACCTGGTTGCCGGCAAAGAAAATATCTATTTTACCATCGTTGTTAAAATCAGCCACACCTATTCCGCCACCATTATAGAAATACATATATTTAAACACATTGAATTCCTGTGTCGGTGTCAGTTTATTGGAGAAATCCAATCCTGTTCTGCCAGCTTCAAGCGCTTCGAACAAAACCGGTTGTTTCACCGCAACCTGCTTACAGCTATTCAGGAAAACCGTCCAGACCGGAATCAGTAAATATATAATGCATATCCTCAACCTCTGCTTCATAATAAATTGAGATCTATTTTCTTTTAAATTTTTACTTTTTGCTTTTTACCCGACTTTCCAACTCATATAGAAAAGGATATTCATCATTTATCAGAAAAAGTACATGCTTCTTTTTCGGTCCATTGATCAGGGCAATATCTCTTACCTGGCCACGCATGTTTAATCCGGACCGGGCATTGGCAACAAACGAAAAATTACCCTCACCGTCGTTCAACAAAACATCTCCGAAATTTCCATCAAGCCGGCCAAATTGGGGCAGGAAACCAAATTCATTCCCTCCTAATATTAAATCCGTAAATCCATCTCCATTCAGGTCTGCACACTGAATCGCATTCACAGAAGAGAACTGCACCATGGCGGGAAGCTTCTGAATAGTAAATTGGCCGTGTCCCAAATTAATTGCAACTATTGACGGACAGTAATTGAATTTTTTAACCAGTGAGGTCTTTAATAATTCCTCAGGAAGAAGATCCTGAATGGTCTTCTTAGCAAACTCTCCATGTTTTAAATTCCTTTTTTTAAGAACAGGCATTTGGAATTCCATATCATGCTTCAAAAACACAGGCACATCTTTTCCATCAATTGTTCTGCTCAAAATATTATCCATATTCCCATTCTGATCAAAATCGTTCACCCAGAGTTTGACCGGATGTGCCGAATCGGGACGCAGATAAAAATTTTCTCCGATATTACCCAATATCAAATCCATTTTCCCGTCGCCATTCACATCCGCAACTGATACTTGTTCCCACCATCCGAATAAATCTTTCAGGTTGGTCTGAACTTCATCAAAATGGTCCTTATTAAAACTGAATATCCGCGGGCTCATCCATTCCCCGACGATGATCAAATCTTTATCGGAGTTCCCGCTAATATTTGCCCAACAGGCTCCGGTAACCATTCCAATATGGGAGATATCCGGATTTTTTGTTGGGGCAATATCAGTAAAATGGCCTTTGCCATCATTTACAAAGAGATAACTCGCAGGTGAACTTCCATATTCTCGGGGAGCATTTCTTCCACCCACAAAAAGATCCAGGAAACCATCATGATTAAAATCATTAGCGATGGCAACAGCTGTATTCGCGCCATTAAGGTTATTTTTAAATGCAGCGGGGTCAATTGTGAAATTACCATGTCCGTCATTTTTAAATAAACGATTCTGCATTTGCCTGCTGGAGGGCTGGTTATTATTACCACCCGGACCTATAAACAAATCCAGATCGCCATCATTATCTGCGTCAAAAAATAATACGGCTTCGTCTTCAAAATCCCTGAATTGTAAAAATCCCGGTTCATCTTTCTTTTCAAATTTACCCTCTGCTGTTTGCAGGTATAGCTGACCGGGATGCTCGGATGTGCCACCAATATATACATCTTCCAGGCCATCTCCATTTACGTCTCCGACTGCAGCCTTTGGTCCTTCACGAGAAAGCATTTTGGGCACATTATGCTCATAATAGAAATCGATATTATTGTCTTCAACATGTTTATCAAAATTTGATTTCACCAACCTCAATAAAGTTGAATCATCTATCCTCTTTTGGACAATGAGGGGGGAGACAGGTTTCGAATATATCTCTTCAATATTATATAATTTGTTAAGCTCCGGGTGATCATACTTGAGCGTAGTACCGTTAGGCCATGTAATTACCATCGAATCAACTTGTGTTAGTTTTCCTAAACCGAAAACCATTTTATAATCCACGGAGGATTGGAAACCACGGCTGGGAAACAGTTCGCGGTAAAAAATCCTGGATCCTTTGTAGATTTTTACTTTGCTCCCGATTGCAAATGTATTGTCCCCAATTCCTTTTAATTTAACCGCTATATAATTATTCCTGTTTAAGTCCCTGGCATTATTCTTATAGATGAAGGCCGGTCCGTTCTCATTGTTAATAATCAGGTCCAGGGCTCCATCGTTATTGAGATCAGCATATGCAGCACCGTTAGCAAAAGAAGCCTGTGTAAAGCCCCAGGCCAGGCCATCATCTTCGAAACGCAGATTCCCCAGATTCCTGTAAGCCTTATGCAACATTGGATGAACTGGTACATGTTTTAAAATCTCGTCAGATGCTTCCTTCTTGCCACTTAAAACCATTTTCTGCAATACATCATTGGCGAAGAAATCCATAAAATCCAGATTGGTTACATCTTTGTTTACTCCATTGCAAACATAAATATCATTGTAGCCATCATTATCCATGTCGAACATAAGGGCGCCCCAGCTCCAGTCTGTAGCAGATACGCCCGCATAATTTGCGATATCGATAAATTTCTTGTTTTGGTTATTTAGCTGAAGACAATTCTTTACATATTGATGATAGAATCCAGCTTTTACTTTTGCATTGTACAAATCAATATTATCGAATGCTCCAAGCGTTTTTAAGCGGTAATCATCCTCCGGCAACATATCTGTAGTGAAAATCTCAGGGTAACCATCATTATTTATATCGGCGATATCAGCGCCCATGGAAGAGAAACTGGTATGCTCAAACCAGTCTTCCATTTCGTCTTTAAAAGTACCATCCCTTTGATTGATATATAAATAATCTCTTTCATAAGAATCATTTGAGACGAAAATATCTGGATAACCATCTCCGTTAATATCTCCTATCGAGACTCCTAATCCAAAACTAATCAGGCTTCCATGTATACCGGCCTGCCTGGTCACCTCGGTGAAATGGCCATTATCATTTCTGAATAAATGGTCACCGCCGCCCTTTAAAAAATTTTCAACCGGCCATTCCTGGTCAGGCAAATCACGGCGATTGGAATTATTGAGAGTGTTAACAGGGATAGGGCTGTTATCAATCATAAAGCAATCCAAGTCCCCATCATTGTCATAGTCAAAAAATGAAACCTGTGTAGCATAAGCAGAAATATCCAGGCCATATTTGGCCGCGGATTCTGTAAAAGTCATGTCGTGGTTATTGATGTACAGCTGGTTCTTCCTATGACCAGTAGTCATATGCCCTGAATTGCACACATAAATATCCAGCCATCCGTCGTGGTTTATATCCACAAAGACCACACCTGTGCTCCACATACTGTCCTGAACGATACCTGAATGTTTAGTTATGTCCTCAAATTTGAAATTGCCTTTATTCAGATAGATCTTATTGTCCCCCATATTCGAGGTAAAAAAAATATCCGGAAGTCCGTCATTGTTCAAATCACCGACAGCCACGCCACCACCATTATAAAAGTTCCTAAAGAGAAAACTATTTTCGAGTTTGCCATCAGTCACTTTATTATTAAAATCAACCCCGGAATTTTCAACCAGTTCAAATAATGGTTTTGCTTCCTGTTTTTGGTTACAGGATAAGGATAAAAAAAAAGTGAAAGGGAAGAGAAAAAGAAGGGATCTGGATATGCTATTCATAATGTAGAAATGCATGAATGCCTCTAATAAAAGTTTCACGCATGATGGATGAAATTACAAAAGGCCATTATATATTAATGGCCTTTTGTAATAAATAAGAAAGGTTTATAAATTAATACCCGGGATTCTGCGTCAGATTCGGATTAACTCCGAGAGACTGATTTGGAACAGGAAACAAAAGGTATTTCGGATCGTCAGATGGTTTGTACTGCCAGATTGTAAGGAACACACCGAAACGAATCAGGTCAGTTCTTCTAAAAGATTCCCAATACAGTTCACGACCGCGTTCAGCCAATAAACTATTCGGATCATCCACCAGGCTATTTGCATTTGGTGAAGGGCCCAATGGTAACGATGCGAGAGTTGATGCACCTCTTGCTGATCTTAGTCCGTTAACCAGAGCCAGTGCTGCTGCATTATTAGGTGCTGCCTGCCGCATATAAGCTTCAGCTACCATCAATACCACTTCCGGATAGCGCATGAACATCAGAGAATTACCCGGATTGCTAGAATAATATGAACCACCAGGATTAGAGAAATCGGGTACATATTTAGTAACACGAATACCGGTTACTTCCAGGTTAGTTCCTGTTTCGATCATTGTTGGCGCGATGACCGGATTAAATGCTAAAGGATTGCCTTTTCTGTCTTTCAAGTTGACATTGTTCTGGTCAACCTGCTGACCTACCATGAACCCTGCACGGATACCGGAGTTTACAGTAAGAGTTGCATCAGATGTAACTCTTCTGCCAATTCTGGTATCAATCGCTGTATCATTAAAAGAATAATTTGTTACTCCACCCAGTGAAAAGCTGTTATAAAAATCACTTGTTGTAGAGAAACCATTCCAGCCTGCATTGGGCGCCTGTCCGTCATATTCGTTATAATGGTAGCCCATCATCCAGCGGGCCTGCATACCCGGGTTATTAACCGTCAGGCCTGAACTGCTGGGGTAAATAAAAATTGCTTCCGAAGAACCTGAATTTGAGAAATTAAAATTCCCGAAATAATTTGGCATATATGAATACTTTCCACCTGTTATGATCGAATTTCCCAAGGTGATAACCTGCTGCATATCTGCATCACTAAAAGTGGGAGTGGCGCGGTTAGCGTATGCACCCCTGTTCAGGTAGCATCTCATCAACATTACTTTTGTAGCATCCAAACTTATTTTTGTTTTTCCATTGGTAGGATCCAGATCCGGCAAGGCAGTAGTAAGTTCATTGATGATAAAATCAATACCAGCTTGCCCCACATATACTTTCGGAGCATTTAATAGCGTATCACCCGGGTTTCTGAATGGGAATTGATTATATAAATCTAGCAGATAATATAATGCTATGGCCCTTAAGACCCTGGCTTCAGCGATTTGTTCCTTAGAAGCGCCGAATGCCGGTACAAGTACATTCGTCGCGTCGTAACTCATAGAGTTTAAATTGTTAAACACGTTCAATACCTGTGAATGATCAGCATTCCAGGTATGATTATGAATTACCCGCCAAACACCGTTGTCATCCCAGTCACCCCCTCTGGTTGGCACCAGCGACTCGTCCGTCGAATTTTCTTCAAGGGAAAAAACCTCGTCCTGGCCAACAAACGGAGCCGGAATATCATTATAAGCCTTGGTCAGTAATAAATTCGGAGTCAATACTGTAGCAGCCTGCGAGGCCGGTATTGTAGTCTTGTAAGACTCAGTGAGTTTCGTACATCCAGCAAGTCCGGCTAAAACAAGCAGGGAGGAGATTTTTAAATATTTTGATATTTTCATATACTCTGTTTATTAAGTTTAAAGTGCAAAATTAACTCCAACCACAAAACTCTTGGGGGTAGGATATGGAATATATTCTATAGAACTTGAAGGGTAACCGTTGTTTTGCTTATCAATGTTCACTTCAGGATCGAATCCAGAGAAACCAGTGATTACAAACAGATTGGTACCACTTACAAATACGTTCAGATTTTTAAGGTAGTTGCCAATGTTTCCGAAACTATAAGTAAGGGCAGCATTACGTAATTTGAAATAGCTACCATTTTCAAGAAAGCGTGTGGATGCACCAACACCGCTGCTTGGTTGTTCTGCCGAATTGAAAGCGTTCTGATCAATATTCCTTCCGCTGGTAATACCTGAGATATTTGTAACAGAAGTAGCTGTGTTATTGTAAATCAGGAATCCGC
Source organism: Puia sp. (assembly GCA_035937535.1). Taxonomy (GTDB): domain Bacteria; phylum Bacteroidota; class Bacteroidia; order Chitinophagales; family Chitinophagaceae; genus Puia. The sequence goes on along the minus strand of DASZHV010000115.1, from coordinate 53,126 downwards.
TGGATCCACCACCATTAATAACAAGGCTCAACTTTTTATATCTTAAGGTTGTACTTACCCCATACAAAGTTGTTGGATTCGGATTACCCGCAAACTGAGGATTCGCACCAATGATTTGGTTTCCTTTTTGATCAAATCCCTTGAACGGTTTCAGCCAGAATTCATCAACCGGCTGATTGTTGGTTATGATCTGACCAAGGGTACCAGATACGCCCTGACCATTGATCTGACCGGTATAAATCGCAATTGGATTTTTTGATCCGGGATTATAAAAATTCGTTATGAGGTTATTATTAGTGGCGAAGTTTGCTGAAAGATCCCAGGAGAAATCCCTGTGTTCTACAATGGTTGCGCTAACAGATATTTCAAATCCCTTATTGATCAGGTGACCCGGCAGGTTAAACCATACGGTCGCACCAGGTGGGGCTGGTTGAATAACAATTCCCTGGAAAAGGATATTCGTTTTGTCCTTATTATAATAATCAATTGTTCCATTAACCCTGCCCTTCAATAAAGAAAAGTCAAGACCGAAATCGTACTGTGCTGTTTGTTCCCATTTCAAATTCGGATTTCCTGCATTGATCTGGCCTGCAGAACCATAGGAAAAATAAGAATACTGGTCAATGGAAGCTCCTGCCGGGAAGTTCTGGCTGCCTGTAATTCCCCAGGTCGCACGAAGAGCTAAACCGGAAAATACATTATTATCTTTCATGAACTCCTCATTGGCAATATTCCATTTTGCACCAACAGACGGGAAATAAGCATATTTATTATTTGCACCAAACTTACTTGATCCGTCAGCGCGGAAAGTACCCTTCAGAAAAAATTTATCCTTAAAATTAAAATCAGCAATCGCGAAATATGATTGCACTTCAGTTGTAATATCTTTAAACACTACCGGAGGAATCACCGTTTTACCATTCTGAATGATATCTGTATACTGGGCATTGCTCAATTGCAATTCATTTAAATTAAAGTTGAAAGTCTGTGCCCCTGTATTTGAGTTATTAAAATTTGATTTCCAATACTCAAAACCACCCAAAGCAGAAAATTTCAAATCCGGGGTCAAATTGGTATTAAAGGTCAAAGTATTATCAATTACCTGTGATGTAAGCCCCGCGGCAGAAATGAGACCTAATCCGTTACCATCAATTGGGTTTAAGCCCCTGACAAAACCATCAACATTCGTATTCCTCACACCATCGGATTGATTTATTGAATATTGGAATTTATATACCAGGTTATTTAAAATCTTTAAACTTGCTGATATATTACCCAAAACAGTATTTACATTGGAAACATCATTATATGCTTTAAGCAGCATTAGAGGATTAGGGGTACCATTTCCAAGATTCGCAAATGACCCATCTGCATTATAGTAAGAAGCTGTCGGGTTCCATTGAAGCGCCGAACTAATAAGGTTACCCTGCGAACCGGCTGTGTTAGAAACCAATACAATATTTTCAGTATTATAACCATCTATGAGACTAAAATCAATGGTCAGCCTTTTATCAAGAAATTTATAAGAACCTGAAAATGTTCCGATATACTTATTCAGTTGATTATTTTTGATTAAACCGGGGGTTGTTGAAGCAAGGAAGGAAGCACGGAATTTTCCGTTCTCATTCCCACCGCTCAATGCGACATCGTAATTCTGAATTGCCTTGCTCCAGGTAATGTCCTTCATAGGATTTACGGAGCTCCCTTTATTTAAATTTTTAGTACCTGATAGGGTATCAAGATTATATTTCTTTAAAGCGCTTAAAAAGCCACCTTCACTCAGGATGTCATACATCTTCATATACCCTGAATTATAACCGACAGAGGCGTTGGCTTCTAATTTTACCGGACCCGAGCTGCCAGTTCTGGTCGTCATTTCAATAACTCCATCCGCTCCCCTTGAACCGTAAATTGCAGTTGCAGCTGCATCTTTTAAAATATTGATACTTAAAATGGTATAGGGATCAATAAATAATAAAGGGTTGGCATCCGGTGTCTGACCAAATCCGCCCACACCCAGATTTACGCTCGGCCTGGCATTTCTACCATCCAGAATGATCCCATCAATAACGTATAAGGGATTGCCTAAACCACGTACCGAACTATTACCCCGTATTCTTACGGTAGTAGCGGCTCCTGGCTGGCCACTATTACTTGTGACTTCCAGACCAGAAACCTTGTTCTGTAATAACTGGTCAGGGGATGTAATGACTCCCTGGTTAAACTCCTTGGCGGAAACGACAGTCATAGATCCGGTAGCGTCTTTACGTCTTACTGTCGTATAACCTGTTATTATCACATCATTTAAGGCTTGCGCATTTGATATCAGCGCTACTGTTACAGATGTTTTGTCAGCAATGCTGATTTCCTGCTGAGTAAATCCAACAGAACTTACAATAATTGATTTTGCTGAGGCAGCAACAGTTAACGAAAACGCTCCGTTAACATCTGTTGTGGTTCCACCCTTAGCTCCTTTAACAGCTACTGACGCTCCTTGTACAGGAGCTCCTTTGTCATCTGTAACCGTACCAGTAATAACTTTTGTTTGAGAGAAAACTAACTGTGTAAGGGATACACATACGAGGAGGAAAGAGATCCTCTGAAGCAGTCGTTTAATGGTCATAATCAATGGTTTAAGCAATTAAGTAGCTAAAATAGGATTAATTATGCAGAATTTAACAAAATTGTTAAAAAAAAATAATGCAAAAAAAATACTAGTATAGCTTAATAACCATCAAGACAGATAACATCAATTAAACGCTGCAATATGATATGAGGTTGCGTCAGAAGTCGAGACGCATAAATTTCCTGCCTTCCTTGGTCTTATACTTAACGTAATTGAATTTATACAACTTACCGGGACGATGAGGTACATCATATTCCATTTCATTCGTATCCTCAAGAACGTCCATCGAAAAGAATTTCTTTCTGAAATTCCTTCTGTCAAGCTTAATCCCCAAAATTGCTTCATAGAGATTTTGTAATTCACGAAGAGAAAACTTCTGGGGCAACAGACTGAATCCCAATGGATGTTCCTGAACCCGTTTTTGCAACCACTCGTGACAAACATTTAAAATCAGCTGGTGGTCGAATGCCATATCCATTTCAGGACTAAGTTTATGCCAGTGAAGTTCATTATCGGTTTTTTGCAATCGATGCTGCTGAATATTAATTAAAGAACAATAAGCGATGGTCACAACCCGGGCAGCGGGATGCCGGGCCACATCTCCAAAACTTTTCACCTGCTCCAGGTAAACGTCATCCATTCCCGTACGTTCTTTTAATATCCTGTATGCAGCCTGGTCAAGATCCTCATCCCGGTGAACAAGGTCGCCCAAAAGTGACCATTTACCCTCGAATTGCTTTAAATCAGATTTGATCAGGAGAACTTTGAGCTCGTTTTCATCAAACCCAAAAATCACACAGTCAACCGAAATTCCAATCAGCCCGTCACTTTCAAGTTGTTTCAATACGGCTTTGATATCTTTTCTCTTTGGCAGTTTTTCCGTGCTCATACGCTTAATTTTGTAACAGCAGTTCAGCGCTCTAAATATAATCCAGATCTTTTAAACTTTATTCTGACCAATTTTTTAAGCCCAAAACTCGTCCACCGCTCTTCTATAACTCATATGATACTTATCCTATGCTTAACCCATTAACAGATAAATACGGCTCTTCGAAAAAAAAGTTTTAAATCGCAGTTATGTACACTCCAGACCAGACCCGTCAACTGCAGGAGCTCAGTAAAACCCTGCTTAAAAGGCAAACACAAAAAGCTCTTAATATTAAGGAACTGGATTCTTTGAGAAAAGTCCTGGTGTTTCATGAATACCGCTACTATATATTGAATGATCCCCTCCTTTCTGATACCGAGTATGATACACTATATAAATCTCTTGAAAAACTGGAATCTGAAAACCCGGGTTCCATCACGACTGATTCACCTACCCGTCGCGTAGCCAAAGAACTTACTAAAAATTTTCCAACGGTAAATCATCTGGTACCAATGCTTTCACTGGAGAATTCCTACGATGCTGATGACCTGGTGGATTGGGATAGAAAAGCAAGGGAACTCACCGGACTAGATACTATTGAATATTGTGTAGAACCAAAGTTCGACGGAGCCAGCATTTCACTTATTTACGAAAACGACCTTCTTGTGCGCGGGGCCACCCGTGGTGATGGGGTGCAGGGTGATGAAGTAACTACCAATATAAAACAGATCCGGTCAGTACCACTTTCTGCAGCTTTTTCCCGCTATGGTATTGAACAGGTGGAAATCCGAGGAGAAGTTTTAATGAATAAAGAAAACTTTTCTAAGTATAACAAGCAACTGGAAGAACAACATCTCGCACCACTCGCTAACCCGCGGAATGCTGCTTCAGGTTCCCTTCGTATTAAAGATCCGGCCGAAGTGAGCCGCCGCCACCTGGAAGTATTCTTATACCATATCAGTTATTATTCTTCTTCCGATAATCTGAATATAAAAAAAGGAGAAATGGCAGGACCAGCCGCAGCGCATGACGCCAAAGCAAAAAAAGCCCCGCATACCCATAGCGAATCCCTCGAAATGTTATGGGACCTTGGATTTAGAAGCCCTAAAAAAGAAAAAAAGGTTTTTCGTGGAATTAGTCAGGTTATTGAATATTGCCAGTCGTTTGAATCCGGCCGCGACAAACTACCTTATGAAATAGATGGCATGGTAATCAAGGTGAATGATTTCGCATTACAGGATAAAATGGGAATGACTACCCACCATCCACGCTGGGCTATTGCTTTTAAATTTAAAGCACGACAGGCTACCAGTAAATTATTGAAAGTGGAATTCCAGGTGGGCCGTACCGGAAGTATCACTCCCGTTGCAAAAATTGAACCAGTACCAATTGGTGGCGTGACAGTAGGATCAGTTTCGCTTTTTAATGAGGATGTTGTAAAACAAAAGGATCTCCGCATAGGAGATTCCGTACTCGTTGAACGGGCAGGAGACGTAATTCCTTACATAGTTAAACCCCTTGCCGAATTGCGTACCGGCAAAGAAAAGAAAATTGTATTTCCCACACATTGTCCTGCATGTGGTGATGAACTCGTGCGTGTTCCCGACGAAGCTGTATTGAGATGTGTGAATATTAATTGCCCTGCCCAGGTTGTGGAAAGGATCATTCATTTTGTTAGTAAGGATGCGATGGATATCCGAAGTTTCGGTGCTGCCAATGTTCAGAAATTTTATGAACTGGGATTTTTAAAAGACGTTCCCGGCGTTTATCAGCTGCCATTTAATCGTATCGCTGAACTGGAAGGATTCGGAGAAAAAAGTATTCATAACCTCCGGACTGCCATCGAAGAATCCAAAAAACAGCCACTACACCGGGTGATCTATGCGTTGGGCATCCGTTATGTAGGAGAGACAACTGCCAAAACCCTGGCTAAAGCCGTGAACTACCTTCTGGATTTTAAAAATTTTTCTTTGGAAGAATTACAGTCACTCGAAGACGTTGGGCCCAAAGTGGCCGGAAGTATAGTGCAGTTTTTCGAAAACAAGGATAATATTAAAATGCTAACGAAACTGGAGAGTCTGGGTTTGAATTTCCGCAATACGCGTTCCGAAAGGAAAGGAAATGGCAACCTTGCTTCCCAGAGCTTCCTCTTCACAGGAAGTCTGAATGAAATGAAAAGGAGTGAAGCTGAGGCCCTTGTGGAAGCGCAGGGCGGCATAATATTAGGAGGAGTTAGTAGTAAGCTGAATTACCTGGTAGTAGGTGAAGATGCAGGATCGAAACTTGAAAAGGCGAAAAAGATTCCTTCTATCAGGATCCTGACAGAAAAAGAATTCCTGCGGTTTATCGGGCCGGTAAAGGGGAAATAAGTCACGACAAACCTATCCCGTATCAGGCGGGATCGCAGGTATAGAATTTTTTCATGTTTTATTAGCTTTTGTTTTTTGTAACTTTAGTAAAACCACAGCCATGATAAAAAAAATTCCTGGCGAAACCTGGAAGCCACTCATGTTTCCAGGTTGGAAACAACTTCGCAAAAAATACGCACTTTCTTCTACCGGCCGTGTGGCCAGTTACTATGAAGATATATCTACAGATGGCAAACTACTGAATGGGTCAGTTACCACCGGATATAAAACACTCAACCTTCATCGCCCCGGGAATAACGGAACCCTTTACCTGCACAGGGAAATAGCTCGCATGTTCGTTAAGAAAAATTCTTCCAAACAAAAATTCGTCATCCACCTTAACCATAATAAAACTGATAATTCTGTAAAGAATTTAAAATGGGTTAGTCTGGATGATATGATTTCGCATCAGCAGAAAAGTCCGGCTAAACTTGCATATAAAAAGATTCAATCCACAAAACCCGTGGGCCTGAAACTGACGGCATCCCAAGTCAGATCCATCAAAAAAACCCTATCCAGCCGCAGCCGACAGCTAACCATTAAGAAGCTGGCTGACAAATACGGGGTAAGTGAAATGACAATGTACCGTATCAAGAGTGGGGAGAATTGGAGCAGAGTTTAATTGTCAATTGTTAATTGTAAACGGAGAAAATTTCTCCCGTTTTTCTTTAAAGAGCGTCTTATACTTCAGCGTTAACAATTAACAATTGACAATTAACAATTAAACCAGCCCTTTCTCAACCAGATATTCAGCTATCTGCACCGCATTCGTCGCCGCCCCTTTGCGCAGGTTGTCGCTCACAATCCACATATTCAGCGTATTAGGCTGAGTTTCATCACGCCTGAGCCTGCCCACAAATACCTCATCCCGGTTATGCGCATCTTTGGGCATGGGATATTCGTGTTTGGCTGGATTATCGACTACAACCACACCAGGTGCTGCTTCCAGCAAAGATCTTACATCGGCCAGGTCAAAGTCCTTTTCGAATTCCACATTTACGGCTTCACTATGTCCGCCCACCACCGGTATACGGACCGTCGTTGATGTAACCCGAATCGAATCGTCCCGCATGATTTTACGTGTTTCATTAACCATCTTCATTTCTTCCTTTGTATAACCATTATCCAGAAACACGTCAATCTGTGGAATCGCGTTAAGATCGATATGATATTTATATGCCATCTCCCCATGGATTCCCTGACGTTCATTCATCAGCTGGTTTACAGCTTTTACACCTGTGCCTGTTACACTTTGGTAAGTGCTAACGACAATCCTTTTGATTTTATATTTTAAATGAAGGGGATTCAGGGCCACAACCATCTGAATTGTAGAACAGTTTGGATTTGCAATAATTTTGTCGGCAGCGGTTAATGCATCGGCATTTAACTCAGGAACTACCAACTTTTTTGCAGGATCCATTCTCCAGGCGGAGGAATTGTCTATTACGGTAATACCCGCTGCTGCGAACTTTGGCGCCCATTCAAGTGATGTGCCACCACCCGCAGAAAAAATTGCGATGGCAGGCTTTGCCTGGATAGCATCTGTCATGCTTACCACAGTCCAGTCCATGTTATTAAAACGGAGCTTTTTTCCTACTGACTTTTCAGAAGCAACAGGAATAAGATCAGTAACAGGGAAATTTCTTTCTTCCAATACTTCGAGCACTTTGGTACCTACCAGCCCGGTGGCACCCACAACAGCAACTTTCATTGTTTTTTACGGTTTTGAATTATTAAAAATCAAAAAGCCTTCCCTGGTTGGGGAAGGCTCATATCTTGAATATACAAAATGTCAGACACCTTCCCTGGATAAGGGCATCTTGGTGTTCTTCTTTGTATATGTTGAAATCACGTTCATTCTAACCGTAAAAATAACCTTCCATTTTTTTTAAACCAAATTATTTTTAAGAAAATGTTTGTTAATGCTGGTTCGACTATTCGCATTTTTTCTTTTCTGTTTAATTATGCCCTTGTTTACAGGGGCTCAAAATCGTTATGATATCCTGATCACGGAATGCCTGCCCGATCCCTCACCCTCTGCAGGATTGCCGGAAAGTGAATTTATAGAATTGAAAAATAGTTCGGCCCATGACTTTAATCTTCACAACTGTAAGATTGGCAATGGGAATAGTTCAGCGACGATAAAAACGGATTTTCTGTTGAAAGCAGATAGTTTTTTGATTCTGTGTCCCGCAGCTTCTGCTGATGCTTACAGCCATTTTGGCCCCACGCTTGGAATCAGTGGTTTTCCTTCTCTAAACAATGAGGAGGGTGAAATTATATTAAGTGCGGAATCTGGAACAGTTATCCATGCTATTCATTATGACAAGAGCTGGTACAAAAATGAACTAAAAGCTAAAGGAGGATGGAGCCTCGAAATGATTGATCTCCACGATCCCTGCACCGGTAGAGAAAACTGGACTTCCAGTATATCTGATTCAGGAGGTACTCCAGGTTATAAGAATTCTGTTGAAGCTTATAATCCTGACGAACAACCGCCTTCCCTTGTACGGGCTATTACGGCTGATTCAGTGAATATAATTTTATTATTTGATGAACCTGTTGACAGCTCCTCTGCATCTGATATTTCTAACTATTCCATATCAGATGGTATCGGTAACCCGGACAGTACGTTTGCATTACCACCATTATTTGACCGCGTTGCGATTCATTTGAAAAATCCTTTGTCAGCCGGTAAAATTTATATGATTTCACTGCAGCAGATCAGAGACTGCAATGGCAATGAAATAGGTCTGAACAATGCCTGCAAAGCAGGCATTCCTGAAAAAATTAAAAGCGGTGATATTATATTCAACGAAATTCTTTTCAACCCTCCACCCTATGGATTTGACTACCTGGAATTATTTAACCGGAGCAGCCGGATAATCGATTGTTCCGATTTATATCTCGCCGGAAAGAATATAGATGGATCACAGAAAGACCCTCTGGCCCTGATGAGAGAAAAGCGGATGATTTTTCCGGGTGAATACCTGTTGCTTACTGAAAATCCGGACTGGATTCTCCAAAACTATCCTATGGCCAGTAAATCGCAAATCCTTTCCCTTAATTCCCTGCCCTCCATGCCCGATGATCAGGGTAAGGTAGTCCTGCTTAATGCTATTGGAGATATGGTGGATGAACTCGATTACGATCATCACTGGCACTCACCCTTACTTGCAAATGAAAACGGCGTTTCATTGGAAAGAATCCGTCAGGATCTGCCGACATCCCTCGCTTCCAACTGGACATCCGCCGCAGCAACGGCCGGATATGGAACACCCGGATATAAAAATTCAGAATCCTCCATGGATTCAGCGGGTGGACATTTTATTTCGATTGAACCCAAAATCTTTTCCCCTGACCTTGACGGTTACAAGGATTTCTGTTTCATTCATTATAATCTGCCGGCAGCAGGATATTTGGGAAGTATTTCGATTTATGATATCTCAGGAAGAAAGGTATGCACACTGGTGAATAATATTTTATGGGCAACCAGCGGCACTTTCCGCTGGGATGGCCTGGATGACAACCAAAATCTTTTGCCCATGGGACATTACCTGATATATGTGGAATTGTTTTTACCTGATGGAACGGTCAGGACTCAGAAACTTGTCTGTGTGCTGGCAAGAAACCACTGAAGTATGGGAGTATGGGAGTATGGGAGTATGGGAGTGAAGTATAAGAGTATAGGAGTATAAGAATGGGTTTATTATTTCATAACCTATAACCCATAATTTTTAATTAACAAAAGCCTTACGCTTTACGCCTTAAGCTTACACCAACGATATATCAAAATTCACAAGATCAATAAACTGCCGGATACGATCGTCGATTTCGGGTTTATTAATTTCTTTAAGTCGCTCCGGGCCAAATTTCTCCACACAAAAAGAAGCCATTGCAGATCCGACAATGATCGCCGTTTTCATGTTTTCGAAAGAAATATCCTTAGTATGAGCGAGATGTCCCATGAATCCACCAGCAAATGTATCTCCTGCTCCAGTCGGATCAAAAACGTCTTCCAATGGAAGTGCGGGTGCAAAGAAAACATCATTGCCATGAAATAATAAAGCACCATGTTCCCCTTTTTTTATGATCAGGAATTTCGGTCCCATCTGCATTATTTTTCGCGCAGCTTTCACCAAAGAGAATTCACCCGTCAGTTCGCGTGCTTCCGCATCGTTAACCATCAACAGGTCCACCATACCAAGTACAAGTTTCAGATCTTCGACCGCACTGCTGATCCAGTAATTCATAGTATCCATCGCTATCATCCGTGGGCGGGTTTTCATTTGCCGGATTACACTGATCTGAGTTGCAGGGTGAAGATTTCCAAGCATCAGGAATTCAGAATCCTGAAAACTTTCAGGAATCATGGGATTAAAATCCGCAAGCACGTTCAAATCTGTCACAAGTGTATCGCGGGTATTCATGTCCAGGTGATAACGTCCGCTCCAGAAAAAAGATTTTTTATCTTTTACTCTCTCTACACCTTCAAAAGATACACCCCTTGCTTCCAGAGCCTTAATTTCTTCTTCATCAAAATCATTTCCAATAATGGAAACAAGGTTAATAGGCTTCACAAAGTTCGCAGCTGCATAAGCAACATAAACTGCCGAGCCCCCGATAATGCGTTCTCTTTTTCCAAATGGCGTTTCGATGGCGTCATAAGCCATACTTCCGACACAGATTAATGACATAAAATATTATAGATAAAAAATACCCGGCAGTCCGGTAAAACGTTGCAAACCTACAGGATTTTGTCAAGACCCGCTCTCCGTATAATTAATTGTGTTAATAATTCTGTCAATTTTGGATATAAATTATCTTTGGAAACTAAACGTGGGCTTTTAAAGAAAGAATTATGAAACATCTTTTATTATTTCTGATTCCCGTTTGTTTTTCTATTCCCGTTATTGCACAAAACGAAAGATTTATAATTCCCTGGCCTGAAACCTGGAAAATCGGTTCGCAGGAAAAAACCCCTACGATGAGCATGGTGGAATTAATTCCAAATAACGAAAAGATAGATAAATGGACAATTATTGGAACGACAACGATCCTGCAGGATAAGGAAAATACACCTATTGAACTAGCGATGAATATAACATTCAATGAGGCAAAAAAAAATGCGATCAATCCGACATTAACCTTCATTGATAAAAAAGAAGATGGGAAAAACCCGTGGATATTATTTAAAATTGAAGCCGGGGGATTTAAGAATGATAAAACCCCCGAGTCCCAGTTATATTATGTTATAGAAAGTGAAACTGCCCTTTACTCCAATTTTGTAGCTATAAAAGAAGCCTCTCTGTCGAAGGAATTTACCAACCACTGGACGGGAATATTTAAATCAGGTCAATTCATCAAACAATCCAACTAATTATTACTGAAGCAGCAGACTTTTTCTACTAATAAATTCAGATAACAGGCCAGTTTAAGAAACTAAAGCGTTCGATTATCTTTGGCCCAGATATGGCAAAGATCAGGAGCAAAAAGAACAGTAGTAAAAAAGATACAATCATTGAGAAAGCCTCTAAGCTCTTTCGGGAAAAAGGATTTGGAGCTGCATCCATGAGAGACCTCGCTGAACACGTAGGTGTTGAAGCAGCCAGTCTTTATAATCATATCCAGTCAAAGTCTGAAATCCTCCAGGCAATCTGTTTTAAAGTGGCTAACGATTTCCTCTCCCATCTCGAAGCTGTGCAGGCAAGTCCGGAACCCACGCTGAAAAAACTGGAACTCATCATACGCTTTCATATCCGGATGATGATGGATCAATATGAATTTGTTTATATTTCTGATCATGAATGGCGTCACCTGCCCGAACCCTATCTGTCGAATTTCCTGAACCAGCGCAGAAACTATCGCCGGAGTTTATCCGATCTGATTGCACGTGGAATTGAACGTGGTGAAATGAAATCTATCGAACCTTATGTAGCCGTACTGACCCTGCTTTCTGCGATCAGCGGTATCGAATCCTGGCACCGTTCAAGAAAAACGATTCCACCTGACGTATTAGAGAACAATATGGTAAAATACCTGATTGAAGGATTAAAGAAATAAATGTGGCAAAACATTTTCGTCCCCTAACGATACTGGATATACGAAATGAAACGGCGGATTGCATTTCGGTTTCATTTCACGTCCCGGAGGAATGGAATGAAGAATTTCAATTCATAGCAGGGCAGAATATTACACTTAGAACCATCATCCAGGGGCAGGAAATAAGGAGATCCTATTCCATTTGCAGCAGCCCATACGAAAAAGAACTGCGTGTTGCTATCAAAAAAGTAGATGAAGGTTTGTTTTCTTCACATGCTCACATTCATTTCAATCCATCTCAGGTAATTGACGTGCTTGCACCCACGGGAAATTTTATTCTCCCCCTGCAGTCTGCAAATAAAAAACATTATGTCGCATTCGCAGCCGGCAGTGGCATTACGCCGGTGATATCACTTCTGAAAACAATTCTGAAAGATGAAACCTTTAGCAGTTTCACACTGATTTATGGAAATCGTAACAGGAGTTCAGTGATTTTTCGTGAAGAACTATTAGCGTTGAAAAATGAACATCCTGAACGGTTTCAATTGATTCCGATTTTCAGCCGTGAAAAAATGGACGCTCCGATTTTTGAAGGACGAATCGATACAGCAAAATGTGAAATGATTTTTAAACAGGTTATTCCTCTGGCCCCTGATCAGGAATATTTATTATGCGGACCGGCCCCTATGATATTTTCTGTTCGTGATTGGCTGTTGAATAAAAAAGTTAATGAGAAAAAAATACATTTTGAATTGTTTTCGGATCCGGGTGAATCTGGTACAATCGTAAAAAAAATCAGGACTGAGAAAAAAGGATCTTCAGGTAAGAATAGCCTGGTTACTATCCGGCTCGATGGAATATCAACGGATTATCAACTACCTGTCGAAGGTCCCACGATTCTTGAAGCCGCCATCCTCGCGGGTGCAGATCTGCCTTATGCATGTCGTGCAGGTGTTTGTGCCACCTGCCGCGCCAAACTGTTGAATGGAAAAGTTACTATGGATCAGAATTATGCGCTCGCCGATGAAGAAATCGAACAGGGATTTATCCTCGCCTGCCAGTCACATCCTGTTTCGGAGAAGCTGGCGATTGATTTTGATATACGATAACTTTTAAGCCAATATAGAAGAAAAAATTAAGTATATTGTAAATATGGCAAGACTCATTTATACTTCTAAAACAGAAAAGAGCAAGGGTTATAAAATGGGGTTTTATCTACGCCCGGCCTTAGTTATTTGCATAATCTTAATTATTATCTTGGTGGTAGTTCGCGGATTATTGAAGTAAACCAAACGTTATGTATGGCAATACAAATAAAGGATGCGGCTATATATTTATTGTCTTGATATTAATTACCTGTGTAGCAATGTTTATTACAAAGGCTAAAATTTTATAACTACATTTTTATAAATATTCATCTCCCCAAAGGAAAAGAAACCAGCAAAGAAGAAATGAGGAAAGCTCTATTGATTTTTGTCTGTATCACTTACTATTCCATTTGCTATTCGCAGACAGATTCACTAAAAGCCGATACATCAAAAAAGTTATTTGACCCCAGCGAACAATACAATTTTCATATAATATTCAGATATGACTACATAAATTATTACGACAGTTTAACAGTAAGATATAATCAAACAGATCTCCACATAACCGCAATCCACCAGCTAGATGACTATTTTAAGGATAATATTAAAAAAATTGACAGAAATAGAGTGTTGCTTGAGACAAACCATAAATCGAATATTGATACATTGAAAGCATTACAGACTATACTTAACAAGTATAAAATTTACAAATACTTCAAAGTGCAGATAGAATAATTCCCACTTGTCCCAACACGTATATCGTTGCCTTTTTATTCGGAATGGCGTAATTTGCAATATGCCAGCCAGGGAACAGGAAATATTTGATCAGAAAATTGAGGAGGAGGTCCGAATCGAGCCGAAGGACTGGATGCCGGATGAATACCGTAAGATGCTGATCCGCCAGATGTCGCAACACGCACATAGTGAAATCGTGGGTATGCTGCCCGAAGGAAACTGGATTACACGTGCACCCTCCCTGCGCAGGAAAGCTACCCTCATTGCCAAAGTGCAGGATGAGGCGGGACATGGACTTTATCTTTATTCAGCCACAGAAACCCTGGGCGTTACCCGCGATGAAACCATTACACAATTACATTCCGGCAAGGCAAAATATTCTTCTATTTTTAATTACCCCACATTAACATGGGCGGATATTGGTGCCATCGGATGGCTGGTGGATGGTGCAGCGATTATGAACCAGGTACCTCTTTGTCGCGCATCCTATGGCCCTTATGCTCGCGCCATGATCCGCATTTGTAAAGAAGAAAGTTTTCACCAGCGCCAGGGTTTTGAAATCCTGCTCACTTTAAGCCGCGGGAATGATGCCCAGAAAGCAATGTGCCAGGATGCTATCAACCGCTGGTGGTGGCCCTCCTTAATGATGTTTGGTCCGAATGATGAAGCTTCTCCCAATAGTCTGCGCAGTATGCAATGGAAGATCAAACGCTTCAGCAATGACGAGCTTCGTCAGAAATTTGTAGATGTCTGCGTGGACCAGGTAAAAACTTTGGAAATGCAATTACCGGATCCGAAGATTCAATGGAATGAAATAACAGGGCATTATGATTTCGGTGAAATCAACTGGGAAGAGTTTTACGAAGTACTGAAAGGAAATGGCCCCTGCAATTACGAAAGACTTGAAGCAAGAAAAAAAGCGCACGCAGATGGCGTTTGGGTGCGGGAGGCCGCCGCTGCATACGCAGAGAAAAAAAGATATTTATCCAATACCGTCATGAATGGAATCAAAATCGCATAACGAAAACTGGCCTCTCTGGGAAGTATTTATCCGTCCCCGACAGGGACTTGACCATAAACACGCAGGTAGTCTCTATGCTGCCGACGCCCAGATGGCTGTCGAAAATGCACGTGATGTATATACACGCCGTAACGAGGGAATCAGTATCTGGGTGGTGGAAAGCAAATTCATTCATGCTTCGAATCCATCTGAATCAGATTCTTTCTTCGACCCCGCTAATGATAAAGTATACCGGCATCCGAGCTTTTATGATCTTCCAGATGAATTAAAAAACATATAATACATGGATCTTCTTTCAACATATATTATTCACCAGGCAGACAATGCCCTGGTCCTGGGCCACCGGGATAGTGAATGGGCGGGCCATGGACCGATACTGGAACAGGATATCGCTCTATCCAATATCGCTTTGGACCTGGTGGGACAAGCAAGAAATTTTTATCAGCTTGCTGCTGAGCGTTTAAATGAATTAACACCCGGTCAGCATGTTACCGAAGATGACCTTGCCTATCTCCGCGACGCAAATGAATTCAGAAATTTTATCCTGGTTGAACAAGTCAATGGTGACTGGGCAAAAACTATCCTTCGTCAATTTTACTTTAGCACATATCAGTTTTTGTTGTATAATCGGCTTTTAGAAAGCACCATTCCTGAAATTGCTGCGATCAGCGAGAAATCTATTAAGGAAGCGCGTTATCACGTGAAATGGAGCAGTGAATGGGTACTTCGTCTTGGCGATGGTACGGAAGAAAGCCGTACTCGAATGCTGGATGCTTTGCAAACATTAAATCCCTGGATATCCGAATTATTCATGCCTTCAGATTTTGAATATGAAGCAGCAGGATCCGGAGCAGGTATTCTGCCCGAACTTATAAAAGATGACTGGTATTTTCAAGTCAACAAACTATTTGAAACCTCAACCCTGCCAAAGCTCTCGTCAGAAAAGAAACCCATGCAGATTTTGTCTGGCAAAAAGGGAGTTCATTCAGAACACCTCGGTTTTCTGCTGGCAGAAATGCAATTTCTTCAAAGAGCTTACCCCGGAAGCAACTGGTAGGAAGAAAGTATGGGAGTATGCCTGCCTGCCGGCAGGCAGGGGAGTATGGGACTAAAATTTAAAATTTGTTTGTAACTACATTGACTAAAGAGGAAATCATATCCATTTTATCAGAAGTAAAAGATCCGGAGATTCCTGTGCTCAGTATTTCCGACCTCGGAATTCTACGCACTGTTGAGGTCGATGGTAAAAAAATCAGCATTCAAATCTCACCAACCTATAGTGGTTGTCCGGCCATGGAAATCATACAGGATGACATCCGGTCCACACTTGCAAAACATGGATTAGAAAATATAGAAATTAAACAAGTTCTTTCTCCGGCTTGGACCAGCGATTGGATGACAGATGAAGGAAAGCTCAAACTCCGGTCATACGGCATTGCAGCGCCGGCGAAACATGGCTGTTTATTAAACGGAGATGATCAACCGGAGTCCTGTCCACAATGCGATTCTAAAAATATAGAAATGATTAGCCGCTTTGGATCCACAGCCTGTAAAGCCCTATATCGCTGCCTCGATTGCCTGGAACCATTCGATTATTTTAAATGTCATTAAATCAATCATTCATATGTCAGAGATCCTGTTTGAACTTAAGGGTAATATTGCCATACTTACACTGAACCGGCCGGAAAAACTGAATGCATTAAACCGCAGCATGGCCCTGGAATTACAGGATCAGTTACTTGCATGTGATGAAAATGACTCCGTCAGGGCTGTGATTCTTACTGGCGCTGGACGTGCATTCTGTTCTGGACAAGACCTCCAGGAATTTCCACCGGACCGGCTGCCGGATATTGAAAAAGCAATTGATGAAAATTATAATCCTGTGATTCGTCTGTTGAAAACAATACGCAAACCAGTTGTCTGCGCAGTAAATGGAATCGCAGCCGGCGCCGGTGCCAATATTGCGCTGGCCTGTGATATTGTAGTTGCAGTTTCTACTTCTACTTTCATCCAGGCATTTTCTAAAATCGGTCTCATACCGGATTGTGGTGGTACTTTTTTCCTGCCACGTCTGATTGGTTTACAAAAAGCCACGGCCCTTATGATGCTGGGAGATAAAATTTCTGCCGCTGAGGCGGAACGTATGGGCATGATCTATGCCTGTTTCGACGAAATTGATTTTATTGAAAAAACCTATCAGATTGCAACTACGCTAGCAAAGCTGCCAACGGTTGCACTCATACTAACGAGAAAAGCTTTATTAGAATCTTCTACAAATAATCTGGAAGAGCAATTGGATCTTGAGAAAAAATTCCAGCAAAAAGCCGGATTAACCGATGACTTTAAAGAAGGTGTCGTCGCTTTTTTACAAAAACGAACTCCCGAATTTATGGGTAGATAATTAAAAAGCCAGGTTATAAAGCGGCTGTTTCCTTAGTTTCAGTAACAATCGTATTCATAGGCAATACGGGAGTTTTATTGATTTTCATTGATTTTTCAAAGGCCACGTATTCCATCTGCAATTCAAGGATCTGCGCATGATTGTACACGATCTCTTTTCTGAGTTCTGCAATTTTGTGTTGTTTTTTCTTCAACTGACGGCTCCTTAAAAAATAACCGGCAAACAAGGCTCCGGATATAATAAGTATCAGGTTGAGCACATTCATGGTAAATTCAACGTTAAGCATAGAATAGGTTTATTAGGTTAAAGGATTTACTTGATGATTTCTTCGATATGGCAAAGTTTTCCATCCTGGTTCATTCCCTCCACCACGATCCGGAATTTATTGCTGATATCATTGTTATAAAACACAAAACTCATTTTACGATGTGATTTATCAAGCCGAAGTTTTGGGTTCCAATATAATGTTGACCTGAAATCGGTCGCCTGGTAATCGTCTGTTTTATTCTCATCATACTTCTGCTGATAAAATTCTCTAATGGGTGTATATCCCTTGATCACGGCAAACCCTGTTTTATTATCAAGAATATTGGCCTGATCCAATGCCTGACGGCTGGTAATAGCCAGAGTAGGAAGCCCTTTCTGATTTGTTTTTGGAAGAAATTTGATGAATAATACTTCTTTCATATTGACGGATTTCAAATCGTCCATCGCAACGGGTGTTCCATCCAGTGTTACATTTACATTGCTTCGGACTGAGAAACTATTTACCTTATACGCTGCAAGTCTGCCATCACCCACAGGTGCATTTTCTTTTAGACTAGCCGGGAAACGTAAATCAACAAACATCGTGTTAAGATAATGCGCTGTACTCTCTGAATTTTTACCCAGCGAATCTATCTGCGGCGTAACGATATAACTCATGGCTGTAGATGGAGTAGAATTATCATGGATTTCAATGAGACTGCCGTTCATTTCTTTTTCGAGAATCACGTTCGGCACTTTCATCCAGGAAAACGAGGGTTCATCCGCTTTTGCAGGTGTCAAAGCAGGAAGCAGGTCAGAATATAAACTGATTTGTGCATTACTACCCAACTTGGTTATGTGATTGAATTTGTATACAACCTGAACTGAATCATAAAAAAACAAGCCATTCTGTCCAAACTTCCCATCCTCATGCACAGGTAATTTCAATAAGTTTTTCTTCCTGTCACGTGAAACCAACAGGAGCGCCATGGAATCCTGGTTATCCAGTTTCGTTCCATTTCTGATTTCGCCCTTTATAGATAGAAATCCTGCATCCCTGGGATATTTTAATTCAGGGAAAATCCCTGAAACAACTGTTTCCCAGTTGAATTTTCTCCATCCATGTGTGAGGAGTAATAGATTCAGATGCTCATTGGCATTTGCAGGATTTATTAGAAAGGATGTAGCATCCGGGATAACACCTTTTAAATCTCCCGCAATCAAAAGGTCAGAATAAATATTATTGCTGCTGTCATAACCAAGTCCGGCATCTGTAACAGATATGGAAAGATTGGTCACCAGACTGTCAGGTATTTCGACAGAGATTTCATTACGTGCTCTTTTATTCAGACTGATGGATTCTTTTTTCATCTGAATCTTCGCATATGCTTTCTGGTTATTGATAAATACTATTCTTTCAGCCAGTGGAGACATATCCACGTCAAAGGCTGTCAGCTGTAAAACGCCACAGGGAAGACCAGAACCGTTTATAATGGCTTCTGCCAAACCGTTCACGAGTGTGAGGCTATTACGATAAACTACTTTCTGATCGATAGTTCCGACGACAACTATCTTAAATAGTTTACTGGCATCGGCTGATTTTTCCAGTTTGTAATGAAGCTGATCATTATTATATGGATCTACCTGAAGTACCAGCCCGTTTGCTTTTGCTTCCGGTAGTGGTGTTGTATGAAGTTCACCGGATTCGTCATTCCAATAAGCTATATAATGCTCGCCTGATATCGGCTTAAACCGTACGGTTCCCATTCCATTGTAAATGGTATAGAAAGAATCAATAATATTATTTTTAGCAGATTTTATCACTCCGCTTACGACTGAAGGTTTATTGTGTTGATTAAGTGCTTCAAAAGCAAGAATCGAAGAAACTCCGTCGATGAGATCTCCTCCTTCCGGAAAAAAGCTGATACTGGTTTGTAATTTCTCAGGCGCCGGAATAGAACCTTCTACCGGCATTAAGACCGGAATATCTTTATTGAATAAATATGCGTTGTCAAAATTCAGCATCCACTCGGTATAAACTTTTACGTGAATTACACCGTTTTTTACCCAGGATGGTATCTTAAAATAACTACTTGCTCCCCCTTCAGATATGGGAGAAACGCTGTGCAGGAACAATCTTCCATCAGCATCCGTCCAGTCAAAATACAGATTCTTGCTTACCGTTGAAGGCCGTCCATCACTCAGTAGATATGCTTTCATCCAAACAGTTTCGCCCGGCAGGTAAGTGTCCTTATCAAAATGGATATGGATTTTTTCCTGTGGGTATTTATTATTATAAACGCTGAGGGAGGAATCGAGTGATTGGCCGGAAACGCTGCTGATGAGCATGCATGTGGCATATAAGAGTAGGATCAGTCGGTTCATATCAAAGGGTTTGGATTCTAACTACTTAACAAAAAACGATATCTAATTCAAAAAGGGGGCAGTATAACTGACCCCTGATTATTATTTAATTCAATTGATTTAAACTAACCATTGATGACATTACTATGCGTCAGATAATTAACTGTCGGATGATATATAAATAAACAACTTCCGTTCTTGATCGCTTTGATAATCTTCGGGCTCATTACATTTGGCATTGCAGCACAACCCAGGCTTCTTCCCATTTCACCATTGTCTTTTAAATATTCCGGGGTGATGTAATCAGAACCATGTAACACGATATGTCTCTTTGCAGCCAGGTCATTATAACCTTTTTCAAGACCTTTTACTTTTAATGAGAGACCATTTCTTCCAAAATAAGTTTTCGATGTGATAAAAAATCCAAGGCTGCTTTTAAATGAATTCGCCTTGTTTGAAAATGAAGTAGCATATTCAACACCCGAATTCATACCGTGAGATACATAAGTATTGAACAATAATTTTTTATGTGCTACATCAATCACATACAACCTCTTGCTGCTGGAAGACTGTGTAAAATCGCAGACTGTAAGTACATAAGATTTTTTCAATTTACCCTGTTTCAATAAATTGTGATATCCTCTCCAGGCATATTCAAAAGCCTTTTGATTCAATCCCGATTGTTCGAGTTTCATTGAGTCATATAAAGTAAGCGCCTGTTTAATTACCATTTTTACTTCAAAAGCTTTTTTGACCGCAGCGCTGGCATTAAAATCCGGGGCTTTATCATCATCAGCCAGCTTTTCAGAGGCTGAGGCATTCATTTCCGGACTACTGTACTTAAAATTTTTGAAGTTATTGTTAGTTAATACAGGAATATGGTAAGTAGCTGCTACAACAGCAGTGCTCGTAGATACTTCAATCTTTTTGTGATTGCTGGAAATCAGCACCGGTGAGGTAATAACCAATAGTGATACACTGCTGGTTGATACAAGTTTAGACAACGTTTTCATGACGCAGGATTTAATAAATTTTCAAAAGGTTTCGCGGATCAGCTGGTTTTTAATTAGCCGGCTTATTATCAGTACCACACACGAAACAATAAATTAATTTAATCCTAAGGGATTATTCTTAGCAGTATAAACGACAGCATTTGTTTGATATTGCATTTTTCCTATGGGAAGAATGGTTACGTTATCGTAAAACAAATATTGCAATTTTACTTTTCAGATCATTACTTTCTCAACGAATGAACTACACTTAATTGCTTCTGTATGGTAAAGAACTAAACAAGTAAATTCAAGGTTGGTACCAATTAATAAAATCAGGTGTTGAAGAGTAAGAAATGAGGCTGCAGTTACCTAAGAATGAAGGATTTAGAAAGAAAATTTTATTCCTTAATAAGGTTCTGTTTTATGGCACGGTACGTCATTTTATTCCGCCATTTGGAATTTTTTTCCAAAATTGAGAATGAATTAATGAGAGCTCTTATCTGAATTTTTTTTAAGAGATGGAAATTCCATCCCGGAAGCCAGTAAATCCAACTTCTCATTCACAGCTCTTAACTCCCGTAGAATTATCCAGAATGCATCCTCACTGCCTTCATTAGCCATACTATTAACAGACTCCTGTATAGAATAGGATTTAGAAATTTGTCTGGAATTATCAGCAGCTTTCGCTTCAGAATTTTGTTGAAAGGATTGCATCTCCAAATCGGTGTTAAGCAGTTCCTGAACACTGACTTTAAAAAAGTCCCCCAATTTCATAAGCTCTGCCAGGCTCGGCTCGCTTTTCTGATTTTCCCAATTGCCAATGGTATTCGCCCGCTTATTGAAAAGAATGGAGATTTCATCCTGGTTGTGATTGCTTTTTTTTCGTAAAAAACGGAGATTTTTAGAAAATAAACTCATTATAAAGGGTGATTTTATTTATCAATATATTTGGTATATGTCAATTATATTGCTATATTTATTTATTAAATATCATAAATATAAGAATTTCAATGAATATCTCAATATTCTATTGACATTTTTAAATATCCTTGTCTGGCAGACCGGTTTAATAAACAATTTGATAAGGCTTCGAAGTAAAGATTTTCATATCGATCAGGGAACGGAGAATATATGTATTTTAATCATCATATAAAAAGTAAAACCATGAAAACAACATCGGTTCGGGCAGGAGACACACATTTTGGCGGACTTAGTTCAATAATCCGTGAAATTGTGCTTTTATCTCACCCGGAAAAAATCCTGCTGTTATCTGCCAGTTATGATTATCAGATAACTGAAAATATTTACAGTAAGAATACTGTTCAGGAATTCAGAGGTAACCATTATAGTTTATTGATTCTTTCAAATGAGAAAGAAAAAAAATCAATGGTAACACAGAAGACATTACTCTATAGTTTTTTGAAGGATCGAAGAAACTTGCAATTACAGGTTATGGACATCAAAGAGTTCAATGATGACCTGATTTCAGGCAAAGAATATGCAAGTCATATTCTTTTCAATGCCATGATCTGGTACGATAAAGGAGAAGTTCCATTAGCCTTTCCAACTAGTAATAATTAATTTATTAATCCAGGTTAGAAACGGTAAGCAATGCCAATCGCCGGGTTTTGAAATACCATCAGATACTGCCCATTAAAATTACACACTTCTTCAGCCCTTATATACATATGAGATCCAACTTTCGCCTGGATACCGAGCCCCAGAACCACCGCTACTACAAATGTTTGTGGGTTTATCGGTTCACCATATGTCCCGTAACTGGAGGTTTCATTATAAATAGCCCCGGAGAGACCGGCATAAAAATAAGGTTGAATCATGGAAGTCGTGAAATTCCATTGGATTGTGCAGGGGACACTTATAATACTGTAGTTGTTGGTGTATTTTATAAGTTCATTTGCTCCGCCGAGGTCTTCCATTTTTTTAGTAGTATATGAATAATTGACTCCTACATTAAAAGAAAGATTCTTATACACCCTGGGTAAAGAAAACTGGAGGGTAAAATTTGCGGTAAACTGAGTAAGGCTGGGAGGAAATCCTCCTATAAATGCAAAACCCTGCACAGTAGATTTTGCCTTCTGATAATAACTAGTTGCTTTTTCGTTGGAAGAACAATTATCCGCTTTCAAAACAAAATCCGTCAGGTCTTTTTCATTATACAAAACCCGGGAATACATGTTTGAAAGCTTTTCGCAGCTGACGCTAATCAGGTTCATATAATTCATATAATTCCCTTCCTGCTTGATTTCACCTAAATTATCTGTTACTCTGTCATACAGGAAATAGACCGTAGTATCTTTTTGGAGAAGATAAAAAACCAGGTCTTCCTTCGAATAGGAATACAGACTATATTCACCCCTTATCAGCTGTTTAACAAATGCTGTTTCCATCACGGAGTCCTGGGCAGTATTTAAAAAGTGCATACTTGAATACCTGTCATTCCCTATGCCGAAACCAAGCAAATCAACCGGCTTGTATTCTTTTAATTCTGAAGATTCCCCATTTTTAAATTTAACTGAACGGGTTAAATCCCTATTCAAAGCTACTTCTGCAAAACCCCTTACAGTATCCTGGTTATGTTTAACGATATATCCAGGTTCAAAATTTTGTTGGGCACTAAGTGTAAAATGGATTGAAATGAAAATTGCTAAACATTTTAAGAATTTCATTATGGCGTTGGGTTTGAAGTTGCTAAAAGGAAAAACGGGTATTCATTCATTATATTACAATTTTTTTTATCGAAACAATAAATAAAATGCAACTTGGGGCCAGAATTTGATTATGCTCAATTTGATCATACTTGTAATAATAGGATTTTTCATTGGTATGTTCGGGACACTGATAGGCGCAGGAGGTGGCTTTATCCTGGTTCCCATCCTCATCCTTTCCTATCCTGAATTGAATCCGGAGACTATAACAGCGATCTCTATTGTAATAGTTGCAGCAAACGCAATATCCGGATCTATCGCATATGCCCGCTCAGGGCGCATTGATTATAAAGCCGGATTGTTATTTGCACTTTTCACAATCCCGGGTTCTATCCTGGGCGTTTTGTCAACACAATTTATTCCGCGTAATATTTTTAATATCCTATTTGGATTATTACTAATTGCACTTTCAACTTATTTGCTACTTAGTCAAAATAAATCTGGTCCGGATACTGTTGTCGATGCAAATAAAAAACGCTGGAAACAGCGCGCACTCGTTGACAATTCCGGGGTTACTTATACCTATACATACAATCAGACAAGAGGTATTTTAATCAGCATCATAGTAGGATATTTATCGCCCCTGCTAGGTATTGGTGGGGGTATAATTCATGTGCCGGCCCTGGTACATTGGCTGCAATTTCCTGTTTTTGTAGCTACAGCAACTTCGCATTTTATCCTTGCAATTATGGCTACAGTTAGTGTCGCCGTTCATGCGATCAAAGGAAGTTATAATGATCCGAAAATCCTCCATATGGTAATCGGATTAATTATCGGCGTGATCCCGGGCGCACAAATCGGCGCTTGGCTTTCTCATAAATTACATAGTAATACCATCATCCGCGTCCTGGCCGTTTGCCTGGGTTTAGTTGGCGTTCGTATTCTTTTAAGCTAGGCTTGCCCCGGCTAATTATTTCTTAATTCAACCATAAAAAGATATGGATCGATGGAAGCCTCAGTGTCTTTAGGACCAGGATATTCATAAAAATCCAAAGCCAGGAAGGAACGTGTTTCGTGTATCCGCCAAAGCCAAAGCTTCTTCTTTGAATCCAGCGTGATATTCAATTCCGGAATCATTTCTTTTACCAGTCCATCCCAACATGCTTTTTCCAGCTGTTCTTTTGCGCTCAGGTTTGAGGCGCCATCCGTATCATTGTCAGCCCATTGCCTGTGCGCGAATTGCGTATCGGTACTGAGCAGTACTTCCTGTTGTGTAGTATTCGGTTCCATATAGGCGGGTTTAGGTTCTTATATATTAGACGCTAAAAAAACCAAAATGTAAACGCTGCAGGTTGAAAATTTTGTTAATTGATAAGGCAAATACTGGTTGACTGAAATCAGAATAAAACTTAAGTACTGATTCAGTATCTTAGGCAATCGATTAATGCCTGATGAAGAAACTCGTCTTCTCTTTTATCATTCCTGGGATTCTTATTTTATTTATATTATCCTGTGGTTCAGGCAAAACAACAAAAATAGTCTTAACTGATTCCCTGTCAATTGCGCGTGGCCAGGTTCTGTTTAATCAAAACTGCAGTGGCTGCCATGGTTTTCTTCAAAATGGGATTGGTCCCAATTTATCAGGCATTACAGAAACAGACTCTGCAGACTGGCTCAGGCAATTTATCCGTGAACCAAAAAAAATGGTGAAGTCAGGTGATGAGCACTCAAAGAAAATCTTTGATATTTATCGAACCATGATGCCTTCGTTTACTGGCATTAAAGATGAACAAATAGACCAGTTGATTGCATTTTTAAAAACGAAGAAAAGAACCAAAAAAGAAAAAGAAGATCCCTTCGCCATCAGGGATCCCATTCCTGAAAAAATCGAAGCTTCCAATATTCAGATTGACCTGGAACAGTTCAGTCAACTACCCCCCAGTAGTGATAAACAGCCGCTGACCAGGATCAGCAAAATGGATTGGGTAAGTAAGGAGAAGACCTGGTTTATCCTGGATCAGCGTGGTAAATTATATAAACTGGAAGATCAAAAGCCGGTAACCTGGCTGGATATTTCAAAATGGAAACCGAATTTTATTAACCAGCCCGGATTAGCCACGGGTTTCGGATCATTTGCATTTCATCCGGATTATTCAAGGAACGGAATTTTTTATACAACTCATAGTGAAGCGGCTCATTCAAAAAAGGCAGACTTCTCCATACCCGATTCTATTAAGCAAATGCTTCAATGGGTGCTTTGTGAATGGAAAATTTCAGATCCGGCGGCAACTGTATTTAAAGGAACCTGTCGTGAATTGATGAGGATTGACATGGTTTCCGGCATTCATGGGGTTCAGGAAATTATTTTTAACCCGATGGCTAAACCTGGAGATGATGACTACGGAAATCTTTATATCGGTGTAGGCGATGGTGGAAGTGCAGAAAATGGATATTCTTTACTTACACATCATCCGGATAAAATATGGGGAAGCATTTTAAGAATTAATCCAATGGGAAAGAATAGTACCAATGGACAATATGGCATTCCTAAACAAAACCCATTCACAAAAAGTCCGGACAACAATACAGTTCGTGAAATCTATGCAGATGGATTCAGAAATCCCAATCGAATTACCTGGACGCGTAAGGGTCAGATGCTGGCTACCAATATCGGACAGGCAAATATTGAAGCCATTGATATTATTTTAAAAGGACATGATTACGGATGGCCAGCCCGTGAAGGAAGATTTGCCGTGCATCCTGAAGGAGATATAAATAAGATATATCCATTACCCGCGAATGATAGTGTTTTTCATTTCACATATCCCATAGCCGCTTTCGACCATGACGAAGGCAAAGCCATTGAAGGCGGTTTTGAATATGAAGGAATTGCTATTCCTGAACTCAGAGGGAAATATTTATTTGGAGATATTCCTTCCGGCAGATTGTTCTATATAAATTTATCCGATTTGAATTCGGGTAAACTTGCCAATGTAAGGGAATGGTTTGTCTCCATGAATGGCAAACGATTAACACTTCAGGCTCTTTGCGGACAAAACCGCGTAGATCTCCGCTTCGCCAGAGATGAAAAAGGAGAAATGTATATTTTCACAAAACCGGATGGAAAAATTTATCTTTTGAAAAAAATTTCAATTTAGTAGCTAGCAAACGTAAGCTTTACAAAAACCGGTTGGGCTGGTTTTCAGATTTTACTAAACAAAATTTGCAGGTGTCGCGCTAAACAGGAATATGATCCTATTTCAATTTGACATATCTCTCAATATTCAATCTGTTCACACCGATTTTTTCTACCTTTTCAATCCCCGTCTGAGTTAAAGTATCATCTTTAATTAATATAGTAAAAGAAAAATCATTCCCTTCCCAGGCCCGGTCGCTGCAAAATTGCAGGTGTTCTGTATACAGGCTGTCTGCAAGTGTATAGGTTCCAGCCCCGGATGTATAGAAAGCCAGTGTATCCTTACCCTTTGTCAGATCATGGCCTACAAAAGAAAAATGGGTACCATTAATAATTTTTAGAAATTTCTTATTCTTTGTATAAACCGTAACAGCTGTATCCTTGCCCTGAATGGTTGTGCCTGAAATCAATTCCCAGGTACCAATCATAGGATTTACAGGTGCGACTGGCATTTCAGTATTTTTATTTGATTCACAGGAAATGAGGCCCGCGAGAATTAAAATAAAAGCAGATAATAGTTTCATTGATTTTTCTTTATTTAGAAGGAAAGTTATGAATTACTTATAAAAAGACCACCTGAAAATAAAAATCCATCCTTTTCAGTCAAAGATTGTATAATTGAAAAAATAATGTTATGGCAGATATAAAACATTTCTTTCTTAAATTAATTCCACCCCGGGCCTCATTCACTGTCGATATGACGACAGAAGAGCGCCAGGTCATGCAACAACACGTTGCTTACTGGAAGCCCTATGTAAATGACGGGACAGTAATTGTTTTGGGACCGGTTATCGATCCGAAAGGCGGATACGGGATTGCGGTAGTAGGAGTTTCAGAAAATTCAATACTTGATAAGTTAGTAGCAAATGATCCCGCTAACGGACTTTGCAATTATGAGATTCATCCCATGCTGGCAGTAACAAAACAAGGCTAATTTTTCTTAACAGATAAATCAACGATTCGGTATGAGGCTTCCAATAATTTCTCCATACCATAAACATATGGTAATACTTCTTTGGCCTTTATATTTTCCAAAACACTAAAATTTGAAAGGCCGGCTTCCATCCAGGAGTGAATGAATTGTTTCCATTCCAACAAACTATACTTTTCAAAAAAATCATTAATTACGATCCTGGGGTTCATAAATTCCTCCCAACTTAGTGACGCCGGTAACACAGGATGATCAGTACCTATTTCCCAATCATGCTGTTTAGTTTTCTTTTTTGCCTTCTGTTTAAATCCCTTTTTTATATAAATGAGGTAACAGGATTCAATTAATTTCTCCAATTGCTCGTAGATGTAGAGCAGGTTACCTGGAATTCCTTCATCCCATGAATATTTTTCGGATAATGATACCTGACAACATTTCCGAAATAACTTTTTCATTTCCTGCACACCTTCAAAATCACAGATTTCCTGCAGGATAATATAAGGATTTAATTTATCCGGATCCTTCATTTCAGTTAATATCAGCCTGTTCAGGCAATGATTAATCTTGCTCGCAGTATACCCTGACATAAAATCAATAGTTTGTTAACCCGTTCAAATAATAGCAATACCATTTCGTATTTGACTGAAAAATCTACATTGTACCTGCTTCCTAAATAAACCTTCTGCAAATATTGGAACAGTCTTTTTTCATTTTCTGCTCCCCTTGGAAATATTTCCTTCAGTCCAGGGAGTAAATATTTCGAATATCTGTATAACTTATCCAGGTTATGAGTTTGCACCAGAAAACCTGTATTAAAGCGGATAATACCTGTATATACTTGTTCTGCTGCATGATGTAAATTAAAAGCAGCCATCTCAAATTGTTTTCGAACAATAAATAACTCAGCTCCTGCAAGGAATTCCACGGCTTTCCTGATTTTTTGCTCCAAATCTCCCCTCAAAATTTCTTTCGCGGCTAGCTCATTGATTGCATTTGGTACACTAAATGGGATCTTGCCCGCATCAAAATAGAGTTTGGCATTCAGAGCTACTTTTAATGCAAATGGATGATCTTTTTTCAACCATCCGTTAAATTGGACGGCTTGCATAACAAAAGCAGTAGTTGGTATTCGTATGTCCAACCTGTTCTCAATTATATCCTGTAATTCATCACTTGATCTCTTTTCAGATTCGGTCGTGAGGACAAGTATATTCAATGCTTCTATATTCAATGCTTCGATAATATGTTCTTCCGCTACATCGTCTTTAAAAATGCTCTGGATCTCTTTTTTCTGGTGAATGACAGACAACAAATAAATCTTTTCCGGTAATAAAGTGGAAACAATTTTATTTAATTCCTGAGATATAGCGGGCAAAGTATTTTGTACTGATATTTTATTCATAATTAAGGATTTATGAATTCTGATTACCTCAAACGAATATTTTATTTCTTTTTCTTTGAATTGTATTTGACCCCATCTTCAGCAACCTGTATCGCCTTTAAAGCAAGGTATTCACCTTCCACAACTTCTATCAGCTGATCAGCTAACCATAGGGTAAGAAGTTCATCTGGATTCATTTTCAAAACCTTTGCAAATTGGGCTACCTGTTCTTTTTTTGCTTTCCTGTCTCCTCCTTCAATTTTGCTAAGCATGGAACCATCTATATCCAATTGACTGGCTACCTGGCGCTGTAGTAATTGATTTTGCTCTCTTTGTAGTTTTATTCTATCTCCGAATTGGTTTGACATTTTACAATAATTGACTTGTCAGGTATTGTCAAATATATACTAAATTTATTAGCAATCCAAATTAATTAGTACTATTTTTCCACCTGTTTGAATTTATTTTATATCCGGATCTAACGAAAGTTATATTTCAAAATTTAGCCTGTAAAGGGCCAAAAATGAAAAGGAAATTGTAACTTTTAAACAAAACGACATGAAAAAGATACTAATCGTTCTGCTGATTTCCAGCCCGTCTCTCGCCATGGCACAAATTGGCGTTAAGGCAGGTTGGAATTTTACTAACGTTACGAGTGTTGCTTCTGTAAACAGTAAAAGCGCCTCTGGTTTCAATGTTGGAGCTTTTTTTACTACCCCTTACAGGAATATCATTGGAAATAAAACGGAACTCATTTATTCAAAACAGGGATATAATTATTCAACCGGCAGCGCTACAGGGAAAGTTAATCTTGAGTACATTATGCTGCCCTCATTTATTTGCATTAATATAACCAAGTTCTTTCAAATTTATGCGGGAGAAGAAATGGCTTATCTCATAAATGCAAATGCCGACAGCACCAGTTCTTCGAATTCCGGTATGTCTGGTTCATATAATCAGATCCTGAGTTATTATAATCGTTTTCAATTTGCATTGGGTGGCGGCGTAGAAGTACATCCGATTTCAGGGTTACTTGTCGGCGCAAGATTCAATTTCAGTCTTACCAACCTTTACAGCATGCCAAGCTCAAATTCATCTTCGGAACCGCCCAGTTTTGTTCCAAATGTCAATGTGAAATCCAATCTCTTTCAAATATATGCCGGGTGGAAATTTGGGAAATAATAAGAGAAAGCTGATTTGGAAGAAATTGATTTTATTTATTTGACTACTTTTTACAATAAATATCTGAATTCTCTACCGGATATTTTTTGTCAAGGTCAACATTGTTAAAACTGCCCAATTTGCCCCAGGCAAATAATTTTTCGAAAAGAGGCAGGAGCTTATTTGTTTTTATTTTCTCCAAAAAATATATCTCATGCTCTTTTTCTTTGTTTAGGGTGTTCCAATTTCATGTATAGGTTATTGAAGAAAGATTTAGAAAGGATTGGGCCATCAATCCATCGGATGTAATTTAGCTCCAAATAAGAACAGTAAAAAGAATCGAATTTTAGATTATGATCAGGATCAAACTTGTTTCCGAATTTTCGGAATTGGAGGAAATAAAATCCTTACAGGACAAAAATCTAAAGAGAAACTTATCTGACCAGGAAGCAGAAGATCAGGGTTTTGTTACCGCAGAGTACTCCATTGAATTTTTAGAAACGCTTCATCAGGAAAGCCCCTCGGTCATTGCGAAAGATGGCGGCCTGGTCGTTGGATACGCATTAGTTGCATTAAAATCAATCAGGAATCATCACGAACTTTTATCAGATTTATTCGACAATATAGATAAGATAGAATACAACAATCAATCACTCAAATACTCCAATTATGTTGTTGTCGGACAATTATGCGTTGCCAAGAACTATCGTGGACAGGGATTGGTTCAACAAATGTATCAGCATTTCAAATCCAGTTTATCATGGAAATTCGATTATTGTCTTACCGATATTGCAAAAAACAATCCCAGGTCGTTGAAAGCACATCTTAATACCGGATTTCAGGTTATTGATACACTGAATTATGGGGGTATTAAATGGGATATAGTATTGTGGGATTGGACCCGCTCCTGACACCGATAATTACATTTTAGAATTGAAAATAAATAAACGCACTGCTTGCATTCTGGCTTAACAGGATTAAAATAATCATTGCTGACCAAACCAGGCCTAAAAGCCACCAGGGCATTTTACCAGCAACCGTTAAAGCCTGCGTATTTCTCATCAACCAATGAGTAATTACTAAAAGTGGAATGATAATACCGACCTTGTAAATTTCCAAAGATGTCAATACGGCTGTGTTTTTGGGATTATTAATAAACATGGAATGCAGCATCCGCCACGCAGAACTAAAATCAGTAGACCTGAAGAATACCCAGGTAACATTTACAAGAAAAAAAGTGCCCAGGGCCAGGATAAAGTTTTTAAGGTTTTTTGGGTGGTTTATTTCAGGAGTAAAAGATGCCATTACAACTTTTCTTTCAGGGGCGGTAATTAATGTTTTCACTCCGGATGATTTTCGTATATCACGAACCGCTTTTTCAATACATAAATACAGCCCGTGCAATGCACCCCAGGCTACGAAAGTCCATTTTGCTCCATGCCAAAGTCCTCCGAGCAACATAGTGATCATCAGATTGAAGTATGTTCTGTATTTCCCTGCCCTGTTTCCTCCCAAGGGAATGTATAAATAGTCTCTAAGCCATGACGATAGTGTAATATGCCATCTGCGCCAAAAATCAGTAAAGCCCACTGCCGCATAGGGATACAAGAAATTATTCGGTAATACAAATCCAAGACAAAGCGCCGCACCAATCGCGCATAATGAATAACCGGCAAAATCAAAAAAGATCTGCCCTGAAAAAGCAAGTACACCCATCCAGGCGTCTATTGACTGTAAAGCAGTTGTTGCTGCGAAAGAATTGTTCGCGGGGCCCGAAAGCATACCATCCGCCAGAAATACCTTCATAAAAAGTCCGAGGGTCAATAAAAAAAGACCCTGAAACAATTGCTGTGTATTTGCTTTCCTGGGTGATTCAAATTGAGGAACCAGCTGGGGAGGCCTTACAATAGGACCTGCCACCAGGTGCGGAAAAAAGGTTACAAATAAAGAAAAATTCAACATGGATTCCACTGGTTTGCTTTTCTTTTTATACATATCGATCGTATAACACAAAGTGGTGAAAGTGTAAAAAGAAATACCTGCGGGCAGGATGATATTAGGTTTTGCAGGATGAAAATTAAACCCGAGTGCGTTCACAAGAAAAGTAAAATTCTCCAGCAGGAAACCTCCATACTTAAAAAAACAAAGCATTCCCAGGTTCCCGATTAAACTGATTACCAGCAATAACTTTTTCTTGTGTTTATTTTCCTGCGCATACAGTGCCCTGCCCACAAAAAAATCTACGACGGTGGAGAGCCACAATAAAAGAATGAACGGAGGATTCCAGGCTGCATAAAAAACATAGCTGGCGATAAGAAGATTGATCTTTTTTGTCTTCCATGAAAATGGAAGATTATGCAAAATCAGGACGATAATAAAAAATACAATAAATGTATAAGAGTTAAAAAGCATCGTTCGGTTATTTGGGGGTTATGAATAATTATATGGAATTTGATTTTTTACTGAAAGTCCATCCTTTATCTTTTTGAAGAATTTTAATTAATTCTTTGGTATAAATTTTTGCGTCTTCAGGTTTGAGGTGTGACCACTCGGGACAAACAAAATTTGAGAGGGTAGGATAATCGGCATAATATATGCCGGGGCATCCTGTTACGGCCAATAATCTGTCCCAGTACTTAGCTCTTGGATATCCCTTCTTTTCATTTTCCAGCATGGGACCGCTGGATGGAGTGCGTAGAAATAATACATGTCCGCCCCTGCTTTTAATTTTGTCTGTAGCTACTTTTATTACATTAAAAAAGGAATCCAGTTTACCGGCAGAAGACGTAGGTGCGGCCATCACTCTTCCCAAACAAACCCAAATTGCCTTCACCCTATTCTGCAGGCTGGTATCTGCAACAAATCTGGGTGTCATATAGGACTGTCGGTTAAAATCCACCACACCAAAATCATCGGGGAAATCAGGCTCAGGTTTAATACCGGGCCGGTGAGCTAATGGCAATTCATCCATCATTGAATTTATCGAATATCTGTCCTGATCCAGGAAAACAAACTGTGATTCAAGAACGTGATTTACCCGGAAACTAAATCGCTGTGTCGGGGTAATCTTTTTAAAATAATTAATTTTTTTATCTGTCGCAACATCTTCAGGTGAGAAATCAGAAAAAAACAATCCTTCCGTGACATCGACAACCAGGGTTCCTTTAAATTTTTTATCATCCGCGAGGTCCATTAGGTAAGGAACTGGATCACTTCCGACGTTTGCAAGTTGAATGACATGATTCCCGGTAATGTTTTGCCAGGTGGGAATATCCAGGTCAAATTTTATTCTGGATGAACCGAGGAATACGGTTGATTTGTCGGAGGGTTCATAAACCATTCCCCGATAATGCGCCCACATCGCTTCATTATCATCATAATAAATTTTGTTACCCTGGTTGCGCAAATGAATTTCCCATGAAACCATTACCAGTATGGATAAAATAATTGCCAGAAATCCAGCCCGTATAATCGTACCCGTTTGCATATTTCAGGATTTATATATCTGGTATAAAATTCATGTTTGGAGGTCAACCGGTTTTGGTAATCAGGTTTTACTTAAATGTTTTCAAATCTCAGAACCAGCCTTTTTCTTCCCGAAGTGTTTTGATAAGGCTCTTTGTATAAATCACTGCATCTGCGGGGCACAAATGCGACCACTCCGGACAAATAAAATCTGCCGTTGCCGGATAATCTGCATAATGAATCCCATTGCAACCTGTATAAGTTAATAGTCGATCCCAGTATTTGGCCCTTGGAAATCCCTTCAATTCAGATTCTTTAAAAGGTCCGCTGGATGGTGGACGTACAAATAATACACGGCCACCCCTGGCCCTGATTTTGTCAACATCAGCTTTTACAGAATAAAATATGCTGTCCAATTTTCCGCTGGAGATATGAGGTGCCAATCTTCGTTGTAAGCCATATGACCATATCCCTTTCACGACATTTTGCTGGTTTGTATCCGCAACGAAATCAGGCGTCATATAAGATTGTCTTTCAAAATTTACGAGCGTAAATCCCATTGGGAAATAAAGTCCCGGAAATATTCCCGGTCTGGATTGTATCTGCATATTATCCAGCATCGCATTTATGGAGAAGTTGTCCTGATCGAGGAAAACGAATTGTGACTCCAGAAAATGGTCTACCTGAAAACTGAAACGCTGGGTGGGTGTCCTGTCCTTAAAATAAGCGATCTTCTTCCTCGTTCTCCAGTCATAGAACGCCTCTTCAGAAAAAAACACTCCTTCCGTAACATCCACAATAAGTTTGCCTTTAAAATTTTCATCATTGGCAAGATCCGTTAATACCAGTCTGGGATTACTTCCTACATTAGCGAGTTGAATGACATTTTCTCCGGTAAGGGTTTCCCAGGTTGAAATGTCCAAATCATATTTGATTCGGGAAGCGCCGGCAAAAACGGTTGCTTTATTTTTCGGCTCATATACAATGGCTCTCTTATCGGCCCACAAGGCTTCATTGTCATCATAAGAAATCTTATTTCCCTTGTTTCGCAAATGGATCTCCCAGCTAAGCATTGCTATGAAAGAAATGAACAGGGCTAATAAGCCGGCCCACTTTAAATTGTTTAGTTGCATATATTAAGGGTTAAAAAAAGTAGTAACAATTTCTTTCGGGGACAGGAATAAGGACCTGGCTATTCTCTTGCATTTTCCACTGGCGGGCTACCAAGTCTTGTGAAAATATATGCTAAATAAAAACCCTTACAAACAAAACTTTGTAACTGGCGGCTTTTTTCTTACACCTGGTTGTTGTAAGCGAATAAAATATTTTATAATATAGTGAGAATCAATTAAATCTAATTACCCAATAAGTTCATTATTTCATCTGACCAGGCTAAAGATATTCAATACCGATCCACCACTCATATACCTCTCAAAATAGTAAGATAAAGCGCAGTCTGGCCGGTTGGACCAACCTTACGATTAAGAGTAAATGTGACCATTTAGCTTTTTTTTATTTTCTTTAGACAATGGAAACCCGACCCAACGACCTGAAAGCAATTAGAATCCTT
Organism: Puia sp.; assembly: GCA_035937535.1. Lineage (GTDB taxonomy): Bacteria > Bacteroidota > Bacteroidia > Chitinophagales > Chitinophagaceae > Puia. The sequence goes on along the minus strand of DASZHV010000115.1, from coordinate 17,965 downwards.
TATTTCGCCTTGCTGATCGGCCAGATTCTGTTTGCACTAATAGTGACCGTACTAGTAGAAACCGGTATGCTTTCTACTGGAATTAATTCCCTGACTCCAGTGCTGCAGGTTGTTATTATATTAATTGCTGCAGTAGCAATCCCTGCCTCTTTCTTTCTATTCCGAAAGCGGTTGACTGAAATTGACCCCGAAGAAGACCTTGGGAAAAAACTCGAAAAATATCGTGCTGCGCCGATCATCAGAATGGCGCTTTGTGAATTTCCTGTCATGTTTGCCATCATCATTTATTTTCTAACTCATGACCGCTCCTTTCTTTGGATGGTTATTCTTCTGGTCAGCAACTTCCTATTTATTTTTCCGTCAAATAATAAAATCATTAATTCGCTACAGTTAAATAGTAGTGAACTGTCCTCGCTCGGCATAGACTAACCCTTTAACCAAACCCTTTGAAACAACCATTATGAAGGTGATTATGCGATTTTCAGCCTTGCAAATTTTATTTACATTTTTATACTTTTCATCCATTGGGCAAAAATCTATTTCGACCAGGGAACTGGAAAACATTGCTGATAAATATGGGGCTGACTCTGCATTAAAAATTATACGACCATTTATTGACATTTCCGAAATTGATACAAGCGCTGCCCTGTATATTGCCTTAAAATGCTACAATTCGAAAAATAATTATTTACCGCTGGCCTTTTTTTCAGAGATGGGCCAGATTATAAAAAATGAAACTATTAATTTAAAAACAATCAGCGCATTAGAATCTTATAGCGATTCGTTTTATGATTCGTCTGACAAAGGTTATGAAGCGATTGTCATCCCTGATGGAATATTTCACATCCTCGTTTTTCAAAATGATCCTTCAATAATTCCTATCCTGGAAACAACTTTTGCGTTTTGGGAACAGAAGGCGGACAGCGTAAAAAATAAATATCCATCCGGTATTAAAAGATTTTTCCAAAGTTTTAAAGGAACACCCCCATCCGAACAGTTGTATAGCGATTGCAAACAAAATAGTTACAAACTTGCGTGGACATTGAATAAATTTAAAGTCAGCGAATTCCCTGTCGAAAGGGCAAATGCTATTCGACAACAGCTTGTTCCCAATCTAAGAAATTATGATATGGACAGGTTTACATACAAACAATATCAATTTAAATCTTATACCATAGAGCTGAAAAATTTTTATAAATCTATTGATGAAATAGACTTCGATAATGAGCCCGAATTTGTTAGGCTAAAAGAAAATCTGGAGGGTAAAGGGTGCTGGAAGAAAATTATCACTAACGATAAATTAGGTCTTTATGAAATTGGGTGTCAATGGGCACCTCTCGCAGGACGAGGGAAAATATTGCGCATTGAGCTTATAAACAAGAATAAATTGAAAGTAACAGAGGTGCAGGCATGGATAAGCTAGCACATGAATGGGTCTATTGCTGAATTCTCAATATACCAGCAATATCATATCCGATTTCATCATCAACATATTAATTGCGGACAAAACGTTCGTTTTCGGACAATATTTACATTTAAAAGCTAACTAATCATTTGAACTGGTTCCATTTATGTTTGGCATCAGGCTTGAAACCTTTTGTGCAAACTGAGGATTATGGATACGGTTCTGCCAGAACATGTAATTCTAAAAAGGAAACGAAAAATTATTATTTCAATTCTCGCAACGATTCTTGTTTTACTAACAGCCATCTGGTTTGTACGCTTTTCTTTTAAGTCCTCCATAAATAAGTCGGCTATCACGACAGCAGTAGTAGAAAAAGGAAATATTGAAAATACCATCAATGCTTCCGGTGAAGTGTTGCCGGAATTTGAAGAAACAATTACTAGCCCAATTACCGCTTCCATTCAAAAAGTGATCAAAGATGCAGGTAGTAAAGTACTAGCCGGGGAATCTATTCTTACCCTTGATAAAACCGCTTCCCAAACAGAATATAAAAAATTGAAATTTCAATTGGAAGAAAAACGAAACGATATCAAAAAATTGAAACTTCAACTGGACAAAAGTTTTTATGAAATCAAATCAAACAACGACATCAAACAACTGAAGATCAATAGTCTCATAGCTGATGTAGAAAATGCGAAACGACTATTAAATGCCGGCGGTGGAACAAGAGAAAGTGTAGAACAGGCAGAATTAAACTTAAAGGTCGCAAGATTAGAAAAACAGCAATTAGAGAATGAAATAAAAAGCAAGCAGCAAACTATGGAGGTGGAAATGAAGGAAGCTGAAATTGCTGCAGATATTCAGGAAAATGACCAGAAAGAGCTGGAACGTAAACTACAACTTGCGAATGTTGTTGCCGGTCGCTCTGGTGTAGTTACCTGGGTTAATAAAAATATAGGCTCTACAATTAGAGAAGGTGAATCACTTGTACGTATAGCAGATCTTGGAAGTTTTAAAGTAAAAGGAAGCCTTTCTGATAATTATATTGACCAACTGTTTCACGGCATGACCGCTATCATTCGAATTAATGAAACCAAAATGCGTGGGAAGGTTGCGAATATTTATCCTTCCGTGCAAAATGGTATTGTATCATTCGAAATAGCATTGGATGAATTGAATAATAAATTGTTTCGTCCGAATATGAAAGTTGATGTATTTCTGGTTACCTCAACACATAATAATGTTTTGCGTGTTTCAAATGGTGCAACCTTCAAAGGTTCATCCATTCAGGATGTTTTTGTTTTAAATAATGGAAAAGCAGAACGAAGAACCGTCCATATCGGCATGAGCAATTTCGATTTTGTGGAAATCAAAGATAATTTGAAGCCGGGAGACGTGATCATTACATCAGATATGAGCGAATTTAAAAACGCGAAGGAAATTACCATAACGAATTAGCATTTGAAATCCCGACCGCGATGAAATTATTATTCTCTTTTATTCTTCTTTTATTGAGCTGCGGAATATCTGCGCAAAATAATGATACGCTTTTGTTAACACTCCAACAGGTCGTTCAGATGGCAAAAGAAAAATCCATTGCGTCAAAACAGGCAATTACCACGAAGGAAACAAAATATTGGCAATGGCGGACTTATCGTTCCAACTATCAGCCACAATTATCATTAAATGGTAATTTGCCGGCGTATACAAAAACTTTTAACCAGGTTATTCAACCCAATGGCACCATCCTGTTTCAACCTGTTCATTTTGACAATTCAGCGCTGAATCTTTCATTCAGTCAAAGCATCGCTGCAACAGGCGGAACGATTTATGGCACCACCCAACTGCAACGCTATACAGATTTTGACCAGAAAAATACCTTATACAATGCGTTACCTTATGGAATCGGATACACACAACCACTGTGGCAATACAATTCATTAAAATGGGATAATAAAATTGAACCTTTAAAATTCAATGAAAGCAAGCAGGCTTATATTGAATCCATGGAACAGGTTTCCATTAACGCAACCGGGTATTTCTTTGATTTATTGATTGCACAGGTAAATCTTCATATAGCAGAGACAAACCTGACCAATACTTTAAATATTCAACGGATCGCAAATATAAAATTAGAGCTCGGAAAAATATCGAAAAATGAAATCCTGCAATTGCAATTGGAGCAACTGAAGGCGAGAAAATCGGTAGGTATGGCAAAACGTGATATGGAAATCGCTACATTAAATCTGCGTTCTTATACCGGCTTGTCAAGTTTAGATAAAATTTCGCTCGAATTGCCTCCTGCTACCATCAATATGAGTGTTGAAACAGATAAGGTATTATCTGAAGCCTATGCAAACCGGTCGGATGCTATTGCCTTTGTACGACTCGCGACTGAAGCAAAAAGAGATGTGGCCAAAGCCAGGGGAGATAATGGTCTGAACGCTACTTTAACTGCAAATTTAGGTTATTCCAAAAGCGCACCTTCCATCGAATATGTCTATCAGAACCCGGAGAATCAGCAATTGCTGCAAATGAGTTTTAATATTCCCATACTTGACTGGGGCAGAGCAAAGGCAAGAATAAGAACCGCTCAGGCAAACCAGCAGCTCACTGAATATACGATTGAGCAGAACAAACAAATATTCGTGCAGCAGATTGTAACCCAGGTCACTTTATTTGAAATGATGAAAGACCAGTTAGTGCTTACTGCGGATGCAGATAGTATTGCAGGAGAAAAATACCAGATTGCGAAAGACAGATATGTTCTCGGCAACTTAAGTATTACCGATTTAAGTATTGCTTTCCAGGAAAACGATCAGGCGAAAAGAGATTATATATCTGCACTTCGTGATTTTTGGGGCGCTTACTATCAATTGCGCTATTTATCACTCTATGATTTTGAAAAAAATGAAAAAATTACCTATAAGTAAATCTCCATTCATTTAGCTTAAAAAATAAATCCATGATAAGTTTACAAAACATTCAAAAAGTATATCGCACTAACACGATTGAAACCCTTGCGCTTAACAGCATCAACCTGAACATTAAGAAAGGAGAATTTCTTTCTATTATGGGTCCTTCGGGATGTGGCAAAAGTACTTTGCTTAATATCATGGGCTTGTTGGATGCTCCGTCCAAAGGGGATATCAAAATTGATGATCAGAAACTGGATCATTTTACTGATAAACAACTGGCGCAATTCAGAAATAAAAAACTGGGCTTTATCTTCCAAAGCTATCATCTCATTAATGATTTGAAAGTACTGGACAATGTTTCGCTGCCATTGCTTTACAGAAACAGTTCCGAAAAAGAAAGAAAACAATCCGCATCGGAAGCCCTGGGGAAGGTTGGATTAAGCAATCGCGTAAATCATTTCCCTACACAGCTTTCCGGCGGGCAAAAACAACGGGTTGCCATCGCACGCGCTATCGTCGGCAAGCCAGAAATTATTCTGGCAGATGAACCTACGGGGAATCTGGATAGTGTTATGGGAAATGAGGTAATGGATATTTTATTGCAACTTAATAAAACTGAAGGTACGACCATCGTGATGGTTACGCATGATGAGCATATGGCGAAAAAGACTCATCGTTTGATGAGATTGTTTGATGGATCGCAGGTTCAATAGACAGATTTACTTTTTTCAGGAACAAATTTAGTTTATGCTTAAAAATTATTTCAAAATCGCAATAGCCGTTTTAAGACGCAGGAAATTTTTTACAGCCATCAGTTTGTTTGGTATCAGTTTTACACTTACCATACTGATGGTATTAACAGCATTTATAGATAAAGTGGTTGGTGACGACTACCCCGATAAAAAGCGGGACCGGTCGTTGTATATAACGAGACTGGAAGAAGTTGGTCCGACTAATATGTCCTCAGCCGGTCCATCGTTTTATTTTTTAAATCATTATGCAGGCAGTCTAAAAATACCGGTGAAATTAGGCATCTCTTCCGGTTATAACGGCACCAATACTTATGTTAATAATAAAAAAATAGCCGTTAATTATAAATATACCAATGCCGATTACTGGGACATACTGGAATATGATTTTACGGAAGGAAAAGCCTTCAACAAACAAGAAGTGGAAAATGCAGAAAAACTCGCTGTCATATCAACAGATATGAAGAAAGCATATTTCGGTGATGAGTCCACAGTAGTAGGAAAGTATATAGAAGCCGATAATGTAAAATACAGGGTCTGCGGTGTGGTAAAGAATGTGCCGCTTACAAGTTACCTGACGTACAGCGATATCTATCTTCCCTATACCGTATCGAAAACAGATTATAATGATAAGGCATACCGGGGAGGTTATACAGGAATACTACTGGCCAATTCAAAATCAGATCTTTCAAAAATTCATGACGAATATGAACAAGTAATTCACAAAGTGCCCATGGAAAGTAAGGATTTTGATCATATATATAGTCATGCCGATCCCTACATTACTTCTTACCTGGATACCGGAAACGAAAAACAATCGGGTGTGGTTATTGCCCTGACAGCCATCGGCCTATTTGCCTTCTTATTAATGTTGCTACCTACAATAAATCTTGTCAATATAAATATAACACGTATTATGGAACGCTCGTCTGAAATCGGTGTGCGTAAGGCTTTTGGAGCGTCATCCAAAACACTGGTTTATCAATTTATCATTGAAAATCTCATACTCACCCTTTTAGGAGGATTGATCGGTGTATTATTTTCCATCATTATTCTCAAAATAATAAATAGTGAAAACCTGATCGCCAATCTTGAATTGTCATTAAACTTTACCGTGTTATTGATTGGTTTAGTGATCTGCCTTGTATTTGGTTTCCTGTCCGGCGTGTATCCAGCATGGCGAATGTCGAAATTAAATGTTGTAACCGCCCTGAAAGCGCAATAAAAATAAATAACTAATTAATCTATATATTATGTTAAGACATTTATTCAAACTGATCTGGAATAAAAAGAAACAAAATTTTTTATTGATTTCAGAAATGCTGGTATCCTTTCTCGTGATATTCGCAGTTTTTACATTACTTATATATGATTATCAAAATTACAAAAAGCCGATGGGCATTGAAAACGAAAATGTTTGGTTGATCAATTACAATAACTCATTGAAAATTGATAACACAGATTCACTGGATCAGTATTACGAAACATTGGCACAAACTATAAAGTCTTTACCGCAGATTAAAGAAATCAGTTTTACGGGAGATAATACCCCATTCTCACAGAATCAAAATACAGGTGGAATAACACTAAAAAATAAAAGAATTGATAATATTAATTGGTATATGGTTGATGATAATTATAAGAATGTCTTAGATATGCAGTTGGTGGAAGGAAGATGGTTTAATAAAGGAGACGATGTTGCCAAAGACAGGCCCGTTGTAATCAATGCTGATTTGAAAGAAAAAATATTTGGAAAAGATAATGCAACTGGTAAATATATTGAAGACATAGACAATAAAACCAGGTCGCTGATAATCGGAGTTGTATATGCTGTTAAAATGAAAGGTGATTTTGCAAATACAGAACCAGGGCTCTATAACAAAACGGATACAGGATCATTCCGGTGGATGGGTAAGATTTTAATAAAAGTTAACCCCGGTGCAGATGCAGCTTTTGAAAGTCAACTGTATAAAACACTCGCAAACTATATGAAAAGTTCAAACGTTGAGATTGAACACCTTGACAATAAACTGAAAAACGCTAATTATTGGTACCTGGTACCTATGATCGTGCTTTTGATTGTTGCGGGTTTTTTGATCGTGAATGTTGCAATGGGTTTATTCGGAGTGCTTTGGTACAATATTAGTAAACGAAGAGGTGAGATTGGTTTGCGCAGATCGATAGGTGCATCTGGAAAATCGGTTTCTGCACAATTGGTCAGTGAGTCGCTGATTCTCGCCACATTGTCTTTGATAATCGGAACATTTTTCGCTGTTCAATTTCCTTTGTTAAATGTTTTTGACTTGCCTGCTGGTGTTTATTTAACTGCTATTAGTTTATCTGCTTTATTCATTTATTTATTAGTATTTATCTGTTCGCTATATCCTGCTAAGCAGGCTGCCGCCATTTATCCGGCCGTTGCGTTACATGAGGAATAGCGGGGACTGCAAAATGCATTAAATTGCCTGCTACATTATGATACTGATTATTGATGATGACAATGCTGTAAGAACTTCCCTGCTTTTATTATTGCAGCAGGAGGGGTATGAAACAAATGCTGTCTCTTCACCAAACGAGGCCATTGCATGGCTTAATCATAATACGCCTTCCCTTATTATCCTGGACTTGAATTTTTCTATAGAAACATCCGGAGATGAGGGTATTAAATTATTAAAACAAATCCGGAAGATCTATCCATTTGCACCTGTCATTCTCATTACAGGATGGGCAACTATCGAACTTGCCGTAACAGGAATGAAAGCAGGTGCCAATGATTTCATTAATAAACCCTGGAACAATGACTATTTGTTACAGTCTATAAATACATTATTAAATCTTCAGGAAAAAAAGACAGAAAAACTAAGCCGGGTAAAATTGAATGACAGATATCAACTTCAGCATATTATCGGTGAACATCCGGCTATGCTTGAAATTTTAGAAACAATTGGCCGCATTGCTTCAACAGATGCATCTGTCCTGATCATGGGAGAAAGTGGTACAGGCAAAGAATTAGTTGCTGAAGCCATTCATCAAAATAGTTTACGTAATAATAAACCTTTTGTAAAAGTAAATCTTGGGGGCATTTCCACTTCTTTGTTTGAAAGTGAAATGTTCGGTCATGCAAGAGGAGCCTTCACGGACGCAAAATCAGACCGTATCGGGCGTTTTGAAATGGCAAATAAGGGAAGTATTTTTCTGGATGAAATAGGTGACCTTGACCATAGCAGCCAGGTAAAATTATTACGGGTCCTTCAGGATAGAACTTACGAAGTGCTCGGAAGCAGCAGGGCAAAAATTGTAGATGTAAGAATAATATGCGCAACAAACAAAAATCTCGTTGAGACAGTTGCTGAAGGTGCTTTTCGTGAAGACCTGCTTTACCGGATTAACCTCATCACGATAAAGTTACCTGCCCTGAGAGAGCGGGCGAGTGATATTCCCCTCCTTGTAAATTTCTTTGTTGACAATCTTCGTGAAATATACAATCGTCCAAATTTATCAGTTACACGGAACGCCATGAAATGGTTACAGCAATTGCCATTGCCCGGCAATATCCGTCAATTAAAAAATCTTGTCGAACGAACTATACTTATTACCAAAAAGGATCTTCTTGACGAAATTGATTTCCAAGCTCAGTTAGAAACAACAGTTAAGAAAAAGGAGCATTTGCAATTGCCTGAAGTTGGAAACCTTACTCTTGAAGAAATGGAAATCCAGATGATTCACAAGGCAATGGGGTTCCATAAAAACAGGATCACTAAGGTCGCCAAATCTCTAGGTATTACGCGCAGCGCATTATACCGGCGACTGGAGAAATATAATATCCCCTACGATGAAGCTTCGGACTAAATATATTTTGTTTGTTGCCATATTACACTTTGTTGCATTGTTGCTATCATATTTTATATTCGCTGAACACAAAATTTTCTTTATTGTTTCTGAAGTTTTCATCATTATATCAATAATAATTTCATGGCAATTGTACCATGAACTGATTCAGCCTATGAATTTATTAATGCAGGGCACTGATGCCATTAAGGACAGGGATTTTAATGTAAAATTTTTATCGACAGGAAAATATGAAATAGACAAGTTGATACAGGTGTACAATCAAATGATGGACGAATTAAGAACGGAACGTACTAAACAAGAGGAGCAACATTTGTTTCTCGAAAAACTAATTTATACGTCCCCGACTGGTATTTTAATTTTGGATTTTAATGAACACATTCACCAGGTAAATCCCAGTGCCTTGCAATTACTGGGTGTTGAGGAAAATGAATTGCTGAATAAATCCTTGAATGAATTGTCTCATCCTATAATACAACAGGTAAAGCAATTACAAACGGGCCATTCAAAAATGTTCACCATGAATGGAGCCGTTTCGTATAAGTTGCAGAAGTCACATTTTATTGACCGGGGATTCCCGCGTCACTTCGTAATGATTGAAGAACTGACTGCTGAAATACTTGAAGCAGAAAAGAAATCATATGGGAAAGTGATCCGGATGATGGCGCATGAAGTGAATAATACGGTCGGTCCTGTTAATTCCATATTGCAATTTACTTTACAAACAAAGCAGCATAGCGATGAACTAACTAATGCAATACAAGTAGCGATAGAGCGCAACGAAAACCTGAATTCTTTTATGCGCAATTTTGCTGATCTTGTACGCATTCCCATCCCTTTTAAAAGACCTGTTCATATCATTCCGTTATTGCAAAATGTGACCGACCTGATGCAATTGCGGGCAGGAGAAAAGGAAATAATTTTCCAATATGAATATGATAATGCAGCTTTTATAATCAATGCAGACGTACAACAAATGGAACAGGCATTGATTAATATTATCAAGAACGCGATTGAAGCAATTGAAGAAAAAGGAACAATTACAATTGTCACACAGCTTAATCCAAAACATTTAATCATACGAGACAGCGGTAAGGGGATTTCTGCAGAATTTGAAGAGTATCTTTTTTCTCCATTTTACAGCACCAAAAAAGACGGGCAAGGTGTGGGACTTACGGTAATAAGAGAAATATTGTTCAATCATGGTTTTGATTTTTCTCTTAAAACTATTACTCCGGGAGTCACTGAATTCAGAATCAATTTCGAATAGCGAAACATATTCAGTTCTACTGCTGAATTCTTAATATTCGACCTTTGCTCGTACAGGCCCATCCTGTATGAATATCCAGAAAATACATGCCAATGAGTTGATCAGCGCCTACTTTACAATTTAAACTCCAGGTTAGTCCTCCGTCGGATGATTTGTAAATGGCATTGGAGCCTTTGTAATATCCAGTATTTGTGTCTACAAACTTAACTACATTGATTGCATTGCCGAAGATTCCATCCACTGAATCCATCAGCACATTTTGCCAGGATTGCCCTCCATCGGTTGTTTTCAAAATTCCTGATGTACAGGCATAAAATCCAATCTTCTTATCAAAAAATAACAGTTGATTATAAGTATAAGAATTTTGATTGACAGGCAGATTAACTGATTTGGTTTGCCATGTCTGACCACCGTCGGATGTGGATGCAAAAGTTCCGGAACCGGTTGCCACAAAACCGGTATCCTTATCTAAGAAAAAGGGATAATAACTCTGTGGTCTTCCAGGATCAATGAAGACGGTCGCCCAACTATTTCCAGCGTCGCTGGTTTTGTTTAATCCACCTCCACTATCATCACCATAAAATCCTACAGTAGGGTCTACAAAGAATATCGTAAGCCCATTAGTAGTGGGCAGCGATTTAACCGTCCACGAATTTCCTCCATCGACAGTTGTAGCGAGTTGAGAAGAGCCTTGCGCAAATCCGCTTTGCGGATTTACAAAAAATAAATTGAAAAAATTATTGATACCGGAAGCATTGGAAATTTCTGCCCAGGTAACACCACCATCAGTAGTTTGATATATTCTACCCGCCAAAGCAAATCCCTTTGATGAAGAAGTGAACCATATATCTGAAAGAACGTGACCGGAAATATTACCGACAACTGTCCAACTCATTAATGAATCGGGCGGCAGGGGATAAACGGGAGGTATGTAATTTGATTTCCGACAAGACAATCCGGCTGTGATCAAAATAAAAAAAACAAACATTTTTGGTCTCATCGTCCTGAATGTTTATTCCCAAAATAATACCTGGCTCCTATATTGATGCCCACGATGTCAATGAATTTCATAATACTGACAGAACTGACGGTCATAGATGTGAGCTGGTACCGATAGTAGGGTTCACCAAACAAGGAGAATTTTTCATTAATTTTTGTTTCAAAATTTACACCCAGATATAAACTGAATCCTGTATTGGTTTTAAAAAAGTCTGGTGTATAATTTCCCCGAAGCCAGGTATATAAATTCAGCATAACACCTCCATTAAAAGTAGTCCTGAGTTTTTCGTCCCCCACTGAATAACCAGCCAAAATAGGAAGATCTAAGCGCATCAGATGAATAATCGTTCCGAAGGAATTCGAATCGACACCGCCTATATTTACCTGGGAATATTGAATTCCGGTTTTGATAGAGAAATGTTTCCCCAAAGACCGGTTTATTCTTACACCCAACGTATAAGAAAGTTTCGATTGTCCATATTCATGGGTAATAGGATAATCCGGAGACGCATATAGGTCCAGATACCATTTCCTGTCATTAAGTTTCTTTTCCGCTACTGGCTTTTTTACATCTTTCAACTTTGTAGAATCAGTAGTAGTTACTTTTATAAAAGGCTTTTTACCCAGGCTATCATTTTTATGTACTGTTTCATTTACTTTTACAATACTAGAATCTGTAAGTGTGGATGAATCTCTTAAAACAGGTTGATTTTTAGATGTATTTTCTATTTTGGTCGAAGCCTCATTATTCTGAGTATTAGTTTTCGCATGGTCAAATTTCTCTATATGGCTGATTTGAGTTTTCTCTTTTTGATTCGTTTTTTTATTTACCGTATTTATTTGCGGAACCTGTATTTGATCCTTTCCTGAAGGTAAATTTGATGAACTTGCTTTAACGGTATCGGTAAAAATAGATGTATGATTAATTTTCGTGCTGTCCATTCTGATAACAGAAGCTGAATTCTTCTGATTAAAAATAAAGTATCCCCCTGCCAGTATCAAGGATAAAATAACAAGTCCGAAGAGGCGGAGAAAAAACAACCAAATTAACCTGTCTCTTTTCTTTTTTTCAATGATCCGGTTCCACATGTCCGATGGCACAGCTGATGGATAGTTCTGCAGCCGCTCATTAAAAAATGCATCCGTTTGATTATCTGAAATCATTAACCTGGAATTTTTTGTAAAAAATGTATCTTGTCTTTGAGAATTGCCCTCGCTTTGGACAACTGGCTCCGGCTGGTGGCCGCTTTAATTTTCAGCATCCCGGCAATCTCATCATGTGAATAGCCTTCAATTGCGTATAAGTTGAAAATCACCCGATATCCATCAGGTAGTTGACTGATCAGTTTTAACAGGTCTTCAGCGTTTAAATCTGAAAGAATATTAAAATCAGGTGAAATCAGCTCATGCTGATCATTTGTAATCCCGATAATCTTTACTTTCCTTTTTTGAAGAATTTTAATTGCAGCATTTACAGTAATTCGTTTTAGCCATCCTTCAAATGAACCGGCTGATTTGAATTGGTTTATATGGCTGAATATGCTGATGAAAGCTTCCTGCAGCATATCTTCCGCTTCATGCTGATCCCCTGCATATCGACGGCAGATTGTCATCAATATGCCTGCATACTTTTCGAATAGCGTATGCTGGGCAGTGGTATTCTTCCTTACGCAACCTTGAATTAGATCCTTTTCGTTCAACACCCTGATTTTAATAATACTACAGGCCTAAGATATGAAAGCAGGTAAAAACGTTGCCCGGACGACCATTATCTACTTTTTTCGACGTTATATTTGTTATTGAGACTTTCTTCTCATTTTGTGAGGCTATGTTAATACGAGTGCCCGGACTCTATTTTAGAGCAGTTGTTTTCTGCCAATTTCGCAGTTGCCAGATCGGGGTTTATGTTTGTGCTGATTTACTCAATCTCTGAGATTAAAAGTAAAATTCAAACAATGGTGCAGGATAACTTAGGCTGGAATAAAGATATTGACAAAGTCACAGAAAAGTTTAGCGACAGCTTTGGGTCACTTACAGGATCGCAACTCAATCACAAACCTAATCCAAATGTTTGGAGCATTGCTCAAAATATATATCATATTATTCTTTTAAATAATTCCTATTTTGAATGTTTTGATGAAATTAAAAGAGGTAACCATCTGTTACCACAAGTTGACGCAATGGAGCAATTTGCAATAGATTCATTAGAGACAATACGCCCATACGCCAGTACTGCCAGGCCTAAAAAAGCAAATACCTGGGACAAATGGCAACCCTCAATAACGAACATTGATTTTAAAATATTAAAAATCTTTAGAGATCATCAATCGGTTTTCAAAATACATATTAAAGAGCTTCAGGAGTTTAATCTAAATCAAACATTTGTAAAATATCCAGGCGACACAAATCTTATATTTAGTCTCGATGAATGCATCAATTTTTTGATAGAACATGAAAATCGACATTGGATACAGGCAAATGAGGTAAAGCATGTTCTCATTCCATCGGAAGACGGCTGATATCGAACAGCAATATTTTTCAGACACTGAGTCTTGTATTTTAAATTTGAGTGTTGCGGGCAAATTCAGCCAGGACTATGAGAAAAACTATATTCTATATTTTTGTAATGGTATTTACAATAGGTTGTTCGAAAAACCACCAATTGCCAAAAGAAAAATATTTTCAATTTAATTATTCCGCAAATTATTCTTACACTGATGACACACTGAAAGTGGTTGTAAAAAATCCACTCAATTGTCCTTTGAGAATTTTAATTTCTTCCCCGGATAAATCGTTAACTGATATAGTAGCGAAGTTCGGCACCTTGACTTTAAAGGAAAAAAGAGATACAATAATCAAGTACTATTTGAAAGTCCAGGAAGAAGTTATTTTAAAATTTAATTCCGAAATCGGTGATTTAAATAAAGAGATAATAAAAGAGAAATTCAGTTTGCCATTTCCAAAGAACCGATCATATAAGATTATACAGGGCTACAATGGTTCGCACTCTCATAATACAGATTACTCGAGGTACGCAATTGACTTTTCTTTAAAAATCAACGACACCGTTTGTAGTGCAGCCGATGGCTATGTGGTAGGAGTAATTAAAGATTATGAGTTGGGAGGAAGCACGGAAGACTGGGTTGACTACAGTAACTATATAACGATTTACCATCCCAGAAGCGGGCTTTTTACCCAATATGTTCATTTAATTAAAAATGGATCATTTGTAAAAGTGGGGGACACTGTCAGAAAAAGGCAACCAATAGGCTTAAGCGGAATGACAGGTTATACAACAGTTCCTCATCTACATTTTAATGTATTAATCCCAGACAAGGAAGGACTGGAATCAACCGACATCGAATTTGAAGAAGGTTATAGGGGAACCGACTTAACTGAAAATACAACTGTTAAAAATTAAGATCTGCACACAACATGGGACTTGCCGTTATACTGGCTGACCTAATAACAACCTGGACGGAAGTTCATAACTCGAAGAATGTTTCTACAAATCATGGTAATGTAAAATTTTACTGATTTTTGCAGTTCGATTATCAAACAGCATGAATCCTGTCAACATAGAAACTTCACTTGAACCATTACTGAGCTACTTCGATCGACTGATTCCTTTAACCCAGGAAGAGAAAGATCTGGTCTTGGCTAAATTTCATCCCCGCCTTTTTCGAAAGCGACAATATGTTCTACAGGAAGGAGATTTGTGTACACAATTATATTTTGTTGTCCGGGGTTGTTTGCGGTTATTTAAAATCGATGAGAAAGGCAATACGCATATACTTCAATTTGCTACTGAAAATTATTGGATCAATGACCTGGGGAGTTTTCATGGCGTAAAACCATCATTATTAAATATAGATGCATTGGAAGATACCGTGGTTCTGCTGATTAGCCGGGATGACCTTAAATTTCTATTTATCCAGGCACCCAAGTTTGACCGCATCTTTCGTGTGCTTTTAGAAAACAGCTTTGTTCGTTTGCAGGAGCGGCTCCTTCAAAACATCAGCTCCACTGCCAGGGATCGTTATCAGTCTTTTCTGGAAATCTACCCGCACCTGATTAATCGTCTTTCACAAGTCCAGATAGCAGCATATTTAGGTATTACACCCGAGTTTTTGAGCCGTTTGCGAAACCGTAGATCTAAGGCGCCTAAACCACCAAAATCTTAAACCAGATCAAGACTATTTCTTAAACAAGGTCATTGGAGCGACTCGCTTCAAAGTCTGAGATTTACGGTGAAAATCAATCATTAAATTTAAAAGAAATAGTTTATGAAACAGAAATCAAAAGTAGCCATAATCGGTATCGGAAATATCGGAACTATCATAGCTGAAAATCTGGTAAAAGGCAGTCGACAAATTATTGTTGCAGACAGAAAGCTGGAAAAGGCGAAGAAACTCGCCGGACAACTGGGGCAAATAGCGCAGGCATTAGAAATTCCTGACGCTATTAAAGAAGCAGATATTATAATATTTGCCCTTTGGTTCGATGCGATCAAAGAATTGTTTAATACCTATGCAGCCGAGCTACAGGGGAAAATTATTGTTGATCCGTCGAATCCGGTTGCTCCGGACGAAAAAGGCGGTTTTAAGAAGATACTCGGAGAAAATCAATCTGCAGGAGAAGTTCTTTCCTCACTCCTTCCAAAACATGCAAAACTTGCAAAAGCATTGGGTACACTTAGCTCTGCCTCACTTTCCGGTGCTGCATTTAAGAAACCCGCATATGTGTTATTCTACGCTACCGATGATTCCGACATTAATCTGCCAATTGAAGAATTAATCCGTGATAATGGGTTCGAACCCTTAGGTATAGGTGGTATAAACCAATCCATCCGCATCGAAGTATTTGGCGATCTGCATGAATTTGGAGCGTTAGGTAAAACAGTTACATTAGGTGAAGCAAGCGCCAAATTGTATTCTAATCAAGTGTCTTAATTAACAGGACAACAAACCATATTAATAAAACCTTATTACTGAATTCAAAATATGAAGCCAACTAATTGAGCATTCTATATTCGTTCGGCGACTGTCCAACCCGTTGCTTAAATAAACGAGTAAAATGCTGTGGGTATTTGAAACCTAATTCGTAAGCAATCTGGCTAACGGATTACAGGGGAGCTGACACACTGGGTTAGCAAAATCCCCCACTAAACGGTAGACGCAATTTTTTATTTTTAAATAACTTGAGTCTTTCAAAAGAGAGACAATGTTTGATCACAAGACAATCGGAGTTTTAAACTCACATAGTGGGCTACAAAAAATCTCCCTGTGCATTCTTGTATTGGTTCTGCTGTTTTCTTTCCGGTCCGACCATCGTTTCAATGGCAGGGATATACTGCAGCAGATATACAGTCGGTATCATGGGAAGTGGTATCATAATCTCCAATACACACAGGACGTAAATTTCTTTAAGAAAGGAAAAAATAATGGTACGCAGCGTTGGTATGAACACATACTTTTTCCGGCGGTATTACGGATTGACTATATAGACCCCAAAAAAAGAAATATAGATATCGTTACACGGGATACGATGTGGGAATTCAGGAAAGGGTTGCTCCGCAACATCATACCGGGTGTGGGAGACGGCGTCTTTCTATCTGGAGGCCTTTATTTTTATACACTAGAAGAAGATGAACAGAAATTGAAGGATATGGGAATCAACCTGGATAAATTCTTTAAAACAAACTGGAAAAACCGTCCCGTTTATGTTCTTGGAGCGGACAGGGAAAACAGCAAAGAAAATCAGATTTGGTTTGATGCCACCAACCTGTATATTGTCCGTGTGCTCAATTTTTTCGACGGCTCCAGGCAGGACCAGATACTTGAAGGACAAGTTCAGCTGAATGGCGGCTGGAATGAAACAAGGACTTCGATATATATTAACGATACGTTGGCTCTTGTACAGACCAACAGAAACCTGGTTCCGGATGCACCTGTGAATACCGCAGACTTTGACCCAGAACAAATATTAACTAATAAACCAGCTCAATAGCCGTTCCATGTTTTACCAGAAAAGCACTTACCGGTTCATGTACAATAAATTTATGTATACCTGGATATTTTTTGTTCTCATCAGTACGGATCTTGTTGCGCAAGGTGTTAACAACTATAACCTGCAAGACTATGCGAAATCGAACCGACTGGAATTTTTTAATCGTCAGCTGATCCCTCTTGAAGATAAAACTATTTCAGGCATCAGTATTTCCGATGGCAAACTGGAGGGCGGGGCCTGGATATCAGGCGTTCAGTTCTCCAATGGGGTCATTGAACTCGATGTGCGAGGGAAGAATGTGAATCAGAGCAGTTTTGTTGGCATATGCTTTCATGGGGTAGATGAGGATACATTCGATGCGATTTATTTAAGACCCTTCAATTTTTTATCCCCGGATACACTACGCCGGTCACATTGTATTCAATATACTTCTTATCCGGATTACACCTGGGAGAGGTTGCGCAGGGAATTCCGCGGGCAATATGAGCGATCCATTCCATCGCCGCCGGACCCGGACAGCTGGATTCACCTGAAGCTGGTACTTGATTACCCGACAATCACCCTATACGTTGATCACCGCCCGTATGCTGTCATGCGGATTAACCAGCTCAATGCTCGAAGAACAGGGAAGATCGGACTTTTCGTAGGGGATAGCTCGGATGGAGATTTTGCCAACCTGACTCTGCAAGAAAAATAAAAAGCCAAAGTCAAGGCAATTGTTTTTATCCTCTCCATCATTTTTCAAATTCTGTTTGAAAACTATATC
>DASZHV010000114.1:0-39194 GCA_035937535.1 Puia sp. | reverse complement strand
AAACCCATGTTCGTTTCAATATGTTGCATTATGGATTTTATAATAAGCAAAAAGGGAAATACATTTTTAATATTGATACGCTAAAAGCTATTAACCATGGAAATATCTGGTACAGCATCCGCGGTGTTTCTAAATGGATGAGTGATCTGGGTTTTACCGATAAAGACCGGCCAATGAACCGGCCATTGCTGAATTCGGAAGATCCTTCAAGTTATTCCAGACATGCAGCGATGCTGTGGAATATGGCTGCATTCTTCGGGTTTAATAAAGTGGATACGGACCTTCTTTCATTATCTCATGAACCCAGTCAAACTGGTCGCAGTTCATTGAACATATATGAGAACGGAAATGAAGAAGATGCAACATGGGTAGGAAATAAATATTGCAGCCCATATGAATATTTTGCGCAAAGTACTGCTGATTGGGACGGAGACGAAGGCAGGATGGGGAATCAGCTTGGAATTCATAATGCTGATCCGGATGCGCTTCTTATGATGAGCGGACTGATCGGGCTGGATACCAATCGCGTTAAAGTATATCGTTTCCTTTCAAAAAACCTTCGCAATGATCAGAAATTTATCTGGCAGGCGGGAATTCAATATCATTATTATGCCCAAAGGAATGGACGGGGTATTTCTCCGGAAGCGGATTCCATGCGCTGGAGGTTGTCCAAAGTAGCCGAATGCAGTTATCGCATAGCCCCCGGTGTTAAATGTTTCTTGGGTGAAAACGGTTATGACAAATCGGCTTTTTCATTGCAGTCAACACCGATGATTTCCGGATTATCCGCTGCACAGAGCCAGGGAATCATGTTGCTTCGTTCCATTAACGCAACTTTCTTTTCGGGATTTGATGCCTATATTTTATACTGGTTAAGAGATGGAAATCCTGAGGATGATCCAAGGCCTTATCTGACCAGTGGTATACTGCGCGGGATGCCGGATGGGAAAACAAAAGCCTATCCGGGCTGGTACTATATCAGCACCCTCGTAAACCGGCTTGGGAAATACATTCCTGATAAAGTAATAAGTGAAATTGGAGATATCTGGATTTACCGTTACAGACATAGTCAGGAACCCGATTCAGTGGCATATTTTCTTTATAAACCGTCGGTCATCGGAAACCATCCGTCTTCATATTCTCTTGATGTCGGAAAGACAGTAGGGAAAATGGTTCAAAAGATCGGTTTCCTCGACAATTCAGAACTGGGGAGAGTAGAAAATGTACCAATTTCAAAAGAAAAAATCCAATTTAACATAGATGAAAGACCTATCCTGATATTATGTAAAGAACTACCCCCAGGAAAATAATTTTCCCGGTTTCCTTCTTATCTTCAAGGAGACCTGTAGAAAAATTCGTATGCTACGGTCGGCCTCGGGAATAACTGGCCCAATAACTATTCAGAGAATTATTCATTACGGCCCCGGGCTTTGACCGTTATGAATGATTTTCTAAAAACTTATCAGTACTTACAGGGTTGGGAAAATGATTTTTTCAAAATGTATATTCCGCCTTCTAAAACGGTGCTTGAATATGTATTCATCAGCTCTTATTTATTCGTATGAAATTTATAAAAAACTTTATTCTTTATATAGGACTGATCATCGTTTTCGGCGGACTGATCTTTTATCTTCTTCATAAGGGCAGATCGATTGATCATTCTGTTTCCGGTATTTCTTCTGCTACAAATATGTCAACTTCTGATACAGGATTTTTTACAAATATATTTCAGTCAAATCTTCAGGAATCGTTTCCCCGGCTTTTGTTGCAGATTATTATCATCATAGCAGCGACTCAATTACTTGGTTCGGTATTTAAAAAAATCGGGCAACCTGCAGTAATTGGAGAAACTGTTGCTGGAATCCTTCTCGGGCCTTCTTTGCTCGGATTATTATTTCCTTCGGTCTTTCGTTTTGTTTTTCCGGCTGAATCTCTTCCGAACCTACGGTTCCTTAGCCAGATCGGACTTATTCTTTTTATGTTTATCGTGGGAATGGAACTGGATAAACAACTGCTGCGAAAACAGGCATTCGAAGCCCTGATTATCAGTCACGCGAGTATTCTTATACCATTCAGCCTTGGAATTGGTCTATCCATGTATCTATATAATACTTACGCCGGAGTACAAATACATTTCTATTCATTCGCATTATTTATGGGCATCGCGATGAGCATAACTGCATTCCCTGTTCTGGCAAGGATCATTCGTGACAGGAAAATAACTGAAACAAGACTTGGTATACTCGCAATCACCTGTGCGGCATCAGATGATGTAACGGCATGGTGCCTGCTGGCTTTATTGATTGCCTTTATTCGTTCAGGATCGGGAACGAACGGCATACTGGTTGTCGCCATGGTTGTTATTTATGCATTCATCATGCTCATTCCGGTAAGAATAATTTTAAAGAAAATCCAGCTGGTCTATGACAAAGGAAAAATAGGATATAATACTTTGATGTCGATCATGTTTATCCTGCTCCTGTCTTCTGCATATTGTACGGAGCTGATAGGCATACATGCGTTATTCGGAGCATTTCTAGCAGGGATTGTTATTCCCAAAAATGATGCGATGCAAAAAAGAATAATAGAAAGGATCAGCGATGTTAGTATGGTAATGCTGCTTCCATTGTTTTTTGTCTACACTGGTTTGAGAACCCAGGCAGGAATTCTGAATACAAGCGCCTTATGGTTTAGTTTCAGCCTCATCCTTATCTGTGCCGTCGCCGGTAAACTCGGTGGCAGCGCCCTGATTGCGCGTGCTCTGGGACAAACCTGGAAGGATAGTTTGTCCATCGGCGCACTAATGAATACACGTGGACTGATGGAGCTAATCGTTTTAAATATCGGGTACGATATGGGCATCCTGAGCACTGAAATCTTTTCAATGATGGTCCTGATGGCACTTCTGACGACGATGATGACGAGCCCGATTCTTAATTGGATCGAGAAGCGAAGTGGTTGATTTGACAGGTAAATTCCTTGGATGTTTTGGAATGGTATTAATTGACTGTGACATTTATGACAAGGAACTTTGAAACCAAATCTTAACTCTGAATAATCCAGAAAATTATTGTTTTGACACCGACAAGTTGATCTGAAACTTCATAAATATCTCTGAACCCAAGAATATTTTCCCGCTGGTAATGGTGTTTGAGGGAGTTGATTGATATTTTATTTCCAGGTGGATCAGGGGATTTTTTCGGGGATCGATCATATGCAGGAATTTAATCATTGGGGCACCGGTAATCCGGAATGGCTGCTTTAAGTATTCGCTGGTGATTTCTGCAATCATTTGCATCATACAAACTCCTGGTAAGATTGGCTGTCCGGGGAAATGCCCTTTGAAGATGGCATGGTCCGGCCTCAGATCAATAACAGTCTGTATTTGATTTCCAGATTCTGCCAGCGATTGGATAATATAGAGGTCATTGAGCAGCAGGAGCGGGTATTTGTTTTAAAGTAATCGAAAAATGTGAAATATTAAAATGCCGGATGGAAATACTGTCCGGGGCAATATCCTGAGAGTTTTCAAAAATAAAGGCTTCCATAATCGGCTTTTTAGTTGTGGCCCTTTGCATTTTAATTAATCGCCGGCAGTTATTATCCGTAATATAATAATTTATGTCTCCGTTTTGCGGAAAAGCATGGTATACCAGCCCGCTGTCCTTTAGCGCATAATACCTGCTGCCGTTTGTATTCCTGAACATGAGTAGTTCAAAATCCTTACGAAGAGTTCTGATTACACCGGATTTATTCATCTGCGGTACGATCAGGTAAATTTTAAATCCACTATCCGGGGGGAAGCCAAAGTCAAAATAACTGAAGCCCATTTCATTGGTAAATACCACCCTGGTGCTGCTGTCCGGCATGCGTTTTACAATTAATATTCCACTGATATGTTTTCCGACGACGTCCACAGAAGTTTTATAAACGGCATGATTGAAATCTGGTCTTAATTTTTGAATGCAGAATTCGTCTGATTGAATCCTCTGCATATGGCGGTACTGATTGCAGGAAAGAATCGTACCTGCCAGGTTAAGGGATATTAAAAACCGAATCGTCGATTTGCGCATTTAATATTTTATTCTGAAAACGGATGATGGTTTTATCGCCGGAAAGTTCAAACATCTCGATGGCTGTTGCGGTGTAATCTTTTTTATCTATAAGGATATTAATATTTTTATACAGTTCCCTGAGGTTCTTTGTAAGAGGTATAAGTTCTACGAGGAAAGTTCCGGATCTTTCAAATATGCGCGATTGGAAATCCGGATTGTCCAGCATACTGCCCCCAACACAATCAATAAGTATCCGATTTACCTGCTGGAATACTTTATTGGAATTAGCCGATATTTTATTTTCTTTTTGACCTTCCTTAATATATATTTTACCACCGTTAAGAATCATAATATAGGAATAGGGTTGAATATATTCCATCCGGATTTTATCATTTTTACGATACCAGAATTTACCGTTGGAATTAATATTTTCCGAAAGCATGCTCAGGGATTTCTCCTGTTTGAAATCGGATTGAATAGTTTCCGTTTTGCCAGTTGCCTGGGTGAAAGATATTTTAAATGTTTCCGGCTGATCCAAAAGAGTATAACCGGGATATTGCGCCTCACTATACAGAATACAAAGGAGAAAACTTAGCAGGCCAAGCGATTTAATCATAAGGATTCAAATTTATCATTTTATCCAGGCGTATCATTTTGTATCCTTTATTTCGGATTTCTTTCACCAACCGGGGCAGTATTTTCTGGGTTGATATGCTCGTATCGTGCAGAAGAAGGATGGCGCCTGGTTTCAGCCTGGCAAGGATACGGGTAAGCAGGCGTTCTTCATTTCCTATAACTGTATCATACGAGCGGATGGACCAGCCGATGGAAATAAATCCTCCCTGAAGAACAGCTTTTTTCAGATTGGGATTTGTCACCCCATATGGTGGGCGGAAAAAGCGCGGGTAAAGTCCGGTAATTTCCTGACAGGTCTGACTGGCGAGCTCCAGTTCATTCAGCATTTTCCTCGAACTATATAGATCAAAAAGACGATCGTGGGAATTGCTGTGGTTTCCAATGATATGTCCTTCGTTTGCAATTCTTTTAAGCAGCTTCTCATTCTCCGGCATATTTTTCCCGATACAAAAAAAAGCAGCCTCCACATTATTGTCTTTCAGAATATCCAGGATACGGGCCGTTTTTTTTCCGGCCGGACCGTCATCAAAACTCAGAGAGATAACTTTTTCGCTCTTCTTCACAGAACATATGGACTTCATAAAAAATCCCATCCGTATAAAATAACTGCCGCAGAATAATACGGAAACATAGACCAGCAAAAGCCATCCATATATGGCAGCGCCCATCTGCAAATGACGGTCCGCCCATATCCATACAAGGATAAGTAATATGTAAAAAATATTGAAGATGCGATTGTTCAAGATTCGCCTATTAAAAAGAAACTATGATGGGAATTCCCTGAATGATGATGAATAAGTACATTTCTGAGTGGGAATTGCGGTCCGTGCTCCATCCAGAATGGCGCCATTTGTTCTTTCAACATGACAGCTCCCATCCATAATGCGAACCCGGATGCAGTTGGATAGTCACCACATAGCGATTTGAATGGGAACGATGTTTTTCCCGCGAATATCGAATTCATTAGTTTGTTATCCTGTTCATCCTGTTTTTTATTGCCTGTATGAGAAGTAAGGATAAGTCCGACCTGATCCATGGTTGTTTCATTTTCTTTCAGAAATTCAAAGGCGGAATTTTGTATTGCTTCTAAGTTTTCTGGATTGTATAAGATTTGAAGCCCCTTTAGTATGGCAAGGGATCCTTTTTGCGGATCTTTATCCAGCAGAAAAAATGCTGCACCTTCGCCGTCGATATTACCTAAATGATTATCCGTTTTTCTGTAAAGTCCAAACCTGCTCAAAATAGCGTGACTGTCATCAGTAATTTCATCAACTGCACCCACTAGCACAGGGCCCATACCTTCCTGCAAGAGGAGAATGGATTCCGTCAATGCGTTTTCGAAGGAAAGAGCCCGATGCACGATCGTATTATTGTAATTATGGCATTTAAGGAGTAGCGCAATCTGGGCACCGACAGTATTATGTGTGGATTGTATAAAAGCTGTGGGGCTCAGGAGTTTTTCGTCGAATTCAATCATGCGGCGCAGGAATGCAGAGCTATCTTCCAGGCAGCCATATGCAGTTGCAGTAAGAATGACGGATGGGTTTTCAACCTGAGCATTTTTCAGGCAGGTCATCGCAGCTGCAACTCCCATTTTGACGATCCTGCTCATCCGGCGGATCATTTTACTGTCTATGAATGAATCATAATCGGGTTCTTCGGATTTGAAATAATTATTTGAAGCGATTATACGTGACAGAAAAAATGAATCCGTATCCAGACTATGCTGGGGAGAAATATTTCCTGCGGACCGGATATAAACTTTCATAAGTTTTTTTAAGCTGCAGAAAAAATAAGTGATGTACAATTTCCTCCGAAACCAAATGAATTCGACATTACAAGTCTGATCTTCTGATTTCTCAAAAAACTTGTCACCGGCTTAAATTGAAATTCTTTCATGGGCGTTTGAAGTCGCAGGTTCGGAAAAATAACCCCCTGCTGAATGGCAAGAATAGAATAAACGGCTTCCACGGCTCCGCTGGCACCGAGGGTATGGCCTGTATAAGTTTTGGTTGAACTCATTTTCGGAATGGACTGATCAAACAATAATTGTATGGCAGTCCCTTCCGCGATATCATTATTTTGTGTGCCCGTTCCGTGTAAATTGATATAGTCAATTTCACCTGGTTGAATTCCGGCATTTTTCAACGCATATTTCATTGCAAGGTAAGAGCCTGTACCTTCGGGCGAAGAAGCCGTCTGATGAAATGCATCATTTGCATTGGCATATCCGCTGACGATGGCATAAGGTTTCCTCCCGAGTTGCTTTAATCCATTTTCTGATACAAGCAACAGGTAAGCTGCCCCTTCACCGAGATTTAGCCCACGACGGTTTTCATCGAAGGGTTTGCATAATTCCTTGTCAAGTATCATGAGTGTATTGAAACCATTTAGTGTGAAACGTGTAAGTGCATCGGCACCGCCCACAAGGGCAAAGTCAAGCATACCGGCCCTGATCATGCGTGCACCTGTGAATATGGCATTAGCGGAAGAGGAACAGGCTGTACTGACGGTACTTACAAAATGCCTGATGCCCAGGTGATCTGCAACCAGTTCGGTAACGGCGCCGCATTCATGATGTACAACATCCGCTAGTTTTCCGGCAGAGAAGTTTTTCGAAAATAGTTTAAAGAAATTTTCAGTTTTATCCATCCCGCCAACCGTATTTGCAGATATAAATCCAGTTCGATGGGAAAAGCTTTTTTCCCACCCGGCATCCAGGAGTGCTTCATAAGCAGCGATACTGCTTAGCAGGGCAGTTCGGGGTAGCTTGGGTGACAGTCCGCTAATTGTTGCAAGTTCCTTATTACCGGATTTTACTTCACCAACGGGCAGTTCTCCCTTGTGAATGGATTGCAGAAATTTCATTTCACCAATTCCGGCTTTTTCATTGCTGAGCGATTGGAGATTTGCAAGGAGGCCATTGCCGATAGCGGAAACAATGCCCATTCCGGCAATAAATATCTGGCTACTCATGTCGTAACCTTTATGGCGCCGCTATTAGCGGTAATATATTCTGCGATGGTTCTAATAGAATGAAAAACCCGGGGGCCGTCTTCCGCATTGGATAATTTAATATTGTATTCTTGCTGTAATAAAACGATCAGCTCCAATGCGTCAATGGAATCCAGCCCGATTCCCTCAACAAACAGGGGCTGGTCATCTCCAATATTTTCAGGTTTCAGATCCTTTAAATTTAACCTTTCAATAATCTGTTCCTTCAGCTTATACATTAATTTATCCATAGTCCGACTGGTTCAATTTATTTAAATTATCTGCATTAAAAGACATCGTATTATCCCGACCATCCTTTTCAACTAAAAAAAGTATGGCCCGATAGTCTTCTTTCAAAATATCCACCCATCCGCAGATACAACTTTTAATGAGTTTGTTTTCAAACATACCTAAAACGTATTCAGCTATAAATTTACCATCGAAGTGTTTAAATACAAAAAATGCATTTTCACCTTTGAATTGGTGACGGATAGAAATTTCACCAATAACGATATTGGGTAAGGTATAAACAAATAAGGCAGGACTGGCGCCTGAATGTATTGTTTTTGCATATTTAAGATCTACATCAAGGCTCGCGTGTGAATTGCAGAGCACCAGTCCGGTTTCTGACTCCCCATATTTTTTTTCATGGAGTCTTCCTTTTAACAGGATCTCGGAAGCAAGTAACCCGAGCTTGCAGAGATTATCCATTTTATGAAATTTCGGATAAGCAATCTCAAAATAAGTATAGGTTTTATCAAGAAAAGTTGCGGCGGAACCAGGATGTTCAAAAATAAGTTGCCCATCCAAGAAAATTTTATTTGGTGAAATCAGGCTGAAGGCGGAAATATTTAGTAACGGTTGCAAAGTATGCTGATAGTATTTAAAGCGATTTCGACTTCAGGCTGTCGCGGTAAGTGATCATGGAAGCAAGTCGGTGCAAACCTGTTTTATGATTTTTAACGTAAGGATTGTTGATATCCCAAACATAACCTGCCAGCACGGAGCAGATCTGACTCTTGATCATCAGGTCCTGATTGTCCGCAAAGAAAATAGTGTCCAGCGTTCCCTCATACCAGGCCATAACATAGGATCGGAAAGTATCGACGCCCTGCATCATGATTTTCATATATTCATTTTCCCAGTCAATTTCGCGGCCATTTAATTTTTCTACAACGAGTTTACCGGCGATCTGGCTTGAAACCGTCGCCAGTGTGACCCCCGAGGAGAATACCGGGTCCAGAAATTCTGTCACATTTCCCGTTAACACAAAACCTTTTCCGAAAAATCGATCTGTGGTAGAAGACCAGGATTCAAGCACCTTGGGCTCGAATAAAAATTCAATATTCTTAAATCTCTCTTTCAGATAAGGCTCATCTGCAATCATCGCTCTAAGTTGTTCTTCCGTATTCCCAGCATAAGTTGCAAAAAAAGATGCGTCGCCGACAAAACCCAAAGAAGTTATGCCGGTAGAAAAAGGAATGATCCAGATCCATACAGCAGGTTTATGAACCACAATTGTTATCCTGTTCGGTTCATCCGACATCTCCCTTCGCAGGTCAACAGTATGTGTGAAAAGGGCTTTGCGAGGCGGAAGGTTGGAGGGTTTATCCAAATTGAAAAGTTTCGGTATTACCCGCCCATAACCGCTTCCATCAATAATGAATTTTGCTTTAATCTGTGATGGAGTTCCGTTTTTATCTGTTACAGTTGTTATGGAATCAGATCCATGAAATTCTATAGCGGTTACTGTGGTTTCATAATCAACAGGAACACCCATTTTTTCAACAGTATCGGCTAATGTTTTATCAAATTCAGCACGGGGAACCTGCCAGGTCCATTCCCATCCCCTGGTGAACTGTTCTGCAAAACGATAGTCACATATTTTACCGTTTTTTACAAACTTTGCGCCTCCTTTTTCCTGGAACTTTTTCTCTTTTACAGCATCCAGGAAACCTGCTTCTTCCAGTGCTTCCATACATCGGGGGAGGAGACTCTCGCCGATAACGAAACGGGGGAATTTCATTTTTTCCACGATCCTTACTTTATAACCTGCTTTATTTACGATAGAAGCTGCAACCGTGCCTGCAGGGCCGGCTCCAATGACCAGAACATCCGTAGTTTGGATTGACATAAGACGAATTTATCTTTGAACAGATTTTGTTTTTTTACATTTCAGCAGGGTATGGCTCAGGCCGATATCATCAATTCTTTCTTCCACTTTAAAGCCTGCTTTCTCAATACATCTGATAAAAACTTCCGAATGATACATCTGGCTATTGCCATTGGCCAGGGCGGTAAAATAGATAGAAGTCTGCTGTAAACAAAAAGCAGCTGCTTCGAATCTTTGTGTATCCCAGAACGCCTCCAGGATGAGAACATATTGATCATCTGAAATTGATTCGTAACAACGTCTTAATATCGAAACAATTTCAGCTTCGGAAAAACAATCCAGAAACTGGCTCATCCATATGGCGTCGAATCCTTTTGGGAAGATTATTTTTTCATCCAACAGGTTGGCCGGATAAAAAGATATACGATCGCCTAACCCCGCTTGTTTTACTTTTTCTTTTGCTACTTCCAGCTGTCCCGGCAAATCCATAATGGTTATCTCTAAATCCTTTACATATTTTGCGCTGGCGATGGCCCATTTTCCTGTATTTCCACCAATATCCAGGATCTTTTTGATGCTTCCATTATATACTTTCAATAAAGCCGGCGGGAAAGCAAGGTCCGAAAAGAAATGGTCGAAGGCAAACCAGCTTTTCTGTACCTGTAGAGGAAGGGAAGAAAGACCTTCATAAATTGTATTCCAATTACCAAATTCCTTCAGGCCTTCAGGTTTCCCTGTTTCAACACTTTTATCGAGGTAGAACAATCCTTTATAACATATGTCATGAATGAAATTCATATTCACATTCGTGAGCGGATCGTTATGAATATAAGTTCCTGTTTTAGTGATGGTATATTTCTCATCGTTCAAAACCACCAATCCTATGCCCAGGGCTGATTCCAGCAGAACACGCAATCCATAAACAGGTAAACGCACCAGTCCGCGAATTTCATCCATTGTAAGACCCGTGCCGCCTTTTTCCAGAAGAATCCTTAGAACGCCGGTATTACGTAGCACCCTGGCTACCTGAAATACGACGGGTCCGAAAGCAATCCACTGTGCGAGTCCCTTTGCTTCGAGCGCGGTCTTATTGTCTTTTCTGAAAAATCTCATTTTTAATTGTCAATTGTCAATTGTTAATTGTCAACGGGTTTTTTTAATTGTCAATTGTTAATGGTTAATTGTCAATGGGTTTTTAAAAACTCAATAAGCCTGGAATCTATTCATCCTCTTACACTGAAACATTACCAATTGACAATTAACAATTAACCATTATTAATGCTGCATTACATCCCCCAAACCCCGAGGCCGTTTTCAAACATTTATTCAATTTCGCATTCTTTAATTCTTTTACAATATTAACCGGCATCTCAGTTCCGGGTGTTTTATATCCAAATGTTGGAAGGATAATATTTGCTTTCATTGAATGTATCGTCACGATGGATTCCAGGATGCCTGCTGCACCAAGGGTATGACCATAATATCCTTTCAGACTATTCGCTGGAATTTCATTCAGGGATGCCAGGTGAAATGCCTTTGCTTCCATCTCATCATTGTAGCGGGTAGCCGTACCATGTGCGGAAATAAAATCTATTTCGTCTGGACTGGTTGCTGCCTGCTTTAAAGCACGACTGATAGCAAGAAATAATTCTTCCCCAGTGCGTGAAGGTCCTGAGATATGGTTGGCATCATTTGAAACAGAACCTCCAGCCAATAATACAGCATCCGGCGATTTATTTGACGAGAGGATTACTGTTGCAGCGGATTCACCCAGACTGATCCCGTCACGGGCAGCATCAAAGGGTCTGCAGGGACTTGGGCTAATCGCTTGAAATGACTGGAATCCGGAATAGATAAATGAACTGATAAGATCACCCCCCGATATGACCAGGTTTTCATAAATACCAGACTGAATCAGACGCATTCCTGTAATAATAGCAAGCAATCCGGAAATACACGCGTGCGAAACTACGAGTGGCTCTGCTGTGAATCCAAGATTTTTTGCAATTATGCCTGCGCTGGTGTTTAAAGAAAGACGGTTCTCCGGAATTGTTTCACCGGGTAAATTTTCTATGAGACTAATATTTCCTTTTGTAGAAGAAAGTATGAATCCGTTTTTTTTATCTTCAGGATTGAATGCAACATATTGCATAGCATCCAATGCAGATTTTAAAACAATTCGTTCAAAGGCAGTTATTGATTCTTCACCGGTTTTATCCTCCTGGGAAAAAAGGGAAGCATAGAATGGTTCTGGAGATATATCATTTTTACATAACTGAATACCAGATCTGTCCTTCTTCAGGGCCTCCATATTAGTGAAAGTATTTTTTCCAATTGGAGAGAAAATATTGTCTGCAACCACATATACATTTCTCATGGGTGCTGTTTGGAATGAAGGTATTTTCTTTTCCATTCTTCAAAAAACGGCGGATTGAGAAGCTGCAAGCCGGATTGCTCCCTGTCGAGAAAAACCTGCACCGAGTTTCCCGTGGCAACCAGTTCCTGCGTTTTCTTATTGAAAAGGCGATAACTGAATTTGATTTTGGCTGCATCACAGGGAATAAATGTCGTTTCAACAATCACCGTATCTCCATAACGGAGCGATTTCTTAAAGGAGCAATCCACATTTACGACTGGGATCACAAAACCCAAATTAAAAAAATCAAGGTAACTTATCCCATAGCGTTTGCCAAAATCCTCGCGGCCGTCTTCAAAATAACGGATATAATGTCCATGCCAGACAATCCCCAGCGGATCTGCTTCATTGAATCGCACAAGGATTTCCATTTCACTCTTCAAAATATTTTTATCGGGCATCTTTATTTATTTCAACGAAACTTGTCTTTCCACTCGTGATAACATTTATTGTCAACATAAATAATTGTGCTGTTTATTGCAGAGGCCCAATAATTTCTAAATCCGAAACCACCGATTACACCACCCTGCAGAAGATTACTGAAGAGAACTTTTTTATGCTCCATATCAATCAGGGTATACCAGACGGTCATTAATCTTTTCTGTTTGTCCATCCCCTCCACTATGAGTAAAATACCATATCCTTTATGATCCCCAAAATTAAATCCGCTGACCAGGGAATCGACATCAGTCTTTTTCATCAGGTGCAAATCGGAATCATTGAAGGACAATAGTTCTGAGGGATCTACATTTTGATTTCTTTTTTCCACTTCAGAAATATCCACTTCCCAGTACTTACGCCGGTAAGCTCCCCTGAAATCATATTTTTTACTTTCTTTAATCATCAAATCGTTAATCCCATTGAATTGCTTTTCCTGAATGATGCCCGCTTTTGAATTTTCATCATTGATCAGTTTTGCTTTGCTAAAATCAATGCCAAGATAAAGCGCCGGTATGGTATCGCTTTTAAAAAAAGAAGCGGCAGATAGTGCCTGACCCCGGGTAGATGCTGAGAATAGAACAAATACAATTATACAATTTGGTAAAAAGACCAGCCTTTTTAAATTATGCATTCGTTTTTTTATGTGGCCTACTATTCAAGCCTTTCGACTTAAGCCTTGAGCCTTACGCTTTAAATGGGATTTTATTTGCTGCCTGCACCTGTTTTCCACTGTTCGTAATCTTTGCTTTTTACATGGCTTATGGCATTTTTGATGGCAGAAGCCCAATAATTCCGGAAACCAAAACCACTGCCCAATTTACCTTCAACCCTTGCAGTCGTTAACACTTTTTTTGAATCTATATCAACCAGAGTGAACCAGATCGTGCAGCGTTTATCTGTCTTACTCATTCCTTCCATGATGAGTAAAACTCCATAGCCTTTCAGAGTTCCATAATTGAAATTTTTAACGAGATTGTCAATATCATCCGGTTTCAACCTGGTCAGATCTGCTTCATTAGAGGATTTGAGCTGATCAGGATTTGCTTTATCGTTCCGGCTTTCGACTTCTTTTGTGTCTGTCGTCCAGTTGCTGCGGTGATAGGCTTCCTGGATATCATATTTTTTATTTTCCGTGACCATGAGGTCGTTAATACCGTTGAATTGAGTCAACTGGATAGTTCTTGCATTTGAGGCATCGTCATTGATCAGTTTTGCCAGAGTAAAATCAATGCCAAGGTAAGTTGCAGGAAGTGATTCATTATTGAAAAAGGCCGAAGCTGATAATGATTGTCCATGCATTAAAACAGGCGCCATAAAGAGGACAAACAGGAATCCTGGTGTTAAAATTTTATTTTTCATAATAAACTGTTTACAAAGATTTTCATTTCGCAGGATGCCATTATTCTGCCTTCATATTTTACCAGGCAGGATACCAGGGAAACCTGCAATATATTGGTAAGCAGGCTGATCTCCATCGTGATTTCCACGTTTACAGGTGGCCAGTCAATCACTTCAAGTTTCTGTACAGAGCCGATATATCCGACAGGAACAGGTTTGTTCTCTTTCTTAAATAAGTATCCGGTCCCTGCTGCCGCAGTCTGTGCCATGGATTCTACCATACCAGGAGTGGAATAATAACCTTGTTCCACAAATATATTTCCTTCCGGGATTTTAAAACTACAGCAGGACCGTTTTTCATCCGCATATAGGAGTTTGTCCACCAGGACAAAAGGAGATTTATGGGGGATGAGTTCTGATGCAATTAGCGTTTCGAACGGCATGAGATAAAGATAGGGATTAGTGTGGAAGTGTGGTAGTGTGGAAATGTGGTAGTGTGGGTAGTTAAATCTGTCAACTGAAATACTCACTACCCACACTATCACATTACCACACTTTCCAGAAGTCGTAATAATTATACCACTGCAATGGATATTTCCTTATCGTCTTTTCCATGTCAGTACAATAATCCTGAAGCATTTCCTGGGCCGAAGAATCCCTGGATCCTGTATAGATTTTCGCGGGACTGGCATAAAAATGATAATCAAAGGCACGGTCTTTCATTGCAAAGACGAAAGAAACGGGCGAATGAAAAGTATGCGCCAACAGGAAAGGCCCGGCGGGAAACCTGGCTGACTGATTTAATAAAACGCCAGTGAATGTTTTATTTCCTTCCAGGAAACGATCGGCATGCATGCAGATAAATGCATTATTGGCCAACGCATCCTGGATAGCATAGATATGTGAAAGGTCCTCTTTTATAAGAATAATCCGGGCTGAATGCTTTTCGGTTATGCTTTCAAGGTAGTCTTTGATCTGTTGTTGCTCTCCATCATACATTACGATGTGCATGACTGTACCAAGGCGTTTAAGCAAATAGCCCGCAATTTCCCAGTTTCCGATATGAGCGCTCAGAAGTAGCCCGCCTTTTTTTAGTTTTACCATTTCCCGAAGGTTTTCTTCACCTTCAAATTCAAAACGAAAGGAATTTTTTATTCCTGAAGTGAGCACGACCTTATCTATGATTGTTTGTCCGAACCAGTAATAATTTTTATAAATACTCCATATGCTGCGCCAGGCAGAAAACGCAAGGCGCTTCCTGAAAAAATCATATTGGAACCGGAAAGCTTTTCCTGAAAAAATAAAAAAGTAGAAAGCAACAAACCGTAATAACAGATATGCAGACGGAAGACCTGCATGTTTGAGTACCCAGACGAAAATCCGGAAACCGGTTCTATTACCCCTGGACTTGCCCTGCCATGACGGCATCGGTTTGTTCTTTAGATTGAACGCGGGAGATGATATACGTATAGAAGTCCTGGAATGTAATGATCCGTATAAAATCCTCTGGTTTAACTTTGAAAGAAAAATTGTTTTCAACTACTACGACCAGGTCAATATAATCCAGGCTGTCCAGTTCCAGTACCTGCCTGATATTCGCACCCGGTTGCATCCGGTCGGAGTTTACTTCAAATTCTTCAGACAGAAACCCGTTTATTATATCAATAATGGGTAAATCTTGTTTCATAGCTGGGTTGTTTTTCAATTAGGGTTTCCATTTTCTGACTATCAGGGAAGAATTCGTTCCTCCGAAGCCGAATGAATTCGACAAAAATACATTTATATTTTTTTCCGTAGAAGTTTTTACTATATCCAGTTTGGAAGAGTCTTCATCCGGATTTTCGAAATTAATATTAGGCGCAAGAAATCCGTTTTGCATCATGATCATTGAATATACAATCTCGCTTGCGCCAGCCATCCAGCATTCATGTCCTGTCATGGATTTTGTTGAGCTCACAGGAACTTTTTTCTCACCAAATACTTCTACCAGTGCTTTTGCCTCGCTGGAATCACCTGCCTGTGTAGATGTTGCATGCGCATTGATATACTCTATAGCTGAAGGTTCAAGTCCTGCATCCTTTAAAGCCATGTACAACGAACGTACCGGGCCGTTGACAGTAGGATTTGAGATATGTTCGCCGTTTGAGGAAAAGCCGTATCCAATTACTTCAGCCAGGATATTGGCGCCTCTTTTTGTAGCTGATTCCAGGCTTTCCATAATAACAGTTGCGGCGCCTCCGCTGGGAATTAGTCCGTCACGGTCTTTATCAAAT
Source organism: Puia sp. (assembly GCA_035937535.1). GTDB lineage: Bacteria > Bacteroidota > Bacteroidia > Chitinophagales > Chitinophagaceae > Puia. Next base: position 22,928 of record DASZHV010000114.1, on the reverse strand, counting down.
GGCCTTGAAGCTTTTTGGGGTTCATTTTCATGTGAGGAGAAAGCTGATAATGCATCGAAATTTCCCATTGATAAGGCATTGATTTCCTGTGCCCCGCCTGTAATAATGCACTCCTGCAGACCTGTTTTAATAAAATGATATCCAAGTCCAATTGCGTGAGATCCACTGGCGCAGGCTGCACTGATCGTAAAGTTTATACCGCGCAACTTAAAAATAGTAGCCAGGTTCATGGTTACCGTTGAATTCATCGTCTGAAAAACGGCGCCTGAACCAACCAGCATCGTGTCTTTTTTCTGGCGCATGATGTCAACAGCTTCAATGGTGGACTTCGCAGAGCTGTCGTTCCCGTATAAAATACCAATTTCTTTATCATGAATATATTTAGCATCAATTCCCGCCTGTGAAAGTGCCTGAAGGGTAGCCATATAGGCAAATTCGCCCTGCTCGGGAAGCATGATCCGGGCCCTTCTGTCCAGGAGTCCCTTTAGGTTGGGGCGTTCTACAAAACCGGTCAGGGCGGAACGGAATCCCATTTGTTTACGACCCGCATCAAAAATAATTCCCGACTTTCCCTGTAACAGGCTGTTTTTCACTTCTTCCAAATCTTTGCCGATGCAGGAGTAAATACCGAGGCCGGTAATGACTACTCTGTTCATGGGGGCAAATTAACGAAAGTATGGGAGTATGGGAGTATGGGAGTATGAGAGTGAAACACTGTACAACTACATTTATAATAAAATGTAAAATAATAAGAATTATTAATTAAGGTTTCTGTAAGTGAGTGTTTCACTCCCTTACTCCCATACTCCCATACTCCCATACTTGTATTAAGTGTAAAGTCCTCCATTAATCGAAATTACCTCCCCAGTTATATATCCGCTTTCTGATGAAACCAGAAACGCGACGAGATGTGCAACTTCTTCAACACTACCGAACCTGTTTACGGGTATAATAGATTTCATTTCTTTCTCAGAAATATTTTCAGTCATATCGGTCTTGATGAATCCAGGTGCCACGGCATTTACAGTAATACCGCGGCGACCCACTTCCTGAGCAAGAGCCTTGGTTGCTGCAATTACGCCCCCCTTGGCAGCTGAATAATTGGTTTGTCCCGGAAGGCCCTTGAGGCCTGAAAGGGATACAATATTTATAATCCGGCCATATCTCTTCATGAGCATATCGTTCAGGACATGGCGTGTTATATAAAAAAAACTATCAAGGTTAGTCCGGATTACATTCTCCCATTGTATATCCTTCATCCACATCATGAGTACGTCTTCTTTGATGCCGGCATTGTTCACCAATACTTCAATATGATCCTCCTTATGAGCTTCTGTCCACAACCCAAGTGTTTCGGAAATGTCATGTTTATTGCTCACGTCGAATGGCAATAACTCGCCCGTTCCTTTTATGTGACGAATTAGAGAAAGTGTTTTATCAGCTTCTGCGGAATTCGACAGGAAATTAATGAGAACATGATAACCCAGGGATCCGAGTTTAATACAGATTGCCCTGCCTATTCCTCTGGATCCGCCGGTAACGAGTGCGCACTTCATAACGGATCATTTTTCTGGAGCCAGGTTTTTACTTTTTCCTGTTCTTCATATCGCGGACTGTCCTCAACGAATTTCGGGAATATCTTTCTGATCGATGAATAAACTCTGTGGGTAGCCGGCGAAAGCCTTTCCTGACATTTTAGGTAATCAATGGCTTGCAGAATGGTTATCGCCTGAATGCTAAGCACTTCAAAACTATTATCAATTATTTTTTTTGTCATTAGGGCAGCATTGCATCCCATACTCACAATATCCTGGTTATCGTTATTGTTAGGAATACTATGCACATACATCGGGTAGGAAAGGGTTTGGTTTTCCGCAACGGTGGAAACTGCAGTGAACTGCATCCCCTGCATACCAAAGTTAAACCCCAGAACTCCCAGATTTACAAAGGGTGGCAGTATTTGATTCAACTTATCATTTAAGAGATAATTCAGTTGTCTTTCCGAGAGCATGGACAATTTGGTGATGGCAATTTTGAGTTTATCCATCTCAAGCGCAACATAGTCGCCATGAAAATTGCCACCGTGAAAAATATTCTTGTTTTTATGGTCGATTACCGGATTATCATTTACCGAATTCAGTTCTTCCACCAGTATTCTTTCGGCATGTTCTATGGTATCGTAAACAGGACCCAAAACCTGGGTTACGCACCGAAGGGAATAGTATTCCTGCACTTTATCCTCAAAAACATCATATTCGATATTGGCAGGATTATAAAGATGTTCAACCCTGCTGTGGATCATCTTGCTGTCCTTGAGCATGCCACGCATCATTGCCGCTACATAGTTCTGGCCCGTATGATGTTTTACTATGTTTAGTTCCTTAGAGTAATGATCGTCATATGCTTCTACGATTTCATTTGTCATGGATGAAAACATTACAGACCAGGCAAGAAGTTTTTTAGCATATATAATATTGACGAGACCAATGCCGGTCATGGCTGATGTTCCGTTGATTACCGAGATTCCTTCACGGATCTGAATTTCAAGTGGCTTTAGTCCCGCTTTTTTATATACATCTGCAGTATCCTGCCATGTAGATTCATACCAGACCTTACCTTCGCCGATCAGGTTCAGGGCCACATGTGCCAGTTGCACCAGGTCGCCGCTTGCACCCACACCACCGTGTTCATAAATGCAGGGAATAATATTTTTATTGATAAGGGCTGTAAGCAGTTCAACCAGACTTGTATGGATTCCGGAATGAGCCTGCATGAGGCTATTCAAACGGGCAACCAGCACGGCTTTTCCAAACAGAGGACTAAGGGTATTGCCCATTCCGGAACTGTGACTGCGAATCAAATTATATTGAAGCTGGAGGCGATTTTCATCACTGATTTTATACTGGGCCATAGGACCGAAACCCGTATTTATACCATAAATAAGCTTGCCGGTTGAAAAATGTTTGAGGAATTGAAAACTGGTATCCACTTTCTCAAGAGCCGCGGGATTCAGGGTAATTTGATCCTCTTTAAATACAATGTCTGAAAAATTGATGAGAGTAAGGCTCCGGGATCCGATGTCTACCATGTAGCTGTTCTATTTTAGAGTGCCTAAGCGCAAAAAAAGCGAATTAAGGTCATGTGGTCAAATTTTTTATATCTCTCTATCATAGGCTTAAAGCGTAAGGCGTAAGGCTTTTTAATTTGGTAAATGCATAATGTTGAAATTACTCTTTTCATTTTTGCATTTCCTAAAAAAATAACTCAGCAATTTTGTACAATTTCATATTTGCCACATTAATTGCCTTATGCCTTACGTTTTAAGCCTTAAGCCTAAGAAAATTATTTAAAAACGGTATCCGATATTCCTTTATTAAGAGAATAACTCTGGTAGGTAATTTCAATTCTTCCTCTTTGGTTTTGATTCGTTTCGGTTTCCTTTTTTTTCACCGACCCATCGTCATAATCAAAAGTGACACCCTTGGGAAGTTTAAAATCCTGTGTATTGAAACTGAAAACAATTTTATCTGGCAATCCGGTGTCAACAAATTTTCCATAAAACAACTCTACTTCATTGGTTCCGTTTTCCCTGCTTGTGGTTTTTACTTTCAGAACAAGCATCCGCCGGGTGTCAATATATAATGTTGCCAATACAAGTTCACCGTTTTCATCAGTTGGCAGGAGTTTAATAATCCTGACAGGAATTCCCTGTAGTTTGTCACTGGCGGCATCCAGGGCCTCGTAATGACTGTTCACCAGGCTATAGAGACTGATACTAACTGTTTCTTTAGGCACCAGAGAAATGCCGTTTTCATTTTTAATCCTGATCTTATCCGGTTTTTTGTAATATATTTTTACCATGGCATCCGGAACTTTTAAAAATGGAATTAGCGTTTTCAAAGATGCCGAAGCTTCATAGTCATTAATCTTTTCAAGTTTAGTCCGAATTTCTTTCATTAGAGAAGCCGGATCCTGCGCATGTGGGACTTCCAATTGCGTAAGCAGAAATATGGATGTAAAAAAGAAAGCTTTCACTTGAATAATTTATTTATACTGTTCATTTTCCTGGCTTTAAACTTAGCGATACGCATTATCCGGTGGTTGGCGTCTTATCCAGCTTCCCGCGGGATCCTTCGTTCAAGTAACTAGCACACTACCACACTACCACACTACCACACTTGCTTAAGCTTTAAGCCTTACGCTTTCAGCTTAAAATGTCTTTTTTATTAAATACTACAATTGCTGTCGAAACAAATCCTACAATATATAAAATAAGTATCAGGGCACTTTTACCAATGGCTCTTATATTTTCTATCGTTCCCGGAACTGATGATCCGCCTGCATTGATCTTACTATAGAAAAATCCTTTCCATGCCAGCATATGCGAAGTAAAAAGAAAGGGTTTGATGGTCCGGTCATATAAAGGGATCTGCATTTCTGACAATATAGTAAAGACGATCACGATACTGATGGTGGAAACGATTGGCCCGATTGAATTATCCGCAAACACAGAGAGAAGAAAAGCAAGGGCCGCTACCGTAGTGAGCGCCAATGTAGCAAACGCAAAGGCTGCCAGGTATCTCCACATTACGTCATCACTCCGGATGATTTCCAATGCATCATTCCGCGCGATCAGAATATCATTTGTTCCAAACAACAAAATACTTAACAGTAAGGCGATAAATGCAAGCCACAGGAGAAGTAATGCAGTGTACATCACTGTTGCCATAAATTTAGCTATCATGAGTTTTGTTCTGCTTACAGGTTTGCTTGCGAGAAGCCGAAGGGTCCCCATATTGGCTTCACCGGCAATGGAATCACCGGCGACCAGCGCAATAAGTAAGGGGATATGGATCAATAATAAATTCAGAATGATAAAACATACAAAATACCCGTTGAGTATATGTGTGTAAGGTATATCAAGTGAATCTTTCAAACCTCCCACGATGAATTCGATATAAGACTGGCCATCGAATTTCAGGGCGATCTGGATGATGATCACCATGGCGGCAATAGCGCCAAAACTAATATAAGTTCTCGGCTTGCGGAATATTTTAAATAGTTCAATCTGTAAAAGCTGCCACATTTTGTTTACTCCGGGTTAAGGATAAAAAATAAGCTTCCAGAGAGGTTTTTGCCTGGAGCGAAAAAACCTGGATATTCAGGCGAACAAGCTCCCGGTTCAAATCCGGAATCAGTTCCTTCGGTAATTGAAAAATCAATACCCTGTCTGTTGTTTTCTGCAGCCATTTGGTCCATCCGGTGTTTTCCAGCAGGATTGCTGCGGTTTTTGGATCATTCACTTTTGCTTCTACCAGGGTTTTCGAAGGATCCATCAGGGAGGCGACAGTTCCTTCCACCATTTTCTTTCCTTCATCTATGATAAGCATTCGCGTGGATACCTGTTCAATTTCATGGAGAAGGTGGGAGGAAATGATGATGGTTTTATTTTGGTGACGGCTCAGGTGAAGGATCAGATTACGCATATCGGCGATACCCTGGGGATCCAGCCCATTGGTCGGTTCATCCAAAATGATGAGGCGCGGATTATGAACAAGAGCTACTGCAATACCCAGCCTTTGTTTCATGCCCTGGGAAAAAGTTTTCACTTTATCATCCACCCGTCCGGCCAAACCGACCATTTCCAATTGTGCAATCAGTTCTTTTTTTCTGATATTCGATCCGCTCATACGTGCAAAAAGTGACAGATTTTCGAATGCGCTCAGGTATTTATATAGATCAGGTTTTTCAATTACCGCACCCACCTGGTTGAGGATTTTTTTTCTTTCTTTTTTAAGATCCAGTCCGAATAGTTCAATATGCCCTTCCGTTGGTGTAACAAGTGTAAGTAACATACGGATGGTGGTAGATTTACCAGCCCCGTTTTGACCGAGAAATCCATATACATCGCCCTCATTTACGGTGAACGAAAGGTCGTCAACCGCCAAATGGGTCCTGAATTTTTTTGTAAGATGAGAAACAGTTACGATGGACATCTTGTAGATGTAAAGTACGAAAGAAAGAGTTCGTCTTCGGTCTCCGAAAACTGTAATAACGAATATTTAGGTGAGGTAATATCTGAGAATGAATTTATGTATCATAATGAATTGGGTGATCAGGGGGAAAATAACCACCGGGATAAAAACAGCCACCTGCCAGTTCTTCATGGGCTGATCCTTTCGGAAACCCGCAATACCAAGAGCCATGAACGGAATTACGGGAATAAAATACCTGGATTGCAATCCACCGAGATAAGGACTTTCAAGTGCAGTCCAGGTAATGTATTGGGCCGCCATAATTGCAAGAAATGATAAAAATGCGGAAAAAAGAATCGCCAATCTAAGTTTCAGTTTTTCAGAATTAAAACTGAATATGTAAAGAATGGTAAGAAAAAATATACAATACGCCAGCTTATAATAATACGAAGGCAATATTACGTCCAGCCAGCCAAGGATGCCAATGAATTCATACATTTTTATAACTATGGCATAAAAATGCCAATGAAAGAAAAGACCGATGAATTTGAAAGGATGATGTAACACATACGCCATTTGAAGAGTCGTATTAACCTTCATTTCCGGATCCGCCCAGGCTACGGAATAATTAGGCAGGTTTAGTAATCCCCAGGTAAGAACTAAAATAAATGGAATTGCAATACAGTAAATCTTAGTTCGCGGTGTAAGATTCAAAAACAAAAATATCAGAATTAAAAGAAAATAGGGTGGTTTGGCTGCGCTGATAGAAGTAATGCAAACAATGAGTAATACAATTTGCGGATTCGTATATTTCCTTTTCTCACCCGACTCGACATGATCTATCAGGCCGACCATCAGTGTTGCAAGGCTGATGATAACTCCATCCTGGCTAACGGAAGCAAAGAGTGAAATGGGAAGGGGTAAAAGAAGCAGAAAGAATAAAAGTAACCTGCATCTCCTGGCCAAACCTAAAGCAAAAAAACATATAATGATACAGCCGATTGCATTGATAATTCTCGACAGGATAGATGTATCAAATACGGTCATATGCATCCATTTTCCCAACAGGATTCCGATGGTCGGGAAAATATATCCTGTAGGGGGATAAATGACTGTATTTGGAAAATGGAACAGGATCAGGTCAGGGGTCCAATAATATTGTCTCGAATTACTGATCATTGCCCTCGTAACTTTCATTTCCGGATTAAAGTTTAATTCGTGAAATGCATATTGCGATAAAAGGATACCCTTATTTCCATAATAACCTCCGCTATCAGGATAAACAATTCTTCCATCCGGCGAGGTTCTGTGTTCCCTGGTTGGCATCAGTGATACGAATCTGCCTACGAAAACACCTCGGCTGATCTGTTCGGCTCTGATATAATGAGAATGCTCATCCGGTGACTGGTACCCTGGTGTGATGATGGCTGTGAGAAGAACGATGAATAAAGCGTAAATAAGATAAATATATTTTAGATGGCTGTTAAATGAACAGGAAAAAATCTTCAGCTCTTCCCACGGAATCAATAATTCCTGCCACTTACTGCGCATTTTAATTAGATTGATTATAGGTTACTATGCCCGGTATCCTAACAAATGTAATTGTTTTGGGATATACATTCCTGTAATGAACCTTTAAAAACTAATTGTAAAAAAATGTTGTCCCTTTTCAAAATGATAGGAAATCCGCTTTCCTGAAACTTCAACGATCTGTTGTACTATGGAGAGCCCGAGACCATACTGGTCGGTGCTTTGTCCCCCTTTCGAAAATCGTAGAAATAATTTAGTAGCGTCAAGTGCTCCGCCGGATGCATCGTTTGAAATAGTGAATTCATTTTGGTGGAGCTTCATATGGACAGAACCGCCCTCAACCGTATGACGCGCTGCATTGCTGAAGAGATTGTTCAACAATATATCTGCCAGTTGCGTATTCATGGTAATGAAAGTGGATTCCAGTGAAGAAGTTATTTTAAGATTTTTTCCCTGCCATAGTTCCTGCCAAGCAGCCATTTTCTCTTCCGTAATGCTTTTAAAATCAAACGAACTGGTTTCTGAGAACTGCCTGTTTTCAATTTTACTTAGTAATAAAAGGGACTGATTTAGTTTGGCCATTTTCCGTATGGCTTCAAAGGCGGTTTGTGCAGCATTGCTCTGGGCTTCTGAAAGATGTTCGTCCTGAATCAAAGTATCCAGCTTGGATTGAACAATGGCTAACGGTGTTTGTAATTCATGGGAAGCATTCTCCGTAAACTCTTTGAGCAGGGTATATTCCTTCTCGGCGCCCTGAATAAACTGATCCAGCGTTTTATTAAGAAGATTGAATTCATCAATAGAACTCGGCGCAAAGGAGGGAGTTTTTTTTTCTCCCAGCCGGAATTTTTTTACACCAGAAAGTGTTGAATAAAATGGTTGCCAGAGACGGCGGAGCAGCCAGCGGTTGATAAGCAGACTTACAACCAGTATCAATATAACAGTTAACAGCGAGATGATAATGATGGACCGGTTCATGTCCTGAGTGCCTTCCAGCGATTTCGACACTTTGAAAAGCAGCCATTGATCCCCTACAGGCAGAGTGAAACTAATTTGCCTGAAATCTTCTCTATCGTGTCTGTAGGGTGATTTTATCGTGCTAAAATGGCGGCTGAATTCATGAAGTCCCGTTACTTCATAAGAAATGCGCTGATCCTTAACCGTTATAGGCTCAGGAGGGCGATGGTATTTGCTCACATAGGTTTCTATTTCCCGCTGTTCTATTTTAAGGTCTTCATCAACCTGGTTTATCATTACCCACCAGAGCAGGAAATAAAATGCGATACTGGCCAGCAGGAAAATGACCAGGGTTGCCAGCAGGTTAATCCTAAAATATCGGGTGAAAAGTTTCATGGGTGATCGCTGAATTTGTAACCCATGCCATAGACGGATTTAATATAATCCTGGGCGCCGGCCTGCAACAGCTTTTTGCGGAGATTTTTGATATGTGTATATATGAAATCGTAATTATCTGCCATATCCATATTATCGCCCCATAAATGTTCCGCAATGGCTCCCTTACTTATTACTTTGTTCTTATTACTGATAAAATACAATAATAAATCGTATTCCTTCCTTGTAAGATCCAGAAACCGATTATGCACCCGGACAGTTTTCTCCAGCAGGTCCAGCTGCAGTTCATCGAATTGGAAACTGTTTTTACCATCAAAAGATTTCCGGCGAATAATGGCCGAAACGCGGGCAGCCAGTTCAGAAAGGTGAAAGGGTTTGGTTAAATAGTCGTCGGCACCTGACTTGAGGCCAAGTATTTTTTCATCGAGTGAATTTCTTGCGGAAATGATGAGTATGCCCTCGGCTTTATGGTTGGCTTTGAGTTCTCTTAGAAGATCCAATCCGCTTCCTCCGGGTAGTGTAATATCCAGTATGATACAGGCATAGTCATAAAGACTGATCTTCTCCATAGCCGTCTTGAAATCCAACGCTGTTTCGCATGTGTAATGCTCCGAATTCAGATAGGCAAAAATGCTTTCTGAGAGCGCCTTTTCGTCTTCAATGATCAAAACCTTCATTAGGATGGGTTGTTTTTCCGAAACTTCATATAAGATAGGCAAAACCACATCGAAGATGCTGTTGAATTTTGGGGAAATCCTGAAGTGGTTTATGTAATTGCCCGGCTTTCTGAATCATCCTGTAAAATAGTCCCTTTGATTAAATCAGTCTGAAAATATCACAATTTTTTTAACAAATAAACTCTCATTATGCGAATTACTTTTTTCGTTCTGGCATTATTATTTTATTATGATGCTTTCCCGCAGGTTAAAAAACTTAATGCGGAAACGGCCATTCAAAATGTGACCATATTTTCTTCCGGTGCAAGGGTTGAAAGATCGTCATCCGTTTCCATTCAACCTGGTCGATCCGAAATTTCATTTGCCGGATTGAGTAATCAGCTGGATGAGCAAACGGTTCAACTGAAGGCGGATGCAAATATCACACTGCTTTCAGTTCGGTCCACTAAAGATTTTTTATCAGCCCGTAAAATCGAGCAGGAAGAAAAAAATCTCATTGATCAGTCAAATGCATATAAAGATAAATTTGATATGGATACGAAGTTGCTTGAAGTATACAAAAACGAAGAAGCGATGCTCATAAAGAATCAGGCCATTGGTGGACAATCAGGCATTAAGGCAACGGAATTAAAAGAATCCCTGGATCTCCAAAGACAGCGATTGACTGAAGTGTATGGAAAAGAACTTGAAATTCAGAAACGACTCATTTTAGACCAGCAGGATTATGATAAAACCAGGATGCAGTTAACAGAAATCAGTAAAAAAAAGGATAGCATCAATTATATCGTTACTGCACTGGTAGACAGCAAAGAAAGCAGGACGGTTAATTTTCAGTTGTTATATAACGTAAAGGATGCTGGCTGGTTTCCGGCTTATGACGTTAGGGTAAACAATGTATCTGAACCGCTTAGTGTACTGATGAATGCCAATGTTTTCCAACGCAGTGGTGAAACGTGGAAAAATATTTCCCTCTTTCTTAGCACGGGTAATCCTAATGACAATGCTACTCCTTCCATTTTGCCGCCCTGGATGCTCGGATTTTATGATCCATCCGTATCAATTCGAAGTCAGAATAATCTGGGAGTTGTTTCTGGCAGAATTATAGATGATAAAAACCAGCCCGTCGCGGAAGCTACAGTTTCGATAAAGGGATTAGGAATCGCCACAACGACAGATGCAAATGGTTTTTTCAAAATACAACCTGTTCCAAATTACAGTAGGATTGTTATAAGCAGCATAGGTTTTGAATCAAAAGAAATTGAAGGTAAGCCGGGTTATTTTACAATTGCTCTCGAGCCATCTGCAACCTCTTTAAATGATGTTGAAGTAAGAGGTATTTCATCAGAATTAAAGGGTAGTACCGCAGGCGTTTATGTTACTCAATCTAAAAAGGATATAAGAGGAAGTATTCAAACAGTAGCAGTAACAACTCAATTCCAGCCAACAACTACTGTTTTCAAAATCGAGGATAAATACACATTGGAAACAGATGGTAAAACAACGACGATTGGAATTAAACAATTTGAAATTCCTGCCATCTATGATTATTATACAGCACCCAAAGTGGATCCTTCTGCTTTTCTTACCGCCAAGATTATAAATTGGCAGGATTATAATTTACAGTCGGGTGAAGCCAGTTTGTATTTTGAAGGAACTTACCTCGGCAAAACTTATATAGATCTGGGTACAACTGCTGATACACTTTCACTTTCGCTTGGAAAAGACAATGGCGTGAAAGTCTCCCGCAAACTGGTAAAGGAATACAGCAGCAAAAAATTTATTGGAAGCAGCCGGACAGAAAACAAAGAGTATGAAATCAGTATTCGTAATTCAAAATCCGTTCCGGCAAATATTACGGTCGTGGATCAGTTCCCGGTATCTGTGAATAAAGAGATTAGTGTGGATGATGTGAAAGCGCCGGATGCACAGATAGATAAGGACAATGGGATTGTTACATGGACAATTAATATGCCTGCCGGACAGGAAAGAAAATTAAGGATTGGGTATAGCGTAAAATATCCGAAGGATAAAAAAGTTGTTTTGGAATAACCAACTTTTAATTATCAATTATTGATTATTAATTATTAATTTTTTAGTTTCATCTATTCCATTATGAATAATTCGGATAAAGTAAATTCCAGCTTTATATCCTGAAACATTTAATACTAGATTATCACTGGTCGTGAGAACGGTATTGTATATTATTTGTCCGCCTATGTTTAACAGGACAACTTCATATCTGCCTGAGGCAGGAAAACTGATCCTGATCAGATTGGTTGCAGGGTTGGGGAATACGGTAATACCAGCATCTTTATTACCCAGGTTAATGGATATAATAGGAGAGAAGGTTTGTTTTCCGTCAATATCTGTCTGCATTAACCTGTAGTAAGATATTCCTGCATCGGGAGTCTGATCATAAGCAATGTAATTTTCGGTATTGCTGCTTGTGCCCGATCCCAATATTTTTTGAACGGTTATCCAGGCCTGACCATCAACTGATTTTTGGATAGTAAAGAATGCATTATCTGTTTCTGATGCAGTGGACCATTCAAGCTTTACTTCGCCATTTTCAGGAAATGCATTAAAAGAAATCAGCGTTATCGGCAAAGGAGTATTCACAGAATTGATGGAACCGACATAAAAATTGTTGGTAAGATTGGCGAGTGTTATACCTGTTCTGTTGATTTGTGGATTTAATGTAGTTCCGGCATTGACACCCGCAACACCCGTTACGCTGTTTACCAGCGTTAATCTTAAATCTGATACTGCACCGATCAGCCCAAATCCCGTACCCTGAACCTGCAGATTATATATACCTCCGGCTAAACCGGTTGTGGAAACTGCCCAGTTCAGATCTTTTCTTACTACTACGGTGGAGGCCCCGTCTGTTATGGCTACATTGGTATTGGTTGTGGCATCATTGTAAGAGACACTGATTGAGCCCCCGGTTGTCGGACCAGCCACAGGTGCTGAAACAAAAAAAGGTCTATAGTCTGTAGCCGTGCCCATAGGGAAAAGACCAGTGACGGACCCTGCTGCTATAACACCCGTTTTGAACCAACGTGTAAAAGAACCCACACCAATCATTGTACCTGTCGAGTAAACAAGTGTTCCATTATTGGCTACCGATAATCCGAGAGTCAGTGTATTTCCATTCAGATTTATATTTCCCTGTGTCATTGTGAGGGTAGTAGCCACTTGTGTATTATTGGCCAGTTGGATTCCTGCACCTGTATTATTGACAGTAAAATTTGTAAAATTTTCTCCACCCGGTGAAGTGATTGTTTGCAGTGCTGAACCATTAAAATTCACTAAACTTGTTGCTTCTGTAAATCCGGCAGTTCCGTAATCGTTCCAGTTGCCGGCAATGTTTATGGTATTAGCTCCGGGAGCCAGCCTTCCGGCATTAATGTTTAGATTATTTTTTATAGTCATGCTATTCAACAGAGTAATCGTATTACCAGTGACAGTAACATTATAAAAACTCATGCCGGCACTTGTAACATTCAGCGCATTTCCTCCAAAGGCAACTGTAGAAGCAAAGGTTGACGCATCGACTATACCACTGGTATAGGTCCAGTCGTCACTTTCAGAAATATTACCTTTAAGGGTCAGGGTACCGCTCGGTTTATTGATGACGATTGCTGGTAACAGGCTCTGACTTATTGCTATAGCGGTTCCATCCATTGTTTCATTACCCGCGCCGATAATATTTATAATACCGGTACCTCCGCCGATTGCTGATGTATTGGTTAAAAATATATTTCCATTCACATTTATATTACCGGTATTAATAGTAACCCTGTTTGTTCCTGCCACTGTAAAATCACCTGTGGCTGTTAGTGTAGTAGAAGCTGGAATGGTATACTGCTGATTTGCTATGGCAAGAAATTCAATATTGTTCAGGCTTAAGCTTCCGCTGATCGTATATGGGTTTGCAGGACCATTCGTGAAGCAATATGTCGAAGTACCTGCATTCACAACCCCGGCCGTATAAGTGAATGCATTTGAAGAGGCAGGGAAATTTATAAGATTCAAAGTGCCTGAACCCTTATTGATGGTTAGTTGCGGCAGCGCTCCCGCTCCGGCAGTGGTGGCTCCTGTGAAATTTTGTACTCCTGCGCCAATGATTTCAACGAGGCCTGAACCAGCGCAACCTGCCGCAGTATTTGTCACATTGATATCACCACTTACATCTATAGTTCCTGTATTCAAATTATAAAACAAACTACCGGTAAGATTCAGACTTTTGGAGACTGTTATATTACCGGCGGAGGTAATATTATAACTGAATCCATCTCCTACAAGTTCAAGAATATAAAAAGCTGGACTTGTTCCTGAAATTGTTGTAGGCCCTCCGGTATTATTAAATCTTGCGGTACCGTTGTTGTGTATATAAGTAGCACTTGTGAACGTAGTACTTCCATCAAATTCAAGAATCGCAGAAGTTGAAGTGAAAGCAGTTCCGGCTAAAGTAAAATTTCCCCCTATAGTAATATTTGCCGATCCACCCGTGAAAGTGCCAGTGGAAAATGAAGCGTTATTAACTGTAGAGAAAGTATTTGCACCCTGGATTATTGTCCCAGTGTAACCATTTACAGTGATATTTAAAACATTTACAGGAATATCGATCGTGCAGTTACCATTACGGACATTATTAAATGTAACTGCGTCTGCAACCCCCGGAACACTGAAACCTCCGGCACCTCCGGAAACATTCGACCAGTTCGCTGTATTATTCCAATTAGACGGACCAACGGCTACCCAAAAGCGGGCAGCAATGGCATGGGTTGAAAAACTAAGTAGAAGTACTAAGCATAAGCAGGTTATGGCTAGTCTCATAAAATACCGGATTGTTGAATTCAAAATAAGATTTATACTAAGTGTAAATACTTAGATTCTTACCTAAGGGTAAACGCTTAGGCTTAGTGAATATTGTATTCATAATCAATATATTGACGGGCATCAATTTTTTGTTGGCAATTTTCAAAAATAGGGATATTGGATTCCCGATTGAAACAGAATGGCTAAGAAGCATTCATTTTTTTATCAATATTCTTATATGCCCAGCCAAATATCAGTGGGAAAATAAGTAGAGAGAATAACATAGCGCATAGTATGCCTCCTATAACCACTCTTGCCAGCGGACGGGAACTCTCGGAACCTATTCCTGTAGAAATTGCTGCGGGAAATAATCCTATTGCAGCCATAAGTGCGGTCATCATTACCGGTCTGATCCTCAATTCAACACCCTGCTTTATTGCTTCATATATTGCATTCTGACCGCTTTTTATTTTTTCCATATTTTGTTTGAAAACTGTTATTAGCAAAACACCATCCTGGATACAAATCCCAAAAAGGGCAATAAATCCAATTCCGGCTGAAATACTGAAATCTGTACCCGTAATAAGAAGGGCAACAATACCACCTACAATAGCAAAGGGAACATTCAGAAAAACAAGACCAGCATCTTTGAAATTACCAAACATTACAAATAATAAAAGAAATATCAGTATCAGACTGATGGGAACTACTTCAGCCAGTCTGTTCTGTGCCCTTCTTTGATTTTCGAAATCTCCCTGCCAAACCATTGAGTAACCTTTTTTAAGTCTGATAACGGCATCTGTTTTCTTCTGGGCCTCGGCAATGGTACTTCCCATGTCGCGTCCGCGAACCGAAAATTTCAAAGCCGCATAACGTTCGTTATCATCCCTGAAAATAAGGCATGCACCGGTTTTTTTCTTTATGGTGGCAATTTCACGGATCGGTACTTTTGATCCGCTTTGAGTCGGTACCATGATATTGGCGATATCGGTTTGATTTTTTCTGTACTCTTCGGGAAACCGGACCCTGATATCGAACTTCTGAATACCTTCATAAAGCTGGGTGACAGCCTTACCCCCGATTGCCATTTGAATTACTGCATCCGCGTCGGCTGTTGCAACACCATATAAGGCCATCTTATCCTGATCAAGATCTATATCCAGTTCAGGCTGCCCAATATTTTTGATTATGCCAAGATCTGAAATGCCATTTACTTTTTTCAATATGTCATATACCTCGGTCAATTTTTGTTCAGTATAGTCAAGCGAATCACCAAATATTTTCACACAAATGGAACCTTTTACGCCCGAAACCGCCTCCTCCACATTATCGCTGATCGGTTGAGAGAAATTTAGGTCAATGCCGGGTATGATTGATATTCGTTTTTGCATTTTATCCACTAATTCTTCCTTGGAAATCTGATGTTTCCATTGTTCTTCCGGATATAGAATTACATCAAATTCATTATTATAAAATCCCGTAACATCGGTTCCATCGTCAGGTCTTCCTGTTTGAGAGGCCACGTGTTTAACCTGAGGGAATTCCATAATCATTCCCCTGATCTGATCGGCTACTTCGCTGGACTTTTTCAGTGATGCACTGTAAGGAAGTTGTGCCCGGATCCAGATCGCTCCCTCATCCAGTTCAGGTAAGAATTCACTTCCTAAAAACCTGAAGGCAAAAAAACCGAGAATGATCATCAGGCCAGAAGATATAAGTACAAGTTTTTGGTGTTTGTAATTATATTGGAATCCAGACATCATGATTCTATGGAAAAATGCCAGAATGGGGTTATGTTTCTCGTGAATATTCTTCCGGAGCAGCATATTAATGAGCACCGGTACCAGGGTTAAGGTCGTGATAAGCGCACCCAGCAAAGCAAATCCTAGCGTGTATGCAAGTGGCGAGAACATTTTTCCTTCCACTTTCTGGAACGAAAAAATGGGTAGTAACGCGGTAATGATAATAACTTTTGAAAAAAAGATGGCCTTACCCAATTCAGCACCTTTAATTTTGATCAAACCCATTTTGCTGAGTTTGTTAAATCGTTCCATCCCTATTCCTTTAGCTTTCTTATCAAGTACGACAAACATTCCTTCCACCATCACAACCGCCCCATCTATGATGATCCCAAAATCAACAGCTCCCAGCGATAAAAGATTAGCCGACATACCCATCAAATGCAGACAGATAAAAGAAAATAACAGGGATATTGGAATAATGATCGAGACGATAATAGTTGTCCGCCAGTTGAACATAAATAGGGAAACCAGCAGCGTAACCAATAAAATACCTTCTACCAGGTTATGGAGAACCGTATTTGTTGCATAACTGATCAGGTCCTCGCGATTATAATAGGGGACAATTTGGGTGTCCGGAGGCAGCACTTTTTGATTGATCTTGATGATTTTCGACTTTAGCGCTTTGATCACTTCGGCCGCGTTTTCTCCTTTGCGCATCAGAACGATAGCTTCTACAACGTCATTGTTATCCTTAACGATTCTCTTTCCGTTGACGATCATGTCATCCGATCGTCCAACCTGACCCAGCCTTGGCTGATTTGAAATTTGTACGTCTGCCACATCCTTAATGAGTACCGGAATACCATTTAAGTTTTGAATGATGATGTTTTTAATTTCATTGATATCATTGAGAAGTCCGATTCCTCGCACTACATAAGCTTGAGAATTATCGACAATTACATCTCCTCCGATATTGAAATTGGTTCTGCTTACAGCATTATAAACATCGAGTTCAGAAATGCCAAGGGAATTTAACTGACCCGGATTCACTCTTATTTCATAGGCTTTTACCATGCCCCCAAAACTGACAATATCTGCAATTCCGGGTACCGCACGTATTTGACGGTCTACAACCCAGTCCTGCATAGTTTTAAGCTCTCTAGGATCCCGGCCAATAGAACTTTTAAGCGTATACCTGAATATCTCTCCAGTAGGTCCGGTAGGAGGTTGAACTCCGGGACTGATATTATCGGGCAGTGTAACATTTACTAGCATATTATTTACCTGCTGCCGGGCATAACTGTCCTGGACTTCATCCTCGAAAATTAATTTAACCATGGAGAGGCCAAATACGCTAGTTGAACGAAGGCTCGTTTTTTTTTGCACGGAGTTCAAGCCCATTTCAATCGGGATAGTGACGAACTTTTCGACTTCTTCAGCACTTCTGCCGGGCCATTGGGTAATGATGGTGATTTCTGTATTTGTAACATCCGGAAATGCTTCGATGGACATATTCCTGAATGTAATGATTCCATAAATGATCAGCAGTGCAGTTGCAAAAAGGATGAAATATTTGTTCTTTAAAGAAAATGCTATTATTTTCTGTATGGTTTTATGCATAAAATCTGGTTACAGCAAATAGAATTGCCGTTTGGTTCGATTAATATCAAACAGGTTCGCTCCAGGGCAGGAACGATTACCACTGAATGAAATGGATTATTATATTTTATAGCAGTTGGAAACAAAAACCCCCGTCCGGTGGAGGGGATTGAACTTCAGCAAATACATGTTGAAGTTTAGAAGAAGTATATGGAAATATTATGCGGCTGGTTTGTCTGTGGGGTATGGATGGAACTCCCTGATTTTCCAGATCGATTTGCCATCCTATCGCCTTGGTTGTATTCTTGCAATCTATATTATGGTTATAGTTAAATGCGTCTTGCTGGCCCATTTTCATTTCTACCAGCCATTCTACAACTGTTTCAGTTGGGTCGGCCTGTTTATTGGAATAATTGCCCGAATCTTCGCCTGTATAATAATGACTATAGGCCTCGCTCCACATACTCATATTGAGTATTTGCAGAGCAAGTACCCAAACCAGAAAGGTTTTAACTAATTTCAACCAGTTGTTTCTAATAGTTTGCAAAATTAATCGACAGATTTGATAAGATTGTTAACCAATCCTGAATGAGATGTTAAGCATGCAACCATTAAATCTTATTGATTGTCATGTAACAAAGACTAATATGTACAGGCTGTTTTTATGCCTCCTGTTTGTTACTGTTAGTTTAGGCTCTTGTGTAAAATCCAATCCTGCCCTGGTAATTAATCCTATCCCGGTAATTAATCCCAGCTCGATAATTCGATTTGGGGGTCTGAATGGTGCAAAATCTGATACCGTGCAATCAGGAAATGAACTGGTTTACGATGGGCAATGGAAATGGATAGGAACTATCAGAGGAATTTATTTTCCGGATCCAATTACTGACTCGCCGATAGTTCTAAGGTTGGCAGCAGATAACACTTATAGCGTTACGCTGAACGGACAGTTAACCATGCAGGGTACTTATTCTACCGATTCCAGTACATTTTGGAACAATATAATATTCAATAATATTATTCAGCCTGCAGGTGATACAATTTCCGTTACTACAGGAAACATAACTCGTCTTTATTTCAACTATTCTCAGATAGGAGGACTGACAATTTTCCGGAATAACGAGATAAGTGTATCAGGTGATACACTTACTCTGCTAAGAACACCCATTACTCCTGAAACACCCGTCAGTTTATTTATACGAATAGGGAATTGATGAGGGGTTATTGGTTATGAGATATGGGTTATGGGATATAGATTATGAGTTATGGGATATGGATTATGAGTTAAACCCATATCTCATATCCCATAACCAATAAAGCCTACTCCGATCTAAGACTAGTGACCGGGTTAGCAATAGCTGCCTTGATTGACTGAAAGCTTATCGTTATGAATGCAATTAGCAAGGCCATTGATCCTGCCAATAGAAAAATCCAAATACTCAGGTTGATACGATAGGCAAAATCATTCAGCCAGTTGCTCATGAAGTACCAGGCTATAGGTGAAGCCAGCACCAAAGAAATAATTACAAGCTTCAGAAAGTCTTTCGACAATAATGTTACTATTTCAGAAACAGATGCACCCAACACTTTGCGTACGCCAATTTCTTTTCGGCGCTGAACTGCTGTAAAAGCTGCCAGTCCGAATAAACCCATACAGGAAATGAAAATAGCAATCACCATGGCAGTAATCATAATTTGATTTGTCTTTTGATAACTGTCATAGAATTTGGCAATCTGATCATCCAGAATCTTGTATTCAAACGGCTCAGTTGGATATATCGATTTCCACATCTTTTCAATCTGAGTTACGGTGGTTTGAAATTCTTTGGGATGTATGCTTTGACCGTTTAATCTGACGGCAATTGTTCTGCTCTGATCATTTGAAATAGTTACAGGCTTTATTGGATCATGCAGCGATTCAGAATGAAAGTCAGCGACAACGCCAACAATTGGACGTTTGACTTCAACGGGTCCGTTACCGAATCCGAAGTTTACTAACTTACCTACAGCATCTTCTGGTTTATTAAAGCCAAGCCCTTTTGCACAGGTTTCATTAATGACCAGTTCTCTGATGGTGTCGCTTTGAAAAATATTCCGCCCGGCAATAAGTTTCAGTTGGTACAACGGAATATAATTTTCATCAGTTCCTAATGCCTCTGTGAATAATTCCACCTTGTTATAAGTAATACTTGTACCACCGTGACTCAAACCGGCCGGTGGTCCATCATTCAGGCTCACCATTTGTACATCTGCCATAGATTTCAACTTGTCGGCAAATAGTTTCGCCTGGCTTCTCGCGTAATGCCAATCTGTATGGATATTGATGACAGCATCTTTTGTAAAACCCATATCCTGATTCAGCAAATAGCGTATCTGGTTACCAATGATCAGTGTAGCAATGATAAATACCAGTGAAACGGTGAATTGAAAAACGATCAGTGATTTTCGCAGATAACCTCCCTTACTTACCTGGCGTGATCCTTCACCCTTAAGGCTAATGACAGGTAAATAACCCGATAAAACCCTGGCCGGATAAAATCCCGCCAACAGAGAAGTTACGAGGATCAGAAGTAAAAGGAAAGCAATAGTAATTGGATTATAAAAACCCAGGTTAATCCCGGGTGGCAGTAAGTCGTGAAAAAGATAGATCAATGGTTTCATGACAAGCACAGAAAGTAGTCCTGCAAATAGCGTAAGCAGGAAAATTTCACATAAAAATTGAAGAATAATATTTATTCTGCTGCTGCCCAAAACTTTTCTGATGCCGATTTCTTTGGCTCTCTCAACGGATTGTGCAGTGGAAAGATTAATGAAATTAATCGCAGCTATAATCAAAATGAAAGCGGCAATCGCCATTAATCCGTAAAGCGTTGGTAAATGGGCCTGTCGGGAATAAGCATCCTTGAAATCTCCGTTGAAATGAATATCGGTTAAAGGCTGAAGTAGGATTTTGGCCTGTTCGTCAGGCTGCAATTTCATATGCTCTTTCACAAGTTTAGTAAGCTGGGCATTTATTTGTCCGGGAGTTGATTGACCATTTAGTTTCGTGAATACCTGTGTAAGACTGTTCCAGCCTCCCCAGCTATTCCAGTTTCCCTGATTTTTCAAAAAACTGTTTTGGACGGTACTGTAAGAAATAAAATCTTTGAAATTAAAATCAGTATTCTTATTCCAGTCTTTTACAATACCGGTAACAATCAACCTGAGTGAATCGTCATAAATAATCGTCTTTCCCATGACCTGATCCAGCGGTATATTCCCAAAATATTTGCCGGCTTCGGTTTCACTGATCACGACCCGGAATGGTTCGCTTAGCGCAGTTACCGGGTTACCGGCCAGCCAGTCGTATTTAAAAATTTCAAAATACTGTGGCTCGGTCAGTATAACGGGAGATGCAACGCCCGGCTCATTAGACGGGAAGAATCGCTTGATAATTTTATCTTTTTCAGGAATGGCCACTTTTGGGAAATAATTATGGAACATGGCGACTGTTTCCAATCCTGAAACGGATGAACGTATGATTTTTGCAGCCGGGTCCGGAATGGTCGACATCGGATTATTTTTGGAAGCTCCATTTTGTAGATTGGTGACGATCCTGTAGATCCTGTCCTTATCCGGATGAAAAGTATCGTAACTGAGTTCGAAGCTTGTCACGATATAAATTAAAAGGCAGGCGCTGATGCCGATAGCAAGTCCGAGGGAATTGATAATAGCAAAAACTTTATTCCTGGCGACATTTCGGAATGCGATTTTGAAATAATTTTTAATCATAAATTGAAAAGTAAAAAGTAAAAAATAAAAAGTAAAACCCCTGCCTGCCGGCGCCAACGGCCAACCAATGATCATTCCGACCTCAAACTAATAAGGTGAATATTTCTGCCTTTAAGCACCTAAGAAGATGCCAAATTTATAACTTTTTGATTTTCACAAATTTAACAGATCATTCTTGTTAAGGTTGTACGATCCTGATACAATGAGTGTTCAATATTTTCATTTACTGTAAATCTATTTAAACGGCAAATGACCTTTATCCTATTGAAAAGAAATTTTGCAATGATTTTATTTTGATCATATTTTCATTTAAGGGAAGCTTGATTATACTTTTCTATATTCATTCTTTTTAGCGAAGGTAATAGCGCAACATTTAAATTGTTTTATTGAACAAATTTAGTTCTAACCCAAAAAAATTGATTATTTACAGTAGAGTCATCTTATTTATTAGATCCCATAAAAAAAATAAAAAAGGGTCCCAGTTATACTGAAACCCTTTCATCATTGTGTGGGAGCACACGGGTTCGAACCGCGGACCCTCTGCTTGTAAGGCAGATGCTCTGAACCAGCTGAGCTATGCTCCCTTTTAGGGAGTGCAAAGATAAGGTCTAAATAGTTTCTGCAAAATAAATTCCCTGTATATTTGCAGCTCAAATTTTTGACTCCGTAGCTCAGTTGGTAGAGCAAAAGACTCTTAATCTTTGGGTCCTCGGTTCGAGCCCGAGCGGGGTCACTTAACGAAACAGCCTAATGTAGGATGTTTCGTTTTTTTATGTCAATATGGAGTACTAACCAATCAGTTAAGGCACTTTGGTTGATGGTTCGATTTCTGTCAATAAACCGCTTCATCTTTCCCTTTATGCAAGGCTAAAATGAGATGAAAGCCAATCTGGACCTACATTTTAGTGGGTTCGATTTCCCGTTATGGTATCTGTCTTTTATATGCTTCCTGTTTGTTGTGGTTCTGGGCAATATGGTAAAGAAAATTCAGTATTATTCTTGCTTCACAGTCACTTACTTCAATGTTGTTTTTAGCCAAAATCTCTACCGCACGTTTTAAAGAAATATTTCTAACCGTAAAATTAGAATTATCAGAATGTGTGTTATTCATGGCTGAGTTTTTAAAAACGATTTCTTTCTTGTGTCGCAGAATTTTGACTAATGCACTATCTATCTGTATCGAAACTTCACCTGTTTGAAAATTAACTTCTGCTGGAGGAAGTAAACTTACAATTTGTTTCTTATCAGATGGATCCATCATTTGATACACAAGAAAGATGTCTTCAAAAGTGTTTATGGCCTGCTCTATTTGTTTATCGATATACTTCAATTTGTCTGTAACGGAGTTAAATTCTTTTTTTAAAATATCAGAAATATCTCGGTGCTCCTTTTTTAGTTCCATGAAATCATCAAGTTTCAGTTTGTCGTAGACGACTAGTTTTCGCGCCTTTGATATT
>DASZHV010000113.1:0-82806 GCA_035937535.1 Puia sp. | reverse complement strand
ACGAATCAGGTACCACATTCCGGAATTTAAAAAGCTTGGGCCCGATAAGGTATTTTTTTTTGCATTTTATCATGGACTCAAATCAGGTTAACTGTTTCTTCCTTAAGCCCTGATTTTATTGCTGCTATTTCTATTTTACTGAGCTTTTATTTTTTTACGATACAGAAACGCCTCGAATCAAATGAAAGTTTTGATTTTTTGGCAGCTTTTTTCTCAATAATCGCTATTTCCATCAAACTTTCCGCTATTCCGGTTATATTATTTCCTTTTTTAATAATTGTCAATGGAATTATAAGGAAAAGATGGTTATTAACCGGGTGTATAATTTTGAGCATTTCATTATTACTTTCACCAGTCATTATCCGGAATATTTTTACTTCAGGGTATCCATTTTATCCCTCTTTATTTGGTGCGTTTCATTCATATGACTGGAAAGTGGGAATGTCCGAAGTTTTAAAGTTTCAATATTATATAACTTCTTATGCCCGATATCCAATATTAAGGATCAATACCATATCGGAATACAATCAATCTTTAATAAGCTGGCTTCCTGCCTGGTGGAGACATTTATACGTGATTGATAAAACCATAATTCTGATTATTGCTTTTGGAGTTTTGGTAGATATGTTTTTTTTCAAATTATGGATGCGGTCAAATTCCCGGAGAACATTTGCGGCTTTGTTCGTTGCATTAACTGGTGTGTTTTTTTGGTTTGTTGAAGCGCCTGATCCGAGATTTGGGACCGGGTTTTTGCTTTCTTTGATTTATTTTCAATATGCCCCTTTTATCAAAAATATAAAAGGCCTCGAAGACGGATACCTTTTTCTTTTGGTAGACTGGATTAAATATATTTCGACATTTTTTATCATTATATATATAGGGTACCGCGCGGTTTATTTTTTCAAACCGCGACAATTGGTACTTCCTGAAGGAATAGACTATTCCAGTTTGATACAACCTGATTGCGATGGACAAATCAAAAAAATGATAATGGACAATGCTGAATCCATTCAGCAACTTCCTGACAGCTGTAGAATTTTTATATTTCGGGGAAGAACCATCCGGCAGGGATTTAAACCTGCTCTCTAGTTATTTCATTAAATACATTTTGCCATATCCCTTATTAAAATACTGATCTGTATTGTCCGATTGGGATTGATATTTGTCCAGCGATTTGCCATTCAGATTCGTCACGACATGATAGAGATAAACTCCATTTGCCAATCGCTGATTATACATATCGGTTCCATTCCATTTGAATTCCGTAATGTTCCGACCTACATGAAGTGGTCCAAGTTCATCCTTGGTAATTTCTCTGACGACTTTTCCTGTTATAGTTAAAATCTGGATTTTTATATTTTGCGGAACGTCACTTCCGGTAATGGTAAAAACGAATGCAGTTGAAGTCGTAAATGGATTCGGATAATTCAGCATATTCGAAATCATTGCCTTTGTAATGATTTTGAATGTAACCTGGTACTGAATTGTGCCTGAGGCATTTCCACTCTCATCAGATCCGGTAACGATTAGTGTATAATTATCTCCCTGGGGATTCAACTGGTTAGCGAAAACCGGACTGAATTCCACACTGGCGGTATTGTCCGCACCACTTGTTGCCGGTGTGAATTTAAGAGTATCGTTATTGAAATAATATGGATGCAGTGATCCGTCGGGATACCTCAATTGAACCTGTAATACAGAAGTATCTTTCAGGAGAAGGAATTTTGCTTCGTCTTTTAATTTTATCAATATGTGTGGTTTCGCAGAAACAATATCCTCATTCAGGATATGCACATTGTCGAATGTAACGTCCAAAAGTGGATTGGTCTGATCAACTTTTACATAAAAGTTTTTATACAGGAAGTTGTTAAAATGATATTGTTCCGGCTGAGCATTCGCAGGGTTTACATCCACATTGATTGTATTTAATCCGGGATATAGCTTGGTATCAATATTATATACAATCTTAATAGTGTCACCGCTGATCAGCGGTTTTGTTTTAGGAAAGGGAATAATATGGGTAACATTATTCTTATCAATGATTTTGAAAGAAATTAACAGGCTGTCGAATGAGGAGAGACTAATATTTTTAAATGCTATTCCAAATTGTATTGGTTGTCCCAGTTCTACAGAGTCCAAACCTGTAAGGAAAATATTAGGTGCCAGTGCACCTTCAGGCACAGGAACATAATTCAGTCTCCAGTATTTTAACTGATATGGAGTTGCATGAACGGTATCTTCACTTGTCAGTTTGAGTTGTACATAGGGGAATTGTGAAACGTTTATTGCTGAAATATCAAAGTCCTGTGTGGATTGATTCAGTGTATATAAAAGCGTTGAAATTCCGCTTGTATCAACTCCGTATAGTTGCAGTCCAACTGAATCTGTTGATGGATTTTCTATTGAACTTCCCCGCCAATGCAACATATTCCATTTTTTCGCTGGTCCAAATTCAGGCGATAAAATGGTTCCTGATAAATCGGGAGAAATACAATTAGTTGAAATA
This sequence comes from Puia sp., assembly GCA_035937535.1. GTDB lineage: Bacteria > Bacteroidota > Bacteroidia > Chitinophagales > Chitinophagaceae > Puia. The sequence continues at coordinate 80,300 of DASZHV010000113.1, read as the reverse complement.
AATGTCCGGTCAAAAATAGTAGGAGTAATTGTTTGTTGCGGTATATAGGTAGGGTTTTGATTCCTGTAAACCATCGCAAGAGCATGAGGAGTTGTAAAGGAATCCAGTAAGGTAAATCCCCGCGCAATTAATTTATGATACAGAGAATTATTATGGCCATAGAGAGCTGTATCAGCTTTCCATTGATCTATATATACGTTGGCGTTCTGAGCCGGATTGGTATTTGTCCTTACAACAACAAAAGCATTAGCTGGGATAGAATCCAGAAAATCCATTGCTTTTTTCCTGTTGACAGGGTCTGTATGCAGGTAATCAAAATTATATTCTCTCTGGGTTCCGCAGGTTGCCAGTTCACTTTGGTAAAGTCCGGTAGGCCCGGTAAAATTATTCATCCATGGCTTGAAAGTAACAGGATCAAATACATTAAATATGAGTTCATTATAATTACAGCCCGGACCAATTACCGTAATGTTATTGTATGTCACGGTAAAATCAGCCTGTAAACCCGAGCCGGTTGGATAAATCGTATTCCTGACATACAGTGAATTCAGGGTCGAATCGAATTTAAATGTTCTGTCGACTGAGTCAAGGTAAATTTGATTCATCGTAGAGTATTTGTCCTGGAAATAATGAGACTGATTGAATCCAACAGTGCTTCTCGCCGAATCTATATAAATAAACGAAAATTCGTTCCAATGGTATGCAACATTTTGAGATGGTACAATCGATGTTCTCCAGTAATAAACTGTACTGTCCATATATTTAATTCCAGGATCAAATTCAAATACACCTCCAATAGAGTTTATGAATTTGCTGACTTTAGCCGGAGAATTAAAAGCTTCGGTCGTATCCATTTCCATTACATATTGCGTAAGTGGAGCAAATGGGTTTGCAGTTGAAGCATACACTTTTTGAAATGGTGTATTTATAATTGCATAGTTGAAAGGATAAATCGGAGTGAGTTCATCCTGGTAAATAAAAATAGGTATCGTTACTGTATTATTTGCCAAAGTAACTTCAGAAACATTATTATCAGAGTTTATAGTAACAGTTATATAATTCTGCCCCTTATCTCGGGTTGCTACGATAGGTACATGAACCCGGATGGAATCGGTATACCGGATACCCGGTATTCTTTGTCTTAGTACTACAACGGTTGATCCATTCGGAAACTTTCTGGTGATCAGCACTGTGATTGAATCAGAAACTGCTTTTCCCAAATTATAAAAAGTTGCCGCCACATCAAAAGAATTATCTGCGACCGAGATAAATGTTGGGCTGATTACGACATTAGGAGCTTCAACGTCATAGTCAGGTAATTTTTCATCACTGAGAGTAATAGCAGGATCTCCCTGTATACCCATTTGTTCCGCTTCACAGCGTGCATAAAAATCTAATGGTAATGTGCTAAGCAATTTTTTTCCTGCATCTGATTCAATGGTTCCGATACTTTTTCCATAGTCGGCGTGGTCTATTAAATCATACAAGTCAGTTAGCAGTAAATTCAGATAATTCACCACACCATAATGCGAACTGGCAACAAATGCAATGGCGCCTTTATTTTTTATAAAAACGTAGTTTTCGGACAAGGTTTTTCCAGTACCCAGGCGGCTCGGATCGAAGGTAAAGTAGTTACCAGCGTAACATCCGTTTACATAAAAGACTGGATATTTTGACTGATTGGTATATACACTTGGGTCATCCAGATTAAAACCCAGGGTCGAGGAGGAAGAGTGACCAAAATATGTAAGTATGCCGATCCCATTGCTGAAAAGATTCGGAAATAATGTACTGGATACCTGATTGTTCTGATCAATGGTTGAACTGCAAAACCGGTAAACATTTGCCCCGAATAATGTATCCGAGATGGTTTGCTGATAATAAGCCATGTAGTTACACAGAACACTTTCAAGAAATGGTTCTGTTGCTCCGGTAACATGTATTATATTTTTTCTCCAGGCCCTTCCTGCAAAAGTGTTTGGATTTGTTTGCTGAACCTGCTCATAGTCTTTTATTTTAGTTAGGTAATCTTCTACTTCCGATCCTTTAACGGCACCCAATCGTCCGATAGGAATCAGGTTTATAGAACCCATTCCATCTGCAGACGCAAGCATGGCATCGGACGCAGGAAACCCAAATGTAGGAACCAGATTAAGAAGTTCTGTAGAGGGATCTCCCTGGTTCGCGCGGTATTCAGTATAAGCCATGCCACGACCGATCAGAATGACATTTGCAGGCTTTTGTCCATAATTATTTCTCGCATAGTTTATAAAATTCTTTATTGCAAGCGGATGTTTCTGAATACCAAATGCAAACTGATCAGTCAGCTCATTGATATCCATAATCTGAGGATTGTAAGATCCACCTGCCGCAGATGCCCTGTAAGACATATAATCTGCAACAGGGTTATTGCCGTGAGTTCCCGAATAAAGAACCGGATTACTGATGATAAGATAGTTCCCCTGATTCAGGGGATCGGCATATGAAATGAAATTCTTTTTCGTAAGCGAATTAATGGTATTGATATTTGAAGGATCCTGACTGACGAGTACAAGGTTCCTGGATGAAGCAGATCCGGGAAGTTCAAATGTCAGTGTACCTGAGGCAGAAATAGCTATGAATCTTTGCCCAGTTGCCTGGTCGTATAATACTGGTATTGCACCACCCTGATTGAAATTGGTGATCTTCAAAAAATATCCGCTGGCATTTGCTGCAAGTTGAAACGGGAAATTAGACTGGCCGTTGAAATTAAATTGCCGGGGATAAGTTAGTTCGTAAAATGAAACAACGAGCCGGTCGGCATAAGTAACTGCCTGTGAATTATTGATAAACTGAAAATTGGATGTAGCTGTATTCAAGGATGGAAGTGGTATAGTAATGTTGCTCACGATATCGTTGAAATTATTCAGAGATGTATCCTTGAAGAGTACATTATTCACTTTTACCTGAATAGTTCGCAGGGTATCTGAACAACCCGCAGCACCAAACTTTAAATTGGCAGATGGTCCTCCAATGTAAATAAATAGATTGTTCTGGTTATCTGTTATTGGGGTGCCGGGTGATGAAAAATCCGAACTCCAGAATTCTCCAACATCGTATGATGATGAATAGATATATTGTTCAAGTACATAGGCCAGTCCAGGATTAATCTGGAAATGGAAGTAAGTACCGGTTGTATATATAAAATAAGGTTCTACCGGAAGTACATTCGTTGTTGTATCATTGGTAAGAGTGTTATAATGGAAGGGAATTCCGCCAGGATTAAGCGTCAGAAAATACACGGCTGTATCCGATTGAAGGCTCCATTTTGTAGTATGCTGATAAGCTGGGTTTCGGTACAAGGGCTTATCAGCAACTCCATCATTCATCCTACCCCAAAATTCGATATAATCCGTCGGCGAAAGCGGTCCACTGCTTACCGAGGTATAGATTGGTACTTCAATTCCGTTGCGGAACAGTTGAAAATCTTTCGCATCTGCAGCAGATAATCCTGCGTTGGCGAGCACTGAAGCAGGGATACGGTAAAGCCCGTCTGCGGTAACCTTGAATTTATAATATGTTTTACTGAAGTCAATCCATTCATTGTTGTACGGTTGTGCTATTGCACTACCGGCAATCAGGATCAATAACAGTGTAAATACTTTCCTCATGGTCAGTTTGGTTTATCTACGTCGGATTTACTTTTTAACTGGCTTCTTTTTCATATCTACCAGGTCAACTTTTAATGAAAAAACGTTCGTATATAATGGATTTGACTGATTGGCCAGGTTGGTGAACGCATAATCAACTTCTACATCTCCAACTTTAAAACCCGCACCAATCGAAGGCTGATAAATCCATATTTTTTTCTGGTTCGTTGTATCCCTGTCGTCAAGTGTCTGCTGAAAATTGTTGATTCCGCCCCTTACAAAAAAAACATTATTGTACGATAATTCCAATCCCAGTTTCGGATCGATACTGATTGGATTCGAACTGATAACCGTATTCCGTTTGCCGTCGAAAGTGATATCAAAATCTGCTTCTGCAAGCAGGCTTATTTTCTTATTGATAGGAAAATTATAACTGAAGCCGGGAATTAACTGCGGCGCTGTTAACTCAATGGAATTGGATGGAATATCATTTGAAGTGGCATAAAACACTTCCCGCCATTCCTGACTTATATTATACGACCAGGCATTGAAAGTGGTTGTCACATCTTTGGCTACTATGCCAAGTTTCCATCGGTCACCGACCATCTGCATGGCAGCATCAAAACCGAATCCCCAGGATGTTGTAAAATTTCCTGCAGAGCGATGAATGATTTTGGCATTGATCCCAAAATTTGTTTTGGTATTTTTGAACCAGTCGACCTGCTGTGCCAGTGAAATCAAGAAAGCATAATCAGCAGATGAAAAAGTGGTTATGTTACTGAAATTAATACTTCCGTCAGGCTGTACCAGAAAAACAGTATTCGGGATATCATCTACGGCAAAGCGCAGTAAGGTAAGTCCAAGGGTTCGTTTATTATCTTTCAGGGGAAGTACAAGGCTTGCGAAATCATATTTTCCAATTCCTGCGAAATATTCAGCGTGCATAAGATTAAGCTGCGGGCTGGTTCTGATATCTGCAAGAGCAGCCGGGTTCCAGTAGCCACCTGTTCCGTCAGTTACGGATGCGACCTGGGCATTACCCATGGACATTCCTCTCGCACCAGCGCCGATATTCAAAAATTCATTGGAATATTTGGCAAATTGGCCCATAGACCGGTTGCAAAACAGTATCAGCAACAACAGGGACAGGGGGCAGCGGGTTCTGATTCTTAGGGTTACTGAAGTCGATACCATAAACATATTCTAACGCGTTTTTATTCAGAATATTGCAACGTTTTCAGGATGCGAATATCCCTTACTTTTACCAAAATTCCCCAGAACAATTATGTCGCTTATCGCTGAACTTAAATGGCGGGGCATGATTCAGGATATCATGCCCGGTACCGAAGAACAACTTTCCAGGGAAATGACAGCCGGATATATTGGTTTTGACCCAACGGCAGACAGCCTGCATATCGGAAGTCTAGTACCGATTCTGCTCCTGGTCCACTTGCAAAAGGCGGGTCATAAACCATTTGCACTTCTTGGCGGTGCGACAGGCATGGTAGGAGATCCTAGCGGAAAATCAGAGGAAAGGAATTTACTGGATGAACACACCCTGAATCATAATCTGCAAAGTATCCGTAAACAACTGGAGAAATATCTTGATTTTAATCAAGCCATTCCAAACGCTGCTGAGATGGTCAATAATTACAACTGGTTCAGGGAAATGCATTTTCTGGATTTCATCCGGGATGTTGGAAAACATATTACAGTCAATTACATGATGGCGAAAGAAAGCGTGAAGAAAAGGCTGGAAGGCACATCTGGCATGAGTTTCACAGAATTTTCATACCAGCTTGTTCAGGGATATGACTTTTACTGGTTAAATAAAAACCGGAATTGTAAACTACAAATGGGGGGTAGTGACCAGTGGGGAAATATTACAACAGGCGCCGAACTTATCCGACGAAAATCAGGCGGAGAAGCATTTGCGTTTACCTGTCCTCTGTTAACCAGGACGGATGGTGGGAAATTCGGTAAGACTGAGAAGGGAAATATATGGCTTGATCCGTCTAAAACCTCTTCTTATCAATTCTATCAATTCTGGTTGAATGCAACAGATGAGGATGCAGAAAAATGGATTAAGATTTTTACTTTTTTAAGCAGGGAAGAAATCCAGTTATTATTGGGAAAGCATCTTGAAAATCCTTCAGGAAGATTTATTCAAAAAGCACTGGCGAAAGAAATAACTGTTTTTATTCACGGGCGATCAGAATATGAACTGGCCCTGGTTACCACCGAGAAATTATTTTATCAAAAAGTTGCCGCTGATAATTTGAGTGAGCAGGATTTACATGCATTGGAAGGAATTGTGAAATCAGCTTACGCGTTAAATGAAATCAGACAGGGAGTAGACCTGGTGCGGTTTCTGGCAGAGACCGGAATTCTTCCGAGTAAAGGTGAAGCAAGAAAGATGATACAAAACGGTGGCATCAGCATCAACCGGAATAAAGTGGAAAATATTCAATTCAAAATTGGAACAGAGCTGTTACTTCATGATAAATATATTCTTATTCAGAAAGGCAAAAAGAATTTTTACCTCGTAGAAGCGAAATAATTGCGGGGATTTTCGGTATTAATTCGAAACATTTTTAAAATACCTTATTTTTGCGGCCTGTTCATCCGTTTTTGCCCGATAGTATAAAGGCAGTACGACAGATTTTGATTCTGTTTGTCGAGGTTCGAATCCTCGTCGGGCAACAATAATCCTTCAGCTAAATCTTCAGATATTGAAATATTTTCTGATAGTCTGGATTATCAGGATAATATTTTTTAAGGATTGAAGCGGGTATTTTAGCTTCTTCAATTTTTCCAGTCTGCAGGAGTAACAAAGCCAGTGTATAATTGAGAGATGCATTTTCCGGAGCTATATGCAAGCCTTTTTTATAAATGTCAATTGCCTGATTGTTTTTCCCTTCCTGCTGTAGTAAAAGACCATAATTGTAATAAACCCTTGGGTTGCCTGATTTAAGTTGAACTGCCTTTGCCAGGGATTTAGCAGCTTCGGCAGGATTACCCATTTCATTATACAGTAAGGCAAGATTAAAATAAATCCTTTCATTTCTTGGATCCACTTTCAAAGCGTCTTTCAGGACTTGTAAAGCCTGGTCATTTTTTTTAGACAGATTATAGGCCACGGAAAGGTTCAGCCTTGCATAATTCATCAGAGAATCTTTTTTTAGTCCCCGCCAGTAATATTTTATTGCGCTGGAATAATCGTTTTGTTTAATATAATAATCCCCAATCATAACATTACCGATTGCAAAATCAGACTGATACAAAGTATAAGACTCCAGCTCAGATTTTGCTTTAATATATGCATTGTGATAATCCGGAGGAACCAAATTGGAAGGAAGGGGAAGGTATAGTTCTGCAGCTGCAATACGGACAGCTCTTATGGAATCCTGCAATAACGGTCCTACTGTATAGATCCATTTTTCGGGGGGAAAATTTGCAAGACTGATCAGCGCGCGGTATCGGATTTGGGCATCTGCCATATTCAAGCAGCCCAAAAGTGCATCCAGACTGTTTCCAGTTTGACTGTTTCCTAAGTAATTGGCAGAAGCGGCTTTGATAATATCCGGAACAGAAGTGTCTTTCAATAATTTGATAAGGTGTACCTCACTATTCTCATTTAACCTGCTTCCTGGAATCAGGTCCTCAGCAAAATGATATTTCCTGTCCGGACCATACCATTTTTTTACTGCATCGGCTGCCCATTGTTGAGATTTGTCCTGATGACAGTTGTTGCAGGCATTGGGTGTTCCATACATTACTGAAAGATCCGGTCTTGGAACCCTGAAAGTATGATCATATCTGAAATCGTTTCCCATATAGAACTTCCCAGGCATATGACAATTTTTACATTCCGACCCGGGCGTTCCAATAGTGTGGAATGAATGCGCATTGGAATTGTAGGTACTTGCATGACATTGTGTACAGAGCGTATTGCCTGTGAATCTGAGTTTTGCCTGATGTGGTTCATGGCAATTACTACATCGTACACCCTGACGGAACATTTTACTTTCTGTAAAAGAAGTATAATTGTAATCTTCGTCATTTGCCTGTCCATCAGCATAAAAATGTTCTGTTGTCGGAATTTCAGGAATATAATTATCTAACAAGGGTGCACCTGGAATAGGATTTGGACTGAGTTCTGATCTGCGCGCATGGCAAACAGTACAAGCGTTTATTTCTGCTATTTGTCCTCCTTTTTTTTGGAGCAGAATAAATGACCCGGAAGTTCTTTTTCCGCTTTTATAATTTTCTCCGTTTATGTAGTCAATATGGAGTTTACCGGCACCGTGGCAGGTTTCACAACTTACGTTGATTCTACTATAAGTTGTGTGGTAGATATCGGAATCTGAATTGTAATTTTTTTGAAGATTTGTACTGTGACAACTGGCGCACATCGTATTCCAGTTTGCAGCGTTTCCTGTCCAGTGAAACCAGTTGTGCACCGGTATTTTTTGTCCCGCATACTGATAAAACCATCTTTTATTTTTCACATCCCAGCTAGCACGGGTAGACTGCATCCTGCCTCCGGGAAATTCCACCAGGTATTGTTGCAGGGGATAATATCCAAAAGTGTATTTAATTTCGAAATCCTGATCGTTGCCATCTACCCCCTCAGTGTTGATATAAAATTTCCCATTTTTTTTAAAAAATCGGGAAGTAACACCGTTTGCCACCAGTTTCTGGTCATTAAAATCCCCCGCTACAGTGGAATCATTGGCTGGCATCATGGCTTTGAAATGTCCTGAGCCCGCCCATGAATTGTATTCTGCGCTGTGGCAATTTTTGCACTGCTGATCACCAACAAAAGCATTGGCTGCAGTTTCAGAAAAAGATTGGGATTCCTTCGGTTTACATTGCTGTATCAGGATTGATCCTGATATAATAAAAAACACAATAAATAATACTGTAAAATTCCGCTTAATCAGCATATGTAATGATGAATAAATGTCATTTAGCAAATAGCGGCAGATCCACAAAGCTAAATCATTACCCAGTAAAATACTAAATACCTGCTAATTCCAGTTACTCCATCTCTTACCTGTAAATATTCCTGAGTGAATATAAAACCGGAAGCCCAATCACATCCGTTATAATCCTTCACAGCAACCTCCACTTTAATGGAATAATTGCGGCCCATTCTTACTCCAGAATTTTTTAATAAATTCAATACCCTTAGGTGCAGCAAATATCCGGTTGGCTGAATAGAGTAGTAACAGTTGCTTATGGGTTTTTATTCAGTGGTATTCAAGGAGTGCCAAATGCTTATGTATAAAGGGTTTGCGGAAAGTTTTCCCCTTTATTAAATCCCTGATATTCCCGAAATGGGAATCGTTTCATACTAAAATATATACATCCATTTTTCGTTTCATTTTAGTATTTCATAAAAGTTTATCCTTTATCCTAAAAACCGATAGATGCCCCTGAGAACTATTCCAGGTAGAAAAACATACTATCTGTTGGCAATTATTTTATTGCTCGCAGGTACAACTCCTGTAATGGCCCAGCTGGTGGCTGATTTTACGCCCAGTGTAAATTCCGGTTGTTCACCTTTAACCGTAAGTTTCGTTAATACCTCCACCGGAACCAGCAATTCGGCAACATACACATGGATTTTCGGGAATGGAAACGGAATTACTACGAGCGTTAAGAACAATCCGGTTTCGGCAACTTATTTCATCGGACAGGTCTATACGGTTACACTAACCATAAACGATCTAGGAAAAACTGCTACTATTTCAAAGGATATTACTGTTTACAAGAAACCTTCTATAAATTTCACAGCCGATCATACCATGGGATGCTCTCCGCTGCTGGTTGATTTTTCCAGTACATTAAGTGCGGGTGATGGTACCATTACAGGAGCCATCTGGAATTTTGGTGATGGTAATTCGCAAAGCACTACTTCAAGCACAGTTTCCAATATTTATCAGTTCCCTGGCACTTATACAGTCAGTCTTACTGCAACAAACAGTTTTGGTTGTATAAATACATATAAGATTCAGGATATGGTGACAGTTTACCCTGCACTGTCCCCTTCATTTTTTGTGGATTCAACGGCTATTTGCAGTCTTAACCAACCGGTATTATTTCATAATACCTCAACTGGTGCCGGAGCATTAAGTTATTTGTGGTCCTTCGGAGACGGAGGCTCGAGCACGCTTACAAATCCCACGCATCTTTATGCAACAAAAGGGAATTATGATATCAGCCTGGTCGTTTCAAATACGTTTGGTTGCTCTTCAACGATAACCAAACCCGCACTGATTAATGCGGCTAATTACAGCGCCGATTTTACGACCAATTTTGCATACTGTCCCGGAAATACAATTCTATTTATAGACAAAAGCTCCCCTGCACCAAGTGCTAACCCTATTTGGACATTTGGAGATGGAGGAAGCGGTATCGGAATTACCTACGGCCATAGTTATGCAACATCGGGTGCATATACGGTTACGATGTATGAGAATTTTGGATCGTGTCCCGATACTGTTACCAAGATTATTAATGTTTTAGCTGCTCCAAAAATTAGCCCTTTTATAATCAACAAAGGAACCAGCTGTTCGTCACCGATGACGGTTAATTTTTCTGACACCAGTTTAGGCGCTACTAACTGGCATTGGAATTTTACAGGTAATCCAGGGGACACTTCTGATTTACAAAATCCGACATTTACCTATCTGACAAATAATTTGTTTTCCCCGACTCTTACCATTGTAAATTCCAATGGTTGCTCATCCACCATTTCTGAAACATTTAATACAGCGCAACCAACGGCAACGATACATGCTGATACAACATTAATTCCTTCAGCTATTTATTGTGCAGATGTGCAGGCTACATTTACTGCTATTTCTCAGGATACACTGGCGACCTATTTCTGGTCATTTGGAGACGGAACAACTTCTACGAGTCCAAATCCGGTGCATGTTTTTTCAACTCCGGGTACTTATATCATCAACCTGAGTTTTACAACAATACACGGATGTTCTGGAGGTGCATTCCCGCCCGATACCATTATCGTCTATCCGAAACCACATGCGATTTTTAATGCGTTGGATTCATTTCCGTGTACAACCAATCAATTGGAAACATTTCATAATCTGGACGATAGTGCGGCAAAGTTCACATGGTTATATGGAGACGGAAATTCAGACATCAACAATAATATTTATCATACACACCTGTACCAGGACTCCGGATCCTATAATATGACTCTGATCGCTTCCAGTCCGGGCTGTAAAAACGATACTTCTACTATTACACGTTATGTAAAAACGACACCCATCCCAACACTCACAGTGGTGAATAATTGTGATAGTGACCGGTTGAGTGTTGCACTTACAGTTGCACCGCCAGGAGGATCGCAATATGTATGGAGTTTTGGTGACGGGTCGCAGAATGATACGAACTATGTGTATATACCAACAAAAAATCATCACTATCCTGTGGGAGGTGTTTATACGGCTTCGGTAACGGTAACGTATGGAGCATGTGTACAAACAACAGGACCGGTTCCAGTTTATGTACTTTCGAAACAGAATCCGGTATTGAGTTCAACAAAGGATACTATTTGTGCAAGCTCCACCCTGCCTGTAGTTATTAACGGACTTGATACGAATTACCAGCGGAAAGCTTCAGGTTCAAATACTTATTATAATATTTATAAATGGCAGTATAATGACGGTACATTATTTAATCCGACAGGTGGTACCGGGATTAAAAATTCTTTTACAGGTAAAGTTTCAGGTCTTGTTGCAGGTAAAGACAGCATTCGTGTCATCATAAAATCGGGATTCTTTGGATGTTATGATACGAGCAACTATATACCGATTCATATCATCGGTCCGGTTGCGAAATTCGGGGATGAAAGCCAGTTGTGTTATCATGCGCCAGTAATATTTACTGATTCTTCACAGCCAGTCAACGGTGTTCCGATTATTTCATGGCAATGGAATTTCGGGGATGGAAATTCCATAACAAATCCTACAGGTGATACGGTACAGCATCTGTACGCGCTTCCAGGAACTTATAATCCTCAGTTAACGATAACCGATTCGAATGGTTGCATAGCCACAGCGAAACTTTTAATCACCCAGGTTTTAATTTATGGGGCCAAGGCAAATTTTTTCTGGAAGCCAGCCTCGATCACTCCAGGATTTCCTATTACATTTTATAATACCTCCGTTAGAAATACCGGAGTAACTTATCTGTGGCGCATTTCTGGAAGTGGTGCCACTTTCACGAACCCGGATTCCATTGTCGTTACATTTCCGAATGTAGGAACTGATACGATGACGCTTATCGCATATCCGACTATGGCCGGGACTTGTTTTGACACACTTGTTCAGCCTTTACAGATTCAAACAATATCCGCTCCATTTACTGATTCATCATATTATTACAATAATTCAAGTTGCCCGCCCTTATTTGTAAATTTTACAGCATACCCCGTTAATACGATTGGTTTACATTGGGATTTTGGAGATGGTAAAGGAACTGCCGATAACAAGATCACGCCAAAATATGAATATGATATCCCTGGGAGATATATTGTCTCCTTAACAGGTTACGGTGCAAATGGTATTTCAGTTATCTCCTATGATACAATAACTGTGAAGGGACCATTTGCAAAACTCTATTCTACACTGGATCAGGCCTGTGTTCCGGCAACAGATACACTCCATGCTACAGCAAGTTATATCGGATCTTATACCTGGGATTTTGGAGACGGAACGGTAATTACAACACAGGATTCAATTGCGGTTCATACATACATTTTACCTGGCTTGTTTACACCTGCTCTTATTCTGACGGATTCGACCGGATGTCAGATGTCGTATAAATCAGATCATCAGATATTGATGGATACTTTATTCGCTGCCCTGGGACCTCCGTTCACACTCTGTGGGACAGGATCCATTTCATTCGGTCCACATGTTGTAAGTTTTGTTGCCGATACATTAGGATATCCACTGACCTATCATTGGGATTTTGGAACAGGTGCACCAGGTGATACCTCAAATATTCTGAATCCAACATTTCTTTTTTCTACTCCGGGAGATTTTGTAACTGTATTCCATGTTTCATCTCCCGTTGGTTGTACGGCGGTGGCCTACGATTCAGTAAACGTTATCGGTCCTTTCCCAATGCAACATTCTCCTGATACCACGATTTGTATCGGAGGACTTGCAATCCTCCAATCGGGCGGAGCTTTCAAATATAACTGGTCACCCGCAAGTAGTTTGAATAAAGCCGTTGGGGACAGTGTAGTCGCTCGTCCCTTGGTTACAACTGACTATACGGTTATCGGAGAAGATAAATACAAGTGTTTCCAGGATACTGCCAGTATTAAGGTAACGGTGGATTCACTTCCCGTAGTTACGATTCCAGCACCAGATCCTGTTTTGGCAGGATCAGATGTACACCTTGATCCCATTGTAAGTGCGGATGTTGTTTCCTGGGATTGGTCGCCACCACTTTATTTGAATTGTACGGATTGTGCATCACCGATTAGTACACCACTCGCGCCTACGACTTATTCGGTTACTGTTACTACGGCTGCAGGATGTATATCAAGTACTACAGTAAACATTCGGTTGCTATGCTTACAAAGTGGTGTATACATGGCTAATGCATTCAGTCCGAATGGCGATGGGAATAATGATTATTTCTACCCAACCGGAAGCGGTGTCAGGATAGTCAAGTCCTTCCAGGTTTATTCCAGATGGGGTCAGCTATTATATTCAAGAACGGATTTTCCGCCGAATGATAAAAAGTATGGTTGGGATGGAAACCTGAATGGTATTCCACAGCCTGCTGATACCTATGTGTATGTCACAGAGATGATATGTTTTACGGGAGAAAATTTTGTGCTAAAAGGTACAGTTGAATTATTGAGATAAGTGCAACAGAAATGACGATGAAAAAGCTATTTCATGTTTTCATTTTACAGTTTTTATTAATTAACGCGGTTTCTGCGCAGGACCCTCATTTTTCTCAATTTTTTGCGTCTCCACTAACGCTAAATCCGGCATTAACTGGTAAATTCAATGGGGATCTTCGTGTTGCAGGGAATTACAGGAATCAATGGCCAACAGTTAACCAGGCATATGTTACTTCAACCATTTCTGTTGATCTGCCTATTTTTCAAAATGGTCTACGTGAAAGTGACCGCTGGGGCATCGGTATAATGGCCATGACAGATAAAACAGCGAATGGTATTTTGACGAGTAATTATTTTGCAGTTTCAACAGCATACCATAAAACAATTGACGAAAACGGATTACATACGATTGGTGTGGGTTTCCAGGGAACATATGCGAATAGAATCCTTGACGGACCAAGGCTCCATTTTCTGGATGGACTTCAAATTGATGGAACCTGGCTTCCCTCGGCTACCGAACCGGTTAATCTTCAGGTAGTGAATGCAAATTATTTCGATATGAATGCGGGTGCTTTATACAACGGATCCCTCGATGGAAACAACGAAGTATATTTTGGTGTTGCAATGTATCATATTAATCAACCCAAAGAATCGTTCCTTGGCGTGGATAATATTACTATACCAACGCGCCTCACAATTCACGGAGGTGGATATTTCCCATCTCCAAGTACCGGAAAAACCTGGTATGTAAGTGCATTATACAATAAGCAGTCAACTGCCAGTGAATTGGTATTTGGAGGTGCCTTGGAATTGACTGCCACCAATGATGATAACAAAATAGTAAATGTTTATTTCGGCGTCTGGGCCAGGGCAAATAATGTTTCAGATGCAATCATTCCGTATGTTGGAATGGATTATGGATGTTTTAACCTGGGAATGAGCTATGACGTCAACATCTCTGGATTTAAAGTGGCTTCCCAGGCTCAGGGCGGCTTCGAAATCTCCCTAATTTATATATTTAAGAAACCGGCAGATGGCAGCGCGCGAAATGAAGTGCAATGCCCAAGATTCTAGTATTCCCATAATGGGAAATTTTTCAAATCCGGACGCATATTTACCCGTGGTTTTTACTTATTTTCTTTGCTAATAATGCGCGGAAACACTTGTATTTACAGGGTTTTCCGACTATCTTGTATTTGTTATTCACCATATCCCTAATACCCATGAAACAAAATCTATACAAAGGTTCATTGATCCTTTTTGTAACTTTTTTCTGTGCAATAGCATGTAAAAAATCAGTCGTTCCAACCAACCCGGATACGGGAACGAATGTAATTACTCCACCGCACGACACAACGCAGGCAACTCCATCGCTGCCGCCGCCTGTTCCTTATCCGGTCAGCCCGGTTCAGGGATGTAATTTTGCGCCGAACTATGGAGATTCCATTGTTTATCCGCAACCTACCACAAATGGTGACTATTATGTTTATCCTCAGAACAATCAGGGAATTCAGGGAACATATTTATCCTGGCCTGCCGGACTGGTTTTAGATCCTAAAACAGGCGCCATTGATCTGACCAAATCAGAAACCGGTGAACGGTTTGATGTTGCCTTTGTACAATATGGCACGAACGACACCTGTATGTCCCAATTGATTGTTGCCGGTGCGGCGTACATGGATAGCGTTTACGTGCTGTCGTTAGGCGATACCATTGCAAAACCATATTACAACGCCAACCCCTCTGTTCCTTCACCCTGTTTGACTAACCAGGGACAGGGTTGCCAGTTCGATTATAATAATTATGCAAAGAACCAGGGAGTTGTAATAGATCAGAAAACAGGATTTATTGATTTGCAAAAGACGATGAAAAACAGCCTGTTTGGTCTGCTTCCTATAAACGGTACAACCATAAACACAACTGTCTATTATTGGTTGAATGATAATAGTAATTACGCAAACCAGAAGATCGGGTTGCAAATCGTTTTTTACAACCATAGGTCCGATATTTCCGGCGGGTTGCTTGGTTCGATTACAAGTAGTCTTGTAAATACGCTGGATAATTTGCTGTTGAGCAAGGGCCCATCACCCAGGCCTCCACTTATTATCATTGTAAGGGATAATAATTAACCCTTTTTCAAGCTGACAATATTGCGCTTTCCCGGACGTTAAAACAGAGCTATTTAAAATCTGTATATGTCCGGGAAAGTTTTTTTAATACTCCTCTCTTTCCTGTTGATCTTTTCATTTAAGCAGTATTCACCAGGTACTCCATTCTTGAAATCGATATTGTCTAAATATACCAGGGCTGATCAACTTTTCTATTCTTCAAAAAATTCCCCTTTAAAGGATAGTTTATGCATCGAAGGATTCAAATATGTTATTTCTGAATTAAGCAGTTTATCACGGTCTGGATTCACAGACAGCCTGCTTTATCAGGCCAATTATAAGCTTGGTATAATGTATGATGTTAATAAAAAATACGCTAAAGCGACCATTTCTTATTTGCAGGCGATGAAATATTCATCGGATCCCGGAGAGCAATTCAGTTTGAATGTATTAACCGGTTCAGGTTATTATAACCTCAACAATTTTGATTCAGCAAGTTTTTTTCTTTTACGTGCAGAGGAAAGCCCAGGTGACCAAGGTACTTTCGAAGATCGAGTACGTCTTTACAATACCCTCGGTGTTCTGTATTATGATAATGGGAACTATCTGCAAAGTAAAAATTATTTCAATCAGGCTCTTCAAATCATCGAAGCAAAAAATCCGTCTGATGTATTTGTTTATAGTTTGCAATTGAATATGGCTACTTGTTTTTACAAACTGGGTTTATTTGAACAGGCACTTAACCTTTATGGAAAAATCCTGAAATACCAACTATTACCTGATCCACTTTATATGAATATGGGAAGGGCTTATGCGGGATTACATCAATATGCTGCAGCATTGGCTTCTTTCAAAAAAGTGAAAATTGCTGCGATACCCGGAGTGCTAAATGAAATGGCAAGGACCGCGCTGGAAACCGGAAATGCCGATTCCGCCTCATCCTGGCTGAGGCAATATCAGGATGAAAAAAAATTACTACATACAAACGCATTGGACGATGGAGTGAATGAATTGTATTCCGGGGATCTGGATATTTTTTTAAAACATCCTGAACAGGCACTCAGGCATCTGCAGAAATCACTTGTTATTTTTTCCGGAAACTTCCCTGACAATGATATACGAAAGAACCCCGGCAGTTTTACCGGGTCATTTGCTTATTACAGGCTATTTGAAGTGCTGGTTAAGAAAGCATGTGCCTGGCAAATGGAATACCAAATGACTTCCAGTCCGGATGATCTCAAATCAGCTTATGATACGTATCAGTCCACCATTTCATTCCTTTCTTATATTGAAAGAAGTTATGAGATGGATGATGCCAAGATACTTTTGAAACAAAAAAGCGGTGAGGTATATATAAATGCACTTGAAGTATGTCTTGAGTTAAATTTTCTATTCCCAAAAAAAGGTTATGAGGAAGCCGCGTTTTTAATCACGGAAAAAAATAAGGCCTCAGTCATGAATTCCCAATTTAGGGAGAGGAATTTTTTAAAGTCTATCGATTCGGGAAATGATATAGCGGGCCAGGAGCGAAATATTAAATTCAATATTGCGCGTTTGAATTCAAAGGCCGAGGAGGAGTCAAATGCGCAGGCATTGAATAAAATAAACAATGAAAAATCGGCTTATGAAATACAGTTGATAAACTTACGCCGGAAAATGGAAGGAGACAAACGTTTCTATCAGTTAAAATATTCGGATGATTTTCCCTCCATAGTACAATTACAAAAATCCATAGGACCTGACCAGGCCCTTATCAGTTTTTATAATACACCCCGTAAAATAGAAGTATTTGTTCTTACAAATTCCTCTTTTAATCAAATTGAATTGGATAGCGGTGAAGCGATACGTCGTAATATACATTCCTGGATTCAGATCCTTCAAACTACTGAAGGTGGCAGGCATATAAATACAAACAGATTAAAGGAAAACCTGTATACACAATTCATGCAACCTGTCATTAGTCTGGCGGGAAATAAAGAAGAGTGGATTATCATTCCCGACGGCCTTCTTTTTCTTCTTCCCATTGAATCTTTACCAGGAGATAAGAATGGAGCACTGATTCTTGAAAACCATACCGTCAGTTATGAATTTTCTTCAAGATTTATTATTGAGAATAATAAGTTTTCTATTATCCGGGATTTACAAAATCCTGTGCTTTCATTTGCGCCTTTTTCGCAAAGGGGGGCTGATCTGAAAGCAGAAGGAATGGGCTGGCTTGAGAAATTATCTTATTCGAAAGATGAGATTGCAGGGTTAAAAGGCAAGCGATTTGAAGATCAGCAGGCGATAAAAGCAGAATTCATTAATAATCTGAATCATTATCCAGTTATCCACCTGGCAACCCACGCGATTACAGATCTTGATAATCCATCTGCTTCTTATATAGCTTTTTTCCCTGCAACAGGTATCCGGTCGGAGGATTTTCTTTTTCTGGATGAAATATATTCACTCAGACTGGATAGTTGCCAGATGATAGTTATCAGCGCCTGCGAGACCGGGAGGGGAGAACTCGTGAAGAATGAAGGCGTGATGAGTTTTGCGCGTGCATTTTTATATGCAGGCTGTCCCAGTACTATCAATACACTCTGGAAAGCAGATGACCGTTCGACATCGGAAATATTCAGGTTCTTCTATAAGTATCTGGAAGAGGGATATTCAAAATCCCGGGCCCTTCAAAAAGCTAAATTGGATTTCATCAAAAATAATCCGGTAAACCGTGACCCTTCTTTTTGGTCACATATTATTCTTACCGGTAATCCGGGCGGCTTGTACAAAAAAAAACAGCCCTGGATCTGGGCTGTTTTCGTAATAGGATTTTGTACGATGCTATTTTTCTTGATCAGGAAAAGAAGGGAAAAAAAGTCGACGCTTTTCATAGCTAATATCGTGATTTTAAAATGACGTTGTCTAAACCTACTCAGTGTTTTCAGGGATACGTCGACTTTTGATTTGGAATTTCATTGGTTTGGAAGGGACTTTTCTTAGGATTGGATCGATTGTTTTCTACAGAAATAGGGTTTAATAGTTTTTCAGGATATGGTTTTCAATGGACTATTGAATTCGTTTTTGGTTTTCTGGATATAATATCGGATTGAATTTTTTCTATACTTAGTAACTGCTGTCGGTTAACATGTAACCTAGATATTATTTATTTTCAAAGAACTGTTTCATAGATTAGTAACCACTCACTCTTCGTTTGTAATCTGTTTTATTATTTTTTTAACTCTATGATTTTCAAATCAATAGCAGATAATTTGGAAACCAGCGGGTAATACGTATGACTTGTATCTGCCTTAATTTTATTTAATATTCTGATACTTTTATTTTCTTCATGATTCATCAGATAGGCAAGGGACAAATAATATTCTGTTTCATCCTGAAAAGAGTTATCTCCAGTTTTGATGTTTGTTTTCAGGATTTTTTCGAAAAGGGAAACAGCCTGGGGAAAATGTTTTAACTGCATTTCGGCCATGGCAGCCAGGAATACTGACTTATTAGATTTATTATCTTGATTTTGAAAAACCGCTAACACTTCACTCCAGTTTTTATTTCGATATGCTTCAACTTCCGTGTCGCGTATATCCTGACCACGCATATTGCTTAACTCATAGCTGGTAAATTGGTTTTTATAAACAGAAAGGGTACTGACTGAAGTATATTTATATAAAACTGCGATTCCTGCAAGAAGGATAAATAAAGCTGCAGCCCTTATACTCATTTTGTACATGCTGCGAACTATCGTTTTTGATGGTATTCCAGTTAGATTATGTGTATTTCCGAGGGATTTGCGTATTGCAAGAACTTTATCATTAATGGCATCCAGGCGAACAGTATCAATGGCCAGCTTCAGATATTGCAGTTCACTTTCAAGTGATTTATCATTCCGTACCATGATTTCAACCTGTTCAGTATTTTCCTGATTCAGTTGATGGTCCAGATAATCAATTAATATTTCCTTATTCGGTTGCATAATTTTATTTAGAGATCAATTCATTTATTTGTTTTGCTGCCAGCGGATTTTGCTTCATTTTATCGGTTAACTGCTGCAGACATTTATACTTTTTGTTTCTGACTACCTGTTCGTTTTCATAATGCATTTGCGAAACTATTTCTTTCATAGACAAATTCTCATAGTAAAATAACTCAAGAATTTTTTTGCAGGATTCACCAAGTTCCTGTAGCAACTTATTCAGTTGTTGTTTCATTTCACGATCAATAATCGCTTCAGTAACTGGCTCCTCTTTCTGGTCGCGATCCATTTCGAAAATCTTTTCACGATTACCTGCTCTTTGCCTTTTTCTGATTTCATTGTACCAGATGTATTTTGATATAGAAATCAGAAAGGTTCTGATGCCAGATTCCTGTCTGAATTTTCCTTTTTGAACACTTTCGATAAACGAAACAATCGTTTCCTGGAAGATATCATCTGCGTCCTGCTCTGTTCCGCCCTTGCCCATAATAAAAGATCTGGTGATTTCTGCGTGATCTTGATAGAGTTGCAATATGGCCTGTTCCAGCAAGTCCTTTTCATTTATCGCTTCTACAAGGTCAGAATCGGAAAATCTGCTTTTCTTATTCATAGATTAGTAACATCAGGTTGAAGATTTGTAACATATAATTCATTATTTTGAAGAAAAGCTGGAATTAGAGTATAAAGTATTGAAAATCAATCATATGTAACTTAATTTCAATCTTATTGCCTAATAAAAAAATTATTTGAACAGTTTCCCAGTACCATGATCTGTTGATAAAATGCATGTCTTAATGTTCTGTTATCCACCTATGATTCAACTCTCTAAGTTATCTTTGCAGCCGAAAATAAAGGAAATTAATTCTTTAACCGCATATTGCCTGATAGTATAACGGTAGTACGACAGACTCTGACTCTGTTTGTCTTGGTTCGAATCCAGGTCAGGCAACAAGGCCCCAAAAAGTATTGTTGGGCTTTTACATTCGGGAACAGTGAAAATATGCTTTAAGTAGGGGGCAACTGGAATCCTCCGTACCCGAAGAGGACGTAAGGGATTGAATAATGCCATCTAATATCGGACTTTATCAATAATTAAATTTTGGGTCCATTTACCTAACAGCGTGAATATTTATTCTATTGCAGCATTCTTTCCCTGATATATTTAACCGGGGAACTGCCATACTTCAGGAAGTTTTCATGAAATTCTTTCAGACTGTAATTAATACCCATCCGGATTTTATATTCATCCCTGAGAGATATTATTGCCGAAGCACCGGAAAAATACGAACAGAGTTGAACCTGTGATAAAGTAGCCCGGTGATATTTTTCTTCTGCTTGGGATCTGGTTTGAAAAAGATCTTTAACCAATAATTGCATGATAGCTTCCTTGGGAGAATCCAAGCATTGCATTTGATAATCGATGATCACGTTACCTAATTCGCGGAGCTTGAGTTTATCATGAATGAGTTGCATTTCAGGCGCGTAACCGGCCCATCCGTTTTCCACCATCATTGTTTCAGAATATACTGCCCAGCCTTCAACCATTGCACCGTTTTGAAAAACAGATCGAAGTACGTCAGGAGATTTTTTGTTATTATAAATTCCCTGCAGACAATGACCAGGTACTGCTTCATGGATGGAAATCAGCTGGGACATATAATTATTCATCTCCTGTAAAGTACTTTCCCTTTTTTCTTTCTGGTATTTGGTCAGATCGTCAATATTATAATAAGTGTCCCCGGATTTTTGATAAGGTGGAGTAAATTCTGCGCTGGCAATGGTAAGTCCCCGTTCATATTCAGGCATGATCCTTACAACGATTGGATACGTAGTGTCAAAATCAAACAGATCTTTTTGGATTATGAATTTTTTTAATTCATATACCTGGTTCCTTAAAGAATCAAAAAAATCTTCCGCCCTGGCATGTTGTAATGATATCTCATTGATCACAGATTGAATCAATGTAATACTATCTTTTGGTTTTATTTTATGTGGATAATACTTTATCCATAAGCTGTCAGCAGTCACGAACATACGTGCAGTAACTGATTTTTTTTCTGCAGAAGCCTTCATATACATTTCTTCCGGAGTAAAATCAGTAGCCAGGTCATATTTGAATTTCTCTTTGTATAAATCCTTTCCGATACTGAAATTTCTAAATTCAGATGATTTATTCGCCAGCATACTATTCAGAGAATCAACAAATGCGTTAATTGCTTTTACGGTTTTGTCAATGTTTTGATTCAGCGTGTTGATCTCCGTAATTGTCAGGTGAGATGATTTAATGGAATCGGTCAGCTCTTTACCAAAAATGGAAATTCCTCCCTTGTTTTGAATAACTGAGAGTCCAACGCTTTCACGGGTAGGTTTATTCAGCATTTTAAATGCAGCCCGATAATAATTATCTGCATTTTCCAGGTGTTTAGAAAGAATTCTTAAACGATCATCCAGAGGAGCGTACAATTGATGGATTAAATAATAACATTCATCACTTAAGTTGTAAGAAGAAGCGTCCCATTGCTGTTGATTGAAAATGGATTGATACCAGATATCACTTTCAAGTTGATTTTTGATAATGTTGAAACTGATTTTATTATTGTCACTAAGTCCGCTATAGTCAAGCGTATTCAGCGAATCTATCCAGTCCCGGGAAAACTGAACGTGCAGGGCAAAAGACGTGCTATCGGGGATTACCAGGTTTTCATAATATTTTCCATATCCAATAATTATGGAATTGGAAGGATACTGTTTCCAGTAACTATCCAGAAAACGGATTTCGAAATCTGAAAAAGTTTTATCGGCCCTGGCAATACTTTTATTAGTGGTTTCTTTGCATGCGAGTATTCCAAGAGCTGACAGAACGATAATAAAGTGAATAGATTTCATATTCGGGTTTATCCTTAAGGTTTACTGAATCTAAGAAAAACTCATTATCTCGCCTTTTCTACCATATAATAAAAGTTCGGATCCTGGAAGCCTGGTATATAAACGGTTGAATTTTAATATGTTATGCCTAGAGAATATTTGGCCCTATTAAAATACCGTAAAAATACGGATCATAAATGGAGGCATTTTACGTTGTAGATCTGGGTTCCGAAGGGTACTTTTAAAGTGTATTTAATCCAATCCTGTTTAAAATTAAATTTATGGAAACTGTTATCGATTTGCTTAGAGCCATTCAGTTAAATATGCTGGATGTAGTGATTGCCGGTCTTTTTATCTTTTCTATAGGCTACCTGATCGGAGTGAAAAAAGTGAAGAAACTTACCCACGAGATTTACGGCTTGCAAAGGGATGTGCTGGAATTAAATGAGGAATTACTTTATGGTATCCATGAAGACGAAAGTGAAACACCGGTTATCGGATTAAAGCCCGATAGTATGAAACAAACCAAATTAGCTAAATAAGTTAAATAAAGTAATTATAGTAAATTTTACACTCCCTGCTTTTTTAATAATTCAATACAATACGCCAGACTGGTTTGCCAGTCAGGAATCTGAAGACCATAGTCTTTTTTAATTTTTGATTTATCCAGCAGGGAATAAGCGGGACGCTTTGCTGGGGTAGGATAACCAGAAGTAGGAATGGGCAAAATCTGACAGTTACTCCCAGTTAATTCTTTTATTTCTTCTGCAAATTCATACCATGTAGTTTCCCCTTCATTACTAAAATGATATATTCCGGGTATGAAATGATCCGATTCAAGCATTTGCAATATGGCTCTTGCAAGATCTCCGGCATAAGTGGGTGAACCTTTCTGATCATTCACGACCTGAATCGACTTTCTCTCTTTCATCAGGCGCATCATTGTTTTCACAAAATTATTTCCAAAAGAAGAATAAAGCCAGGATGTACGTATTACCTGAGAAGATGGATTATT
Source organism: Puia sp. (assembly GCA_035937535.1). GTDB lineage: Bacteria > Bacteroidota > Bacteroidia > Chitinophagales > Chitinophagaceae > Puia. The sequence goes on along the minus strand of DASZHV010000113.1, from coordinate 56,809 downwards.
TTGAAGAACCAGGCGCTCACCTTCCAGTTTGGAGGCTCCGTATACATTAATGGGATTTGTGTCTGCATCTTCTTTTAAAGGAGCAGATGAGGTTCCGTCAAATACATAATCAGTAGAAATATAGATAAGCCGGGTCTTGTTTTTTGAAAGATGGCCAGCAATAAGTCCCGAAGCTGTCGTATTTACCTGGAAGGCTTTTTCTTTTTCTGACTCTGCTTTATCTACTGCGGTATAAGCAGCGCAGTGTATGAATATGTCAACCGGATACCGATTAAGCCATTCTATTATTTTTTTATTATCCTCCAAAGGAAATTCTTCCTTCGACAAAAAAGTAAACTGAAAGCTGGGATGAACAGCGGCAATCCGGACAAATTCTTTACCAAGTTGTCCGTTACTACCGGATACGGTTATACGATATGTTGAGGGTTTTGGCATCCGGTTAGTAAATAAAATCTGATATGGAAGGGTTGAATTCCGGCAATTGCATGTCTTTTCCAGAGATAAGTGCCTTATCCGGTGGAATTTGCCAGTTTATATTCAAACTTAAATCATTAAACCGGATACCCGCTTCACTTTGTTTATTATAAAACTGATCACATTTATAAGTTATGACAGCTGTTTCGCTTAATACAGAAAAGCCATGAGCAAAACCTTTGGGAACGAATATCTGCTTTTTATTTTCAGATGATAACCTTATGTCATATATTTTACCAAATCCGGGTGATCCTACGCGGATGTCAAGAACAATATCCAGTATTTCACCTTGTAAAACACGTACCAGTTTTGACTGCGCATAGGGTTCTTTCTGATAATGTAATCCACGGATAACACCATAAACTGAATAGGATTGGTTATCCTGAACAAATTCATTTAAAATATTATTGTCATGGAATAAACGCTTGTTATAGGATTCGTAAAAAAATCCGCGTTCATCAGGGTAAACAGTGGGTTCAAATATTATAACACCAGGTAAGGGAGTTTCTTTAAATGGCATTATTTATGGTATTGTTTTTCATAATAGTGTTGATATTCACCTGAAGTTACCTGTTGAATCCATTTTTTATTTGCCAGATACCAATCGACAGTTTTTTCCAGGCCTTCTTCAAACTTAAGTGAGGGTTCCCATCCAAGTTCATGGTATAATTTTCCGGCATCAATTGCGTAACGCATATCATGACCTGGACGGTCTTTTACAAAACTGATAAGTTTGGCTGAATCGCCTGGTTTCCTGTCAAGTTTTTTATCCATTATTCCACAAAGCAAATAGATGAGGTCAATATTTTTCCATTCATTAAATCCTCCGATATTATATTTCTCACCAGTCCTTCCTTTATGAAATATCAGATCAATGGCTGAAGCGTGATCATCGACATATAACCAGTCGCGTATATTTTCTCCTTTACCATATACCGGAAGGGGGCGATTGTTTTTAATGTTAATAATCATCAGCGGTATCAGTTTTTCCGGGAAATGATGAGAGCCATAATTGTTTGAACAATTGGAAACGATCACCGGCAAACCGTAAGTATGGTGGTAGGCCATTACAAAATGATCGGAGGATGCTTTAGAAGCAGAATAAGGTGAGCGGGGATCATAGGGAGTCGTTTCTGTAAAAAATCCTTCTTTTCCCAGCGAACCGTAAACTTCATCGGTTGAAACATGATAAAAAAGCTTACTATCCCAGTTTTGATTCCATTTCTTTCTGCAAACATTAAGCAGGTTACAGGTACCCATCACATTTGTTTTTACGAAGGCGAGCGGTTCGGTAATAGAACGGTCCACATGACTCTCTGCTGCAAGATGTATAACAGCGTCGAATAAATATTTTTCAAATAAAGCAAGCATGGCTCCCTGATCAGTAATATCGCCTTTCTCGAAAATATAATTCGGAAAAGTTTCAACATCCCTCAAGTTCTCCAGATTTCCAGCATAGGTTAATGCATCCAGATTAACTATCCGGTATCCGGGATATTTATTTACAAACAAACGCACAAGATGAGATCCGATAAATCCGGCCCCACCGGTTATCAGAATCACTTTCTGGTATGAACTCATAATAATTTCGAATTTCCTAATTATTTATACGCTTTTGAATTCCTTAGGTTGTTTAAACCATTCTTCGGGAGGAAGGGATTTGAAATAATCGTAGGTTATTTTGAGTCCTTCTTTACGGCCAACTCTTGGTTCCCATTGTAATATTTTTTTTGCTTTACTGATATCCGGTTTGCGCTGTTTAGGATCATCGGCGGGTAATGGCTTATAGATTATTTTTCGATCTGTTCCAGTAACCACAATCACCTCTTCAGCAAATTCTTTGAGTGTAATTTCCGATGGATTGCCTATATTAACAGGAAGTGCATAATCACTCATTAACAAACGATAGATCCCTTCAATCAGATCATCCACATAGCAGAAGGAGCGGGTCTGGCTTCCGTCACCGAAAACCGTGAGGTCCTCTCCACGAAGCGCCTGACCGATAAAAGCCGGAAGGGCTCGGCCATCATTCAGACGCATCCGGGGGCCATAAGTATTAAAAATTCGAACGATACGTGTTTCTAGTTTATGAAAACTATGATAAGCCATCGTAATGGCTTCCTGAAATCTTTTGGCTTCATCATATACACCGCGTGGTCCGACCGGGTTTACATTTCCCCAGTATTCTTCAGGCTGAGGATGTACCAGCGGATCTCCGTATATTTCTGAAGTGGACGCAACGAGTATTCTTGCATTTTTAGCTTTCGCCAGACCAAGGCAGTGGTGGGTTCCAAGAGAACCAACTTTCAAGGTCTGAATGGGAATTTTTAAATAGTCTATCGGGCTTGCGGGTGAAGCGAAATGCAATATATAGTGGAGCGGACCCGGAACATGAATATATTTGCTTACGTCCTGGTGATAAAACTCAAATTGTTCGAGCTTAAACAGATGCTGGATATTTTGAAGGTCACCAGTAATCAGGTTATCCATACCAATCACATGATATCCTTCCCTGATGAAGCGGTCACAAAGATGGGATCCTAAAAATCCGGCAGCGCCTGTAATGAGTACTCTTTTTTCGCTCATTGGTTCTTTTTATTGTGATAACCATTTGTAGGAATAGCCGGAGCGCGGCCGATGCTTTCATAATAAAATCCAAGTTCCCCAATCGCACTGATATCAAAAAGATTTCTTCCATCGAATATCACTTTATTCTTCATTGAAGTAACCATCTTCAAAAAATTTGGTGTGCGGAATTCATTCCATTCGGTCGCAATGATCAGGGCATCCGCATTTTCGAGTACCTCATACTGGTTTTCGCCATATTTTACAATATCTCCGATCTGTGCTTTCACATTGTTCATAGCTTCCGGGTCGTACACGGAAATTGTACAGCCTTCTTTCTTCAATGCTTCAATAATATACAAAGCAGGCGCCTCTCGAATGTCATCTGTATTGGGTTTGAAAGCCAGGCCCCAGAGCGCGAAATGTTTTCCTTTAAGGCTCCCGTTAAAATATTTTTTTATTTTTGGAATGAGATGCATTTTCTGCTTTTCATTGATTTGCATTACAGCGTTAAGTATCTTGAATTCGTAATTGACATCGTTGGAAGATTGTACAAGGGCCTTTACATCTTTCGGAAAACAACTGCCTCCATAGCCGATTCCCGGAAACAGGAATCTTTTACCAATGCGCTCATCACTCCCGATTCCGCGCCTTACCATATCAACATCCGCCCCGAGCCGCTCACAGAGCTGGGCGATTTCATTCATAAAAGTAATCTTGGTTGCAAGGAATGAATTTGCAGCATATTTGGTAAGCTCTGCAGATCTTTCATTCATAAAAATTATGGGATTTCCCTGGCGCACGAAAGGATTGTAAAGATCTTCCATTATTTTTCGCGCGCGTTCCGAAGAAGTTCCAATCACTACCCTGTCGGGTTTCATGAAATCATCTACCGCAACACCCTCTCTTAAGAATTCCGGATTAGAGACCACATCAAATTCACCTTTGAAATTTTTTGCTATCGCTTCATGCACTTTTTCCGCGGTTCCTACCGGCACTGTACTCTTGTCTATAATAACCTTATAATCCTTCATGAGGTTTCCCATTTTCCCCGCTACATCCAAAACAAACCTGAGATCAGCAGATCCATCTGCTCCGGGTGGGGTGGGAAGAGCCAGGAAAATGATGGTAGCATCTTCAATACCTGCTGCCAGATCTGTCGTGAATGTCAGTCTTTCTTCCTTCAGGTTTCTAAGAAATAATTTATTCAGCCCGGGTTCATATATTGTAATTTCACCATTACTTAACTTTTTTACTTTTTGTGAATCAATATCTATACAAACTACATCATTACCGGTTTCTGCAAAGCAGGTTCCTGTAACAAGTCCAACATACCCGGTTCCAACTATGGCGATTTTCATGGTAATACTTCAATTTAATATTTAGATAAGGTTAATTCAGGAATTCCAGAACACTTTTGCATATAAAATCAAGCTGTTCCACATCAAGTTCCGTATGCATAGGCAATGAAATTACACGTTCTGTAAGCCAGTCGGTAACTTCCAGTTGCTGCATTCCGGATTGAAATGAAGCAAACATATTTTGCCGGTGTGCGGGTACCGGATAATAAATCATGGAAGGAATGTTTTTGGTGGCAAGATATTCATTGAGTCTATTCCTGTCCGCCCCTTCGAGTATCAGGGTGTATTGGTGAAACACGTGTGTAGTATAGGAAGCGCGGTAGGGCGTCCGGATTTTAGGATGGCCCGCAAAAGCACGATCATAATAATCTGCCGACGCCCGGCGTTTGTCGATATACCCATCCAGGAGAGGAAGTTTTACATTTAGTATAGCAGCCTGGATGGTATCGAGGCGACTATTGCACCCAACGATTTCATGATAATATCTTTTTTTCTGCCCATGGTTGGCGATCATCTTAAATACTTCAGCCAGTGAAGAATCCTGTGTAAAGAGGGCACCACCGTCTCCATATGCCCCGAGATTTTTAGACGGGAAAAATGATGTGGTACCGACTGTTCCGATAGTTCCGGTTTTATATTTCTCGCCGCCGGGAAAAGTATAATCGCTTCCGATAGCCTGGGCATTGTCTTCCACTACTTTTAACCCGTATTTTTCTGCCAGGTCCATTATTTCTTTCATCGGCGCAGATTGCCCATATAAATGAACAGGTACAATGGCTCTGGTTTTTTTTGTTATTTGCTTTTCAAGTGAAGCCGGATCCAGGCAAAATGTTTTGGGATCAACATCGGCAAACACAGGCTTAAGCCTTAACAGAGCGACAACTTCTGTTGTGGCGATAAATGTAAATGAGGGAGTTATAACTTCGTCACCCGGTTCGAGGCCCAATCCCATCAGTGCAATCTGTAAGGCGTCTGTTCCGTTGGCACAAGGTATCACGTTATCAATTCCAAGGTAAACTGACAGATTTCGGGAAAAATCAGTAACCTGTTTGCCATTTATGAACGCTGTCGTTTCTAAAACATCATGAATTGCCCGATTAACTTCCTCTTTAATTTTGGTAAACTGACCTTTCAGATCTACCATTTGAATTGGCCGCATAAGCTCTTTATTAACGGGGACAAACCTACGCTAAAATAATGGTATATGCAATGACTCAATCAGTTACGAACGGTTGGTGGAAAGGATTACATTTGTCTGAAGAATCATTTAACCCCTACTATTGACAATCGTTTTATATAATCTCTTTCTCTGGCTTTATCAGGTATGTATCCGGATCGTTTCTCCATGGAACCGGAAAGCTGCTGCATGGATAAATGGCAGGAAAAGAATATTTAAAACCATCAGCAAAGCGGGAATAAAAGGGAAACAGCGGGTATGGATGCATTGCGCTTCACTGGGAGAGTTTGAACAGGGCAGGCCAGTAATAGAGTCAATGCGAAAACTTTTTCCGGAAATCACCGTGATCATCAGTTTTTTTTCACCTTCTGGATATGAAATCAGAAAAAATTATACCGGGGCCGATCATATCTTTTATCTTCCCATGGATTCAGCCTTTCATGCCAGAAAGTGGGTGGATCTCATAAATCCCACCCTTGTGATTTGGATTAAATATGATTACTGGTATTATTATCTCCGCGAGTTACATAACAGGAAGATACCGGCCCTGCTCGTTTCTCCCCTTTTTCGTGCGGATCAGCCCTTTTTTAAATGGTATGGTAATATCCACCGGCTTATGCTGGATAGTTTTCATGCATTTTTTGTCCAAAATGAAGAATCGAAGCTATTACTAGAAACCCTTGGAATCAACCAGTCGGTTTTTGTAAGTGGCGATACTCGTTTTGACAGGGTAATAGATATTGCAGAAGCTTTTGATCCCCTTCCGGTAATTGAAAGTTTTTGCTCTGATCATCCTGTGATCGTTGCAGGCAGTACGTGGGAAGAAGATGAAGAGGAGCTCGATCATTACGCTAATACACATCCTGATATACGTTTTATTATTGCCCCGCACGAAATTGAAGAGGACCATATACGGGATATGGAAACCATATTCAGGAATACAATTCGTTATTCAGTTCTTGAAAGTCAATATCGATTGTTAAGCAGCAACCGTCAGCATATATCAGCTAACGGTAATCCGAATGTGCTGATTATAGATAACATTGGCATGCTGGCACGATTATACTCTTATGCCAGGATATGTTATGTAGGAGGCGGTTTCGGTGATGACGGAGTACATAATGTACTCGAGGCAGCAGTTTATGGAAAACCCGTGGTTACTGGTCCCGTAATAGAAAAATATTTTGAAGTATTGGAACTTGCAGAAGCCGGTGGTGTAATAATCATTGACAACGCTCTCGAAGCAGAATCTGTATTCAATCGTTTATTTGAAAATGATGATGAATATAACTTTCATGGGCAGGCTGCCCGTAATTATGTTTATGCGAGACGTGGTGCAACGGGAAAAATTATTCGCTATATTCAGGAAAACCGTCTTCTTACCAGCTGATAGAAATGTTGTACAATATCTCTTGAATCGTCCCAACCAATTTTAATTTTAAGCTCTCTTTCCATCCAGTATTCAGCTTCCGGCAATATTCGGAAATTATTGATGGTTTTGATACTTCTTTCATACATGGCTTCATCACCCCGGAATAATTCGTTGATGAACACAAACCGGTCGTTCACGCCGATGGCTTTTCTCAATTCTTTTACAGGAGAACCCTTCAATGTAGATCCGAGTTCATTCGTATTACCCGATTTAAGCTTATCATTGATTGAAGTGCTGCTGCTACCTACAAGGTCATTAATTTCCCGGTTTATGGGCTGATGGGACAAAGTGGGAATTTCAACCAGCGGATCTCCCATCCAGGCCTGGTGCCCACTCGGGATAATATTAGGTTCCTGTTTTTGAAAGCTCGCTTCCAGTTCCTGGGGCCTTGGTTCTTTTTCTATCTTCTGGATATATTCTTCCACCACCCTGTGTGATATGCTCAGGGATGGCATTACAACGGAAACACCCGGGTTTTTTCTTCCAGTAACTGTAACTGTATGTAATTGGGTGAGCTCGGCCTCGATCTGTTTAAGGGTAACAAGCATTTGAAGCGCACTTTCGTTTTGTTCGCATTGTTCATTTAACTTGCTTATCAGTTGCTGCAATCTTTCCATTATGCTTTTGAGAGAGATGATTAAAACATTATATAAAATTAAAGCAAATATTTATCCAAATTCTACCTTACAATGTTTATAGAACCCGCTATTGAGTTTAATAAACGTGGTTGGATTGAAGTTATCTGTGGTTCCATGTTCTCTGGAAAAACAGAAGAACTTATCAGGAGGCTGCGACGGGCGCGGATTGCCAACCTTCGTGTCGGTATTTTTAAACCCCAAACCGATAACCGCTATCATCCTGAAAATATTGTATCTCACGATGAAAATAGTATTCAATCCATTCCTGTTTCCAACGCAAATGCAATACTGGAGCAGGTTTCGACGGTTGACGTGGTAGGTATTGATGAAGCGCAGTTCTTTGATAATACGCTTCCTGACGTCTGTGATACACTGGCAGTACAGGGAACACGAGTTATCGTCGCCGGTCTGGATATGGATTATCTTGGTAAACCATTTGGTCAGATACCGGCCCTGCTTTCAATGGCGGAATACATCACCAAGTTGCATGCCATTTGTATGCAGTGCGGCAATATTGCGAACTATTCCTATAGAAAAACAGGAAATGCTGCGCAATTATTGATCGGTAACAAGGATTTCTACGAACCAAGATGCAGGATCTGTTATGCAAAAGGTGATTTGTTAAAATAAGTATAAAGGAAAATGTTGAAAGGTCTCCGGCTGATTTTTACTCTGATTAAAAAAGATGTATTGCTGGAATTTCGCCAGCAATTCAGTTTTTACGGTGTTCTGCTCTATGTGGCTTCTACTATTTTTGTACTCTATCTGGCAATGGGTCAGCCCGATAGTATGATATGGAATGGTTTGTTCTGGATGATGCAGTTATTTATTTGTGTGAATGCCATTGCTAAAACTTTCCTCCAGGAAGGTAAAGGAAGACAGTTATATTTCTATTCCTTATGCAGTCCTGTACTATTCATCCTTGCCAGAATGATTTTTAATGCTGCGCTTATGTTACTGATGAATCTTATAAGCCTGATAGTATTTTCAATTTTACTTGGTTTTCCTGTGGAGCATCCTTTTCTTTTTTTTGGCATTTCATGTTTCGGCGCATGCAGTATAAGTCTTGTTTTTAGTTTTTTGGCTGCTATTGCTGCCCGTGCACAACAAAACGCAGCCCTGATGGCCATACTTGGGTTTCCACTTATTATACCTCAGCTGATGTTATTGATGCGTTTATCAACTATTGCATTTAAGGATGTTTTTCAAAGTGGTCTGGTTTCTATCGTCTTGTTATTAGCCTGTTTTGATATTATGATTGTGCTTTTATCAGTTATTTTGTTTCCATTTTTGTGGAAAGACTGAGAACAAGTATGGGAGTATGGGAGTGTGGGAATGGAATTCAATTTTAAATTGCCTTAAGCCTTATGCGTTATGCGTTAAGCATATTTTCGGGTTTGACTGCCTTATACTATTTTTGCCTGCCGGAAATTTCCGGCTGCTTGCTTGATAAGATTACCATATGCTTCGTAAGAACTGGTGGAAAATACTGAGTTTTATACTTCTGATTTATACCTTCACGGCTGGCTTTTTAGGGGGAGTTCCGGCCAAACCAATTCTGAATGAAACGATACGCAACCTCTATTATCACGTGGCTATGTGGATGGCGATGATGATATTTTTTATTATCTCAGTAGTTTATGCCATCAGATATTTAAGAAATAATAAACCGGTATTCGATATATATTCCGTTGAATTTGCCAGAACAGGTATCGTATTTGGTGTCTTGGGTCTGGTTACAGGCTCTGTATGGGCAAAATATGCCTGGGGCGCTTTCTGGAGTAATGATCCTAAACAACTTGGTGCTGCGATCGCGTTACTGATTTACCTGGCTTATTTTGTTTTGCGTAATTCGCTGACTGATGTGGATAAGTCTGCGCGCATCAGTGCAGTATATAATGTTTTCGCATTTGCCATGTTATTTCCAACTCTCTGGATTATCCCAAGATTAGTTGAAAGCCTGCATCCCGGTGGGATGGGGAACCCTGCTTTTAATACGAAAGATATCGATAGTCGAATGCGATTGATATTTGATCTAGGGGCAGTTCCCGGCTGGACTTTACTGGGAGTATGGATTTCCACCCTCCGAATCCGTTTGAAATTGTTCTCATTAAAACACGAGATCCATGAATAAAACTATTTGCCGTGTATTCCTTTTCTTCGCATGCCTCATACTAACTGCATTTGTTTATGCGCAGGATAGTTTGCAGAAAGAAAAACCGCAGATGGCAGGACTCATGCGATCTAATGGAAAAATTTATGTAGTGGTAGCAGTAGTGGTGATAATTTTAGCAGGACTTTTTATCTATCTAATTAACCTCGACAGGAGAATAAACAGCCTGGAAAAAAAAATTAAGATATAGTTCAATTACAATTCTTTTTAAAATAACGACGTATGGCTGCCAGAAATGAATATAAATTTTTTGAAGCTGTAGAAAAAAGTTTCGACAAAGCAACCCCTTATACAAACTGGGATCCTGGAATCCTGGAACAAATCAAACAATGCAATGCGGTTTATCGCATGTACTTCCCCGTTAAAATAGGCGATAAGGTAGAAGTGATCAAAGCCTACCGTGTTCAGCATTCCCATCATAAAACTCCCTGCAAAGGCGGAATCCGTTTTGCACTTTCAGTTAACCTCGATGAAGTTATGGCCCTGGCTGCACTGATGACTTATAAATGTGCTATTGTAAATGTCCCATTTGGAGGAGCGAAAGGCGGCATTGCGATCGATCCGAAAAAATATTCGGCCTATGATCTGGAAAAGATTACCCGCCGGTATACTTCAGAACTTATTAAAAAGAATTTTATCGGCCCGGGTACCGATGTGCCCGCACCCGATTACGGAACAGGAGAAAGAGAAATGGCCTGGATCCTGGATACATATATGAGCATGCGACCGGGGGAAATCGATGCCCTCGGTTGCGTTACTGGTAAACCAGTTACCCAGGGGGGTGTACGCGGGAGAAGAGAGGCAACGGGACTAGGAGTCTACTACGGAGTGCGTGAAGTTTGTCATATCCGGGAAGTGATGGACAGGCTAGGCCTGCAAACTGGCGTGGAAGGTAAAAGGGTAATTGTACAAGGACTTGGAAATGTGGGATATCATGCAGCTAAATTCTTCCGTGAAGGAGGCGCCAATGTGATTGGCCTGGCAGAATATGAAGGAGCAATTATGAATCCGGCCGGATTGAATGAGGAAGAGGTTTTTCAGCACCGTAAAAAAACCGGTTCAATTTTAAATTTTCCAGGTGCAACGAACATTGAAAAATCCACGGATGCTCTGGAACTCGATTGCGATATCCTCATACCAGCAGCTTTAGAAAACGTGATCAATGGAAAAAATGCTCCACGTGTAAAAGCAAAAATCATTGGGGAAGCAGCGAATGGACCTCTGACACCCGAAGCTGACGAAGTATTTATCAAAAAAGGTATACTCGTGATACCAGATATGTATCTGAATGCAGGCGGTGTAACGGTTTCTTATTTTGAATGGCTGAAAAACCTTAGCCATGTACGTTATGGCCGTATGGAAAAAAGGTTTACAGAAAATATGAATACCCATATCCTGGGACAACTGGAAGAACTTACAGGAAAAAATGTACGGTCCAAAGAAAGGGAATTCATAATGCATGGCGCTGAAGAAGCCGACCTTGTTTATAGTGGGCTTGAAGAAACCATGATCACAGCAACACACGAAATCATGCAATGCTGGAAAAGTAATCCATCTATTCCAGATATGCGCACAGCGGCTTATGTGGTGGCGATTAATAAAGTCGGAACTTCTTACGCTGAATTAGGAATATTCCCTTAAGAAGCCTAAAGCCTAAAGCCCAAAGCCTAAAACTAATTTGAGAATTTAAAAGAAATTTTAAATTCTCTCGGAATAAAAAAAGGACGTTTAAATACGATATAATAATCTGCCTTAGTTTTAGGCTTTAAGCTTTAGGCTTTGAGCTTCAAGAAAGATTACTCATCATACGAAGGCAAAACATTCATCTCTTCAAAATCTAAAGGAGCTTTTTTGTAAGCGTGACATTGCTGTCCGTTGGTTACAACGAGAAATTTAACAGGAATGGCCAGATTATAGTGAAGTGCCTGCCAAAGTACTGTTTTATCCAAAGGTTTGTGCATAGCCTTGCATTCGATCATCATCCATGGTTTCGCCGCCTTGTCAAACACAAGAATATCAAAACGCTTATTCATTTCACCGAGTTTCATTTTTTTCTCAACAGCTATATAACTTGAAGGATATTTTTTTACTTGGAGCAGGTATTGGACAAAATTTTGCCGCACCCATTCTTCCTCCGTTAGACGCACCCATTGTTTCCTTTGTTCATCAAAAATGAATTCCTTTCCGGATTCCTCTTCTTTGATTTTGAAAGCAAAATGAGGGTAATAGATTTTAATCATACCTCAACTATTCGCTAAATTACAGAATGTTGATTGTCTGCATGTTTAATTATATGAATCCAGGAATGAATTTATGAAAACAAAAGTAGAAATTGTAAGTAATTGGCTTCCCCGTTATACAGGGGAAAAACTGGAAAACTTTGGAAAATATATTTTGCTGACCAATTTTTCCCATTATGTTCATTTGTTCGCTGAAATGCATAATGTTAAGATAATTGGGGAAGAGAAACCCATGCAATGTGCGACGTCGGGTAATATCAGTATTATTAATTTTGGAATGGGAAGCCCGTCTGCTGCCACTATCATGGACCTGCTCAGTGCTATTTCTCCCAAAGCTGCTCTATTCCTGGGGAAGTGCGGGGGTCTGAAGAAAAGAAACAAACTGGGAGATCTTGTTCTGCCCATTGCAGCCATCCGGGGAGAAGGAACTTCCAATGATTATTTTCCGCCGGAAGTACCCGCGCTGCCAGCATTTGCATTGCAAAAAGCGATCTCCACCACGATCCGCGAATTTGGAGTTGATTATTGGACTGGTACTGTATATACAACGAACCGCAGGGTTTGGGAACATGATGATATTTTTAAAGAATACCTTAAAAAGATAAGAGCTTATGCGGTTGATATGGAAACAGCCACCATTTTTTCTGTCGGTTTTTATAATAAAATTCCTACAGGAGCGCTCTTACTGGTTAGTGATCAACCCATGATTCCCGACGGGGTAAAGACTGCAGAAAGTGATCAGCGGGTGACCGGAGATTTTGTGGAAACACATTTGAAAATTGGTATTGATTCTCTTAAACAACTAATAAACGGGGGACTAACTGTCAGGCACCTTCGCTTTTAATTATTCTCTTGCTTCCAATACTTAAAATAAAAAATATAACCGTTGAATTTCCGGAATCGGCATCTCCCGAGCCTGCTTTGCAGGAATTTTCTTTTGAGTTAAACAGGGGAGAAATGTTGGCCGTAGTTGGCGAATCAGGGTCTGGCAAATCGGTCATGTCGCTCACCCTCATGAATTTATTAAGCAAGGCGGCTCGTGTGAAACAGGGTTCCATTATATTTTCTCCGGATGGAATGACTGAAGTTGAACTGCTGGGTATGGATGAAAAGAAATTTCGGTCTTACCGGGGAAACGAACTGGCAATGATTTTTCAGGAACCGATGACTTCTTTAAATCCTGTCATGACTTGTGGTGAGCAACTATGCGAACCCCTGATGCTACATAAAAAACTGAATCGCAGGGAGGCAAAATCAGCTGCTTTATTATTATTCGGGAAAGTACAACTTCCTAAGCCGGAAGGGATATTTAAAAAATATCCGCATCAGTTAAGCGGTGGACAAAAACAACGTGTCATGATCGCCATGGCTATCAGTTGCAATCCCTCTGTTTTAATTTGTGATGAACCTACAACTGCACTTGATGTAAGGGTTCAGAAAACGATATTAGATCTGTTGAAAAGACTACGTCAATCTGAAAATATGGGAATGATTTTTATAACCCACGATCTCGGACTGGTGGCAGATATGGCGGACCGGGCCCTGGTTATGTTGCGTGGAAGGGTTGTTGAATCTGGTCCGATAAATGAATTGTTTATCCATCCACAACACCCTTATACACGGGGACTCCTGATGTGTCGTCCTTCTTTACATATTAAAGGTGAACGACTTCCGGTGGTTTCCGATTTTTTGGATGTTAATCCATTGGGACCATTGGAAAATATCGATGGGTTATCATTAAAATTAAAATCGAATCAGGCAATTAACAGAGGATCTTTTCCGGAAAAATCGAAAAATATTCAGGGAACAAGGCCTGAAATTTTATTGAAGGTAAAAGGACTTCACGTTAGATATTCATCAGGTAAAAGCTGGCTGGGCAAAGAAAAACACTGGGTTGACGCAATTAAAGATATCAATTTTGAGGTCTACAAGGGGGAGACACTGGGTCTTGTTGGTGAATCAGGCTCAGGTAAAACAACATTGGGTCGCGCGCTCCTTGGTTTAAATAAACCAGTTCAAGGAAGTATCATATACGGGAATAAAGAATTACTTAAAATGCGTAAGTCTGAACTACTTGAGTTCCGGAGAAATATTCAGATCGTATTTCAGGATCCTTATTCATCTCTGAATCCCAGGCTGATGATCGGTCCGGCGATATCAGAACCCCTTAAAGTACATGATTCTCTGGACAGGTCAGAAAGAAAGAGGCGGGTGTTGGAATTATTGCAAAACGTAAATATGAAACCCGAACATTTCAGCCGGTATCCTCATGCGTTTTCAGGAGGACAAAGACAAAGAATTGTAATTGCCAGGGCACTTGTCCTGAATCCAGGTTTCGTCGTTTTCGATGAATCCGTTTCAGCGCTGGATGTAAGTATACAGGCACAAGTATTGAACCTTATCAACGATTTAAAGGAAAATCTGGGATTTACAGCTATTTTCATTTCACACGATTTATCAGTTATACGTTATTTATGTGACAGGGTTTTGATCATGGAAAAAGGAAAAATTGTAGAGTCGGGCGAAGTTGAGACGGTTTACTTGAATCCAAAGACTGAATACACCCGCTCGTTGATTGAAGCTATCCCGGGAAAAGGCATAAAGCCTTTTTAAGCTTAAAGCTTAAAGTCCAAAGCCCAAAATCAATACGTATATGATAATGAGGAATTCTTAATAAATCAGCATAAAAGTTTTAGGCTTTAAGCATTGGGCTTTAAGCTTTTTATATTACCTTTGCACACTTGCAAAATCATGCCGTAACATGACCGAATCGGGTGCCGTAAGACCTGGTTTGATTGACCAGTTATTCTCAGCTTCATTCGACTCATGTACCGGGAACTATTTAAAATTTCATACTGAATGAAGCTTTCCCAGTTCAAATTCGACTTACCCCTCAATCTGATTGCCCAGCATCCTGCTAAAAGAAGAGAAGACAGCCGAATGATGGTTGTTCACCGGAAGACCGGACAAATTGAAAACAAACACTTTAGGGATGTAATAGAATATTTCAATGATAAGGATGTTTTTGTAGTAAACAATACAAAGGTATTTCCGGCAAGGATGTATGGGCGCAAAGAAAAAACCGGCGCTAAGATTGAAGTCTTTTTACTTCGGGAACTCAATAAACCGAACCGATTATGGGATGTGATCGTAGATCCGGCAAGAAAAATTCGTGTAGGTAATAAACTCTATTTTGGTGACAACGATGAACTGGTAGCTGAAGTAATTGATAATACAACAAGTCGAGGACGCACAATTCGTTTTTTATGGGACGGTTCTGACGATGAATTCCGCCAGGTGCTGGAAATTCTTGGTGAAACACCACTTCCGAAATACATCAAACGTAAGCCGGACGAAGAAGATAAGGAAAGATACCAAACTGTATATGCAAAACACGAAGGCGCTGTAGCCGCGCCAACTGCAGGATTGCATTTTAGTAAAGAACTTATTAAAAGACTTGAAATAAAAGGGATCCGTTTTGCTGAAGCCACTCTGCATACCGGTTTGGGAACTTTCCGGCCTATTGAAGTGGAAGATCTTAGCAAGCATAAGATGGATGCTGAATATTACAGAGTGGATGAGGAAGCCTGTAAAATTGTAAATAAAGCGAGACTGGGTGGTCACCGGATATGTTCAGTTGGTACCACTACTATGCGTGCACTGGAATCATCTTTTACAGCTGAAAAACTCTTAAAGCCTTCAGAAGGCTGGACCAACACTTTTATTCATCCGCCATACCAGTTCAATATTGCAGATGCCCTGATCACTAATTTTCATCTTCCAAAAACCAGTCTGCTCATCATGGTTTGTGCTTTTGCAGGGTACGATCTGACTATGGAAGCTTATAAAAGAGCCATTAAAGACAAATATCGTTTTTTTAGTTATGGGGACGCCATGCTGCTCATATGAGTAAGTTATACACTTTACTGGAGCTTTCATTATGAGATAATTCTTTGTAATTTCAGAGTAGCAGGAATAATGGAGAGGTGATGAAATTTGATTTTCCAAAAAAGATCAGGAGTGGTTATCTGGCAGCTTTTATTTTGCTGCTCCTATGTTATTTTCTTTCTCTCTCCTCCTTCATACAGCTTCGAAAACAAAATAAATGGGTGGGTCACACCCGGGAAGTAATCAATAAACTTTCCATTCTCAATTCCAATTTAAAAGATGCAGAAATAAGCTGGAGTGAATACCTGCTTAAAAAACAAAAGATTTATCTCCAGGATTATAATGATAGCAGGGGATTGGTAGATTCTGTATTCAAAGTTTTATCTAATAGTGTAAGTGATAATCCCGAAGAAAAGTCCAGACTGGAATCCATGCATAATATTATTATAAGAAGGTATAATATGCTGGATGAGGAACTTGGAATTCTGAATAGAAATAATTTTCAAATTAATGATTCCATCCGGGTCAGGGAGCTACAAAATAATAAACTTATCGATTCCATCGGGCAGGTTTCAGATTCAATAACGGTAAATGAGAACAGGTTACTTAATTTAAGAACACAAAGAGTTGTTTATTATAGTAAAATAGTATTCTGGATTATTATTGGTGCCGGCCTGGTTACCGGGTTACTCATTATATATTCTCTTGTCACTTTCAATATAGAGAGCCAGGCCAAGAAAAAAGCAACCATACAGGCAGAAACTTATCATGACCAACTCGAAAAAAGAGTTAGAGAACTTGCTTCAGCTAATCGGGAACTTTTGGAATTGAGGAGCCTGGAGCGGTTTACGAGTATGGGCCGTGTTGCCCGTGTGATTGCGCATGAGATTCGTAATCCGCTAACTAATATCGATCTTTCTGCCAGCCATCTTGAAAATGATAGACTGGACGGAGAGGATAAAAAATTATTCTTAGATATCATTTCAAGGAATTCCAGGCGGATCAATGAACTTATTAATGAACTACTTTCAGCAACAAAATTTACTGATTTACTGTATGAAGAAATCTGTGTGAACGTTTTGCTGGATGAATCGCTGAATGAGGCCTTTGACCGGGCACAGTTGAACCGGGTGCATATTGAAAAAAAATATTCAAAAGAAAAAATCTGGCTCAGTGTGGACCGTTCCCGGATGAAGATCGCTTTATTAAATATCATCGTTAATGCAATGGAAGCAATTACGGGTGAAAATGGCCGTCTGACTCTGGAGACCAGCGTATCCGGCGAAAATTGTGTTATTATTATTCGGGATAATGGTAAAGGTATGAATGAGGAAACGATGGCAAAAGTTTTTGAGCCATATTTCACTTCGAAAACAAATGGAAACGGTTTGGGTATGACAAATACCCAAAATATCATCCTAAATCATAAAGGCAAAATTGAAGTTTTCAGTGAAGAGGGGAATGGTACTGAATTTGTTATCACATTGAATATTCTCAGAAAGGAAGCGGGTCAATCAATTTAAATGGATCTGATTGTCTATCCAATTCTCTTTTTCCCGGAATGGCTCTGTATTTGAAAAAATTGCCTGTAATTGCTCCATCCAGGTTGCGAGTTCATGAAGAAGCGGATCATCCTGCATATTGGTTATTTCCAGGTTCTCATGTTCCGCCAATTGTTTCCAGATCCTGATGCCGTTTTTAAATTCTTTTTCATAGAGTAGAATTACCCTGGTAAGAATTTCTGCAGAAACGGGCAAGAATCTTTCCATCTCATCATTCTTCCATGAAAGAACGCCATTAATCACTTTGAATTTATATTTTCCTTTGCCGCGCATATCTGAATTTGTAAAAAATTATGGCGACCTTTACATAGGATTTTAGAATATGAAGATAAGCGTTTGTTTTGTAAAGAATTGTTATTATACAACAGTTTTTATTTCCAAAATTGGGAAAGGGGCTTAAGGCCTAAAACTTCATTTGAAAATTATAAAAATGAATTAATGGAAATATTTGTAAAAATATAAATGATATTGTTTACAAGGGCCCAGTTTGCACGTAGCAAAAAATTGAAGATTTATATTTTTAGTTTTAAGCTTTGAGCTCTAGGCTTTATGCTTTCTGACTTTAACGTATTCGGGAATGCATTCCTTTCCCGTAAACCGATCTTGCGGCATTCTGTTACTTCGACAGAATAGACGCCAAATTCTTCTACTACTTTTCCCTTCATGGCATAAAAACCTTTGCCGGTAACCGGATGATAGCGTGATATATTAGGAAAAAAAATACAATCAAGCCATTCACCTTCAGAATCCAAAAAAGTATGAAAATGCATGATTTCATTTGTAATGGTATTCACCGGTTTGGAAGTTATCAGGTAACCCAGCACCGATACTTGTTGGCCCGGATAAAGGGAAAGTTCCCTCGCAGGTAAAAAATTTAACGGGTCTTCCATGGCAAGTTCAAAAACATTACAAAGTGGAAACCCGAATAATTCAATTTCGTCCAATGCATCGTCCAATGGATGTTGTACCAGCTCGGGAAGATGAAATTGAAGTGGGTGTTCCCGGAAAAGAAATCCCGAACCGGATGGGCTCGTATTTTTTTTATGCAGAAAGTTAGCCTCCCATAATAATTCCTTTTTTATTTTACCAGAGAACCGGAAAGCCCCTGTCCTGATCATGATATTCAATTGTTCTATACCCGGTGCCAATCGTTCTATAAAATCTGCCAGATTGAGAAATGGCCCAGCCTTTTTTCTGTTTTCAATTGCAGACATTATCATTTGCTCTTCGAGGCCCTGAACATGAATAAAACCCATATAAACTGTCGTTCCGGTAACCATTGTAAGGTATTCGCTGCGATTAATGCAGGGTGCCTGAATGTGTGCACCCGTTCTTTTTAATTCATGAAAATATAGTTCACGAGAATAAAATCCTCCGAAATTATTGATAACAGAAACCATGAATTCAACAGGGAAATAAGTTTTTAAATAAAGACTCTGATAACTTTCTACAGCAAAACTGGCTGAATGAGCCTTGCTGAAAGAATAACCGCCGAAACTTTCTATTTGGCGCCATACTTCTGCTGAGACGGATTCAGAATACTTTCTTTCCCTGCAATTGTTAAAGAATTTTATTTTGATTTCTTCGAACTGGCTTCTTCCACGATATTTTCCACTCATTGCCCGTCGCAATACATCGGCTTCAGAAAGATCAAGGCCTCCAAAATGGTGTGCCACCTTAATCACATCCTCCTGGTAAACCATGACTCCATAAGTTTCTTGCAGTAATTCCTTCATTTTGGGATGGAGATATTCAAAATTGTTTGGGTTATGAAAACGATAGATATATTGTTTCATCATACCGCTTTGTGCTACACCGGGACGAATAATAGAACTGGCTGCAACCAGTGTGAGATAATCATCGCATTCCAGTTTTTTCAACAGCTGCCTCATGCCGGGACTTTCAATATAAAAGCATCCGATCGTATCAGCTTTTCGGATCTGATCTGCCACCTTCGGATCGTTTTTAAACTTTTCAATATCATGGATATTGATCGTGATGTTTTTATTCTTTTTTACCTGGTCCATCGTCTCACGGATATGGCCGAGTCCACGCTGACTGAGAATATCAAGTTTGAACAAGCCTATTTTTTCAGCCACGAACATGTCGATCTGTGATGTATAAAAATTTTTGGGAGGAAGTTCTGTAGCTGTATATTGATAAATGGATTTTTCGCTGATAAGCATACCACCCGCATGAATGCTGAGATGATTGGGAAAATTTCGTAACAGGTTCCCATAAAAATTTATCTGCCGCTGTATCCTATCATCTTTCAGGTTACCCGACTCCAGCTGGTCTATTTCTTCTTTAGGTAGTCCGAATACTTTCCCCAGCTCCCGAAGGATGGCACGGGTTTGAAATGTAGTATAAGATCCGAGCAGGCAAACATGATCCCTTCCATATCTTTTAAAAACATAATCAATGATTTCATCACGATCTTTCCATGAAAAATCCAGGTCGAAATCAGGTGGGCATGATCGGGACGGGTTAAGAAACCTTTCAAAATACAAATCCAGTTCTATAGGATCAACATCAGTAATCTGTAAACAATAGGCAACAATTGAATTGGCGCCACTTCCCCGTCCAACAAAGAAAAAACCGCGGTTTTTCGAATAACGGATGATATCCCAGGTGATAAGGAAATACGCGTTGAAGTTCATCTGGTCAATGATGGCGAGTTCCTTTTCCACTCTATCCCAGGCTGTTTTATTTTGTGAACCATAACGATTAATAATACCGTCGAAAGCCAGTTTACGAAGTAATTGCCGGTCATCTTCCCTTGATGCTGAAAAAAGTTTCTTAGTCTTGTCAGTTTTAAAATTGAGTTGAATGATGCAGTCTCCCAGCACCTTTTCAGTGTTGGTAATGATAGATGGATATAATCGGAAGGCTTCAAATAATTGTGCCGGTGGAAAGAAAGTTTCATTTTTTCCAGCTATGTCTTTTGGATCCTGTTTACTCAGTATAATATTTTTATCTATGGCGCGTAATAAACGGTGGAGATTGTAATAAGTGACATCCTGAAAACTAACGGGGTGACGGATTACATATTTATTTGAGTTAATTTGTACACTGAGTCCGAATAATTTATTAATATCAGTTACCTGGACACCGATGAGTTCATGTGACTGTAATTCATTAACTGAAACAGATCCAAATGGGTAAATACAGTATATATCTTGCAGATCCGGCCTTTTTGGGAAAGGTTTTTCTTCAGGCAGGTGTTCTGAAATAAAACGGTTGATTTGTTCGAAGCCCCTGTTGTTCTTTGCAAGCAGGATATAACATAATTCATTGCCGTTTCGGATTTCTGAACCCAGAACTGGTTTGATTTGATTCTCCTGGCAGAAGTCAACAAAGTCCCATGCGTCGCAGGTATTATTGATATTAGTAAGTGCAAGCTGGGTTATTCCAAGGGCGGCTGCCTGTGTCACCAGTTCTTTGGTACTAAAAGTTCCGTAACGGAAACTGAAATAGGTTTTACAATTCAGATACATGCGGCACGAAATAAAAGTTTTTCTCCAAATTGTTTCTTTATGCTATCGATAGCCTGGTAAAGTCCGATCATTTCCTGGCTGTCTTCGAAAATATTGATCTGGTAACTGCCCTCAACCAGGTTAGTAAATCGAACGCCAACCAGCCGGACGAGCAAACGCCGGTCATATAGTTTATTAAAAATTTCTTTTACTTTCTGCAGTAGGATATGATCATTCGCCGTATAGGCGATTGTTGACTGCATAGTGAGGGTTTGAAAATCACTGTAGCGGATTTTTACCGTAACACAACCTGTGAGTTTATTATTACAACGTAGTTCAAAAGCAATTTTTTCTGTCATTCTCACCAGTTCCTTGTGCAGGAACTGTATATTGATAGTATCGGTTTCAAAAGTATTCTCCGTACCTATACTTTTTTGTTCGTGATAGGGGACGATGGGTGTCTCATCTACACCCTGTGCTCTTCTCCAGAGTTCGATACCGTTTTTTCCGAGCAGATTAATCATCATTTCAACCGGGATCTGACTTAAAATGGAAATTGTTTCCACACCCATCCTCCGGAGCAGGGTGGCGGTCTGGTTTCCTACCATGGGCAATTTCTCGATTGGAAGGGGGGCCAGAAATAATTTTTCATTGCCAGGTTTAACTTCGAGCTCGCCATTGGGTTTGCATTCATTGGTAGCCACTTTGCTAATCAATTTATTAGATGCAAGTGCATGGGAAATACTAAGTCCGCTTTCTTTAATTATTTTTTTCCGGAGATATTTTACAAAACCGAGAGTTCCGAAAAATTTATCCATTCCTGTCATATCGATATAGAACTCGTCAATACTGGACTTTTCAAAAACCGGTACTTCCATCCGGATGATTTCAGTTATGAGATTTGAAAAACGGGAATAATTATCCATATCTCCCTGGATGATAAGCAATTCAGGGCATAAACGTTTTGCAAGTCTGGTGGGCATGGCTGAATGAACGCCGAATTTCCTGGCTTCATAACTGCAGGATGCGATTACGCCCCGGTCACTATGTCCCCCCACTGCAATGGGTTTACCTTTGAGACGGGAATTCCTGAGATATTCAACGTTTACAAAAAATGCATCCAGGTCAAAATGAACAATGGAGCGGTTTTGGGTAAGCATGACAGGAGCCTTTCATCAAAAATACTAATATTATTAGTATACGCCAAATAATTTAGTATGCAATTGTGATCCCATAGGTTATTCTTTTAAAAGACTATCAATGAGATCATTAAACTCTTTCTTATAAATCTCATAATGATCTCCTGTTCCGGGACCGTTAAAACCCGTATCAATTTTTCTGACCAATCCTTTTTTATCAATGAAAATGGTCGTGGGGAATCCAACGATTTCCTGTATTTCAGGCAGTGTTTTTTCCGTTCGCAGGGAATCGCTGAATGCAACACCGGTTGCGAGAATAGGATAGGTAACATTAAATCGTATTATAAAGGGTTGCAATAATCTTTTTGCGTTAGCAAACGAAGTAGTTCTTTCGTAAGCCAACCCGATAATTTCCACGCCCCTTGATTTATTTTGAATATACCAGGCACTCAGAAAACGGGTTTCATCCATGCAGTTAGGGCACCAGGAGCCAAGGATCTGAACAATAACGACTTTGTTTTTATAAGCCGGGTCCCTCAGAGATACCTGGTGTCCTGTCAGGTCAGGAAATTTAAAATGAAGGGTTGAATTGGCGGAATCCCTTAAACGGGTCAGACTGAATTCATCCGGCAATTTTGCCTGTTCATTTTTTTCAGCAAACCAGGATTCAATATTCTTTGCCCCAGCGTAAAAAAAACCATCAATCATTTTATTAGTATCCTTGATTATACTAATAAATGAATATGCATGTCCTCCGTCAAATGCAGAAACTTTTAGAGTATCTCCACTTACCACGCCATCCAGAAAACGATAATCACCAGAAGGTGTCAGAAAAGTTCCTCTGACCTGGGATCCCGATTGTCTGAATTCACCAACGGCTTCTGTTGAATCGTCCGCACCTTTAAAATGAACAGCCCATCTGCCTGAAATATTAAAGACCGGGGCTTGCGTAACCTCGTACCGGTTGGGTTCATTGAAAATTGCCTGGAATGGTATGACTACCACCCGGTTCCCATAATCTTTTATCCAGCTTCCTTCCATCTTTTGTTCATCCAAAATCCTGACAGCAAAATGCGAATCAAAAAAAGGCATTTCAATAAAAAGTGAATCGCCCTGTTTCCGGATATTGTCGACGAGTAACCTTTCGGCCCCGTTAATAACATAAATAAGAATTTTACCGGCAATTTCTTTAGTTTGAAAATTAAATGGAATTGCATGACCATCCTCCCGTAAAATCTCTCCCCGCCAGATACCAATGGATAATTTATTACCGATTGATAACGTATCATAAGTAGCTGCCTTTGTAAAAAAGGGAGAACAAAAAATAAAAAAAATGAATAAATACCTGATAAGATACGGCATAAATAAATTTAAGATGTCAAAGGTATGTCCATTTGACTGATGAAGGAATCCTTCAGAAGCTTAACTTTATACACATGATAAAAAAAGCGATTCCGCCTTTTTTGATTTGCCTTATCGCCTCATTTTTCTTTTTCAAGATGAAAGTACCAACAGTAATTCCGTTATATAATGGCGAAATCCCCAATTCAAGGCAAGCTGTTAACCAGGAATATTACAGATATGATCCCGGCGATATCCTGATCGTCAGTGAAATTTCAAGACCTACATTAACCATTTTCCTGCCTTCAAAAAGAAAATCAACCGGAGCTGCCGTGATCATTTGTCCGGGTGGTGGATATATCAATCTGGCAATGGGTTATGAAGGTGAAGATGTGGCGCGAAGGTTTAATAAATCCGGTATTGCTGCATTTGTTTTGAAATATCGTATCCCTGATGACAGTACTATGATCCATAAAGAAACCGGACCTCTTCAGGATGCCCAGCGTGCGATATTGGTTATTCGGTCCAGAGCTAAGGAATTTGGAATAGATCCCATGCGTATAGGTATCATGGGTTTTTCTGCCGGAGGTCACCTGGCTTCTACTGCCGGAACTCATTTTGAAAAAGATTATATAGATAATCCGAATCATATAAGCCTCCGACCTGATTACATGATTCTCATTTATCCCGTGATCAGTTTTAACAGCCGGATCGCACATATGGGTTCTATGCATAACCTGCTTGGCGCCCATCCTTCTCAAGAAAAAATAAATGAATTTTCAAATGAAACCAAAGTGACGGATCAAACCCCTCCTGCCTTTCTTGTTCATGCAAAAGATGATAATGCTGTACCTTTTGAAAATAGTGTTGTTTTTGCTGATTCTCTTAAAAAACACCATGTTCCCGTTGAAATCTTTCTATATGACCAGGGAGGACATGGTTTTGGAATGACCAATAAAACCAGTAATCAACCCTGGATGGATCTTTGTATCCGATGGATCCAAAAGCTTAAAGCCTAAATAAATATATTACCTATTCGAAGGCGATGATTCTGAATGAATCTGCTTTGAAGACCATGAAATTTAAAGAACCCATCGGGCAGACCATGACTGATGGCGATATAAAATTTCGCATTGAAGGAGGAAAAGGATGGTTGAATGTTGCTTGGTGGTTTATGAAAACCTGGCTGAAAAACTACCCCTACAGGGTAAGCATTCATTGGTGGATTTTTGCTCTGGCAGGCGCCATGTCCTTTTTATTTGCTTTAGGAACCATCAGTTATCAGGCTATCCGTACTGTGGTTGCTAATCCAGTGAATAATTTGAGATCGGAATGATTTGATTTTGGTCTAAATATTAGAGTGAATGGGGTATCTATAAAAGTTAGAGAAAGCTTATAAATTTCAGCTTTTATAAAAATCATTATCTTGGCATGGTTTTTTGCTTTGTATTTGAAACGTCTTCAGATGCATACGATTCGCGGGCAAAAAACGATTGATACTTCGCAAGCTGGCTTCAGATCATCCTTTGTTGCAGAACAGGTTTCCACAAATCAGGTAAAAAGATTGAAAATCAGGGAATTTATATCCTGGTCCGTATGTTTTGCTATTATCACGATTATAACCGGCCTTTTAAAGTTTTTAAAAATCGGGGTAACAATGGATTCGGTTACATCTGTTCTATTCTACTTTTCCATTGCTGGACTTGGATGGTTTATATATAAGATCTATTCACTTCTCAAATATCCCATTCAGGGGAACAATAACCCGGATCTGGGGAACTCTAAAGCCCTGCATGAGTTAAATTAAAACACATTAACTAATTATAGACTTTTTTGGTTTTACTTTTTTCCACACATATACTGTATCAGTTCCTTACATTTCCAATTAATTTTTCCTTGATAGGTATTGATAATGATTGATTAACATTCTGTATTTCAATTGTTATCGCTGCGCCTGTTGCCTGGTGGGCGATGAATAAATGGCTAAATGATTTTGCGTTCCGGATAGATATTTCCTGGTGGATGTTTGTGGTTACTGCAATTGCGGCGCTTTTAATCGCTTTGTTAACTGTAAGTATCCAGACCATTCGTGCTGCAATTATAAATCCGGTTGAAAGTTTAAAAACAGACTAAAACCTTCAACTAAAATAATCTGCCAACAGGATTCTTTCCCCCGGGGATAAAATAAAATAATTTCGAATCCTTTGTATACTTTTTACCCAGTAAATTGTTGCAATGGCAAATAATGGCATGCATAAAAGAAGAACCTGTATCCAGATATTCTTAAAGAAGACGTACCCAAGAATATTCCAGACGATCCAGTAAACAGGATAAGCCAGGAAAAGAGTAGTAAACATTGCGGAATCATAATAAACTGAGCTGGCAGTTTTTATTCCTATAATAAATTTTACAGGGTAATAAAGGAAAACATGGAAAACCCAACCCATGAGGCCTGGTACGGACAGAAGCAACACAAGAATCAGGCTGCCTGGAAGGTCTTGAGATGGGGAAATTATATAACCCGGTTTTTTTAATTTTGAAAAAATGTCGTGATTTCTTTCTTCATTTAGGTTATACTGAAGTTTTTTTATATGATCTGAATGGAGGGTTGGACAATTACTGATCAGGAATTGCACCGTCTCCGGCTGTTTTTCTGTTTGCAACATCGTATTACTAAGTCTTTCTCTCAGTAAAATATTCAACGATTGCATTTTTTCTGCTTCTGTATTTCCTGTCAGTATTTCATTTATCAAAATTGACACGCCAAATTGTACAAGTACTGTTTTACCATGCTTATCAAAAGAGTTATAATTTAAACCAATTGGCAGAATGCGAAGTTTCGATCGCAATGATTCGTGATTCATGGCTGCGAATGCAATGCGCGCAGTTCCTTTTTTGATATGTCCAAGTTGCCATTTATTTTCAGAAACACCTTCTGAAAAAATCAAAACTATACCGTTATTTAATAAAACGTCCACACAAATTGAGAAACTTTTATCGTTCAGATCTTGGTTCTCATTTCTATCCTTCAGGCGATAAACCGGAATGATATGAAAGACCTCCATTATCCGGCGGAAGAGAAACTTATCGGTTAGTTCTCCCAGGGCAAGGAAATGAACAGGCTCTTTGAAACGGGAAGCGATGATTATGGCGTCCAGAAAGGAATTGGGATGATTGGAAGCGAGAATCAATGGGCCATTTAATTTCAATGGACCCATATCATTTATCCGGATATGGCTGCAATAAAATTTGAGCGCCATCCTTATAAAAAAGCGGATAAATTGATACATTGGGATTATTTGTCGGTCCACGCATACAATACGCGCTTTTTATTTCTAAAAACCTGGTTTTCGAATATATAAATATCCGGGCCGTTTATTTTTTTTACATTTCCATGATCATAAACAGCCAATTGATAGTTAACCTGAATGACATCTTTGTTTACATTAAAACTGAGAGATTGAAAATCTGAATAGGAAGATGATGTACTTGGAGGCAGGTAACAATCCTGACCGATCACCAGTTTAGCAACTTTATCATCCGGAAAATATTTCTTAATCAGATTTTTTTGTGCATCCGATCCCTGTTTTCCCAATCCGAGCGCAGACGTCAGTTCACAATGCAGTTCGATACAATCTGTTCCTCCCATTGCACTGTATAATGCAGCCAGACCTTTGAGATAACCAGGGAGGTCAGTGATTAATGTTTTGTTTATCTTTTTAGTTTTTAAAGGAATTAAAGTATAAGTTTTTTGTGCCAGGATGGCAGAGTAGGAAAACAACAGTAGTAATACTAGGAGTAAATTAAAAATAGATTTCATTGTAAGATTTATTCCTGAAAATATGAAAGCAATAACCATATCCATGAAAATATAGTAAAATTGCAGCGCCATGAAAAATATTTCCATCCGTCTGATTCGTAAAACAGACAATGCCATTATTGCTGACATTATCCGTAAAATCCTCATCGAGTTTGGGGCCAATAAACCGGGAACTGTTTTTTTTGATCCGACAACTGATGATCTGTTCCAATTATTTTCGGCTCCAAATGCAGCTTATTATATTGCAGAGGCTGATGGCAGGATTGTGGGTGGTTCTGGAGTTTTTCCAACACCAGGATTGCCGAAAGGTTATTGTGAGCTGGTGAAGTTATATCTAATTTCCGAAATGAGGGGACAAGGACTGGGTCTTCTGCTCATGGAGAAATGTTTTCAAAATGCTATTGATTTTGGATTCACTCATATGTATCTGGAAACCATGCCTGAGTTGCGTACGGCCATCGGTCTATACGAAAAAGCAGGATTTTCTTTTCTTCCAGGGCCGCTCGGCCAATCCGGTCATTTCGGATGCGACCTCTGGATGATTAAAAATTTATTCTGATACTTGAGGAAATTCGGCTATAGTTATACTGCTGACACTGTTTTTATCCGTGTGCTTAACCTGATCATGAACAGACCCATCACTGCAATGATAGCAAATGAAATACGCAGGCTGCTTGCTTGTGCTACGTATCCGATCATAGGAGGGACCAGAAGAAATCCAAGATAGCCAAGGGAGGAAATTGATGCCAGTGCTGCCCCAGGATTCGACATGGGGATTTTTCCTGCCAGACTGAAAACAAAAGGAACAACGCATGAAACGCCGAATCCGGTTAGCAGGTACCCGGCCAGGGTAAGCGGGATAAATGGAGATAAAACTGTTATCGTGAATCCCGCAAAAATCATTATTCCGCTGGCTGCTAAAACGTGTTGGATACCAAACCGGTCTGCCATACGATCGCCCATCAATCTACCAGTGGTCATAGCAACCATATAAACCACAAATGCAATTGTCGCTATAGCTTTTGAGCCGTGTAATACCTGTCTGATATAAATCCCACTCCAGTCGTACATGGTATTTTCACAGGCCATGGATGTGAAACAAATTAAAGAAAATACAAGCATGCTTTTGGGAGGAAGAGTGAAAATAGATCTCTTTGCCCTGTGATCCGGCCGCTGGTCCAATGCGTCTTTATAATAATATAGGGTCAGTGCAGTTAGTAAAAGACTCACACCGAGCAAATGCCAGGCGGGCATAATGTTTAGGGTTACCATTAAGTATCCGAAAGCGGCACCTGCGAAACCAGCCATACTCCAAACGGCGTGAAAAGAACTCATAATGGATCTGTTATAAAGCGCCTGTACACCGATGGCCTGGGCATTCATGGAAAGATTCATCATGTTCCTGGATGATCCGAAAAAAAATAAAGCTATACCTAACACCCATGTGTACCCGCTGAATCCAATACATGCCAGAACTCCGTTATATACCATGGCTCCGATCAGCATGATGGACCGGCTTTTGAAATGATCAAGCAATTTTCCGGTAAAAGGCATCGTAAGAATCAAACCCAGGGGCATCATGAAAAGCAGGGTGCCGAAATGTGCGTCGTTGAGTTTAAGCGACTCTTTGATACCGGGAATCCTGGAAGTCCAACTGGAATATCCAAAACCGGAAATAAAAAAATAAACGGCATTCGCACGGCGAAGTCGGGTGAGGGAGATTTCTTGCATTCAGGGAACAAATATATGAAAGGCTTATAGCTTAAAGCCTAAAGCCCAAAGCAAATATGGAGGCATGAAAATAAGAATACTGCCAACCGTCAGCCGGCATCTAAACTTATTAAAGGTTAATTTGTTCTATTTCCATCAAATCTGAATTTATGGACAAAGTATGGTTGATTACGGGATGTTCTACCGGGTTTGGCAGAGAGCTTGCTATCCAGGTTTTTAAAAATGGATATACGGCAATAGTAACTGCACGTAAAATGAATGATATCCTGGATATTGTTAAAGACTATCCTGAAAAATCGCTGGCGTTGGTACTTGATGTTACAAAGGCTGAGCAAATCCGGGATGTGATTAAAAAAACAAAAGAAAGGTTTGGAAGAATTGATGTATTGGTCAATAATGCAGGGATCGGATATTTCGGAGCGGTTGAAGAAAGTGAGGACGAGGAAGTGAGGAGAATGTTTGAGATAAATTTTTTCGGACTGGCAAAAATGACGCAGGAAGTTCTGCCCATCATGCGTATTCAGCGAAGCGGCCATATTATAAATATAGCGTCCATTGGGGGATTAGTAGGTTTCCCTTCAATCGGATTTTACAATGCGACTAAATTTGCTGTGGACGGACTTTCCGAATCACTTGCCAAAGAAACGGCTCCGCTTGGAATAAAAGTTACCATTATTGCACCTAGTGGTTTTCGTACCGACTGGGCGGGACGATCTGCAAAAAACAGCCGGGTGGTAATTGACGATTATGTTTCTACTGCGCATGCAAATAAAAATACAATTCGCGGATATAGTGGTCAGCAACCGGGTGATCCCATACGTGCAGCAATAGCAATTATAAAAGTAGTGGAATCTCCGAATCCTCCATTGCGTTTACTTCTAGGAAAAGGAGCTTTAAGGGGAGCCCGCGCAAAACTCGAACTGCTTAAAAAGGATATTGATAACTGGGAAGAAACAACCGTAAATGCCGATTTTCCGAATTAATAAAATATTGGAGGTTTGATTATTTAAAAATTGCTGCACCGGCAAATGTTGCAAGCAGGCCAAGGATAACACTTCCCAGAACATAAAGCATAAAGTAGAAGTTGGAGCCCTGTTTTAGAAGGATCAGTCCGTCATAGGAGAAAGTGGAGAATGTAGTATAACCCCCGCAAATTCCTGTAATAAGGAATAAACGCCATTCGGGATGGAAGCCGACATATTTTGAAGCGATCGAATATATAACGCCTATGAGAAAACAACCGGAAATATTTACCAGTAAAGTACCCAGTGGAAATGCGATCGGAACGTGCCGCCCTATAAAAAGTGATATGGCATAGCGAAGGATGCTTCCTATTCCTCCTCCAATGCCTACAAATAGAAGAGCGCGCATTTTAAATATTAATTATTAATCGCTTTATCATTATTGCTGTGACTTTGTAAAAACATATGGATCATACTCCACAAAAGGGTTTTGGAGTGTGGTTAATGATGTAACATTATTGCCGGATATATCGAATTTCACCTGAAAAATACCGTAGAGAATATTATTATATGTCAACAGCCACTCTCCTTTATCCATATAATCAAGTGTTGCCGAAAGATCCGGTTTTGTTTCATAGTGAATGATGAGCTGATTATTCGACTGACTAATCCTGATCTTCCCATATAATGTGTTTTTATAAACACCGGTATAAGCGGATAAGGGGAGATCAGATTTATTTGATTTTACACGTGCCTTCCAACCATTGATTTCTTTGATATCAGCCGAAGCCTGTTCCAAAAAACCAGGTAAATTCTGAAGACTCCTGTTCACATAGGGTACACCCAGATAAGCATCTAAGATCTGATAACGGAGATCTTCAAAAAAGTATTGATTATCATTATTTGTAAGAATAGCAATGCCGAGATGTTCCTCCGGAATAAAACAAACATTACTTACCATGCCTCCTGCACCACCTGTATGCCAATAGATCTGCCGGCCTGCATAATCAGCCATAAATAATCCGAGTCCGTATCCCTCAAAATGAGTTGGATAAACCGGCGATTTTTTACTTCTCACCCATGAATTTGCAATCCTTGTTTTTTGAAGCGCTTCCCAGGGAATAATTTCTTTTCCCTGGTAACGGCCACTGTCTAGTTGCATGAATAACCAATGGGAAAGGTCGTTCACATTACTTATAATGGCTGCAGCTGGTGCAAGGTTGTTCCAGTTATCAAATGGAACTTTGTTTAAGTTATCAGAGTAAGAGGTCGTATAAGGAGTCGCAACATTCAGCTGATCCGCAACACCCGTAGAAAGTACCAGGGTTTGATTCATGGACAGAGGGCCAATAAAATTCTTTTGAACAAATTGTTCCCAGGATTCACCGGTAACAATGGGAATGATCTGACCGGCAGTCAAGAAACAACTATTGCAATAACCAAATTCCTGTCTGAAATGATATGGCGGTTTCAGAAAACGCATTCTTCTCATAATTTCTTCGCGACTAAGAGAGGTATTCCAGAAAGTAAAATCGCCTTCAAAAGTCTTCGTACCTATATGATGGGAGAGCATATCACGGATGCTTACCAGTTTAGTTGACGTGGAATCATATAGGCGGTATGCCGGAAAATATTTTGTAATAGGATCATCAAGTGAAATTTTCCCCTGGGTTTCCAGCATGGCCAGTGAACTGCCTGTAAATAGTTTTGTGTTACTGGCAATCATGAATAACGTATTCTCATCCACTGGTTTGTTCGTTTGAATATCCTTTACTCCGTAACCCTTCATCCAAACTACTTTTCCATCCTTTACGATCACAACCGCTAGTCCCGGCAGGTTCCAGTCCTTTAATCCCTTTTGAATATAACTATCCATACTGTCCCTAATGAAAGCGGGTTCCTGCGATTGTGCATTAAGGCTTATGAAAAAGAAAGAAAATAATAAATAACAGCAGAATGTTTTCATTTAAAAAAGTAAAAAGTAAAAAGTAAAAAGTAATGTTCAGACCCTCAAAAATACTTTTTTGAGATAAAGGAAATACAGGAATGCCCATTTAACTGCTACATAACATATGGCAATAACAACAGGTGCATACAAAACCGGGGTAAGTTGTCCCAGCCATTGAAAAAATCCGTTGGTCGCATATTCCCAGTTAATAAAATGGCCAGATAAATATATCAGAATGGAATTCATGCCAATCACTTTAAAGAAGAATGCCCATTTTTTATACCCTTTTACATCAATGATATAATAGAAAAGGGAAAATAATAAAAGGCTGATTCCGCCAACGAGACAAACAAATGAGCTTGTCCATAGATTTTTATTAATCGGGAAATTAAAATTCCAGATCAAAGCTATAATAATGAGGACAACTCCTGAAACGGCCATCCAAAAAGACTTTCTGCCTCCGTTGTGACTGCTTTTTTTAATATAGGTTCCGGTTAAGATACCCAGCAGGCCCGTGCTGATAGCTGGAATAGTGGACATAATTCCTTCAGGGTCATGAATGCCAAGGTAAAGTTTTCCAGGCATGATGGTCCTGTCTATATAAGAAGCGAAATTTCCTTCCATGGTTAGGTCACCCATTGGGAAACCTGGTGCAGAAGTAAATTTTAACAGGAGCCAATAGCCGATGGTCAGGGCCCAGAACCAGATGATCTGAGTATTTCTTTTAGTATATATGTAAATGATATTTGCGAACATATATGCAAGACCGATCCTGCCGAGCACACTGCCAAACCTGATATCCGAAATTGGCCGCAAATGCAGGCCATTATTGTGGAATATACCTAATAGAACGAGAATCAGTCCTCTTTTAATTACACGCATTAAGACTTTTTTCCTGCCATTCCCTTTTTCAAGTTCTCTTCCAGTTGAATAAGGTGAGGAAACGCCAGCCATAAAAAGAAATAGCGGGAATATCAGGTCATAAAGATGAAATCCGTTCCATGCGGGATGCGTAAGCTGGTTTGCAAATCCTCCCCAAAATGAAGAGCCTGTTGACTGGGCAAGGGTATTGACAATATCTTCGGCACCCAATATCCAGAACATATCAAATCCTCTGAGTGCGTCAAGAGAATAGAGACGCTGTCCGCCAATGGGTCCAAGGGGGGAATCCGGAACCTGAACCTGGCTCTGATGTTTGCTCATGTAATAATTTATAGAATGAATATAGCTAAAAAATGATTCTAATTTTTTTTGATAACTTCCGATTATGAAATTCTCCTTAAGCATATTATTAATTTTCTTTTACACTCATGCCATTTCACAACTCCGTTTGTCAGCAATATTCAGCGACCACATGATATTACAAAGAGATAAACCTTTGAAAATCTGGGGCGATGCAGGGGCAAATGAAAACGTCAATATTTCCCTGGGACAATTTAAAGTGTCTGCTAAAGCGAATAATGATGGTCGGTGGCTGGTCACCATGCCGGCTTTTTCTGCTGGCGGACCATATGTCCTGACAATTAAAACCAGAAATGAAACGAAGGTATTTTCAGACGTTTTATTTGGAGAAGTCTGGATTTGTTCAGGTCAGTCGAATATGGAATTCAGTGTAAAGCAGGCGATGAATGCTAAATATGAATTACACCGGGCAAATAATCCATTGATAAGACAGGTGAGCATTCCACATAAATTAAAATTTCAATTGGAAGAATTTGTTGATTCCACTCAATGGGTTATCTCTACTCCCAAAACTACCGGCGAGTTCACTGCCGTTGGATATTTTTTCGCGCGAGATATTTTCGAACGTCTCCATGTTCCTGTTGGATTGATTTATGATAATTGGGGAGGGTCACAGGTAGAAAGCTGGATCAGCCGGGATGCCATGATAGGCTCTGATGAATTAAAGGATTATGTAAAACAAATGCCGGATAACTGGGATGAATCCAATGCGCGGGTGGAAAAAGGAATTATGACAACCCTTAAAAGACTGAATAATGGGAAAATACCTGAGACGGACGAGGCCGCCGTTCTGGAAGTAAATTATAATTTTTCCGGATGGATACCATCTGCTGTACCGACAAGCTGGGACTGGGTTGGCCTTCCTGCTTATCGGGGAGAAGGTTATATGGTGAAGGAGATCATTTTGGATTCAATACAGGTTTCACTGCCCTCTGTTTTAAGTTTGGGTGTGAATGATATTCGTTTTCGCTGGTTTGTTAACGGAATGGATTTTCCTAAAACATCGGATAAAATTTTTACGGTTTCACTGCCTCCTTATACCTGGAAGGTCGGACGGAACCTATTGTTGCTTGAAATAGGTCCACAGCAGGTTCCTGATTGGTGGGCTGTTGGGATCCGTGGGGAAAATGATCAGATTTATCTCGATTTCGATGGAGAAAGAATTTCTCTTGCTGATGAAAAATGGAAAATGTTGCCCATTTTGAATAAGCCGCATCATTATATGCAGTGGATGAATAGTGAAGGAGCCATTATTTATAATGCAATGCTTCATCCAATCATTCCATATTCTATCCGGGGCGTTTTATGGTACCAGGGAGAAGCTAATACGGACCGTGCTTTTGAATATGGCAAAACATTTCCCCTGATGATCGAAACCTGGAGGAAAGAATGGAATGATCCTTTTCCTTTTCTCTTTGTACAATTGGCGGATTTTGGATCAAATGAAAGCAGCAATGCCGGAAGCAAATGGGCTGAATTAAGGGAGGCGCAAACAAAAACACTTCGGTTACCCAACACCGGTATGTCTGTTACGACGGATATCGGGGATCCGAAAGATATTCATCCCAAGAATAAGCAGGAGGTAGGGCGGCGCCTCGCTTCAATTGCATTAAAAGATGTTTATGGTTTTAACTTAACAGGTTACGGACCTCTGTACGACTCAGTTTCCTTTTCAAATGGTGAAGCCATTTTATTTTTTAAGTCAGTGGGGGAGGGGCTTGTTGCAAAAGATAAGAGTGGATACCTGCATGGATTTGAAATAGCAGGACCGGACCGGAAATTTTATTATGCACGTGCATTAATTCGGGGCAAACAAATTGTTGTAAGTGCAGATTCCGTTAAAAATCCTGTATCCGTAAGGTATGGTTGGAGTAACGCACCGGAGGATATCAATCTGTATAACGCGGATGGATTTCCGGCTTCACCATTTAGAACAGATAATTGGCCAGGTCTTACTGACTCGGTAAGGTTCTTCAATAAATGATTAATTACTAAATACGTAAGAAACTCGATAACGTTAATAATCAATAATCAATAATTAATAATTGAATACGCCTCTTTCCCTCCTACCACCGTAAGGAGGATTTTAGTATCCCTGATATTTTCCGGCGCAATGGCAAACAGGTCTTCCGAAAGAACAGTAAAATCTGCCAACATACCCGCTTTCAGTTTACCTGTTTTATTTTCCTGAAAGCCGGCCCAGGCATTGTTTACAGTATAACAACGCAGCGCCTGTTCAACCGTAATTTTCTGTTCTGGGAACCAGCCTTCCGGATTCTTATCGTCCAGCGTGCGGCGGGTAACTGCTGCGTAAATACCTGCGATCGGATCTAGTGGTGCAACGGTCCAATCAGATCCGAAAGTCAGGTTGGCATGGGTATCGAGTAGGGATTTAAAAACATAAGTTCCTTTTAGTCTCGCACTATCCAGTCTTTTAGCTGCCCACTTTCCGTCATCAATGGCATGATAGGGTTGCATGGATGGAATTACCTGGAGTTTTGCAAAGCGGTCGATGGCACCTGGGGTCAGGTGCTGGGCGTGTTCAACCCGAAACCTATGATCCTTTCCCGGATGAAGGTTTTCTGCTTCTTCATAAACATCCAGGATCCAGTCATTTGCATGATCACCAATGGCGTGAGTGGCTACATGTAATCCGACTGAATCTGCCGCCAGAATCCATTTTCTTAAAAGATTTGTATCGGTAACCTGTAAACCAGTGGAGTTCGGTGCATCTAGATAAGGTTTATAAAACCAGGCCGTAGTGGAACCCAGTGAACCATCGACAAAACCTTTAAGACCGCCCCAGTGTAAACGGTCATCACCCCAACCATTATTCTTAACAAATGAATCCAGTTTCTGCCAACTGTGAATAGCTACGAAAGAATAAATGCGAAGGGGTAGCCTGCCTGTAGCTTCTGCCCTTCGATAAGTTGCCATGTCAATCCACCCTCCATAAGATCCCATATCATGCACTTGTGTAAGTCCGTGGGATAATGCATGTGCGGCTGCTTTTTGGAGCGCTACGTCGAGTTCATTTTCAGTCTGGTCCGGGATCACTTTATATACCAGATTGGTGGCTTCATCTCGAAGAATACCGGTTGGTTCACCCGTTTTAAGGTCCCTCACAATTTCTCCACCAGGCGGATTGGGTGTATTTTTCGTGATACCTGCGAGTTTTAAGGCAATGGAATTAGCGAGGCCCATATGTCCGTCATAGCGATTAATAAAAACGGGATGTTGTCCGCTCACACTGTCGATCCATTCTTTGTGCGGGAGCTGTCCACCCCATGCTTCATGGTCCCAGTTACCGGCTTTAATCCAGGAACTTCCTTTTGCGGAATCTGCAAAATGCCGGAATGTTGAAATAAAATCCTTTACAGATTTAACAGCCCGAAGATTTATAGTGCCTAATGCGTAACCACCGTCGAGGAAATGGGTATGATTATCGATGAAACCAGGCACGAGCATTTCGCCTCGGAGATCCCTGAGTACTGTCTGACTTCCGGCGTAAGACTGATAATCGTTCCCAACATATATTATCAGTGAATCTTTTACAGCAATGGCTGTTGCTTCCGGGTTGGCTGAGTCGCCGGTCCATATTTTCGCGTTGAAATAGATCCTGTCCGCCGCCGGATGTTGTTTACAGGAAACAAAAAAAAATGAAAGGCTGAGGGTCAGGATAAACAAGAAATTTTTCATACAGGGGTAATTAGAAATCTAATATAACATAAATCAATCGTTTGAAAATTCATTAAAGTAGCAGGAATAATTTTTCCTTTTGCAGGCTGAATGATTTTATTTAACTTCATTCAACAACGATCTGCAGCTGTATTCAGCTGCATTTTCTATTTCTACAAGCCAAATGACTATTATGGTACCCCAGGGTTTATTGGATTTTTATGCGGGACCACAGGGGTTTTGGGATGAGATGCGCGAGGGGAATGATTTCCGGGATTTGTACCGGAATGTGGTTCACGCGCTGAAACAGCTGGACGTGCACAGCCTTCAGCAAAAAGAAAAGCTGGCAAGTGAGTTATTCATGAACCAGGGCATTACGTTTACGGTTTATAATGATGATGCCGGAATAGAGCGGATTTTTCCTTTTGATATTATTCCACGTGTTCTTTCAGGAGACGAATGGAAGATTATCGAAGATGGTCTCAAACAAAGACTAAAAGCCCTGAACCTTTTTCTGAAGGATATTTATTCATCACAAAGTATCATTCAGGATAAAATAATCCCCGCTGAATTAATTGCTTCCTGTCCGCATTATATGCGGGAAGTGGCGGGCATCCAGGTTCCACATGATATTTTTATTCATATCTCCGGAATTGACCTGATCCGCGGGGACAATGGTGTATTTTATGTACTGGAAGACAATCTCCGGACACCTTCTGGTGTTTCATATATGCTGGAGAACAGGGAGATCACCAAACGACTTTTTCCTGAACTGGTAGCGGCTTCCCGTGTGCGCCGTGTTAGCAATTATCCACTTTTACTGCATGAGATACTACTTTCCTTATCGCCAGCGCAGATCTCTAATCCGCAGGTTGTTTTACTAACACCGGGTATCTATAATTCTGCTTATTACGAGCATACATTCTTAGCAAGACAAATGGGAATTGCCCTGGTTGAAGGACGTGACCTGGTGGTGGACAACCACAAAGTTTACATGAAAACGACACAGGGCCTGGAGCAGGTTCATGTAATATATCGAAGAGTGGATGATGATTACCTGGATCCGTTGATCTTTAAACCGGACAGTGCCCTGGGTGTACCCGGATTGATGGCCGCATATAGGAAGGGAACTGTCGCTATTGTAAATGCAGTAGGCAATGGAGTAGCGGACGATAAAGCCATCTATGCATTTGTGCCAGCTATGATAAAATATTATCTAAACGAAGAACCGCTGCTGCCCAATGTTGAAACTTATGAAATGAGTAATCCGGACGCACGGCAATATGTATTTGATAATTTAAACA
The DNA here is from genome assembly GCA_035937535.1 of Puia sp. Lineage (GTDB taxonomy): Bacteria > Bacteroidota > Bacteroidia > Chitinophagales > Chitinophagaceae > Puia. The sequence goes on along the minus strand of DASZHV010000113.1, from coordinate 18,658 downwards.
GAATGGTGATCAAAAGGACAAATCAATCCGGTGGATACGGAATGGTTATGGGAAATTCTGTAACAGAGAAAGACTGGATGAAAGCCAGAAAAGAAATTGAAGCCGATCCAAGAAGTTTCATTGCGCAGCCTATTATAAGACTTTCTACGGCTCCATGTTTTATTGACGGGAAATTTGAAGGAAGGCATGTGGACCTTCGGCCCTATGCTTTATGCGGACCTTCCGGAATTCAAATCGTACCCGGCGGATTAACAAGGGTTGCTTTGAAAAAGGGTTCACTGATCGTTAATTCCTCGCAGGGAGGGGGTAGTAAAGATACATGGGTAATAGATTGAAAGATGGATTCTTAAAATGGTAAATACATGTTAAGCAGGATTGCAGATTCGCTTTTTTGGCTGAATCGTTATATGGAAAGGTCTGATGGCATGTTGCGTCTTGCCGGAACCCATTATATATTTTCTCTGGACAAGGACGTAAATGGAACGAGCTCCTGGAAGCCTGTTCTGGAAATTTTTACAGAATCTGAAAATGATTACCTGAATTCAATAGAAAATAATACAGAAGAAAGTTTAAAGCATTTATTGCTTGATACTACGAATACAAATTGCCTGAAGACCCTCGTAAACAAAGCAAGGGAGAATGCCCGTGGAGTGCAGGATCTTATTACCAAGGAAGTATGGGAAGAAGTGAATCAGATGTATCATCTGATAAATCAGCCGGAGTTGAAGCATAAAATTGATTCATACCATGGACTTGAAGTGATGGAACCTCTTATCAAACACACGGTTTTATATACGGGTATTACTGATATTACAATGCCAAGGGGAACAGGCTGGTGTTTCATGAATCTGGGAAAATATATCGAGCGATGCCTGCAAACGATTGCCTTCGCAGAAAAGCAACTGGAAATAACCAATTTCAGGGAGGCTGACACCAACGATTTGCTTCAATGGAAATATCTGTTGTTCAGTTTATCCGGTTATGAACTGCACGTGAAAACCTATCGCAGTTCAAATCATAATTATAATGTACTACACCAGATACTAATAAATGAGAATTTTACGCGCTCTGTGATGTATTCAATGCAAAGAATTGAACTCTATCTGAATAAAATTATCGGGAATGAAATCAATGAAGAAAGGGCCGCTTTGCTGCGTGATTTTGGTCGACTCTTCAGTAAAGTGAGATATATGGAACTGGATTCATTGAACAAGGAAACGGTTCCTGTTTTTTTTGAAGACATTAAAGCTGCCTTGATTGAATTTAACCAGCGCGTGGTACAACATTTTTTCTCTTATTCCTAAGACTGGTAAACATGCCCATTTTCAAGATTCAGCACATAACAAAATATGAATATGACAGGCTGATTCAGGAGAGCATGAATGAAATAAAAATCTTCCCTTTTCTTTCCTCGGAACAGGAGGTCCTGCAACATGAACTGGTTATAACTGGTAATCCGGATGTGCAGATTTTTTTTGATTACTGGGGAAATAAAACCGGTGTCTTTAACCTGCTACCTCCGCATAAGGAACTTATTATAAACAGCCGCCTCATAGTTCGTACGACAGGCGGTTCTGACCTGAAAATAAATTTTATCAGTCTTTTTAATGAATTGCCGGGAGAAGTCGGGGACAATTTAAAAATGCTTGAACTGTCTCGTCCGGACTATATTCAATCTCAGTCTCAGATCGATGAAGTCGCAAGATTGGTTTATAGTGCTGATGATTCTGTCGCGATAACCATTAAGAATTGCAGTGATTATATTTTTGAAAATTTCGACTATATCAAGGGTATCACCAATGTTGAAACGACCATAGATGAAATTCTTGCGCAGAAAGCCGGTGTATGCCAGGACTTTGCTCATATTATGCTCCAGATTTTGCGAAGCCTGAAAATTCCCAGCCGTTATGTGAGCGGGTATATATGTCCGAATAAAAGCGGCTTAAGAGGAGAAGGAGCCACGCATGCCTGGGTGGAAGCCTGGGTTCCTCGTTATGGATGGGCTGGTGTCGACCCGACGAACAATGTTTGGGTAACTAATACTCATGTTAAACTTGCCACCGGGCGGAATTTCTCAGATTGCAGTCCCGTGAAAGGTGCGTTTAATGGGCCGGCTAATCAGTATCTCACAGTATTTGTTTCGGTTGATTATGAGGACGGGCAAATATTTGAAGAGTTGAATAATGTTGATCTGAAAAGAGAAAATAAAGTAGTAGCAAGTCCACATTCCGCACAGGCAGCAGCGCAGCAACAGTAAAGGAAGTGTGGTAGTGTGGAAGTGTGGTAGTGTGGTAGTGCCTTGAGCGATGGATTGAACTATTAGTAACTTTATTGCAAATGAGGTTTTATGTCTGCTCCTGTTTTCAAATCAATTTATCCTTATACACAGGAAATATTATCCGAATATCCATTGATGAATGATGCCACCTTGGATCAGATAATAAATAACGCTTCCAAAGCATACGGATCCTGGAAAAAATACAGTTTTTCAGAAAGAGCAAAAATTTTAAAAAACGTTGCGGCAATTTTACGACGTGACCTGGAAATATTTGCCACGCTGATCACAAACGAAATGGGAAAAGTAATTTCAGAAGCAAGGGGTGAAATAGAAAAATGTGCAGTAACAGCAGAATATTATGCCGAAAATGCAGAAAACTTTTTGAAGGATGAAGCATTGCAATCAAATTATTCAAAAAGTTTTATATCCTATCAGCCAATTGGTGTCGTACTTGGTATAATGCCCTGGAATTTTCCCTTCTGGCAGGTTTTCAGATATGCCGCACCGACTCTCATGGCAGGCAATACTATATTACTTAAACACGCTCCGAATGTTTGTGGATGTGCGCAGGCACTCGAAAAAATTTTCCTGGATGCCGGAGCTCCAAAAGGTGTATTTACGAGTCTCATCATCGATACGCCGGCCGTGGAAAAAATATTAGATTCTGATCTTGTACAGGCAGCGACGCTTACAGGTAGTGAAAGAGCAGGCAGTTCGGTTGCTTCTATTGCAGGGCGCAATATCAAAAAAACTGTAATGGAACTCGGAGGCTCCGATGCGCTGATCATTCTGCCGGACGCCGATATGAAAAATGCAGTTGCTGTAGCACTGAATTCCCGTATGCTTAATGCCGGACAGTCCTGCATTGCCGCGAAGCGCTTTATAATATTGAAAGATGCATTGGAGGAATTCATGCAGGCATTCATTGTTCAACTGAAGGGACTCAACCAGGGAGACCCTTTTGACAAATTGGTCACAACGGGCCCGATGGCACGGCTCGATCTTGTGGACAAACTTGATAATCAATTGAAGAACTCTGTAAAAATGGGAGCTAAGCTCGAATGGGGTGGAGAAATAAACGGTTGCAATTTCAAACCTGCCCTTTTAATGAATGTAAAAAAGGGGATGGCTGCTTTCGATGAAGAAACTTTTGGGCCTCTGGCCGCTGTCATTGTCGCAAAAGACGAAATGGAAGGTATTCAACTGGCCAATGATTCGGTATACGGCCTCTCCGGGAGTATATGGACGAAGGATCTCGAAAAAGGAATTGCCATAGCTAAGCAAATGGAAACAGGCGCGGTCTACCTTAATACACTTGTTAGATCAGATCCACACCTGCCATTCGGAGGTATTAAAAAATCCGGTTATGGCAGGGAACTTGGCAGGAACGGCATTTTAGAATTTGTTAACGTTAAAACTATCGCTGCAGATGCATAATTATTTTGAAGTTATCAATATGGGCTGAAATAATTTCTTCTTTATCCTGGCCCTGCCTATAAACTGGTTACCATTGATCCTGTAAAAATCTGCGGGAAATATCATGATTTCTTCTTCCCTGGTATCAAAAAGAAGTTCCTTGTTAACTTTTCCGTCAAGATCGATTTTGGAAATCATTACCTGGCCTCCAAATCCGTCCACATGATATTTGGGAACTTCGTCTTCCCCAAGATTCATATTTTTCAGATTATCCAGGTAAAGAAAATAATAACCGGTTGCATCATTGATCAATTTGAATCCCATGGTCCCTCGTCCACTCTCACCTTTTTGTCTTTTAGGAATTTTTCGCAACCAGGCAAAATTTCCTGTTGAATCGATTCGGGATCCATATATATCTTCATAATAATAAACATAATAACCGCCATACTTATTCCAGACGTATTCATAATAATATACTTCACAGGAAATAAAAATACTTCCATCGGGGTCAATTATTACATCCCTTACTTTTAGATTCGGGATTTCATAGTTGTCGTTCTTCTCCATTCTCCTTTGCTTGCCAACAGATTGAAATTTTTCCATTTCTGATTTTGGAAATTCGTAATAACCATTTTTGAATTTGGTAATTTTTCCATCTGCGCCTGTGATAGCAAGGAAAATACCATCTGTTCCATTCCCCCTTGATTTTTTGCTGTATGTGCAGGCAATGACCATATCATGCTGTGCATTCTCTATTAAGGTTGTTTCGTGAATATAGTAATCGTCCAGGGAAATTGGTGTCTTGATAATATCCTTACTGTTGGCTGTAAATTTGAATACTTCAAAATGATAAGCAGGTTTTCCGGTTTCCTTATCCTTTTCTTTCCTGGAATCAGAATCGTAAACTTTCACGAGCATATAGGCATTGCCCTTGGAATCCACTGAAAAATCAGAGTTATCCATGATGGCTTCGGTATATGGCATTCGGAATTCATTGCCCCATAGTTTATTCAGGCTTTCATCAAATACCTGTAACCCAATTTTGTCGTAGTTTTTTTTATCATTTCGTTCCTCCGGGCTGAGCCGGTAACTGACAAGCAGTTTTTTTCTTTCCACGTCATAATCAAATTTATATTTACCAACCAGTTTAAAGCTGTATAATCCCCTGCCATTGGTGACTGTACCGGCCAATTTGGTTGTTTCAAGCATTTTATGATTAGGTTCGGTAATTTTTCCTTTTATGATGTCTATTTTATCATAAAAAAGCATTTCTTTTTCACTACTCTTATCCCAGTCACTGTGAATCCAGAAATAATTGTTGGAATTAAAATCGGTAACAGTCTCGCTGTTGAAATTTTTCGTTACGTCCAGGTCAATCACCTGTTCCATTGTTTTACCCAGGGATTTGGGATTAAAACGGGTTATATTGAGCTCTTCTTTCTTTAATGAAAGATTGACGATGCCGTCTTTTTCATTTCCGAAAAAGGCAAGGTCCTCTGTTTTTCGCGGCAACTCATACTCGTCGCCCAGTTTAAAAGAAAATTTCTTGCTTTGCCCGTAACTAAGAGCTGACATTAAAAAAGCTGTGGTCAGTAAAAGATATTTCATGTGTGGTCACCAAGTCCTGTCATCGCGAATAAGAAGTAAATCTTCATATCGGGCAGTTTTGGTATGGATCATACAACGAATCAGGTGTTATTTTATTTAAAACGGTTAAAAAAAATTGACTTTAATTGATTAATTACCATAAAATAAAAAATGATAACCGGTATTTAATAAATAATGGGAACCAATCGCTTTACTTTGGCTTTATATGCTTTGAATTTTTCTCCAAAAACTTCCTGCATAAAAGCTTCTTCTTTGGAAATTTTTATCAGAATGCAGACGACCAGGAAGATTATACCCAGGTATCCTTTTAAAAGCCCCAGGCTCATGCTGCATCCTGTAAAGGCCAGTAAAAACCCACTGTAAATCGGATTTCTTGTAAAGGCGTAAGGGCCGGATTGAATAAGTTCGTGATTTTCTTTAATGGTTATCCGCCCGCTCCAGTTTTTCCCCAGCCAGATACGTGCCATGATTGCAAAGATCAACCCGGCGGCACAAAGAAATATGCCCGTTATTTTCCAATAATCGTTCTGTGGCAGAATGGGCCTGTTTAAAAAGGCAAAGTTGAAATAGTTCCCGAAAAGAAGATCAAATGCGAGTAATACACAGAGTATATATAGTATCCTTTCCCATCCCGATTGTTTTTTAACCGATTTTTTGACGAAGAAAGAGGAAACAAGCCAATAGGCAAAAGTACCAAACCACATTGTTTTTTCAGTAGAAATGATATTCATGACTTAAAATTGAATAGGATTAAATAGAACGAAATGGCTCTATTTTAACATAAATATAGCGGATACGTTTTAAATTATCAAATTTAATTGAACGGAATGGTTTAATTTCAGGGATGAAAAATACATCTGTCATTCCCCTGCTGGATCAATGGGAGAAATTTATAGAGGAGAATCCGCAAAAGGATATATACGCATTTGCAAACTGGCTTCTTGCTTCAAAGCATGATCAAATCAGGGAAAACAGGGCTCCTGAATCAGAAGGGGGAATCGAAAATGCAGTACAGGCAGCTATTCTGATTACGCGTTTACAACGTTATTTGGGTATGTATGTGAAACCTGCCATAAAGGCTTTGGGTTTTACCAGGGAACATGAATATAATTTCTTATATCAGGTGAGTAAAATGAATAATCCGAATAAAAATGACCTGAGTAAGGAAAATATGGTTGAATTCTCAACCGGCCGGGATATCATACGACGATTGATTTTGAAAAACCTGGTTTCTGAAAAAGTGGATCCTGGTGATAAAAGGGCTGCCCAGTTACATTTAACTGCGAAGGGCAGGAAAATCCTGGATAAAAGTTTTAATATGATCGCTGAAACTTTCACTGATTTTTTAGGCGGTCTTTCCGCGAGGGAACAGTCGCAGTTGATTGTATTACTAAATAAACTAAACAAATACCAGGCACTAAAAAATAATAGGGAGATCCTTTCTTATCTGTAAAAATGAATACCGTGAATTCAGCGACCGGAGAAACAGGAGGATTAGGTATTTAGAATAATTGAACTTCTAAAGAATATTACTGCTGAACCTTTTCAGATCATTCACATCTGCCGGGCTTAGTGGTTCATTATTCTCATATTTCGCTTTCAGAAATAAAACCCTTTTATGCTCTGGGAATTTTGCCAGGATCTTTTCAATTAAAAGACCCGTTGATTTATCTTTTTCAAATAAGGGCGTTGGTTCCGGCAATTCTGATTTATACCTGGTAGGCATTCTTTTAATAATAGCTTCAATGGTTGCTAATTTTCCCGGAGGCAGTCTTTCTATTTTTGAGGCCTTTCCATAAAGGCCCTGCAATTGTTTTTTACTTAAAGAGCCCCGTTGCTGGTACTGTTTATAGAGACTGATAATAAAAGAAGAAACCGGATAGGCCAGGATACATTCTTCCAATACTTCATTAATAATATCGAGCCTGTCTTTTGGGGGATTCATAGAAGGGGTTAAAAAACAAATGTAAACTGTTCAAATGGTTTTTAATGTAGATCAGGGAAATTGTCGATTTCAGGAAGACTGATAAAAATTGGAGAAATATTAAAACGATAAAAGGAATACAAGATATTCTTGCAATCGATATACTGAATAATAACTTATATACAATGGAAAATTTTGCCTTAGTATAATCAATTAATCCATTTAAAAAAAGCTTTGGGAATTCCACTTTTTATTATTTTTTAACCCAAACTCAATTGTGGGATGATTTAAAGGAATCCTTAAATTCATTTACAATCCAGACAGTTTAACAATTACATTTGTTTGTTTGGGTTGATCTTGCTTTTGATTACTTATTTTGATTGGAATGCATTGAATTACTCAAATCCTTTTGAGAAAAATTCAGCCGGTGTCATTTCTAAACCATCAATAATTTTAAGAAGTGTTCTTAAACGAATATCATCGAAATTTCCTGATTCATATTTTGCCATCCCCGCTCTCGAAATTTCGATATCATAAGAAAACAACTCGTAAGAAGTAAAGCCTTTACTTTTTCGAACTTCTTTAATCCTTTTACTAAGTTTATTAAGAAAAGCATCGTGATTAAAATGCCCTAAAGTTGCTTTTTTTCGCAAGGCTTTTTTCTTAAATTTTGCCATGTTGCAATTAACATGATAGATGTTTGATAATTAACCCTTTATAAAACATCTATTATATAAGATCTACTTTAATATACATAAATAAATTATATTTCATATATTCGCTTTCAAATATATTTGCGATTCTTCATAGTCTATTTTGAAGGATTTCGTTAAGAATCTCAAATAGGAAACCGTGAATTTTCTTAAGGGTTAAAGTGGTAGTGAAAGCCTGCTATATAACAATATAAAGCGGCCTCTATAAGCTTATCAACTCTGGACCTTCGCAGTTCCTTCTTTCGGTAAAACGGGGCTAATTCTAAATTTTTTTATAGCCTCCAAAATGTAGAGTGAGACCTGTACCACTTTTTACAGGTACATTCAATTTGAGATAAATTGCGGAAAAGTTAATAGGCAGAATCGCTGCTAATTTTTAGAAAATGGCAGTGCGATCAAAAAATAGTAATGAGTCATATTTAATGAAGGAGCTTCAGAAGGGAGACGAATGCGGATTTACGGCAATCTTTAATGAATATTATGCGTCGCTGATTTTATATGCTTACAGGATTACGGATGACCATGCGGCAGCTGAAGACATAGTCGAGGAAGCATTTATCAGCCTCTGGAATAAACAAGGTTCCATATCTGAAATAAATTCTTTAAAATCTTACATATTTATTATTACACGCAACGGGTCTCTGTCATGGATCCGGAAAAATAAACGTCAGAATTCGCGCAACCAGGCAGCATCTATCATATCAGAATCATTTGATCCAAATGCCCTTGAAACACTGATCCATGCAGAAATGATGAGCGAAATATACGCTGCCATGGAAAAGCTTCCCAGACAATGTAAAAAAGTCTTCACGCTTCACTATGTCGAAGGGAAAAAAATATCTGAGATTGCAGAAGAATTAAAAATCTCTATCGGGACAGCCAATACCCACAAGTTCAGGGGAATCCACCTGATTAAAAAAGCGCTGCTCGGAATGCCGCTCTTGATTTTTATCAGTTTTCCTATTTTGAACTAAGGACAAACCCTTAGAAAATATTCTCATATTTTTTTTGAGAGTTTGTATAATAAAGCAGCAATTGCGGTGTCTTTAACTGGATGGTCTCCAGAAATATTTTTAACTTACTGGAATGAATACAGAAGAACCCTCCAGGTCGGATCCTTCCGAAGAGCTCGCGAAAAGGATCGCCTATCTGATCAATGGGTATAACCTGGATAATTTGACTGTATCAGAACACCAGGAACTGGATGATTGGGTAACAGCCAGTATGAGAAATCAGCAGTTGTTTGAAGAACTTACGGATCCGGCCAATCTTAAAAAATGGATGAGGGTGATGGAAAAACTGGACGGGAAAGCGGCATTGGAAAGAATCAAAAGCCGAATTGAATTTGAAAAAGCGCCACGATCTTTTCTTCAAAGGAAATTCAGAATTTATTGGGCAGCTGCTGCAGTAATCATTGGGATGATTTATTTTGGAGTGTATCAGGTTGAGCATACTGGCTCCTTCCAATTTCACGGGATAGCTATGAAAAATGATATTCTGCCAGGGGGCAAACATGCAGTTCTGACGCTTGGTAACTCTTCAAGCATTTTACTCGATACCGCACAATCCGGAAATATAATAACCGGGGAGGGCGGGATTCAAATTACGAAAGATGGTTCAGGCTTGAACTATACAATGGCTGGGAAAATGAATACCGGAATGATCTTCAATGAGCTCACTACTCCGGCCGGCGGAGAATACGAGGTTCGTTTAAGTGATGGCACAAGAGTCTGGTTAAATGCATCTTCTTCGCTTAAATATCCGGAAGGGTTTACGGATTCTGTGAGAAAAGTTGAATTAACCGGTGAAGGCTATTTTGAAGTTGCAAAAGATGCGGCCCACCCCTTTATCGTTTCAAAAGGAAACAATGAGGTACGCGTTTTAGGAACACATTTCAACGTCAATGGATATACGGATAACCGGGAGACAATTGTGACGCTCGCTGAGGGTTCAGTAGAATTAAATGCATCCGTGATGCTTAAGCCTGGGGAGCAGGGTTCTATTGATCCGGATGGTAGGATACAAACCTCTCCCGCCGATTTGGAGACGGCCCTGGCTTGGAAAGACGGACAGTTTATTTTTAAAAAAACACCGATGGAGCAGATTATGCGGCAGGTATCGCACTGGTACGACGCCCGGATAATATACCAGGATAATGTTTCAGAACATTTTAATGCTCGAATTCCAAGGGGGGTTCCTGTTAGCAAATTGATTCACCTGCTGGAAGCGACAGGCCAGGTACATTTTAAGATAGAAGATAGAACCATCACGGTCATGAGATAAGAGTTTTCCTCGAAAACTGCTACTCCACACACATTTTTATTAACTCGAAAATCAAAACTATGCGATTGCTTGCATACCATAAACTGCTATGTACTGTTGGGACAATTCTCATTCTTTGTAAAACTGAACATTTATTCGCCCAACAAGGAGATCTGGTAACACTTAATCTCGAAAATGCCTCTCTTCAGAAAATTTTTTCAGCCATCGAGGCGCAGACTTTTTACCGTTTTGTATTTACGAATGAACAGTTAAAAGAAGAAAAGCCGGTAACCATATCAGTAAATAAAGCGACGGTGCAAACCGTGCTGAAACAATGTTTTCAGGACCAGCCTGTTTATTATTTCATCGAAGAACATTTCATTATCATTCACAAAAAAGAAAAGGAAACAAAAACGGATCCTTCAGAAATCAGGGGTTTTGTAAAAAATGAAAGGGGAGACCCAGTGATTGGCGCTACGGTAACCATTTTAGGTAGCCAAAAAGCAACAAGCACGGATATGAATGGAAGCTTTGTATTGGAAGAAGTTGATAAAGATGCGATTATAGTTTTTAGTGGTGCTAATGTAGAAAAACAACAGATCGTATGGCATGGCGAGCAGCCTTTGTATGTGGTCCTAAAAATTAAAATCAACAAATTGGATGATATTCAGATAATCGCTTATGGAACAACTACCAGGAGATTAAACACCAGCAGTCTGGGAAAAATTAATTCTGAATCCATTGGCCAGCAGCCGGTTTCAAATCCACTGGCTGCGATGGAAGCACTGGTTCCAGGGTTAGATATCACACAGACCACTGGCATGGCCGGTGGCAATTTCACTGTCCGGATCCGAGGGCAGAACAGTATACAAAACGGGAATGACCCGCTTTATATCATTGACGGCGTTCCGTTTCTTTCATCGTCGATCAGTAATCCTGCGCTAAGCGCAGTTATTACCCGGGGTGGAAGTCCATTAAGTGCCATGAATCCAAAGGATATTGAAAGCGTCGAAATATTAAAAGATGCCGACGCCACTGCGATTTATGGTTCACGAGGAGCCAATGGCGTTATTTTAATAACGACAAAATCCGGAAAGATCGGTAAAACAAAAGTGGATCTGAGCCTATCAAACGGAATTGGAAAAATTGCCAGGGGTATGAAACTGCTCAATACACCGCAATATCTTCAGATGCGCCATGAGGCTTTTGCCAATGATCAGGAGGTGCCGGATCTGAGTAATGCCAAAGATCTTTTGCTCTGGGATACGACGCGTTATACAGACTGGGAAAAGACCTTGATTGGCCAAACAGCCAATATCCTTGACGCAGAAGCGTCTGTATCAGGTGGCAATGCAAATACACAATTTAGATTGGCTGGCGGGTATTTCCACCAGACTGCGGTTTTCCCGGGTTCTTATGCCGAACAGAAAATATCCGGCTCAGCTGCCATTATCAATACTTCAACTGATCAAAAATTTAAAATTCAATTTAATACAGTGTATAATCTCGAAAATAATAATCTGCCCAGTTTTGATCCTACAACTTATATATTCAGTCTTCCACCAGACACACCGCCAAGTTATGACTCAACCGGTAAGCTTAATTATTCAAATGGATATTCCCAAAATCCATACGGGGCATTTACCCAAACGTATTTAGCCAACACGGATAATCTGATTTCAAATGCTGTATTGAGTTACAAGATATTCGAAGGATTTATTCTAAAATCCAATCTGGGATATACATCTACACATATGGATGAACTGCAACTTCTTCCACTTAGTTCTTTTAATCCGGCTTATGGACTTACATCCGGTTTTACACAGCAGTCCAATCACCAGTTCAATAACTGGATCTTTGAGCCCCAGCTTGAATATCAAAAAGCAATGAAGGAGATGAAATGGGATATTTTATTGGGAGCTACTCTCGATCAAAGCATAACACAATCTGTAACTTATAGCGCTACAGGTTTTGCCAGCGATGCCTTATTACAAGATTTAGCCGCAGCATCATCTTTAAAGGTAGGTAATCAGACTTCAACACTCTATCGTTATAATGCATTTTTTGGGCGTCTGAATTGGAACTGGAACGATAAATATCTGGTAAACCTGACAGGACGCCGTGATGGCTCCAGCAGGTTTGGGCCGGGAAACCGTTTTGCAAATTTTGGAGCTATCGGTGCGGCATGGATTTTTTCTCAGGAATCATTCATGAAAGGTTCTTTGCCCCTGATTAGTTTCGGAAAATTAAGGGGAAGTTATGGAACTAACGGGAACGATCAAATCGCGGATTATGGATATCTCGATACATGGCGGCCCAATTATTTTCCCTACAATGGATCATCTGGCCTGAGCCCGTCAAGACTTTTTAATCCGGATTATCAATGGGAAAATAACAGGAAATTGGATATCGGCCTTGAACTGGGTTTTGCAAAAGACAGGTTTCTCTTATCTGTCGATTACTATCATAACCTGACAACCAATCAGCTTGTAGGTTATCCATTGCCTCAGGTTACAGGGTTTTCTTCTGTACAATTCAATTTGCCCGCAAAACTTTTAAACTCGGGATGGGAAATGGAATTAAACAGCACAATAATTAAAAATCAGCAATTTGCCTGGAACCTTTCTGCCAACCTGACCATTCCTCAAAACAAATTATTGGAATATCCAAACCTGGCATCATCAAGTTATGCCAACGTCTATGAAATCGGTAAATCTGTTTATTTAAAGAAACTATTTCACAATACAGGAGTAGACCCTACAACGGGTGTCTATATATTTCAGGATATAAATAATGATAACCAAATTACGTATCCGGAAGACCTGACTGCTTACAAATCTATATTGAAATCCTATTATGGAGGTTTTGTAAATAATATCCAATACGGTCGGTGGCAATTAAATTTCACTTTACAGTTTGTCAGACAGACGGGATATAATTACCAGTATTTTTATCAGGATGCGCCAGGCACCATGACCAATCAGCCGACGCTCGTTTTAAGCAGATGGCAACATCCCGAAGATCATATCAGCATTCAACAATTTACTCAGGATGAAAGTTCTGCAGCCTATCAGGCTTGGGAGAACTCGATTGTTTCCGGAGACAATGTAATTTCTGACGCATCTTATATCCGTTTAAAGAACATTTCATTGTCTTATCATTTTCCACAAAATTGGCTGGAAAAAAATAATCTTCAGGACCTGAGAGTCTATATCCAGGGACAGAATTTATTTACCATTTCGGGTTACCAGGGCCTGGATCCGGAAAATCAGAGCAATTCGGTCCTTCCACCTTTGCGTGTGCTTACTGCTGGTATTCAATTTATTTTTTAAAAGTGAACATCATGAAAAAAACTAAAGTATTTATAAGAATTTTATTTCTCGGAATATGGATGCTGATATTCGGATCATGTGAGAAATTTGTCGACATCGGAGCGCCAAATACCATGCTGGTTGGATCGAGTGTGTTTACCAGCGATCAGACGGCTACTGCTGCGATGACTGGAATTTATAGTAATATGATGGGTAGTTACAGTAGTCTTCTCAATGAACAGATTAGCCTTTATTGCGGGCTCTCCGCAGATGAATTCATTGATTATTCCGGATTATCCGATCAGAAACAATTCTTTGAAAACGCATTGACAGCCGGAAATAATTTATCATACGGTCTCTGGAAAAACGCCTATTCGTATATATACCAGACGAATGCAATACTGGAGAGTTTAAAACAATCTAATGGAATTAGTTTTGGCGTTCAAAAAGAATTGGAAGGCGAGGCAAAATGTTTTCGGGCAATTTGCAATTTTTATTTGTTGAATCTATACGGCGATATTCCTCTCGCGGTATCGACCAGCTATCAGATCAATGATACACTCTCTCGAAGTTCAAGCGGATTTATTTATCAACAAATTATTGCAGATTGCAAAGATGCCCAAAACCTTTTGAAGGATGATTATTCTTTTTCGGGTGGGGAAAGGGTGCGCCCCAACCATTTTGCTGCTACAGCACTTTTGGCCAGGGTTTATCTTTTTATGAGGGACTGGAAAGATGCGGAGGCAGAAGCGGATTCAATTATTGGCAGACCGGATCTTTTCACACTAACGGCTGATTTAAACCAGGTTTTCCTGGCTAATAGTTCTGAATCTATCTGGCAAATGGAGCCCGTACAGCCCGGAATAAATACCAGGGAAGGAAATATTTTTATTCTGAATTCATTTCCAAATTCTGTTGCACTAAGCGATTCAGTTTTGACCGCATTTGAAACAAATGATAACCGGCGGACGAGTTGGATAGATAGTGTGATTGTAGGTGGTCAGACTTATTACTTCCCTTTTAAGTATAAAATTAAATCGGGCTCGCCGGTTACAGAATACTGTATGGTTTTCCGCTTGTCTGAACTGTATCTGATACGTGCAGAAGCCAGGGCTCAGCTGGGTAATCTTTCCGGAGCTACTGATGACCTGAATCAGATTCGAAATCGTGCTGGTCTCGCAAATACGACGGCTTTATCCCAGAACGAAATTATAAATGCTATTCAGCAGGAAAGACGTGTTGAATTATTTACCGAAGATGGAATGCGATGGCTCGACCTGGTCCGAACAGGTCAGGCAACAGCAGTCCTAAGGCCTTTTAAAACGGGCTGGAAAACCACCGACACTTTATACCCAATCCCATTGGGCGAATTGCAAAATGATAGCCATCTCACACAAAATCCGGGGTATTGAAATTTTAAGTAAATCATTTTAAAAGATTTAGAGCTTTTCTCATCAATCATCATTCAATTATTTATATATCATGACCAAATTCATTTTGAAAGTGCTAACTGTATTTGTGATCCTAAGCAGCGGGATATCAAAAGTGACCGCATATTCTTATCAGGTGCCTGAAATTGGCAAACCGTGCCCAGATTTTAAATTTAATAATCTGATCAATTCCAATCAGAAACAGATTTCTTTGAAAGATTTTAAAGGGAAATGGTTGATGATTGATTTTTGGGAATCACAATGTACGCTCTGCATTCAGCGATTTCCTAAAATGAATAGGCTTCAGCAAATATTCAAAAATGACCTGACGGTTTTGATGGTTGGTTATAATGAAATGCAATATAATCGTAACATCAGGAAATTTTATTCGAAATTACAGGACAAAATGCATTTACAATTGCTGGCTGCTTTTGATTCGGTTTTGTTCAAGCGCTGGCAGGTTCCTTCATTCCCTAATATCATTATAGTCAATCCGGCCGGATTGGTTTATGCAATAACTGAGGGGTTGGATATGGATTCAGCCAAAATCAGGGATTTGCTTGACGGAAAGAACCCGGGCTTCACAAGTAATTTATATACCTGGGAATTTGACCGGAAGAAACCAATGTTTATCAATAACAATGGTGGACCGGACACAGGATATTGTTACCGCTCAATGCTTGCTCCTTATAGGATTGAAGAACAATATGCCGGAAATGTTACTGACTTCCATTCATATTATGAAAGAAATAAAGCCGGTTTTCAGGTACTGGGATCGACCCTGAGCGAACTTTATCATTATGCCTATATTGGAAAAGTGACTTGGGGCCTTTTTAAGGATTCATTGTTTGGAAAAGTCTCGCCAAATTTGGAACTGCATATAAAAGATTCTTCTCTTTTTCAGCCAGATGCAATAACGGGAAAAAACTATTTTAATTACAGCCTTTTTGTTCCTCCTGGAAAAGCAAACCCTGTTTATCTTATGCAGGTTATGCAAAGAGAACTTAAAAATTGTTTTGGTTATGAAGTGACAATAGAAGAGAGGGATGTGCCTTACTGGAGCCTTGTATTAAGAAAAGATACTTTAGTTTCACTAAGATCAATAGGTTCAATAAAAAAAGATTCGTCCAGTGCGGTAGAAATCCAAATTAAAAATGGTTCTCTGGAAGAAGTGCTTTTAATGATAGCGTGTTATCAAAATGGTGAAACTGCCTTCATCGATGATACAGGTATTGATTACCCCGTCGATATTCAGCTCAATGCATTATTGAAAGATTTGTCGGATGTGCAGCAGGCTTTTCGAAAAATCGGCTTGGATCTTATAAAATCGAAAAAGCAGATGAAGGTAATAGTGATTCGTGATCATGTTCAAAACTAAGTTTCAGAATTCAAATATTGAGATCATACCTGACCAGTGAATTACCCTGTATGGTAAATAATTGTTTTCCGTGCAAAATAAGACTGCTAATGCCACTATTATTTATCCTTGGGATATAAAAACTGAAACGGTAACTGCCATCTTTTGATTCATAGACGTCAATAACGCAATTATCTCTGTATTTATCTTTGTCCTCGTTATCGGCACGGAGAGCAGAATAAATCAGAATCGATTTTCCGGAAATACTGGCTAATTTATTTACTAATAAGGGTGGCGCAGCCAGAATTTCCAGATCATGTACGGTCCTTACATGGATTTTCGATCTGGTATTGGTGTCCAGGGTTTTGGCATTATATATGACCCGGAGATTTGTATCCATGTAAATAAACTGGTTCCTGTAGAAATAAATATACAATAACCGATTGGCCTGGTGATCGATTTGCAGGCTTCCGTCTGTACAAAAAAAACCATCAATCTGTTTTTCAAGAATATTTGCAGAATCCATGAGTGAAATATGCTGATAATTTACTTTTCCGAAAATATTATTTTGTATTTTTTTCTGAAAAGTTTTTAATATCATGGATTCGGCGGACAGGGCTACTGATTCTGACGATGAAAATCGATAGTTTTTCATGAGTTTAAATGTATCCTTTGATATGAGGGGACAACGATAAATAGAAGATCTCAATTTGTCTATGATAAAAGCATATGGCGAATCTATAGTCAGGATAATAAGCGACGCTTCGTATTTTCGGGAATCAGGAAATATTAAATGTAAAGATTGTGTATCCCGAAGATTCATATTGACAGCAAACAAATCGGAAGGATTTTCGTAATTGCCGAGATAAACTGTATTTGATGACTGTCCAGCAATATATCCATCAATACCTCCGATATTAATGCTATTCGTTTTTAAAATAATGTGTGGTGGGAAAACTCTGTAAAATGAATTTTTATTTCGGTGAAAGTCCTCTGAACGCAGATATAGTACAAAGACTGGTAAGATACCAGTCAGAATGCATATAAATAATCTTACCAGGGGCTTGGTATAATTGATATTATTTATCATTTCAAATGATTTAAAAGGAGGCTTTCCTTTTGAGAAAACCTCCTTTTTTGCTATTGTATTGATTTCGTTAAAGTAACTGTACAACTGTTAATATCCGAATAAGCTTGTGCGCCTGAAACGGTACATGCTGCACCCGCTTTATTATCACATTGAATGGCTACAGTACTACAACTGCCCACCAGGTACCCATTGAATAATGTAAGAGATTTTTTATTTACGGGCCTGGTTGTAAATGCGCTTCCTATAGCCAGGATAAAAGCGGCTGCAATAAAGATGTTTTTTCTTTTCATAAAAAAATATTATGTATGAAGAATTATACCTACTCTGTTTTACAGGTTTTCGGTGACTCCTGTTCTATTGCAATAAAAATCTTTATTAAGTTTTTTGTTCTTTGGGTTTTTGCAATTGATTTGGTTCTGAAGATAAAATCGCAAAAGCTGCCAATGCAACTAAACTAATATTAAAAGCAAGATGGGTTTTCCATGACATATGCTGTAACACTCCCCCGCATGAGCAGGGAATAAATTCACTAAAATTTAAAATTGCGATTATGTATGCTGTGAACATGATCATAATGCTGAACGATGCATATAACCCATGAATCCGCAAGCGATCTATAGATAACAGAATGGCAATCAATATCTCAAGGGATGGCACGATCCAAATAATCCATCCTGAAAATCCGGTAATTAAGGGTGATTGTGCAAGCTGCGCATTAAAAGAGGGGAAGTCCATAAGTTTACTGACTGAAGCGTATATAAACAAGAGTATGAAAAACCCAGAAACCAGAAGTGTGAAAGAATTTTTAAATGAAGTAGCTGATTGCATGCGTTAGAAAGTATTAACACAAAGATGTATGCACGCGATACTCTCTTCCAAATAAAAGGTGTTGGCAATCGGAAATATTATTATTTCTTTTTTTGAACCTGGCTGGGTGGATAACCAAAGTATTCTCTAAACTTGGTGATAAAGCTTGTAGTACGGTCATAACCTACAATCCTTGCGATCGTTTTCACGTTCAGATCGGATTCTTTAAGAAGGCGACAGCCCTCTTTCATCCGTTGGTCAAGATGAAATTCAAAAATCCCCTTATGATATTCCTGTTTGAAAACCAGTTTGAATGTCATTGTATTCATTCCCATTTCTCTGGCTAGTTTTGAAATCGGAAACTTTCCATGTGGATACAGCTTCATTCGTTCTATCAATTTGTGTAGCAAATCTTTTTCTTCAGTGCCCAGATGTACTCTTGTCTCTTCTGTTTTTGAAGTA
>DASZHV010000112.1:0-32099 GCA_035937535.1 Puia sp. | reverse complement strand
GATGCCGTCACCATTTGGTGAAAAAGCATTGGGCACTGAAATTTTTGATCGTCCTGACACCGTAACCTTAATGCTGCCGCTGGCTTCACAGTTATTGTCATCTATAACAAGCAGCGTATAAGTTGTAGTGGAAGACGGACTGGCAACAGGATCTTTAATGGCCGCATTGTTAAGTCCGGTGGATGGCTGCCATTGATAAGAAACTATATTACCTGTCACCGAAACATTCAGTGTAGTACTCGCTCCGTCGGCAATGGTTAGATCCGGTCCCATGGTCAATGTGGGAAGGGGGTTAATCACTATGGCGATCTGCGCAGATGTTCCACACTGACCAGCCAATGGAGTAAAAGTATATACAGTTCTGCCGACGGTTCCTGTGTTTATCGAAGAAGGACTCCAGGTTCCTTTAATTCCTTCTTTCGACGTTTGTGGTAGTGCCGGCGCCATGTCGTTCAGGCAAAATGAATCCGCTACGGTTGGAAAAGTTGGTGTGATGGTGGCAGCGATTGTAATGTTTAAAGAAGTCGGAGTTGAGCATGCGGACGATGGTGTAAATATGTAAGTCGCAGTTCCAGGGGCAGATGTATTAATGGTGGCCGGATTCCATGCGCCGGCAATTCCTTCCTTTGATGTTAGTGGCAGTACCGGAGGTATCGAATTTTGACAAAGCGGCCCGATTGGATCAAATGTTGGTGTACCCGTCGCGCTTACATTAATCACAATAATATTTGAAATATCTGAGGCGCCCGCGCAAGGCCCGCTCGTGGAAACGATACAGATTACTGCGTCATTATTGACTAAGTTGCTGCTGCTGTATACCGGACTGTTCGTGCCTACTTTTATACTATTTACAAGCCATTGATAAGTGGGTGAATTTCCGGCGTTGATTGCTGTTGCAGTAAAGGTTACTGTGGTGCCTGCACAAATATTTGTTGCCGAAGAAGTGATCGTTACTGTCGGGGAAAGAGCGGGATTGATAACAACTGTCGTGCTGGACGTATCCGAAGTACATCCATTTGCATCGGTGGCTACGGCAATCCAGGTTCCTGCATATGCAGCAGTAACATTGTTAAAAACAGCCGTACTGGTGTACTGGCCACCTCCCAAACCTGAGTTTGGATTTTCTATAAAATATGTTGTACCAGGTTTGGGTGGTGCGGATAAAATAAGTTGACCCCCTGTACACACAGGACTGTTTGATGTGAGTACCGGCGTAGGTGGTTTAGGGAGCACATTTACATTTATTGATTTTTTTATTGGGTCACTGCCAAAGCCAGGACATGAACTGCTAATTTGGACTGTATATACAGCATTGGCACCAGGATTAACCTGGATTACTGAATCACCATAGTATTGAGGCAGTCCCTGCCACACGAAGTTATAAGGAGGTATGCCATAGTACCCTCTTGCTGTCAATGTCACCGGAGCGCCTGCACAACTATTTTGAGGCGATGCACTCAGAGAAGCAGAGTCAAATGTTCTTCCCACTAAGGTTATCGTTAAATCCCTGGAAGCTGCAATGCATGATCCGTCACAACCTTCAGGACCATGGCACTTTCTATAGAAATAAAAACTAAAAGGAATATATTGGGGAAAAAGACTGCAAACCGGGCTGGGAAAACAACCAGCCATGCTGGCTCCGTTATTCAATAATATGCTTTGGTTTGGAAAATTCTGAGGTCCGGGATCAGGATCAGTCCCTACATATATTTGAGAGGTACACCCGCCATTTATTATAAAAGAGAAAGCTCCGTCCTGTCCGGCACAGGGAGCGTTTGCAGTAAATCCAAACGAAAACATTGCATTAATAATAGTTGCCCCGGGTGGTGCGGGCACCATAAAATCGTATTCGCAGGCGGTATCCAGGCTGCAATCCTGATTCGAATGCGACCCGGTAATCCTGTCCTTCTTCAGCGTGCCCATGGACTGAACCAGGGGATCTATAACTACATCTCCAATCTTAAACTGAGTATTTAGAAAATCGCTATTGATGGCCAGGGTCAATTTATTATGGTCAAGATAATATGGAATGAACTGGTAAGTTGAAGATGGATTTTCTTTCTGGTACATGACCCCTTCCTTAATGTGAAAAACGGTCACGGCACTCACATGAAAATCGGCTGATGAGACTAAACCATTTCCGGGGAGTCCATTGGAGAAAGTGAAATTGCCCGTATGCCCGTTTAAAAAAGAATCTCTGAATAGCAACTTTTTATAGGTGGAAAATTTATTGGCATGTACTATAAAATTGGTTTTAATTGAACCTCTCGACAGTTTCATTTCAGCGTCGATACCAGGAAAAATATTTTTAATAGCAATTCCATCATCACCGGCTGTATAATATGTCCAATCAGCGGTAGCTAATAAAGTTTCAGTGCCCCCATTTTCTCCATACAATTTCCAGTTGTTGAAATATGTTCTGCCATCAGAAGTAATTATATAAGATGATTTTCTTTTTATATCGAACCCGACCGGATCTTCCTGGTTCGATGCTTCGTAAAGTAATGGGCCTTTTGGATTAAGCCGGGTGTCAACTGTAATCCATTGTCCATTTTTTTTGAAATGCATGGGGTTTGATGACCGTTGAGCATAACAAATCGACGGAGTGTCTTTATTTATGTAGAATTTGGAATCAATCGTTCTTTTTTCAAAAAGTTCTACCGCATTTCTATTGGGACTGTATTCATCACCAAAATTAGCGTCGGGATGGCGCAGGTAAGCCTTATTTCTTGCCATCCATAATTTTCCCCGGTTTGTATATTTTCTTGTGAAGCTGGTAAAATTATTTTTTACGACTGGCATCAGGTGCCGACCTTCCTGGGCCAGTAAGTCAAAACTATTTAAGAGTGCGATAAACTCCACCAATAGAAATACAATCATGAAAGAACCTTTCATTTGAATCATGATCTTCTTGATAGGTAAACTGTTCAAATGAGACTGGTGTAATGTTTTGTCGCAAAATATAAGTGCTCACTAAGATTTGGATTTCTGATTCGATTTCAGAAAGAATATGGAGAAGAGGGAATTGGATTTTATTCCTTCCAGAAACACCGCGTCCGGATATCCGACATTCCTGATTATCAAATCTATACAAGATTTTTCAAATTGTCAACGAAGCCTTTACCAAGACGTCCCATTAGTTCCAAAACCTGCTGATACCGGAATACCATAATATCCATCTCATCAGGACGGGATCGTTGTTTTCCTTCGTAGAAACCCCTTTTAATTGCCAATAGTGGGTATTATCTTTAAACAACCATACAGCTTTCCGAAGAAATTGAAAAGCCCAAATGTCCGCACCCATCGGAAACACGCTGTATAAATTCCTCCAATATTCCTGTGTCTTATAATTTTCACTGATAATCCAAACCCTCAGGGTCGGCATTGTTTTACCCAAAAATTAAAACGATGTTGAAAACTCAATTTGCCAAGGATTTTTCGCTTTGCTATTCTTTTTTACTTTTTGCCACTCCTTTCACAGCTAATCCTATATCTTACCACGCATTTTCTTTACCAGAAGATAAAAAAGGCTCAGATACAGCACTATTGACTCACCCGGGTTCTACAAACAGAAATTCTCTGCCGGGCAATGTTTTTTACCCATTCAAGACATATTTAGTACCAGTTCCCAGGGAGCCACAAAGAAAATTGAACAGTAAGGGAATGCTATTTGTAAAAAAATATATTAAAAACAGCAGCGAAAGCCTTGTTACAGTTAAGAACCGAAGCATGATACCCTTTTTTATTATCGATTCGGTTTTTAAGCTGTATGGTCTTCCTGTTGAATTAAAATATCTGGCAGTGATCGAATCAGAATTAAAGCCTTCGGCACTTAGCCGTGTAGGGGCGCGGGGCCCCTGGCAGTTCATGCCGGGCACCGCCCAGGATCTGGGTTTGAAAATCATCAGTAATTATGATGAGCGAACTAACTATTATAAAAGTACCAGGGCGGCAGCGATGTATTTGAAAGATTTATATGCACAATTCGGTGATTGGTTATTGGTGCTTGCGGCATATAATGGAGGACCGAAGCCTGTATATACGGCTATCCGCAAATCTGGTAGCAGGAACTTCTGGGTTCTCCAGGCCTATCTTCCTGCTGAAAGCAGGGAACACGTTAAAAAGTTTATTGCCACCCATTATTATTTTGAAGGCCGGGGCAGTGAAACAACTTTGACAAAGGCGGAAAATATGGAATACGCAAAAACACTGGATGAGTTTGCATCTTACCACCCTGAACCTGAAATTTCAGAATCACGAAATGTAAATTCAGGAAATCCAAAGACAACCAGAAAAAGGGAGGATTTGCCGGTCAATCACGATGCGAAGCAGAAACCCGGATCTGAGAATAATGGGCCAGATAAAAACCCTCAAATAAATCAAATAGTTGTCAGGCAGTATGAGTCTGCTGAACATAAATTTAAAAGACTCATGAAAGAATCAGAGGAATGTCTGAAAAAATCTAGAAAATTGATTTAAAAACAGATAACATTCATAATGGTGGGGTCTGGAAGAATATTTCCATTATACTTTGATATTTTTTAATGCATAAGATTATGTATTAAGTAATGACTGCTAAATATTCAGTAATTCCTCAGTCAGGTAGGGAGCGAGATAAGTTAATCTGGCTGCGTTTTCCAGTTGCCAGAAATGGATAAGCTTATTCACGTTACCGCCCAGCAAGGGTCCCATGATATAAATATTTGGAGCGGCTTCAAATTTTTCATTTACCTCAAAACCTTTCCGGGACAAATTCATCCGACAGATATTTTTATTGACCAGGTTAAACAATAGTCTTGAAGAAGAACTTTCAAGATCAGCAGATCCGCTACAGTTAATGATCGCCTTAAAGTCCAAGGGATAGGTTCTCTGCTGAGAAGTTTCCATATCGAGATAATTTAAAAAACTTCCTTTTTCTGATGAACAAATATTTAAAAAAGCCCCCCTTACTATGATTACCCTTTGGAAATCGATTAAAAACTGCGCTGCGTTTCTGTATTCCGGTCCTGCCCGCCTGAACATATTGTGAAGGTGGATGGCATAAATAGCAAAAAAAAGCTTTTTCGCATCTTCATCTAAAACTTCCAGAAGTGTAAGCGTTTGGAATATGATCGTTGCCACATAATCCATATTGGCTCCGTTTTGAATGGCTAATGCTATATCGAGCGCAGCTCCTTCAACCAATTTTTCTATGTTATAATCACCGGAGGCTTTCAGTTTATCCAGATTCGGCGTAGGATGATCGGGAAGAATTTCAGTTGAAGTATAATAGGGCAATGATCCGCTGGTAGAGATAACGACCATTTTATTGATCAATACTGTGAACTCAGGCATCCCCTGCATCAAATAAAGTAATTCGATGCAGCTCGCGTTGGATCCGATAATTAAAATATTTCTTTCCCCTGCCTCGCTCCTCTTATTCAAATGTGTGTGTAATTTATTTAGGTTTTCACTGAGTGAAGGCTCATAAATATCATTAACATACATAGTTTTATTGTCGGAAATTTCACAGATTTTTTTTACGGGTGGAGAGCCTGTAGCCACAACAAGTTTGCGGGTTATGATCTTTGATAATATATTGTCCGGATGCTCAAGAATGATTTCATGAAGGCCTCCTGCCATAACATTTATATCAATCGCCTCAGCCTGTACTAATTTAAATTCAACAAGCTGTTTTTCTTCAGCCGTTTTTAATAAAGACGTAAATTTTTGCGACAGGTAGTTACCAAATAAAAAACGGGGAACGTAAATATTTTCCCATTCTTCATTCTTAATGAAGGGAAGATTATTTTTAAGCCAGTTGTCAGCAATTATACCGCCATGCTCCCGATAATAAGAAATCCAATCATTTTTACTGGATTTTAACCATTCAAAAAATAAATGTCTTTCGGGTTCATGAATAAACTCATGGATACTGGTAATGGTTAGCGCATTAATCGATGAGCGGTTACCATAAGGAATACCTTTCCAGAACTCATGGTACTTTTCAATAACTGCAACCCTGAGTTTTTTTGAGGGAGGTGGATTATTTAATAATGTATCCAATACCTCTATTAATGTGACCGTGCCGGCAACGCCGCTTCCAATCAGAGAAATATCTGCAATATCCATTTTTCAGGCTTCAGGTTTTCGTAAGTCACCATTATAAGATTTTGGGTTCTTCATAATAATAGTCGCCTGGATCATAGTGCGTAGAAGATACACCCATTAATATGGTTCCCAAGCTGAAATTATACATCATATGCCAGTCGAACGGCTCAACTATTAAACCCTGGGTCTGATCATTTAAAAAAAATTCTTCTCTTGTTTTGCCATTGTTAATGACCGCCGTAAAGCCTCCATTTATACAAAATATGGCTTCTGTGGCGAGGTGATGTGCGTGTCCACCTCGTTCGGACGCTGAAGTTACCCCGCTGATATAATATACCCGTTTGATATCAAAAGGAAGCACTTTGTCCATGACCGTTAATCGCCCCCGTTTGTCAGCAAAAGATTTTAATTCGATCATGTACGCCATAAAAGTTTTTTAGGGAAAAACGCCATTTGCATTGTCTATCAGCGTAAGTATATTTTCATCTATATTGATATCAAATTTTCGACCGAAAAGAGCGTCTGATGCCATGATTTTTTCAAAGTCTTCCGTAACAAATACCTTAGGGCGGGCCCCTGTTTCAGGCCAGTTAATATAGCGATAATTATTGTTGACCACCTTGTCCTTAAATGGGGAGCCCATTATGATAGTTTGAAAAATAAACTCATCGCTGCCCCATGTATATCTTAAAAACCTTCTTAATTTTTGATGTGAATCGAGATAGTCCATAACATACACTGCACATGCAAGACTGAGTGTCCAAAATGTTTCTTTCCCAACGAGTTCCAAGTTAACTGGAAATTTACGTTTGGGTGCAAAATAATTAACAATGGCTGCAAGCCGGTGCCTGCCTCTGAAGGGCAATTCAGTGAAATGGTATTTTTCTACTCTTGACCAGGCTTCAGTCCACTCCGTATTAAATTTTTTATATAAAATAAATTCATTACCGACATTTTTGCGAAGAAAATCAGAAATATAACTGGCAGATTTTATGGGATAGTCCTGCCCCGTCACCAGATTTACAAAATCATATATAATCCCGGATGCAGCTATATGCCTGATGCCACTTAATGCGGCCTCAACGGTGCTGTACCCTCCCCACTTGATGTCGATTCGGTGATCAACAAAATATACATTAGGTATATTGAATAATTCACGATGGGTCTTTATATTTATTTTTTTGTCGAGGTGAATATAAAAGTCAAATTCACCATTATTCAGGCTCGCGATAAGCCGTTTAGTCTGTATTGGAGAAGAATATGTGATTATCAGGACTGCAAATTTCATTTTCTTAAATGACTAAAATCTATGCCGCGGTTTGCCATGAATAGCAAGTGCATTCCAATGCACAATAACCACACTCTTTTTTTGAATCATATAATCAGTAATGCCTTTATGACAAATATAATAATGATAAATATATTTAGAGAGAATACCTATTATGAAAACGACATTGGAGAATAAAACGATATTTAAAATGTGATAGTTAGTTTCAGGCCCGCTCATCAAATAGGTGAAGTACATGGGGGAAACGGGATCAATTAAATGTGAACCCGATTTGCAGATTTACTCCAATTGATGCCGGCATACTGTTTCCAAAACGAGCTGGCAGAGATACCGAGAACCAATAGTCTACATCTCTGGTCCGCGCGTATACTTTATTTAATACAGGAGTAAAGCCATAACGACCCTGTGTTTCAAATGCAAGACGGGCTACAATGTTGAATCCATGCTGGAATCGGAATATCGGACCAGGATCAAAAACCAGGTTACTTGATTTTGAAGTTCCTGACTTTCCTGCCGGTTGTTGCCAAACTACCAATGGGGTAATTTCGTAACTAAAACCAAATTTATCACTATAATAGACATTCAGGCCCACAGGAAATCCGATGGTGGTTGCTTTCTCAAACTCAGTTACAGTTTCGTTTTTATTGATGGTCACCCAGGGAATTATAAAACTCAGATATGCTTTGACATATGGATAATTTGGTTTAGAAACCGAAACCTCTGATTGTGCAAATAAACTACCGGAAGCAGTTAAAAAAACAAAAAAAAGTAAATTACTAACTGTCCTCATCATTAGTAACTTTTATTGATGCGTGTTATAGCCTTAATATTGTTTTCAATCCTGACTAATGTCATTTTGATTTTATCACAATTTAGTATTTCATATACGGATTTCTCTGCCAAATTCACTGGTATTTGACCGTTATATAATTAAATATCAGAAGAATATATGAGGTTCTCAGCCATTGTTTATTTTTCATGCCTCTCTCCCGCCCTTACAGCAAAAAGATGCATTACATAGGGAAAAAGGGCATTCATAGTATCGATGGATCCGGAGACAGATCCGGGAAGCGTGATAACCAGACTTTTCTTAATAAAACCCGCAACACCGCGTGATAACATCGCGTAAGGTGTTCGTTCCTGTCCGTAGTTGCGTGCTGCTTCCATAATACCCGGTATCTGCTTTTCAATCAGCGGCTCGATAGCATCGGGCGTAATATCTTTCAGCGAGAGCCCCGTTCCTCCTGTGAACAAAATTAACTCATATCCCTGGCCGCTGTATTTGATGGCTTCCTGCTGAATTAACTGAAAGTCGTCGGGCACCACTTCGTAGGATGTATTTTCTATACCGTATTCTTTTAATTTCTCAATGATCATTTTTCCGGACTCATCTTTCGCATTTCCTTTTGAAATGCTGTCGGAACAAACAATGACCGCACAACGGATCTTTCCAACCTGCTTTTTTCTGTAATCACTCTTGCCGCCTGATTTTTTCTCCAGTCGTATCGACTCGATTTCAATTCCATTGTCGAGCGGCTTCAGCATATCGTATATCGTGAGTGCAACAATCGAAGCGCCATGCATGGCTTCCACTTCCACACCGGTTTTATAAATGGTATGCACTTCCACAGAGATATGAATGTAAAGTTTTTCTGTTTTATAAGTTATCGATGCAAACTCTATCGGGATAGGATGGCAATCAGGAATAACGTCCGATGTTTTTTTAATGGCCAGTAATCCCGCTGCTCTTGAAAATTCAAACACATCACCTTTGGGAACGGTTTTGTTCAGAACGGCTTGCATGGCATCCGGATCGGAAAGCTGTACAACTGCGGTGGCTACAGCTCTTCTCAGTGTTGATGATTTATATAGAATGTCTTTCATACTGGTTGATTCATTTTCCATTGAAAACTGCCGTCTCCAAATATTTCTTTCCCCCAGATAGGCAGTTCGGCTTTTAAACGCTCCACCGTTTCGGAGCAGGCGTCTATCGCGTCTTTTCGGTGCGGTGCGGAAGTGAATACAAATAAACAGATTTCCCCGCTCCATATCTTACCCAAAGAATGATATACATGCATGCAGTTCAGCGAATATTTTTCAATAATCATTTCCCTTATGGCCGCCATTAGTTCCAGGGCCATCGGTTCGTAGCTGGTATAATCGACAGAAACGACCTGTTTATTATCTATGGTATCGGCCCTCACCTGTCCAAGGAAAATACTATGTCCTCCGATGCTTGTTTTTGACTGGTGCGCAGCGATTTTCTCTCCTATAAAAGCCGGTGAAATAGCGCCAGTAACAAATATGTTTTTTAGTTTCTGATTCATCTATCCTCCTGAATAAGGGGGTAATAGCGCAAGTTCCTGTCCTGCTCTTATCAAGGTATTGGCCTGCACGATGGTTCTGTCGACCGCGATAAGGTAATTCAGATTTTCAAGTACTGGAAAACGGGCTGCCATTTCTTTCACCAGTCCATCAGTATCTCCTGCATCCGTAGTCAGTTCCGGGACACCGGTGATTTGTTTAAGCTGTCCGAATAGTTGAATTTTTACTGCCATAATAATTTCCATGCTGCGATCATTAAAACAAAGGCCAACAGATTTTTCAGAACGGTTTGCGGAAATTTAATGGAACCCATATAAGCGCCGCATAAACCACCGGCAAAAGCGACGGCCACATATCCCAGCATTTCCGTGCTGAATTCAATGCCTTTTGTATACTGGCCGGCGAGACCAGCTACCGAGTTCACAAAAATAAATAAAGCGCTGATAGCAGCCGTTTGTTTCTGATTAGTCCATTTCAGTAAAAGCAGGATGGGTGAAAGAATAATGCCGCCGCCAATACCTATCATGCCCGACACGAAACCGATGACTGCACCGATGATCAGTAACAGATAGAGATTCGCAGGCTTCATATCTTTCGGATCCGTGTTCTTAAAAAATAGAAAACGACAGATGGGTATAATAAGAAAAAGACCCAGGATCGTTTTATACACAGGGTCCTTGATAGCGACCATGCCCCCCAGAAAAGCCATAGGGATGGAAAACACAACCAGGGGTAGAAATAATTTCCATCTGAAATATTTCCCGCGGTAGAACTGAATAAAAGAAACCATCGAGACAAAGAGGTTGAGCAAAAGCGCCGTTGGTTTCATGACCGAGGGACTGAAATTAAACAACGCCATCAGTGCGAGGTAACCACTGGCACCACCGTGCCCGACTGAAGCATATAAAAATGCAACTATAAAGAGCAAAACATAAAATAAGGGAAGCCAGGTCGTCATGCATTTTTATTTTGGAAGTAACCGGATCCTTACCATTTCTCCTTTATCATAACTGAGCCTGTTTTCATCCAGTGCGACCAGACAATTGGCACTGGAAAAAGATCGAAGGCGGTAAGATTCCTGCGCTTCCAGGATCTCTACTTCACCGTTTGCAAAATATGCTTTCAGAAACTGTGTAAGGCCCTTTACTTTTTTAAAATCATTTTTTAGTTTGGCGGATACTAGTTCTTCCTGCGGCAGATACAGCATAAACCGCACGGCAGGCAGAACATATTCGTAAAAACAACTGACCACAGAGGCGGGATTACCAGGAAGACCAAAGATGATTTTATTTTCTTTTGTACCAAAATATAAAGGTTTGCCGGGCTTTTGTTTTACCCGGTGGAATTTGCAATCAATACCCAAATTATCAGCTGCCCTTCGCACGAAATCGAAATCGCCCACGCTGACGCCGCCGGTCATTATGACCAGATCGCTCTTAATGATGGCAGCTGACAAAGCATGCTGTATTATTTGCAAACTATCTTCGATATATAAAACAGTCCCAATATTATCCGTAAAGGGTTTCAGCGCTGCCAGCAGGAAGGTAGTATTGGATTCGTATGACTGGCCGGCATGCAAAGGCTGGCCGGGCATCTGCAATTCGTTGCCCGTCGCAATGATGCGAATGGAAAGACGGGGATAGACCGGCACCGAATTCATACCGAGACTGGCGAGCAGCCCGGCAATAGGCGCCGTAATCACAGTTCCTTTTTTTATGACGAGTTCATCCTTTTTTAGTTCAGAACCTCGTTTCCTCACGTGGGTTCCTTTTTCAATATCCGGATCGGTGATCTGAATGTCGGATGTATTGACGATTACTTTTTCCTGCATGACAATGGTATCCGATCCGGCAGGCAGCGGAGCCCCGGTAAAAATGCGCATGGCATGATTTCTTTGTAATATTTCCGGTTGTGCATGACCGGCAGCAACGACACCCTGAACAAACAGCGGTCTTTTGATATCCTCCGCATATACCGCATAGCCATCCATCGAAGACTGATCGAAGGCCGGAATATCCAAAGGAGAAAAAATATCCTCCGCCAACGCAAGCCCCGTTGACTGCGATACTTCCTTCACAGTCGGTTGTACGCGGGAAAGGCTGGCAGCGATGATTGCGCGCGCCTGTTCTACCGAAACAAGTTCGTTCGATTCTATCATGTTCGCTGACGGTGAATAATAATTTTGCTCAGCCATTTCACATATCGTCTGCCAGTGGCTTTGTCGGTGGGTGAATATTTCATATAATTATTTATCCTCCGATCGTGATCATCGGCCGGTTATGAATGGAGGAAGCGTCCAGCATATCGAATGTTCCTGAAAACTGTCCACCCAGTTGTTTGGCTTTCGACCGGATGGAAGCATGTATCAAGGGTGACAGATCCTCCCTGTTTCTCAGGGGAGTCAGCAAATCTGTTTCGCCTGTTGAAAAAAGGCAGTTCTTTAACTTCCCATCTGCCGTGAGACGCATTCGATTACAGGAACTGCAGAACGGAGCACTCATGGTACTGATAATGGCGAAAGAGCCCTCATGTCCCGGTATCATAAAATGTTTTGCTGTGTCATGCAATTCGTTTGCTACCGGCAGGAATTCAAATTGGGTGCCAATCTCTGAAAACATATCACTCATGGAAAAAACCTTGGTTCCCGTCCACCTGTTCCCGCTGAAAGGCATAAATTCAATAAAACGTATCTGAATCGGAATATGCATGGTCCACCGTATAAAATCATTGATTTCATTTTCATTGAATCCCTTCATCACCACCACGTTTATTTTTACTTTGAATCCGTGATGTAATAAAAGTTCAATATTGCTGCGTACCAGGTGAAAGAGATCACGGCGGGTAACGAGCAGAAATTTTTCAGGCTGAAGCGTATCGAGACTGATATTAATGGTCCTGATCCTGGATTCCCTTAGCACCGTGATGTACTCGTGAATGCGCGTAGCGTTGGTGGTCATCACCAGTTCAACCGGCAATGTGCTTAGCGACTCAATGATTTTTGCAGCATCTTTTCTCACTAATGGTTCACCGCCGGTCAGCCTGATTTTTGTAACGCCTTCCTTCACAAATAAGCTGGCCAGTTGTTCCACTTCTTCTGTTTGCATCAAACGCGCAGCGGGTGTGAAATCATATTCTTCATCCGGCATACAATAAAAACACCGGAGGTTGCAGTTATCCGTGAGGGATATGCGAAGATAATCTTGCACGCGGCCAAATGCATCCTGGATCATAGCATATCATTTTCTGAAATCAGATTTTTATAATCCTCTCTCGTGTCAATATCAATATTCCCTTTTTCGAATTCGACTGAACAAACATCGGGAAGATTTATTTTGACTATATTTTTTGCACCCTGGTTTCCATTCAGTGATTTCAATTGATTAAAATATTCCTTACTGAACAATACAGGCGTACCCAGGGTACCGGTATAGGAACAGGCAACAATCCTTTTCCCAGATCGGGCTTTCATCTCAAGCATCGTATGGAATAAATCAGACGAAACATGGGGCTGGTCACTCACGGTCAGGATAACCGAATCAACATCCGAAAGCAAAAGATGTTTGATGCCGGCAGAAATTCCCGATCCCATGCCTTCGGACCAGTGTTCATTGTAAACGACAGAAACTTCCATTCCCAATATGCTCTTCGATATGAGCTCCGACTGGTATCCTGTAACACAGATTACCGGGTCGAGTAGCGCATTTTTTGCCTCGCTGATGATATGCTGCAAAAAGGTTTTGTTTTTATACATCATCAGTTGTTTGGGTTCCCCCATACGGGATGAACTTCCGGCCGCGAGTATAATGATCCCGGTTTTATTCATGTTGAAGATTGATCGCCCGGTTATGGATGGTTTCTTTTTTCAGTTTCAGCGGTGATCCCGATCTTCCGGATAAAACAGCTTTTATTTCCGCCACAATGGAAAGTGCAATTTCTGTTGAATTTTCTGCACCGATATCCAAACCGGTAGGTCCATGTATTTTTGAAAACTGTTCTTCACTTAACTGAACTCCCTGATCCAGCAGGTCGGAGATCATCCGGTTGCGTTTTTGTGCGGGACCAAGCATCCCGATATATCCAAATTCGTGCATCAGGATTTTTTTAAGAAAGCTCAAATCATAATTATAATTATGACTCATGAGTAAAAAAACAGTCTGGCTATCCGTTTTTATCTGCAAGAAAATATCAGCTGATCTGCTGCATAATACTTTTGATGCACCAGGGAAACGTTCAGGCAGCGCATAATGAGCCCTTCCATCCACAACGGTTACTGACCATCCCAGCATCGACGCGATCTCAACGAGAGGCTGAATATCATTGCCCGCACCTGCAATTACCAGAGAGACCGGTCGGTCAATCCATTCAAGAAACGCAGTGCAATTTGTCTGATCTATATCCAGATCCAGGAAAGAAGATTGTTTTTCAAAATATGCAATCCGGACCGCCTCCGTCAATGCATCTTGCAGATGTTCGGGCAAACTACTATGCACTTTATTTTTCAAATACAATAGCCGGGTTCCCGGTTGTATTTTTTTCATTGAAAACATTGTTGCCAGAATGGCGCCTTCATCCGCATTTGAAATGAGTCTCAATAATTCCACCGGATTTTGCGGATCGTCTTTTTTTATGGGTTCAAACAAAATATGTACGACGCCGTTACAGCCCAAATGAAGTCCGAACTGAATATCGTCTTCGCCGGTCGAATCGTAGCTGATCAGTTTATTTTCTCCCGTGGACATGGCGAACAAAGCTTTTTGAAGGGCATCACCTTCCAGGCAACCGCCACTGATCGCACCGGTAATCAGTCCGTCACCGGTAACCAGCATTCGTGCACCGGGTCGACGATAAGACGAGCCATCAACGCGGACCACGGTAACCAATGCTACCTGTTTGTTTTGCAAAATCGCTTTATCATATGCCTTTATGATTTCATTCAGTTCTTTCATGATCATCAAATCGCGGTTAAATCAAATGGCAGTTTTCTAATTCTTATTCCCGTCAAATCAAAAATAGCATTCGTGAGTGCAGGAGCGAATGGTGGCAGGCCCGGTTCTCCGACACCTCCTGCTGCCCCGTCGTTTTCCATAATATATAATTCCACCGGTGGTGCGTCGCTGATCCTTGGCATTTTATAATCGTAGAAATTTCTTTGCTCAACCAGTCCGTCTTTAAATGTGATTTCATGTATAGTTGCTGCTCCCAGGGCCATCACAATACTGCCTTCCACCTGTGCCCTGATAATATCCGGATTTACGTACCATCCGCAATCCATCACGGCCCATACCTGGTTGATTTTTATTTTGCCATTGGCATCTCTGGAAACTTTTACGACCTGACCAACGGTTGTGCTGAAACATTCAGTAATTGCCACACCAAATCCTTCGTTCTTCTTCCTGTTTTTCCATCCGGAAATTTCTTCCATTTTATCTATCTGCCGCTGTACACGTTCATCTTTCAGGTAGGACCTTCTGAAATCAAGCGGATCCTTACCGGCCGCAATGGCCAGTTCATCCATGAAACTCTCGTAAGCAAATCCATTGGTGGAAGCATATACCGAGCGCCACCACATGATGGGCACCGGGGTTTCAAATGGCACATCTGCAATACTGAGATTTTTGATACTGTTATAATATGGTGCCAGAAATCCTTCCACGGCGCTATCATTTGGTTTGCCCCGTTCGGTACCCTGCCAGTGATCTATATTTTGTCCGGCCATGCGCAATTTAAATGCGCTGATCTCTCCGTCTGCAACAACCCCTTCACACCTGTATGAAATTCCGGGACGTTGTGGTCCCTGGGTCATATCGTCTTCCCGCGACCAGGTGACTTTAACAGGAACACCAAGTTCCTTTGAAAGCAGTGTTGCTTCATGAGGATAATCCAGAAATGCTTTTCTTCCAAAGCCACCACCGAGGAAAGTCATATTCACAACCACGTTTTCCATCGGCATATTCATTTCCTTACTCAAAAATGACTGCACCCAGTCGGGAGCCTGTATGGGTCCCCAGATCTCCAGTTTCTTTTCCTGGTAATAGGCAATACAATTCAGGGGTTCCATACATGCGTGCGCTTCATAGGGCGTCTGATAAATTACATCAATCTTCTTATCAGTTTTCCCGATGATCGAATCCGGGTCACCCTGTTTTTTTAATGAAAGGCCTTCTTTTGATTTCAGGATTTCCTCCTGCTGTTTGTAAATATCAGTCGTATTGACATGCTCAAAACCGCTGTCGTCCCATTCAACCTTCAATGCTTTCCGGCCCTGCATGGCTGCCCATGTGGAGTTGGCGATAACCGCAACCCCTTCACGCTGGGTTCCGAAAACAGCCATTTTTATTTTCAAAACTTTTTTTACCCCGGGTATTTTCAATGCACCAGAATCATCAAAAGATTTCAGTTTACCGCGCATCCTCGGATTGCGTTCAACTACAGCGTAAACCATGCCCGGAATTATTTTATCCAGTCCGAAGATGGCGCTGCCATTGGTTTTCAAGGGCGTGTCCAGTCGATGCAACGGCTTACCGATTAAAGTATATTCAGAGCGCGGTTTCAGTTTCACGTTTTTAGGAGCCTCCAGTTTGGATGCATCCACCACCAGTTCTCCGTAATGAAAACTGCGGCCAGTGGGTTTATGAAATACGTGACCACTCTTTGCATAACATTCTGAAACCGGAACATTCCATTTAGAGGCGGCCGCCTGAATCAGCATTTCACGGGCCGATGCTCCTAGTGTAAGTAAATTTTTATAGGACCCACGGATAGTTGAACTGCCTCCTGTTATCTGACTCCCATATTTTTTCTGATTTCCCTCAGCAAAGATCACTTTGATATTGGCTAATTCAACCTCGAGCTCTTCTGAAATAATTTGCGGAACGGACTGAAAAGAACCCTGTCCCATTTCCGCGCGGTGATCAACCAGCGTCACTTTTCCAGACGTGTCGATTAGAATCCAGGCATTCATTTCTATTTCGGGTTCCAAATTATTCAGTGCAGCATCGGTTATAATACGGCCCGCTTTGGCAGATACGGGTAAATAAAAACCCAGAAAAAGAACTGCGCCGGTTAGTCCACTGTTCTTTAAGAATTTTCTGCGCGATAAGGACTTTGCATCTAAAACTTGTGTCATCTCAATTCAGTTTAACTTAAATGAATTTCATTTCTTTCATCTCACTCGTTTTTATTTGGGAGCATATCCGCCCTTGTTAATCCATTCATTCCATACACTTACAAAAGCAGTATAACTCATTGGCGGAGGTGTTCGTCCTTCGCCCATATTCCAGGCTGCTTTTACCAAAGTATCCTTAGAATGTTCTAAAAGCTGCGTTTTATTTCTATGTCCGTTTAAATTGTAATTCATAATCTGAAGTGCCAGTTGCCGAGGTGATCTTCCCTGAAAAACCATCTTCATATTCGCTGGTGGTAACTGCCATTTTGGATTTCCCGGAGGAGTATGCAAGCCTGGAACATTGGTTGGTTGATGACAATTAGAGCATTTTGCAGCATACATTCCGGTACCATCCGATCCGCGCACGACATTCATGGTATGTATATGGTTGTCGTCGCCCTGCAGCGGTGCGTCGCCGGCCGGATGACAGTTCATGCAACGCGGGCTCATCAGCACTTTATATACTTTCATAAAAGCTTTGACTGATGCAATGCTGTCTTTGGCTGTTTTATTCCTGTTCTTCATGTTGCCGGAAAAATCATTCCTGTTTCGGAATGCGGAAGCCATCCATATGGTCGAAAAAACAACCGTCATAACGAAAATTGTTTTTAAGAATAGGAAACGACCGGAATTATTTTCTGAATGCTGCTTCATAATAAAGTGTAAGTTTTAACAGTATCAAATTTCTACCCGGGAGACAGCATTTTTTATCTGGCCGGTATTGTTTTTCGTTTTTTGTATTTCCGCAGCGATATGAATCGCTTTGCGAATGCGCAGGTAAGTACCACAACGGCAAATATTTCCCGACATAGCCTCGTCAATATCTTCATCTGTTGGATTTGGATTTTCACGAAGCAAAACCGCCGCTGACATAAGTTGCCCGGAATGACAATATCCACACTGCGGTACATCAATTTGCTGCCAGGCAAGCTGTGCCGGATGATCATTATTTTCTGAGAGCCCTTCAATTGTTACTATTTTTTGTCCACCGGCCCGGCTGACTTTTGTCACACATGATCGTACGGCTTCTCCATTCAGATGCACTGTGCAGGCTCCGCATTGGGCAACTCCGCAACCATATTTGGTTCCTGTAAGTCCGATGATATCACGAATCACCCAAAGCAGGGGCATATTGGGATCTACATCCACCTGATATGTTTTTTGATTGACATTTAAAGAAATCATGAGCTGGAATTTATGATAGTTGTTAGTTAACTATAAGATTCATATACAAAAATTAAACCTTTTTCAGATCAAAAGGCATTTTACGGATACGGTTTCCCGTCACCGCGAAAATGGCATTGGCAAGAGCCGGCGCAAAAGCCGGTAGTCCGGGTTCTCCCACACCTTTCACTTTACCGCCTTCGGCAAGAATGAGCACTTCGACCTCAGGCACTTCATGGATCCTGATCAGCGGGCTGTCATAAAAATTATGTTGCATGCATTTCCCGTCTTTTATTGTGATTCCCGGTTTAATGGCTGCTCCCAATGCCATGACGACGGCACCTTCAACCTGGTTTTTTACATTGTCCGGGTTGACCACTTCTCCCAGATCAATAACGGCAAATACCTTATCAACTTTTATCGAATGATCAGGTTGAACGGTTACTTCAACTACCTGGGCACAGAGCCCGGCAAAGAATTCCCATTGCGCCATACCACGTCCCCTGTTTTTAGGAAGCGGATCATCCCAGCGTGAAAAATCTCTTGTTTTCAACAGCACTCTTTTTAAATCGGATGGTTTGGAAAGAAGTTCCAAACGGAAATTCATTGGATCTTTATTTGCTTTGTGTGCCAGTTCATCGATAAAACATTCGTGACAAAAAGCAAGTGTGGAGCTGGTCACAGATCTCCAGGCCGCGACGGGTACATGAAAATCGGCTCTCACATAGGAGGTTTTGAGGTTTGGAATTTCATAAGCCTGTTCTCCGATACCTTCCACCATGGTGCCGTCAACTTTTTTTATGTCAAAACCCGGGGTCATGGCTTCCTGAAAAGAAGGACTGATCACTTTATGCTGAAATGAAATCAGTTTACCCTCTTCTGAAAAACCACCTTTCAGTTGTGAAAATGTCATGGGTCTGTATGGACCGAGTTCGGTTGTGTCTTCCCGTGACCAAACCACTTTAACTGGCTGGCTGACATTTTTAGCAATACCTACGGCTTCAATTACATAATCTACATTCAGCCTTCTTCCCAGTCCGCCGCCGATAAAAGTGCTGTGCAGTTTAATATTATCAGGTGTGAAACCGATGTATTTGTGTACATCATTTTCGCCGTTTCCGGTAATGGAACTGGGCACCTGGGTGGAAGTCCAGATTTCTACCTGGTCGCCGCGAACCTGTGCCACGCAGTTCATCGGTTCCAGGGTATGATGTGCCACCATGGGCGTTTCGTAAAAAGCTTCGATGGTGTTTGCCAAAGGCAGATTCAGGCTGTCCACTGAGCCGATATTCTTATCAATCAATCCTTCTTCATTGGACAATTCATGTAAATGTTTCTCGTATTCTTCTGTGTTAAAATTTTCGTATCCTTTATTGTCCCACTCGATTTTTAATGTTTTACGTGCCTTCAGGGCGGTCCAGTACGAATTGGCAATTACGGCCACGCCGACAGAGTGATAACGGCCCATGATTCTTTCTACCGGTACGACTTTTTCAACTCCCGGAATTTTCATTGCCTCACTCGCATCAAAACTTTTCATCGTGCCACCAATCACCGGACTTCTTGCTACGGTTGCATATAACATTCCCGGAACCTGCACATCGATGCCGAATTGTACGCTGCCGTTTGTTTTTAAAGGAACATCAGGACGTTTCGCCATCTTACCCAGTATCTTGAAATCTTTGGGGTCCTTGAGTTTTGGTTCTTTTGGGAGTTCGAGTTTGGAAGCGTCTGCAACCAGTTCACCATATGCGAAGGTTCTGTCCGTTGGTTTGTGAATGACTTTACCATTCTCCGCATAACAATCGTATGCTTCCACCTGCCATCTCGCACTGGCCGCTTTGATAAAAACTTCTTTGGCAGAAGCGCCCACTTTTCTCAGATCCGTATAGTTGGTCCGGATCGAAGAGGAACCACCGGCACGTTGCCGGTTGCCAAAGGGTTTTTCCCCGTTGGTATTTTTGATGGAGACTTGTTCTAAGGAGACTTCGAACTCTTCTGCAATGATAGCGGGTATGGACTGAAAAGTACCCTGACCCATTTCGGGTTTTGTATTAAAAATAGTGATGCCTCCGCCGGATTCTACAAGTATATAAGGAGTAAAATTTCCTGATTCAACGATGTTTGTTGTAATAATCGTGGTACCGCGAACATTTATCCCCAGCCAGAGTGCAATACCAGCTCCCCCTGCGTTTTTAATAAACCTACGCCTCGAAACCTGGATCATTGTTCCTGAAATTTTGTGACCAGAAACTGTCGATAGTGCTTTTCAATACCCCAATAAATTTACAACAATTTGACTTATTATTACCGGGATGTTAGCATTCAGAAGGATAAGGCAGAAACCTTTCATCTGGTCATTTTAAGAAAAACTGTCCAGTCACTTCCTGCTTCATTGCGGCCCATGTTACAAGACAGGCCTGCATATCTGCTTAATAAATGAAAAATAAAATAGCTTAGATTGCAAGCAACCCTTTGATGATAATCTTTTTCATTTTAAAGTTTCGCTTTTATTGGGTGTGCGCGGATATGAAATATTACATGTCGGCTATAACCGCTCAACAGTTTGCTGTCGATTATGGGTTATACCAACATTTTTCATTGCAGTGATCGTGTTTAACGCCAGGCAGATTTTTATGGGAAGCAAAAAGAATTACAGGCTGTTTAACTACATCTATTTTTAATGGTAGGCATTTTTGACCGAATTATCAGTCATTATTAATAAAACCGATCTGACAAGGAGACTAGGCCCCCAAACGCTTGGGTGCTTCCACCAAACATTTATTTCCATATAGTAACCGTTTTGCCGTGTTGGGTGATATGCAGTCCCTGTTTTTGTAAATTCTCCAAAACCTTTGAAAGAGGTGTATTACGTGGCATCCGAAGACTGAATTTCTTGTCCGGAATCTGGCTGCCATATTGAATATCCACATTATACCATTTCGCAATCGCAGGCAATATGAGAGGAAGACCAGCATCCTTATAATTGAATTCACCGTTTTTCCAGGCGATGATTTCTTCCTCGTTCACATCACGTATAAGCGCCAGGGTATCATGAATGATCAGTGCCTGTTGCCCGTTTATAAAATGATATTTAATATCTGAAATATTCATTTTCGCATCTGCAGCTCCGCGGATCAGCGTTACCAACATTTCATCGTTATCCGAATATGTGTTGATGTTGAGGTTGGAAGAAGGCTGCGCGTGAATTGTTGGCGGTTGGCGGTTGGCGGTTAGCGGGGTAATTAAGAAATGATGGGTTGTATTTTTTATGATTTCAATATATACCTCTCCATCCACTTCAATCCGGATGGTATCCTGGTCGAAGTTGGCGGGGTATTTAATCCTGCTCGCTGCATTCATCCAGATCAAGGTACCATCGGGAAGCTGAAGAATAAATTCTCCGCTGGGCGCTGTGTGCAAACTATATGTTTTGTCTTTCTTCGCTCTGGGTTCATTGGCTGCTATATAGATAGGCTCGCCTTTATCTGTTTTGCCAAATTTTATTCCTGCCTTGCCCGCCTCATAACCCCTGTTAAAATCTTCTGTCATAGTTTTAATTCCATCGGAAGAAACCATCTCAGCCCGATAATTTTTGTATTTGGTATCTGTTGATAGATAATTAGCAAAAAACAACAGGGCCACAATGCCCGCTACACGGGCTAAATAGCGAAGTGGACGTTTCTTTATTCTTAACATTGATTTTATTGTCCTGCGCGTTATCGGAACGACTTTGGTTTCTCCTTCAAACTTTTTGGTATCGTCAAGACGGGAAATCATGGACCCCCAGTATTCTACCGGAGAAAGACCCGAACTATCATATTCATCTTCGGAAAAACCAGCCTGGTCATCATCTTCCAATACCTCAGTCTCAGAAAAGATATTTATCGTTCCATCGACAGAGCCGGAAAGTCTTGTTTCTGAAAGTTGGGGCAGTCGCTTCTTCAGCTTTTCAAAATCCCGGTCACGTTCTTCATAATATTCCTGCATAATTGTCCGCAGAGAATCCGGATCCGTCATTTGAAAAAACAGTTTTTCATTTTCCGGATCCTGACTCCGCCATGCCATCAATTCCTCCTGCTCTGCGGGCGATAATTCATCGCGGGTGGACAGGAACAATAAGATGCCTATTCTTCTCGATTCTTTCATAAATTTTTTTATAGAGAGACCAGCTGATCCCAGAGTAAGGGTAATAAAAATTTGATAAAATACATTCGACCGCCATCCTTTTTATATTCCTTCCTGAGTTTGTTAAGCGCAATATTGATTTGGTTTTCCACGGTCTTCTCCGAAATGCCCAGGATCTCCGCTATCTCTTTGTTCCGCATATGACGGATATATGAAAGGATATATATTTCTTTACACTTTGGCGGCAGCTTTTCCATTGCTACATAATTAACGGCCTTAACCGTTTCCATAGTTTCAACATTCCAGATTGCACGGTTCTCAATCCGCTGATAGTATTCCTGTACATAGTCCATGTTTTTGACTGGAGTCTCCTGTTTTTTTAAATAATCCCTGCACATCGTTCTGACTATGCTCCACAGGTAATTTTCTATATTCCTTAATGTCTCAAACTGCCCCTTTAGCTTAAACATTTTACGGAATATATCATTGACCAGGTCCTCGGCGCCCGGCAGCTTCCTGAGTTTTCCTTTAACCCGAAGCAACACTTCCGGGCGATAAGTCTCATAAAGCCTGGTAAAAGCAATGGGCCTGCACTCATTGAAAGCGGAAACCCAATTCTGTGTAAATCCCTGGTCTTGCATAATTAAAAAACCAAATGTAGAAAACCGTTTTTTCACTTATGCATAACCGTTAAAATAAAGTTGCCAAGGGTTGAGAAAGGAAAAACACCCAAAAGGTAAAAAATATATTTTGCCTAAGGGTAAACCCTTAGACATGCCCGTTAGGTTGTTCCAATAATGAACTTTGAAATGCACCCAATTCATTAAAAAAATACATGTCAAGGTTCTAGAAAGAGTAAACACCTAAATCATTAGAAAATACCTACTAAGGTTTGAGAAAGAAAAAACACCCAAATTCTGACCAATAATAAATATATTTTTTTCTTGCAAAATTTAAATTATTTCACGTGTTGAAATAACCCAACTGATACCGTTTTTTAACCCGGAAATAAATTTTTATGAAAGTGTATACAGAAAAACTGCACAATGAATTGCTATCAAAATTGGATGAGCTGGACAGGAATTACGATTCGCAGAATCTCACTGATCCCAGGCTGCATCTGATTTTAACTGTCATTGATAAGATCAAGGAGAAATTGAAAACCTGTCAATTTAAATGCGCGGAAGATGAGATTCATTATTTTAAAAATGTGCTGCCCAAAACCCTGGCGCTCTATATTTATTATTCTGACAAAATAGAATGGGACCGGGTTGTAAGGAAGGGCTTGCCTGAATGCAGATATAAATTATCCGACCGTTTATTTTTACAGGCCGAAAACTTTCGGGAAGAACAAAAAGTTATTTATGAATATAACCGGGACGAAAGAACCGACATGGATAATTTATATTTTCTGCGAAACAGTCCTTTAAACAGGGAATCCAGCTACCAGCTTATACAAATCATAGACCCCTCCTCTCCTCCTGTTCACTGCAGGTTGCTGGCGATGAATATCGCTTATTCCAGGATGGAACATGAATTGAAAATGATCATTGCGGGGGAACAGGGAAAATCATCCATAAAAAAATCAGGGAAACTGATACTTACGTGGACCGGCAAACAAATCGATCTGATTGAGTTGGGTTATGGCCTGAGTGAAACGGGGTCATTTAATAATGGAAATGCAAGCCTGAAAGATATCTTTGATTACTTTGAAGAAGTATTTCATGTGGATTTGGGTAATACTTCGAGTTTATTTCAGGATATAGTGCGACGTAAAACCGGTAGCACAATATTCTTAGATTTTATGAGAAAAAAATTAATGCAAAGAATCGATGAATTCCTAAACTGAAAATCCTGTTGATCATGATAAAATATTTACCAGGCCCATATAGCGGCTCTCGGAAACTTTTTTATAGCCCCTTGAAATAAAACCGATATAGGTTTGTGCCGATTTGCCTTTGAACGGACTAACATCCAGCATGCAACTGCTTTGGCTTTCTGATATGATTGATTGGCCAATTATCCATCGGCCGAGTTCTTCGTTATATGCTGCAATAAAAGCAGCGCCACTCGTCAGTTGCCAGTTGATACCATCTCCCGTTTTCCAGGACAACAATAATTTCCCATCTTCAGGAGAAGAAATTGTAGGTGGTTCCCCAAGTGGCAACCTTCCTTTACTTAGAACGATTCGCGGATAATCAATTGATATCTCAGGATAATCCCCGGTGATTGCCTGAATGTTTTCGGAAAAAGCTTTGTTGTAACAGGTCATGCCTGTTACAGAATTTTTAAATGTCTGATTGAGTAAATCAGTCAGGGGCCGGAGAAAACCGGTCATCAATCTGAATCTCGCCCATTGTTGTTTCTGTAAATCGGAATACTCAGTTTGTTTGCGAACCGGTATTTTTCGTATAACAGGAATACCCTTCCAGGAACTACCGACCACGGTGCCGACTTT
The DNA here is from genome assembly GCA_035937535.1 of Puia sp. Classification (GTDB taxonomy): domain Bacteria; phylum Bacteroidota; class Bacteroidia; order Chitinophagales; family Chitinophagaceae; genus Puia. The sequence continues at coordinate 7,481 of DASZHV010000112.1, read as the reverse complement.
TCCGCTGAATTCACCCAATATACCATTACTATAAATTGCCATTTTTCGATTATTAATTATTAATTGTTACTTTTTTCTTTTTTATAAAAGGGCCGCCTTTCGGCAGCCCCTTTTATTCTGCCATTCAAATTCATATCAGTTATAAAATGTTTACCATGCCAGTGTACCAGCTGGAGGCAACTTTTTTACGGTCTGCTGACATAAATCCGATATAGGTCTGCACCGGTTTTCCACTAAACGGTATCACGTCCAGCGTAAATGTACCGGCATTTCTCCCGGCTGCTTTTTGGATGAAAGTCCAGTGTTGCAGCTCCTCATTGTACGCCGCTACAAAAGCGAGGTCCGAACTGAGTGCGCTGTTTATTCCACTGTTATCAATCCATGTGAAAGTCAGCTTACCTGCAGCTGTTGAAGCCGCAGCGGGCGATGTTACATTAGGCAGGCTACCCTTGCTTAAAAGCACTTTTGGATAGTCGACTGCAAATGCCGGAAAAACTCCGGTAATCGCATCGCTGTTTACGGAAAAAGCTTTGTTAAAGCCCGACATTCTGGCTGCAGCAGATTTACTGTAAGTCTGATTGAGTAAATCGGTTAACGGCGTCAGAAAGTTTGTCATAAGTGAAAACTTCGCCTGCCGTTCGAGTTGCAAATCAGAAGGTTGACCCCGCCTTTTGCTGGGTGGATTACTGCGCAACACGTTGAGGCCTTTCCAGGTACTGCCGACAGCTGTGCCGACTTTCCCGCTGAAACCTCCGAGATACCCTTTTTCAAATGTTCCCATTTAATTTGTTTTTAAAATGTTTATTAATTGATTTACTCATATCAACGATTAGTCAGGCGTTGCTTTTTCAATCCGACGAACGATTATAATTTTTGCCCGGGCCGCTCTTCGTTTGACGTCGTAACTAATGTTGACAACACAAATATGCGTTCCGTTTTGAGGGAGATTTCCCAGTGCGTTCCCAGCCTGTGAAAAATATTTTTTTCGGAGATGAAAAAATATTTCTACCGTATTACTTCGTTTGTCCTTCGGAGTTTCTTCGGGAAATCCCGTAGAAATCAGGAGGAGTTCCCGAAGGATTGTCGAAGAACCTGTGATAAAAAGACGATTTTATATAGAATCAATATGCAAGAATATCGTTGGCGGTTGGCGGTTGGCGGTTAAAATCCTGCACATTTCTTTTCGGCCAACCGCAAACGGCCAACGGCCAACATCAACCGAATTCACCTTCAAGGTTGAAAAAGAATGAATTGCATAAAATCCTTTGGCATTTAAAAAATAAATCTTTCCCAGCCTGTGAACGCACTAGGAAAGATCGCTTTTCCAGAACCCCATATTTGTGATGTTTCCCATGTGATAGGATTTTAAAATTAAAATCTGATTCTTAAAAAAAGATCGGCCATTAATCAACCCCGCACGTGCGGGGTCAACGGTAAAGTCCGATCTAAAACCAGCCCCTGTCCCGTAAGACCGGGGCTATTTTAAAAATTAAAAAATGGAACTGGAGCTTATCAGGAAATATTTTTTAGAAGGAACCAATGGAAGGATTCTTTTACAGGATCGTTTGATAACGTATACTATCGAACTACCGTGGAAGGATAACCAGGCGCGGGTTTCGTGCATTCCGGAAGGAAGATATGAACTGGTAAAAAGATGGAGCCTGAAGTTTGGTCGTCATTTGCAGATCATGGATGTGCCCGGCCGGGAATTAATTCTCATTCATCCTGCCAATGAGGCGTTGCGCGAACTGAAAGGCTGTATTGCTCCTGTGTTTTTTATAACCGGTGCCGGAAAAGGAATCCGTTCCAGGATGGCACTGGAAACTTTGACCAGCCTGGTATTCGGTGTACTGGACCGGCCCGAACAAATATTCATAACAATTAAAAATGGTCATTATGAATTTGATTGAAAGGGCTGCATCACCCACACCCTCGTTCTTTCAAAAGTTGAGAAACATCGGGCTCGCTTTGGCCGCCATTAGTGGCGCGATCATCGCCGCACCCGTTGCCCTGCCCGCGATCGTTATTACGATAGCAGGCTACCTCGCTGTTGCCGGAACCGTGCTGAGTGGCGTGAGTCAGATCACTGTTACTGGAGATTAGTCCGCCAGCTGGCGGATTATCAACCCCCTTCCCGCCATCAGCGGGAGGGGGTTTTTTTATAATTGATTAGTCTGAATTGAAAGTAAGTCGTTAAAAGAAAGTGTTCTTTCTATCATTAAAAAACTGTCCAGTTTATTGGGGGCCGGTACACCTTTTACTTGGTAAGGATTTTTTGAATTTCTGTTTTATAGTCCGGATTTTCAGTCATCCTATTATGACCCTGTCCGGCGAGAGTTATTAACGTATCCTGCTTTTTAAATTCTTCTTTTAGTTTCAATGAAGATCCATAATAAATCACTTCGTCCTGGTCGCCATGAAAAATTACAATTGGCATTTTACAATTCTTAATATAGTCATCAGTCTCCAACCTATATTTTAAAATAAAAGTCGGGATAATTGGATAGTTATGTCGCATCGTATCTGTCAGGCTATAATAGGGAGCCTGCAAAATCAATAGTCCTGGATTGTTTGTGGATGCAAGTTTTGCTGCAAGCCCTGTCCCGATTGAATAGCCCAAAACAATTATTTTGTCTTCTCTATATAAATCCTTCATCTTGTCATAAGCGGTTTGTATGTCATCAAAAAGCTGCCCCTGACTATTAATTGATCCTTCGCTTTTACCAAAACCCCGATAGTCCAACATAAAAACATCATAGTTCAGATCTGTGTAAGTTTTTGCTACTTCACCCCAGGAACTTAATGATCCCGCATTCCCGTGCAGATAAAAGATTAAGCCTTTCGAACTATCTGCTTTAAAGAGAATGCCATTTAAAAATTTGTTGTCTTTAGTCCTGATATTTATTTCTTCAAATTTTTGGCTAAACCTAAACTTGTAATTCTTTTCTAATTTCTGGGGAAAGAAAATCAATTTCTCCTGAAAGAAGAAGAAAATTCCGCAGATAGCAATGTAAATACCGGCAACAATTTTTAATATTTTCAGAGTAATTTTCATGCAGTCTTAAAGTCTTTTTTTAATTGCCTCAAATATTCTATTGAAGCTTTGGTTGTGCAGGTCCGATAATTTTATTCCGTATCCTCTAAAATTTCCAATAATTTATTGTCCCGAAAATCAATCATGGTCCCCTGCTTTGTTCTATACTCGCCCCGTATATCGATTGGTTTGCCAACACCCGGATCGAGGACTTTAATCCCGATGAATGATTTTGATCCTATGGCGTAGTAGGTGTCATAAATAGTATACCTGATATTTTTATTCGAAAAGTAGATATAGTTCCGATCCTCGCCTTCGTTCTGAACACCTCCACCCCTCAGGTAGAAGCCATATTTAAATTTGCTCCAGCTGGACCTGTTTTTTTCCGGGTATTCAAATTCCACTGTATCCTTTGTCCCGAACCGGTATACAATATATTTATTGGCTGAGTCTTTGGCAAGGGTCATGTATTTCCCTTTTTTCGTTTGAAAGGAAAATACCCGTTTCTCGTTGCTTAAAAGATGTTTCTGTGCTTTTGACTGAACAGAAATTATCAAACAAAAAATGAGCAGATACTTCATAATAATTTTAATTTCCCCTCATAAAATGAATGTCGAATGTACGCTAATCCGCCAGGGATAGCAGCGGCATCTCCCGCTTCCAGCGGGAATACAGAGGAGAGCCTCCCGCATTCAGCGGGACGGGACGGGAGGCGGCTTCATACATTCCCCGTTTGAATTACACATTTCCTAAGTGACCGCGGGTAAAGTAAAATAAGCCCGACCTTCACAAAGAAATACAGTAGATGAGCGCTACCACGCGAATGGCCATTTTGGGAGGAGTTGTCGGATGTTTATTCCTCACCCTATTCATTCTGAAACCCGGCTGGAAACAACAGGGAGAGCCCGATACTTTATATCTGTGGGATAAAGTCCATCGCCGGCTCGTTCCTGTTTTACTTTATTCAGAAAACATCGACAGCGGTAAAAATCGAAAAGTTGTCATCCTTGCCCACGGTCACGGCATCCGGAATTCGGATTATGCCTATATCAGCTCCCATTTAGCAGCGAAGGGTTATACAGTTGCAAGCGTTCAGTTTGAGCTGCCGGGAGACAGGGAACCAGATCGAAGCGGAAATATTTATGAAGCTTTAAAGCCCATTTGGGAGCAAAGTGTACAAAGTATTTTGTTTGCCATTCATTATCTGAAAAATAAATATCCCAATCTAGATTGCCAGAACCTGACCCTGATAGGACATTCCATGGGCGGTGATGTGCTCATGCTCTTTGCCCAGAAATACCCGGAACTGGTATCGAAAGTCATATCCCTGGACAATAATCATGTGCCATTACCCAGAACAAAAAAACCAGAAGTGTTTTCACTTAGAGCATATAACACCACTCCTGACAAAGGCGTTTTGCCGACGCCTGAAGAACAAAAGGAATTTAATATTACAATAGTAGAACTGCAGGATATTTCTCATATAGAAATGTGTTTCGGAACAGATGCTCAGAAGGAAGAAATTAACAGATATATCTATGGGTTTTTAAATAAAGAGTGAATTATCGATCTTTTGACATGGCGGGACGAGACGGGAGACGGCACCCTATTAATAGCAGTCGAAATAGTAAGCGTTTTGCGAACTATTTTTTACAATAATTATCAAACCGGCTCTTACAAAGGATATTTTACAAATATGGACGAGGTATGTGTATCGTTCGCCACATTAGAAAGAAATACAGGTATCCCGTTTTTCCAATATTGGGCAGCTGAAAATCCGTTGTTTAGCATTCCGGCCACATAGACATCCTTACCGAATACAAATATGGATGTAGCAGCAGCATCCTGGGTACCATCTGTCAGGCTTACAGCGCCACCGTTTTTCCAGTATTTCGCTACATTATGCGTTCCATTACTTTCAAAACCCGCTACATAGACATCCGTTACGGATACAAACATTGAACTGGCATTTGCGTTCCTGGAACTATCCGAAAGAATTACCCGGTTGCCGTTTTTCCAGTACGCTGCCATAAAATGGGCTCCGTTAAATACGTTACCTGCCGCATACACATCATTTCCAGAAACATAAACAGATGTGGCATATGAATAACTCGTTGTATCCAATACAACCGGATTGCCGTTTTTCCAGTATTCCGCCACATTCCCGTCCCCGGCCACATATACGTCATTGCCCAAAACAAAAATGCCATATGCGTCGTCACTGCCGGTTTCAGGCAGCGTTACGGTAGTCCCGTTTTTCCAGTATTTCGCTACAGCCCCCATCACTACCGGAACGAGCACATCCTCAATGCCTGCCAGATACACATCATTTCCAGATACAAACATAGAATATACGAATGCCTCATTCGTTCCATCAGACAGGATTACCAGACTGTCGTTTTTCCAGTAGGCTGCCACAGCATTTGTACTTGTTTTAAATGCCGTACCACCCACGTATACATCATTTCCGGAAACATAAATGCCCATCAGATTGTCACCCGCGGGCGGGTAGAAAGCGCTGTCGTTTTTCCAGTAGACCGCCAGACCATTCAAAGAACCTGTGAGATAAACATCAGGTTTTGTACCAATATGCATGGCTGAATTATCTGCTCCGGTTTTTTTGCAGGAATAAACCTGAACAATAAAAATGATAAGAAGGGAAAAGTATTTATTCATATCCCTTATTTTATGTTGGAGTCGGACCCGGCAGCAAAATTATACAAATCCTGCCGTTTCATTTGTTGGTTTTCAGGATCAATTGGAAAAAACACTGCAGGTCGTATAAGTTTTCCAGCCAATTTGCAAAGTCATAAAGTTTTTCAGGTCCTTCGTTTCCTTCGCCTTTGAATGCAAATAAAATTTATTACACGCTAATCCGTCAGGGATCGAAGCGGCATCCCCCGCCCTGGCGGGGGTACAGGGAAGAGCCTGGCCACGCCTCAGGCGTAGGACGGCATACTACTCAAAGCACCCGAAAAAGTACGCGTTTTGCGTACTTCTGTAAGCTCAACAATTAAAAAGAAACACAGTCATTTTTATTCATTCAGCCTGATCATACATCTTACAGATTCCTTTTCTGAATGATACCATTCCACACAATATCCATCCGGATCCAGATCAGGTACCTGTAACAGTTTTTTAAATGCCCGGTCAATACCCATCATGTCTTTGCGAAAGTCATCGACCAGGAGATAAACATATATCCCTTTTTTAATGATCAGGGTTTCGCACATCAGTCTGGCCGCTTCGCCTTCTTCCATTTCTTCGGCCGCAGCCCGGTAAACGATTTTCCCATTATTTTCGGGACGGGACAGGCCGAATATTTTCCTTTCTTTCGAATAGGGGAAGAGGCCGTGCAGTTTTTTGGTAGCATCCGGGATGCCGTCGGGGAAGGAAATGGCGGTTACATAGAAGACTTTAATATCTTCATCCATTCTCATTGTTTCCATTTTTGTAATGTATTTGCATTCAAAAATAGGGGTGTATTTTTCCTTAAAATTGGAAAAAAACGACAGCATCAGGGGGCATAAAACACTTCGTCTGCTTTTCCGGAAAAATAAGCGTGCGGATTATACCCGGAGAATTGTTTAAAGTCCTGAATGAAATGGGCCTGATCATAATATCCAAACTCATAGGCAACATGCGTGAGTGTTGAGCTTCCCTTCTTATACAGGTTGACCAGAGATTTGAACCGGACAATTCTCGAAAATGTTTTTGGTGTAAATCCAGTCTCGTCTTTGAAATTGCGCTCAAACTGCCTTTGAGAATACGAAGCCTGACTGGCTAGACTATGCACGTTCACCATGCCCTTTTTCGCATATATATGCTGAACCGCGTTCACAATTTCCGGTCGCTTAAATTCCCGGGTCCGGTTTTCTAAAAAGCGATTGATGAATCCCAAACGCTCGGCATTATTTTTCGCCCCCATCATTTTTTCCGTGATGTCTTTGCCGTCCTGACCCAGCAGGGAAACAAGGTCTATGAGTTCGTTTTTAATTTCCGAAGAGGAAATTCCGAATAATAAGGGGATGGCATAGGGTTGCAGCAATACACTAAAAATTCCATAGCTTTTTTTTGCCGTGAACCGCCGGATACGATCGGTTTGTCCATGAATGCCCGTTAAAAAAGTAGACTGCATCTGATTGTCCCTGGTTAACTCATCAAATGTTCCTCCATAATGAAAAATAAGTTCGGGGCAAAAATTAGCCAGAGTCCTGTGAATGTACATTTGTTGTTCCGGGATAGTTCCCTCCAGTGTCCAATAATATTGTACAATGCCCGAAAGCCATTTGGGTGGTTTATATTGTTGATAGTTCATTAAATTCACTTAGAAAGTTAGCAAATCAGCGACATCATTTTTCTTATACCATTCAAAATATTTTTCAACATTAACGGTCTGACCTTAAGATTGAAACATGAGAATTGATAGAATGGTACTATTTATTAA
>DASZHV010000111.1:0-6323 GCA_035937535.1 Puia sp. | reverse complement strand
AGGGGCCGAAAAAACCACCGTTCAAATTGTCAAAAAAATGGCGGGCCTTGCTGAACTTGAACAGTTCATCGAAGGGGGCTATTTTGAGAAAGGCACTGCCATGGGGATGAACAATCTTGACGAATATTTTCTCACCCTGGTCACCAGCAAATGACAAAAATCTAAAAAACAAATCCTTAGTTATGCGAAAGTTGATAATGAAGATGTCGATCTAGGTCGATGGTTTCGTAAGCGACGCTGATGGTAAGAACGATTGGATCTTCAAGACCGGAGACGAGGAATCGTTGGCCTGGTGTGTCGGGTCAGCCTCGCAGGCAGGGCTGATTATCATGGGCAGGAAATCGTTTGAAGGTATGGCCCCTTACTGGCCAACTGCGACCGGGCCTTTTGCAGCGCTAATGAACGAGATCCCTAAGGCACTCTTTACCATAAAAGGATTTAAAAGCATCGATTCAGTGCATACGACAACGGCGGAGCAGTTACGCGCTGCGACTTCCTGGGCAGAGGCACGGGTTATCGATGGTGACCTTGCCGGAGGGATAAGGAAACTCAAATCCGAGCCGGGTAAACCGATCGTAGCAATTGGCGGCGCGGGATTTATGCGGAGCCTTATGGTAACGGGTCTCATTGATGAATACGTCCTGGCCATCCACCCTGCCGCATTGGGCTCGGGTTTGCCAATATTCACTGGTCTTGCAATACCGCTTTACCTGAAGTTGATGGATGTAAAGACTTTCCCAAAAGGAATTGTAGTACACCATTACAGCATATAAGTTTTGTATTTAGATAAATAAACCGTCAATCAACTAAATTATTATTGCCATATTTGAAGCCTTCTAAAGAATTGTAATATATAGATTCGCTGAAAATTGATTCAAGTATCGATCAATCCAGATAAAATGAAATCAACTCAGCTTCCCACGTGAAGCCTTCCCGATTTTTGACAGTGATAATTTTGGAATTCCGGAAGCCCCATCTTGGTAAACCGGTGGACAGCAAAGTTTAAGGTTAGCAGTCCGGCATCAGGGATGTTACAGATTGCGATTCCGTCATTCATTCCAAAAACTGCCTTCAAAGCGCCTGCGGGTTCTGGTGCAGTCGCTTGCAGAATAGCATCTGTGGTAATCGATGTGGAAAATAAAGAGGGGATAGGCAGCGCTCAATATGAAATCATTTATAAACTGGACAGAAATAAAACAGAAGCCCAAAACATTATTCAGCAACTGCCCATGCCGAAGGGCAGTCTGCTTGTAACAGGCATGTGCCTTGAATATTTCGTAGACCGGTATAAACGTACGGCTCCAACGAAAGATAAATTATTCAAACCTTCACAGATCATTTACGCGGCTCACCATTAATTCATTCATTCAATCCCGTATAGCGATTTTCGGAAGGTAAATATCCGCTTTTGATTAAATTGGTAGCAAGACGGTCATAAAAAGCAGGCTCTGAAGGTGTAACGCTGGCGAGGCCATCCATATAGCGGTTATATAAGGAAACTAGCGCTCAACCAATAATTATAAAAATGACAAACAAAAATTACATAACTGCAAATTACACGGTAGAAATTGAGGTTGAAAAATCTCCGAATGATGTTTTTAATAATCTCATTAATCTCAAAAAATGGTGGCCAGAAGATTTTGAAGGAGAAGACATCAAACTTAACAGTGAATTCATATTTACCACAGGCGATTCACATTATTCAAAAAACAAGGTGATTGAATTTGTGCCTAATGAAAAACTTGTATGGCTTGCAACCGAGAGCATTCGCAAAACAGATAACTTTGATTGGACAGGAACAAAAATGATTTTTGAATTAACTCATAAAGACAATTACACAATTGTCAAATTCACTTATGACGGTGTTGTTCTTGAGAATGAATCTGATAGATTAGTTCAGATATGCAACATGACTCTTAAAGAGATGTTTTACAAATTTATTACTAATGGGAAAGGAAAGTAAATTTTCAATCATAAAAAAAATGGAAAGTAAAAATTTCACAGCAACCATAGAAGTTGCTAAAACTCCGGCGACCATAGAAGTTGCAATATCTTCAATGGCCAAAACTAAAAAGAATTGCTGCTTCGGATCTTATAATCTATTACGGCGCGGAGCAATGAAGCATTCCAGTCATGCCAATAATCAAAAGATCTGAAATGCTGTGGATCCGCCATGTCATAAACCGAACAGGAATGATAATAAGATGCGAGCCCGACCCGGATCCAGGGAATAACTTGTTTATCTTTTTTGAGAAGCACACCTTCGTTCGTGAGGTAAGCGCCAGCCAGCTCATATGTTAATCCACCATTGAGTAATCTGACATAATGAATCGCCATATCATTAAAATAGGCTTGCTGTATTTGCTTGTGTATCTGAATGAATAACCTTTGAACTTTTTTATAGCCAATTTCGAAAAATGAATGCATACGGATTAAAATGATTTTTCCCTGGCTGTTTTTTATTTCAATGTTGTAGGTCCTGCTAACAGGGATGAATCTGTACCGAAAACGAGTAACACCGAAACGAAATCCTTCAATGTCCTCTTTAGAAAAACGGATATCCGCCAAAGGTCCTTCCATTTCAAGGTAGAGCGGATCGATGGTTAATAGCCTTGCTGCGCTCAGCGGCGTTCGTTTTACATGAAATTCATGGACTGCTTCAGTCATGGGGTAAAAATAAACACATTTAGTTTTCTTCTTCCATTTCAATCAGCCGCATTTGTATTTTTTCCCTGATATTTCTTTCAATGGGCCCCATAATAAATTGCATACCATCCTTATTATTCAATTCGTCAAACAATTTCTCATGAGCGGTTGACTCTTCAAGCCAGCTGCGTAAAAGCCAAAGCTCATCTTCACTCAAAACATAACCTGCTTTATAATTACACAAAACATTTAAGATCGGCTCTAAATCTTTCATAAAAATTAAGGGTTTATGTGTATTATTTCCACAGTCTTACTATCCCGGCTGCCATTAAAGAACTTGTCCAGCACCTTTTGAAAAACGGGGTTAGTTTCTTTCAGTGAAGCAAATAAGGTCATGGATGATTTTAGTTTTAAATTATCCGGACTTCCAAATATTTTATTGGCGTCATTGCCTGCCTGGTCAAGGAGTGCCTGACAAATATTTATCAATCTGTTTCCCAAGACAGGATGTTTTAAATATTCATTTGCTTCCTGCATGTTTTGTATCGCATAATATTTTGAGGTTTCACTATACCCAAGGCCTATTATCTGAGGAAAAATATACCAGATCCAATGAGATCTTTTTCTTCCATGTTTAATTTCCTCCACGGCTATTGAATAGTCTTTTTTTTGAGCATCAATGAATCTTGAAAGATTTATTTCTCCATGCATACATTCAAAATATTAAGTTGGTCTCTTTTGCAAGATAGGAGATCCTGAATATGTTAAATATATTAACTAAAGTGAAAGTTTTGAAATCATTTTCCGGTATATGTTGAAAATATTCTACAAGGATGCGTGAGTTCAAATTAGATTTCAATTCCCGATTTTAATCATTTGGCATGGGGATTGAAACGCTTTAATTTAAAATGTATAATTATGAAAACAAGAAATTATCTAATAGGAGCTTTACTCATAGTATTAACAACAATTATTTCCATATCCTGTCATAAAAGTAACAGCAGTAATAATAATGCACAGGGAACTGCTATTTCTATTACAAGTTCCGGCTTTTCACCTGCTACTTTAACTGTTGTGACTGGTTCGAATGTAACCTGGAAGAATAATGATACCACATCACACAGTATTACATCAACTGATGGAAGTATTAATAGTGGAGCTATTGCAGCCGGTTCTTCTTATAGTAAAACATTTTCTTCAAAAGGAACCTTTAATTACGCTGACGCAAACAAAACCAGTATGACCGGAGTTTTAATTGTTACCGGCACCATGGGGGGTGGCGGATATTGATTTTCTGAAATAGCATTAAAAAAGGTCACCATTTTAAATGATGACCTTTTTATATTTCTTTCGGAAACCTGTTAATCAAGAGTGGATGGCTTTTCTTACTGCTGAAATGGCATTATCAATATGTAAATAAGCGCGTTCCTGCAGGCCTTGCGCAAAACGATTGTCTTCGTCCTGGCCAATATCCTGTCTTGCCTTTTTGAGATAGTCTACAGCTACATGAAGGCGGCCATCGTGTTCATTGCGTTCATCAACCGCGGGATGATCTGCCAGGTTCTTTCCATCATCAATAGAAGCTTTTTTAATTTCGCTGATGGCTGCATCAATCTGTCTAACTGCTTCTACTTCGTCAGTAGTCTGTTGCCAGTTACCGGGACGATGTTCTATCATCCAACGGGCTGCCCTCAGATCCGATAATGCATGAAGGTAATAAGGATGTTCCCCTCTTTCAACATTGACTGTTGCTTTACAGGCTGAATTTGTCAGAAATAAAAATGCGGCGCCGACAATAAAAGTTAAACGCATAAACATTGAATTTTTGATTGGGTAAAAGATTGAAAAATGATTTTGGTTAATCCAGATATAAACTACTTTATTGGCTGAAAATTGCGGGGATATATTTGAAATAACAACCCGTTAACTGAAAGCAGGAACTGAATAATTATTCATAAAATACTGCAACTAACGGGGTTACATTCTGGGTCGATCTTCACTGGTACCTGCGAGGGTGAGTCGTCTGATCATTGCTAAATGGGAAAATAAAACCATGGGTACAATGAATGAAGGAAGCCAGGTATAAGGAAAATGCAGGATCGCGATATTGGGTTGATCAAAACCAAATTTTTGGAAGGGGGAGGGCACAGATAAAATGGCGTGCCTGACTACGAGGAAAAGTAGTATCAGGCATACTAGATTCCATAATAAAATGATACGCCTGCCAATCAGCTTCTTTACAAAACCGAAATAAAAGACGATGGGAGCCGCCATACCTGAAATAATATCATAATTGCCACCAACAAATGTCATCAGTTTTGGTACCTGTTTGTCCAGGTACAACCAATATAGTACAAATTCCACCGGAATACGAACGGTATGCAATAAAGTCAGTGTTCCCGGATCCAATTGATCAATAAATCGTCTGCCTCCAGGCGAAAGAAATAAAATGATTATAAACAATAGGGGAGGTAAAATAAATAACATTTCTCTCGGCGGAATCGTATCAGTTATCTGATAAAAACCTGTCAGGGGGAGGATAACTTGCAATACGAGCCAGAATGATACAATCAGAAAAACAGTAAAAGAATAATTGCTAGCCCGATAAAATAAAAAGATAGTGAACCCGGTTGTTACAATAAAAACAACGATTGTATATAGTGGCAAATTTCCCATTAATCATTTATATGTATGAAATTACCTGGAATCTGCCAATTTGAAAGAGACCTTCAGAGTGTACATGGACCAGACTTTTTTACCATTATTTTCAGCCGGCACAAATTCCGGGTTAAACAATCTGGTAACACGTATGGCCTCTGTATTCAACTTGGGGTCCAGGTTATTTCCCAGTTCATATTTAACAGGATTTCCATAATCATCTACATAAACTCTTATCTCGGCTTTTCCCTGAATTCTTGACTGAACTGCGGATTCCGGATACTTTAAATTATTCACCAGAAAATTATCCCATTGCGCACCTGATGCCAGCCAAATTGTTTTTTTGGCTGGTTGTTTATTTGTCCAGCTGCTATCATCGTTCTGAAATGCATAAAAACCATTCTCTGTGTTTTCCACCATATAGCTGGCGGTAGATTTTTTGAAATTGTAAGTCCATGACAAGACCCCTTTAATGTCATAAAATTCCCAAATTCCGGTTCGTTCGCCATCTTTATAAAAATGACGGGAGAGGAGGATCTTGTTCGGTCCATAATAATTCCAAACTCCGTCCTTCTTACCGGATTTATAATTATTCTCCTGAGCAAATACAGTATGCAAACTCAAAAATGACAGGCAGAAAACAGCCAGCAGTTTAAAGTTCATTGGTAAATATTTTATATCCCCCACCAGGGGTTAAGTTACGACAGTTAGTATAATTGCCTGAACATTAAGAATCATTGTTTTTCAAGTGGTCACTTACCGTTGATCCTCTAAGATGAAATACCAAACAAAATGTTAATACGAAAAGTTTCTTAGTTCGGTGTTGTTTTTTATGTTTCAGATGTACAAAATATATAGTTTAGAAGTCCATGTTATAGTTTAATTAATTTATTTTTTTCATGCAACACCGCTGATACCTTACTGCTTGACTTTATCAGTTGTTCAGTTATATATTGAGTAGAATATCAGATTATCCACCTCAAAAACGATTATGTATGAAAACAAAATTAGCAGGTCTC
>DASZHV010000110.1:0-21391 GCA_035937535.1 Puia sp. | reverse complement strand
AAAGCACGTTTTGTTCAACCGGAAAATATGAAGGCAGATATGATGTTTGATTATTCTCATATCATCGACCAGACCATTACACCCGGGGCAGAAGGAGACAATCAGGGAAATGGAAATGCAAATCAGTATCTGGATACCAGTTCACCCCATGTGCCCGTTGATTCAAAGCTCACACCGGATGAGCAACGCGTTCTAGACGAAGCCAATGGAACTAAAAAAAAAACTGAGCCTTTAAATTCCAACCCACCTCAACAGGAGAAAAAGAAAAAAGGATTTTTCAAGAGGCTGTTTGGAGGGAAATAAGTTTAAGGCATAAGGCTTAAGGCAAAAAGCAGTTTTTTTCCCGAGAAACAATACAAATAGTTACTTGCTAAATACAATTAATATGTAATGCTTCCAAGGGAAGAACAGCGAATATTAGTAACGTTTAGCGCCAAATGCATTTAAGATTTACTTAATTCAAATCATAAAATTTTGTGAACAGATTGCAGGAAATATGGAATAGAATCCGGTGCGCATCAAAGGGAAAACCCACCATATGCGCCTGCCATGGATCCTTCTCAACATTATTTCTCTAAGTACTTTTCAATCTATTCAAACAAAAAAAAATTACGATGTCCCAAAAACTGGAGATTTCAGTTCAAAAAAAATCATAGCAACTAATATCATCCATTTAAAACCCCTGCCCTATCCTCTGGATTCCTGGCAATATTTTTTGCAGCACCTGCCAACTGAGGACAAACCCATTCTGGACTTTAATGGAAAAGCAATAAGCAATCAGGCCAAACATTTCGCGATCCTGACTTATGATGTCGGTCATTCAGATCTTCAACAATGTGCAGATGCACTCATACGTATCAGGTCTGAATATCTTTTCAGTCAAAAAAAATATTCGCAGATAGGGTTTCATTTTAATTCAGGATACTTTTATTCATGGTACGATTATCTACGTGGCGTCCGTCCTCAATTAAAAGGAAGTAACCTCGTGCTTATCCATTTAGCAACTGCTTCTGAGATTTCCCATGTTTCATTAAGAAAATATCTGGATCTGGTGTATGCATATGCAAATACAATCTCACTTTGCAGGGAATTAAAATCCACAGACAGCTTGGAAACAGGAACAATTATTATTTACCCCGGGAATCCCGGCCACTGTTGTATGATTGTTGACGAAGCTATTGGGGATAAATCTGACACAGTTTTTAAAATTGTGGAAGGTTACATGCCCGCCCAATCCATTTATATCCTTTCAAATCCATATGAGCCTGAATGGAGTCCCTGGTATCATCTGAAGAAGGGTGAAATATCCACAGCTTCCTGCATATTCCGTTCTTATTACCTGAAGAAATTTGAATGAAAAAAAATCCCTCCCGTTTTATACGAGAGGGAATCTGTTGCGAAGGGAGTCCGCCGGTCGGCGGATCCGTCCGCCAGCCGGCGGATATGAGCCCGTCTCTAAAGCTTTCTGATTTCTTTCCAGATAAAATCTCTCCCTATGGCAGTTTTTAATTCTTTTTCACGACGCATCGCTTCCGCTTTTGAACTGTATTCCTCTGTATAGTAAATAATCGATGGCCGATATCTTTTTGTCCAACCCTTCTTACTAATTTGATTGTGAAATAAAAATCTGACCTGCAGATCATTTGTGAATCCAATATAAATCTTATTATAAACAGCCGAGTATAGCACATATACTGTAAACATAAAAAGGCTCCTAAAAAGCCTTTTTAATTCAAAATATATTTTCGTCTGTTGCGAAGGGAGTCCGCCGGTCGGCGGATCTGTCCGCCAGCCGGCGGATATGAGCCCGCCTTTAAATATAGTCGTTTGTTGCGAAGGGAGGGTTCGAACCTCCGACCTTCGGGTTATGAGCCCGACGAGCTACCGCTGCTCTACTTCGCGATGTGGACTGCAAATTTACGATCGTATGGGCTACTATCCAAACTAATTTTGATTCGTGTTTTTTATCTTTAATGCATGAACCGGATTTTACTTATTGGTTTGTTGATAATTTCTTTCTCCTGTAAACACGTAAAACAAACCGACGATAATCTTTATTCAAGGAATCTTAAGCGAACTGTAAAGTTGCACATCCTGCATACACCGCCACCATCTGATCGTTCATTGATCAACCTGCTCATACTTAATGACGGCCAGGATTTAGAAAGACTGCGTGTTAAAGAAACTATGGATAGCCTTTATAAAGAAGGAAAATTGTTACCACTAATTATCATCGGTGTGGAAGCCGGTGACCGGATGCAGGAGTATGGCGTAACGGACAAACCGGACTATCTTGGCCGTGGCAGTAAAGCGGGGCTTTATGATGCATTCATCAACGATGAGTTATACCCCTATGCAAAAAAAGAATCCGGTGTAAGAAAATTTCAGTCTTTTGTGATTGCAGGTTGCTCGCTCGGGGGACTTTCTGCAATTGATATTGCCTGGAATCATCCGGATAAAATCAGTAAAGTAGGCGTTTTTTCAGGTTCATTCTGGTGGCGAGATAAATCCTCTGACGACAGCAGTTATTCTGACGAGAAAAACCGGATCATGTATGTCAAATTAAAAGCTTCGAAGAAAAAACCAGGACTGCAATATTGGTTTTATGCCGGAGCTGCTGAAGAAAAGAGTGACAGGGATAAAGACAGCATAATCGATGTGATCGATGATACAAAAGATATAATCGACCTGCTGAAGAAGAAAAATGTTGTTGCATCTGATGGAATTGCTTACCGGGAATTACCAACAGGTATTCACGATTACAGTAGTTGGAGCTTGGTGTTTCCGGAGTTTCTGATTTGGGCGTTTGGGAAATAATCGTTGGCTGTTGACCGGAGTTCAGACGCACTCCCATACTCCCATACTCCCATACTCCCATACTTTCTTAAATCATTTCTCTCTCAAGTACGGGATTTCGTGAAAGTTTTTTGTTTGCAAACTCTTTCGCAGCCTTAATAAAATGTACAAAAATCGGTTGTGGGTTTTCGACAGAGCTTTTTAGTTCCGGATGGTATTGAACTCCAATAAAGAATGGATGTCCTGTTAATTCAATAATCTCCACCAGTCCGCTTTCAGGATTTTTTCCGCTGGCAATCATACCAGCTTCTTCAAATTGCTGAAGATATTCATTATTGAATTCATACCGGTGACGATGCCTTTCCGAAATCAGCGATTTACCGTAAATAGATTTTGCAAGTGTTCCCTCCTCAATGGCGCAGGGATATGCACCCAGTCGCATGGTGCCTCCCTTAACTGTTATTTTTTTCTGATTTTCCATGAGGTCGATGACCGGCGTGGGTGTATCTGCCTGCATTTCGGTCGAATGAGCTTTTGGCAGTCCAAGAATATTCCGGGCATATTCAATAACAGCCATTTGCATACCCAGACAAATACCAAAAAAAGGAAGTTTATTTTCCCTGGCATATTTTACAGCTGTAATCTTCCCTTCAATGCCGCGATGACCAAAGCCGGGTGCCACCAGCAGTCCGTCCAGGTTACCGAGTTTCTCCGCAACATTCTCGCTGGTTATGGATTCACTATGCACATTCAGGATTTGTACTTTACATTCATTCATGGCACCCGCGTGTACAAATGATTCGAGGATGGATTTATAAGCATCCTGCAATTCAATATATTTCCCGATCAGACCAATGGTTACCTTGGATTTGGGATGGCGGAGTTTGTCCAGAAACTCTTTCCATTTGGTGAGCTCCGCTTCGGGATAATTTGTGATATTCAGCTTCTTCAGACATATCAGATCCAGCTTTTCTTTCATCATCGTTACCGGCACTTCATAAATGGTAGAAGCATCCGCCGCTTCAATCACGGCTTCAAATTTCACATTACAGAACAAAGCAATTTTTTTGCGTATCTCCGCAGAAAGAGGTTCTTCTGTACGGCATACTATAATATCCGGGGTAACACCTTCCTGGCTCAGCATGCGCACGCTGTGCTGGGTAGGTTTTGTTTTTAATTCTTTTGCTGCTTTCAGATAAGGGATTAGTGTAAGATGGATCACAACAACATCTTCTTCCGGCAATTCCCATTGAAGCTGGCGAACTGCTTCGATAAAAGGAAGCGATTCAATATCACCCACTGTGCCCCCGAGTTCTGTAATAATCACATCGTATTCATTGCGCAGACCCAGAAGCAGCATTCGCCTCTTTATTTCATCTGTAATATGCGGAACAACCTGAACGGTTTTCCCCAGATAAGCACCTTCTCTTTCTTTATTGATAACAGTTTGATAAATTCTGCCGGTTGTAACATTATTTGCCTGTGAAGTAAAAATATTAAGGTACCGCTCATAATGACCCAGGTCGAGGTCCGTTTCAGCCCCGTCTTCCGTTACAAAACATTCCCCATGTTCATACGGATTCAGAGTTCCCGGATCTACATTAATATATGGGTCAAATTTCTGAATTGTTACACGAATACCCCTTGCCTGCAACAATTTTGCAAGAGAGGCAGCAATAATTCCTTTCCCCAAAGAAGAAGTAACGCCCCCTGTTACAAAAATAAATTTGGCCATAATGTTTAATTAAGACAACTAAAATGCTCAATAAAATGAAATGATTGACCTGTTGAATTACAGATGTAAAACAGTAACCAGAAGGTCATGTAAAACTACAGCAATTTTTTTGATCCTCCGAAAACGGAAAAGCAGATTGTGGATAAATGGAGCAAAGATGACCGAGGGAGATTTATTTAATTAGGTTCACCAACAGGTATTCAATACTGGTCTTATTTTCTATAACCGGTTTATGCAGTGTCAAGTTTTTAACGACTGGAATAAAAGCTGTGTCTGCAGGATGTTTTTCAGCCTGTTTGATCTTCACGGCGTGAAATAGGATAATACAGAGTATTTCTGCAGCTAATACGTAATGGCTAGGGTTGGTTTTCATAGTTAGGATCTTAACATTTTACTGCTAAGTTTATAAGGGTCTTCTACTAACGGTAAATTTCCTTCTATATTTTGAAAAATGCAAGACAAATAGCTTCCAATTGGGGGATACAAATATAACTATCTGATTATCAATCTGCCTTTTAGTCCTGGCCAATTTTCTGATAGCTTGCTACCAGACCTTTTATTAATGATGAGCTGAAACCCTGATGTTCCATTTCATTAAGTCCCGCAATAGTACAACCCTTTGGTGTGGTCACTTTGTCAATCTCCTGCTCAGGATGCGTTTGCTTTTTTAAAAGTAGCTCGGCGGCTCCTTTTACCGTTTGGGCCGCAATCAGACTGGCTGTTGCAGCATCAAAACCGATTTCAATGCCACCCTGGATATTAGCCCTTATATATCGCATCGCAAATGCAGTACCGCAGGCTCCCAGAACGGTGGCGGCATCCATGAGTTTTTCATCAATTTTTACTGTATTGCCAAGCTGGTTGAAAATCTCCACTATTTCCTGGAATTGATCCGGACCAACATCTTTTGTCGCCAGGCAGGTCATGCTTTCGCGTATAGCAATTGCCGTATTAGGCATGGCCCTTACAATCGGGATCTGTTCCGGAATAAGAGTTGAGAGTTGTTGAATACTGACACCTGTAATTACTGAAACCAGGATATGTTTCCCTTTTTTAAAACTGCCTTTCAGCTTTGATAACACTTCATTTACCTGGAAAGGTTTAACAGCCAGGATAATTAGTCCGGCATAATTGAGAGCATCTTCATTATTTGCGCTGACCATAACGCCCTTTCTTTCCAAAGCATGCAACTGATCCACCGAACGACGGGTGATCAGGATATGGCCCGGATTGATAAATCCACTTTGAATCAATCCTTCCGCTATGGCCATCCCGAGGTTTCCACCTCCGATGATTCCAATTTTACTGATCATTCTTTAAAAATAATTATTTGATAAAAGATATTCTTTAATATAATCCATTACACCGTCTTCCAGCGAATAAAATGGCTCTTTATAACCGGCAGTAATTAATTTTTCCATCCGGGCCTCTGTAAAATACTGATATTTATCCCGAATGTCTTCGGGCATATCGATATAATGAATTTTCACAGGTTCGCCTGCGGCGTTGAATGTTGCCCTCACCAGGTCCTCAAATGTCCTTGCTCTGCCTGTTCCCAGGTTATACAATCCACTGTGCGTAATCTTCTTATAATTTTCCATGAACCAGTAGCAGACTTTCAAAATATCTTTCACGTAAATAAAATCACGAAGCTGCTGGCCATCTTTAAAATCCGCCCGGTGGGATTTAAAAAGTTTTACGGTACCGTTTTGTTTGATTTGATTGTATGAATGAAAGATCACACTGGCCATCCTTCCTTTATGATATTCATTGGGACCGTAAACATTGAAAAATTTCAATCCTGCCCAGAATGGAGGATGACTTTGCTTCCTTATTGCCCATTTATCAAATTCATTCTTTGATATGCCGTAAGCATTCAGTGGTTCCAGCCGGAATGGCAACTCATGGTCGTCGTTATATCCCAAAGAGCCGGATCCATAGGTAGCTGCAGAAGAAGCATATACCAGGGGGATTTGTTTAATCATGCAATAATCCCAGACACGCTGGGAATATTCAAGATTCAACCGTTCATGAACAGCGTAGTCAAATTCTGTCGTATCTGTTCTGGCTCCCAGATGAAAAAAAAATCCAATCTCAGGCTTTTTAATTTCCAGCCACTGAAATAAATCGTCGCGTTCAACCTGGTGACTGAATCTTTTCCCTTTGAGATTATTTACTTTATCGAGACGACTGAATTCATCTACAAGAATCAGTCGTTCATATCCTTTTTCATTCAGAAAACCAACGAAACAACTGCCAATGAATCCGGCTGCCCCCGTAACAACGATGGTAGAAGATTTGGTCATGCTTCAACAATTGACTGCATTTCTTTTTCGATAGCCGTTTCATATTCATATTTCCATTCACGGATATTTCCCCATTTTTCTCCATCTACCTGTACCATAGCCGTTGTCACCTCACCTAATTTTTCCAATGGAATTCCTTCCATAGCAAGCTTAAAGGCCGCCAGTTTTTCATTTTTTACTGTTACCACTACCCGGCTCTGCGATTCTCCAAACCAATAAGCATCTCTGCGAATGGATTTATCCTGGCAGGAAACAGAAAACCCGAGCTCCTTGTGAAACCCGCTCTCAGCAAGTGTTACAAACAAACCACCTTCAGCCACGTCGTGTGCGGATTCAACGAGTTCTTTTTGAATGCATGCCAATAGTTTTGATTGCAATAAAAACTCTTCATCCAGGTCAAAATATGGAGCAGGGCTGTATTCTACGTCATGCAAAGCATACAGGTAAGCGGATGAATTGATATCGTTCCTGGATTTACCAACTAGAAAAATCAGGTCGCCCGGATATTTGAAGAACAGGGTCATCTTCAGCCTCGTATCTTCCAGTAATCCAACCATTCCAATAGTCGGAGTTGGATATACAGCTCCTTCGGGATGCTGGTTATAGAAGCTCACATTGCCGCCGGTTACAGGTGTATCAAATTTCAGGCAGGCCGCTCCCATTCCTTTTACGGATTGTACAAACTGGTAATATACTTCCGGATCATAGGGATTACCAAAGTTTAAACAATTGGTAACGCCTAATGGTATTGCACCGGAACAAACCAGGTTGCGTGCCGCTTCTGCTACTGCAATCATAGCTCCCTTATAAGGATCTGCAAATACATAACGACTGTTACAATCGGTTGTCATGGCGATTCCCTTGGTTGTTCCCAAAACAATGACAATAGCCGCATCAGATGGTTCATTGGTAGAAGTATTGGCTGTTCCCACCGTACTGTCGTACTGAACACTGATCCATCGTTTAGATGCAATCGTTGGAAGTCTGACCAGCTCACTGGCAATAGCACGGAGGTTTTCGGCTACAGGAACAGAATCAGGATCAAATGATTTTATTTTGGAAAAATAAGCTGGTTCTCTGGAAGAACGCGTATACTGCGGGGCACCTCCGCCGAGAACTAATTCTTCGGCAGGAATCACCGCTTCAGATTTTCCCTGGTAGTAAAAGCTCAAAAGTTTATCGTCTGTTACTTCCCCTATATTGGAACAGGGAAGATCCCATTTATCAAAAATGTCCAGCACCTGTTTTTCTTTACCTTTTTCAACCACCATCAGCATGCGTTCCTGGCTTTCACTTAGTAATAACTCCCAGGCTTTCATACCGGTCTGCCGGGTTGGGACTTTATCAAGATCGATACGCATTCCAACCCGACCCTTGGCGCTCATTTCGGCCGTTGAACAAATGATCCCGGCCGCTCCCATATCCTGCATTCCCACAACAGCACCGGTTTCAATCACTTCAAGACAGGCTTCCAGTAATTTTTTCTCCTGAAAAGGATCTCCAACCTGAACTGCCGGCAATTCCTGCACGGATTCTTTGGTAATATTGGCTGATGCGAATGATGCGCCTCCTATTCCGTCTTTACCTGTTGCGCTGCCAACAAAAAAAACAGGATTTCCTTTTCCCAGCGCTGTAGCAGAAATGGTTTTCCCTTTTTTTACAATGCCTACGCTCATGGCATTTACCAGTGGATTGGTATGATAACATTCATCAAAATATATCTCACCGGCAACTGTTGGTACACCGAAACAATTTCCGTAATGACCAATTCCATGTACAACACCTGCCAGCAAATGCTGGGTTTGGGGATCACTTAGTTTTCCGAATCGAAGGGAATTCAAAGACGCAATCGGACGCGCACCCATCGTGAATATATCCCTGTGAATTCCACCAACGCCGGTAGCTGCTCCCTGAAAAGGTTCTATGGCCGAAGGATGATTATGCGATTCAATTTTAAAAACCACACCGAGTCCGTCCCCGATATCCATTAGTCCCGCATTTTCTTCTCCGGCTTTTACAAGCATTTTATTTCCGTCACGTGGAAGGGTTTTAAGCCAAAGAATAGAATTCTTATAGCTGCAGTGTTCACTCCACATCGCACTGAATGCACAGAGCTCGGTAAAATTTGGTTTGCGGCCCAGTTTCTGACAAATCAGTTCGAATTCTTCTGATGTAAGCCTTAATTGTTCAGCGGTTTTGACAGTTATTTCCATATTCTTCGGGGAAACGGCAAAATTACGAAGGACACGTTAATCTATTTGATTATTTTAGAATCACATGAAGATCGCATTCATTCACAACCACCAAGCTTTTTTACCCGAACTCGCTGCTTATCAGTCTTTTTTTCAGGCTCGTAATATTCCTACCTGTATCGTTAAATACGGAGAAGAGAAAGATTCCGGGGCAGACATTTATTGGTATATCATGGGCTTTTTTCTAAAATCATTCCATAAAAAAAAACTGATCATCCACGAATATCCATCTGCTTCGGTTCCCCCTTACCGTAAGCTGAAGGATATTTTGAAAAGCAGACTGATTCCCCGTCCCCATTTCCGGCTTTATCTGAATGAATACGTACGGGAACAATTGAATATTCACGATGAAGTTCCATTTAGTTACCGTAATATGGGAATCAGCGATGCTTTTTTTCAACAAAGGGATCAGGCAGCGAAGGAATACGATTTTATATATACAGGGAACCTTTCATCTGAAAGAAAATTAGCAAACCTGTTAAGGATTTTCGACAAGGGTGCACTTAGAAAGAATTCAATTTTATTGCTGGGAAATGATGAAGATAACCTGGCAAAAACTTTCGGGCATTGTGCAAATATTCATTTTCATTCATCCGTTCCATGGGGAGAAGTACCTGTCCACCTGGCCCGGGCCAGATATGCCATTAATTATATTCCGGACGAAGAACCCTTCAACTCACAGACATCTACAAAATTCCTGGAATATGCCGCAATGAAAATACCTGTGATCAGTTCACATTATTTTTGGATTTCTGAATTTAAGGAAAGGTATGGTGGTAATTATTTTCTATTGAAGAAAGATCTTACTAACATGACCTGGGACCGGATTACGGGGTTTCAATTTGAATTTCCGGATCTTCAAAGCTGGCGATGGGAAGAAAGGATTAAAGAGTCAGGTATTCTTGATTTTCTAAGACAAGCGGGAAAACAAGTGTGAGAGTGTGAGAGTGTGAGAGTGTGAGAGTGAAGTTAAAAGTTTCACACTCTCACACTCTCACACTCTCACACTCTCACACTTGCTAAAGCCCGATCATATTCCGCAAGAATCTTTTCCATACCAAATTTCTCACTGACGAGC
Source organism: Puia sp. (assembly GCA_035937535.1). Lineage (GTDB taxonomy): Bacteria > Bacteroidota > Bacteroidia > Chitinophagales > Chitinophagaceae > Puia. Next base: position 11,224 of record DASZHV010000110.1, on the reverse strand, counting down.
GCCCGCCCATTCCTGCCCATTTCTGTTCGCCGTCCTGAACTCAGACCCATCATCTCTTCCATCCGGGCTGCCAGGCTGGAAATACTGTTCGGAGTACATAGGAAACCATTAAATCCTTCCTGAACCACTTCTTTACAACCCGTATTCAGGGATGTAATGATTGGAATTTCCATGGCCGCCGCTTCCAGCAGACACCGGGGAATTCCTTCATGATAGAAGGATGGAAAAACAAAACAATCCGCCTGTCTGAGGAACGGCCTTACATCCCTTGCGAACCCGCTATAATGAATAATACCTTTTTTTTGCCAATGCCTGATTTCTGATTCTGAAATCGAATCCGGATGATTTTTTTCAAAAAAACCAATCAGTTCAAAACGGATATCACGGTATTTATTCTTAAGAACCCTTGCTGCTTCCACATATATTCCTACTCCCTTTGATTTAAGTAACCGGGTGCTCATCAAAAACTGGAAGGCCTTGCTTCTTGCTACCGGTTTATTTTCCCGGGGGGAGAAATGAGTCGTGTTGATACCCTCACCGGGTAATATTTTAATTTTCTCTGCGCCGGTCAGTTTTCGCTCTATGAAAACCTGTGCGTCTTCCTGGTTGAGAAACCAAACTTCCCTGGCTTTTTTTAATGCTTTGCGGTAGAGAAGTGAAACGACCCGGTTAAGCCAGTTATGCCTGTCAAAGGTATATCCGAGTCCCGTTATGACTGCTATTGAATTAATACCGCAACGGGCGGCAGCCAGTGACCCATAAATATTTGGCTTGATTACATAATGAAAAATAAAATCCGGCTTTTCAGTTTTATAAATCCTTTCAAGGGATTTGTATAAGGAGTAATCCAGCAGCGGGTTCTCTGAACGGTTGTTAAAATGAATATCGTGGTATGCACAGCCGGCATTTATCAACTCTGTTGCAAATTCGTCCCTGGGTGCAATAATAAGCACATCAAAACTCAATAAGAGGTGACGGATAAGGTCCATCCGGAAATTGTACACTGACCAGGTGCTATTGGCAACAAGCGTTATCTTTTTCTTATGTTGTTCTGGCCCGTTTACAATCATCCGTCGATATTAAATTCAAATTTATAGATTTGGGGAATCAAAATCAGGTAAAGTTCAAATGCTGACCTACTTTCTGTTTTTTATTTACCTGTTTTCCGGAACAATTTTACTGCATATTATTATCCGGCGGTATATTTTCCCGTTTTCCATCTATCATACGATGGCTATTTTATTTTTTAAAATATTCATGGGCTGTTTATATGGATGGGTTTTTCTGCATTATTATGGTGGTGATGACACCTGGAACTATTTCAATGAATCAAAAGTCGAAACAGGCATACTAATCAGGCATCCGTTACAATTCATTAATGAATTTCTGCCTTCATACTCATTAAAAGCCACGGATTATCATTATGGGAAAGCCATCCTTTTTTATATTGATCATTTTGAAAGATGGTTTCTGATCAAAGGTCTGGCCTTCCTGAACCTGCTGAGCGGAAAAAATTATTATATCAATGTATTATGGTTTGAATTCTTAACCATACCCGGCCCTTTACTTTTATTTAAACTCCTGACCAAAGAATTTCCACTCAGATCAGGCATGAATTTCCTCCTGGTCTTTTTTATCCCCTCCGTTATATTCTGGTGCAGCGGTATTCGTGCCGAAGGCCTTCTATTATTATTTATGGTGCTGATGATATATAACGGTAAGGCTTATGCGCGAAAACCGGGAATAATGAGGGCATTGGGTATCCTGGCTGGTTTTACGGGATTGCTTTTATTGCGCTACCAGTTCCTGCTGGTTTTTCTTCCGGCTTTTTTGGCTTATTCGGCCAGCCTGGGAAATAAAGAATCCTCGCCTTTGTATTTTAACCGGATTTATATCATGGCGGCCCTGATCTTCCTGGCGAGTTTATTTCTGCCTCCCGCCTTCCAGCTTTCAAGGCCCGTTCAAAATGCACAGGAAAGTTTTTTTCGTTTAGTGGGAAATACCCGATACCAGCTCGACAGCCTCAAACCTGGCCCTCTTAATTTTATTAAAGTATTACCACAGGCTGCCGCCAACAGCATATTACGCCCCTATCCCTGGGAAGGAAAAAACCTGCTGCAATCCATTTCTTCAGTAGATGTACTTTTCCTGATAGCAGGCCTGATTTATTTCTTTGCAAGTCCCCGCTATAAAGAACAGATAAATCATCCCGTTTTCTGGCTTTTCCTGTTTTATGCCCTTAGCCAGCTGATCGGAATTGGTTTAGCTGTACCCTTTCCGGGCGCCATTGTCAGATACCGTTCCATAGCTTTTCTGCTGCTTGCTCTTTTCCTTTATGCCGGCAATCCGCACATGCAACAAAAACTCAGGTACTGGATTTTTAATTTACATTAGAATTATCCTTAATGTTAGAATTTTATGCGGTTTTAAATAGATAATTGACAATAAAAACCTATTAAATTAATAATTATTATAAGATTTTCTAAAAAAATAGGGGAAAAGCTCTTTTTTTTCCGTCCTTATGAATTATCGCTTACTTTCGTTTTTATAAAAATTATTCTAAATGGAATCGTTAAGAGTAAAAGCAATTAACGATCTGTCAACAAAAACTTCAGATGTTGTCCTTGACGGATCCGAAAAAATCACTGCAATTTTTCAGGAAAATGTATTTACAATCCGCACTGCGCGGGAATTCCTGAGCGACGAAGCATTCAAGAGCCTCTCGGGTTCAATAAAAGGCGGTAAGAAAATTGACCGCGCCGTTGCCAATCAGATTGCTGCCGGACTAAGGCAGTGGGCTGAGTTAAAGGGTGTTACACATTACACCCACTGGTTTCAGCCACTGACGGGTTCTTCTGCAGAAAAACACGATTCCTTTTTTGCAATAAAAGGGGATGGTACCGCGATTGAACAGTTCGAAGGAGATGCCCTTATACAACAGGAGCCGGATGCTTCTTCTTTTCCATCCGGAGGACTTCGTGCTACTTTTGAAGCCCGTGGATATACGGCCTGGGATCCTTCTTCCCCTCCGTTCATAATGGAAATTGAACCAGGTAAGACATTATGCATTCCTACCATATTTGTTTCCTATACAGGCGAAACGCTGGATTATAAAGCGCCCCTGTTGAAATCTCTGGAAGCCATGAATAAGGCAGCCGTGGATGTGTGCAATTATTTCGATAAAAATGTTACCAAAGTTATCGGAACCCTGGGTTGGGAACAGGAATACTTCGTAGTGGATGAAGCCCTTGCCAATGCAAGACCTGACCTGGTTATGAGCGGAAGAACGGTATTCGGCCACCCGCCAGCAAAAGGCCAGCAGCTGGAAGATCATTATTTTGGTTCCATACCTGAAAGGATCTATGCGTTCATGCGTGATTTCGAAACTGAATCTTATAAATTGGGTATTCCTTTAAAGACACGTCATAATGAAGTGGCGCCATCCCAATTCGAGTGTGCGCCGATCTTTGAAGAGATAAGTGTAGCCGTTGATCATAATACCCTCCTCATGGATATTATGGATCGCGTTGCAAGAAGACATAAACTGCGGGCACTACTGCACGAAAAACCTTTTGCAGGAATCAACGGAAATGGAAAACATAATAACTGGAGTATGTCAACGGATACAGGCGTTAACCTGCTTGCGCCTGGAAAAACACCCAAGACCAACCTGATGTTCCTGACGTTTTTTGTCAACACAATAAAAGCTGTTCACGATTATGCAGATGTACTAAGGGCTTCCATAGCTTCTGCAGCTAACGATCACCGTTTGGGAGCCAATGAAGCGCCTCCTGCAATCATTTCCGTTTTCATCGGTGGGTTCCTGACTAAAGTGCTGGAAGATATTAAAGAACGCGTGGGCGCTAAATTTGACGAACAGGATGAAGCTATTCTGAAACTTGACCTGCACCGCAGCATTCCTGAATTGTTGCTTGATAATACGGACCGTAACCGGACTTCTCCTTTCGCCTTCACAGGAAATAAATTTGAATTCCGTGCGGTTGGTTCTTCAGCAAATTGCGCCAATGCGATGACTTCACTTAATACAATCATGGCAGAAACACTTAAGAATTTCAAAAAAGAAGTGGATGCCCTGATTGAAAAAGGCGAGAAAAAAGAAATCGCAATCATGCACGTGATCCGCGAATATATCGTAAGCAGCGAAAAAGTGCTTTTCGAAGGAAATAACTACAGCGAGGAATGGGAAAAAGAGGCTAAAAAAAGAGGCTTGCCTAACGTGAAGACTACCCCACTTGCGCTGGACGCACTTTTAACAGAAAAGGCAAAACATTTATTTGAATCAAATAATGTTTTAAACCATGTTGAACTGGAAGCCCGTCACGAAATCGAACTCGAAAAATATGTAAAAAAAGTTCAGATAGAAGCCAGGATCATGGGTGAGCTTTGCACCAGCCATATCCTCCCTCCTGCCTTTAAATATCAGAATACACTTATACAAAACATCGTTGGACTCAAGGAAATCGGTTTAAAGGAAACTGCTTTCGTTAACCAGAAGCAGATCCTGGAAAAGATTTCCGAACATATCTCGGTGATCAGCGAACAGGTAGGCAAAATGATCGAAGCAAGGAAAAAAGCCAATGCTCTGACTGATTCAAGAGCAAAGGCGATTGCCTACTGTGACGATGTCAAAGACGCTTTCTTTGATAAGATTCGTTATCACGTTGATAAACTGGAAGTACTTATAGATGATAGCGAATGGCTGCTTCCCAAATATCGCGAGATCCTTTTCCTGAGATAATGATTAATTATTCTTTTAATTTATGGGGCCCTTTTCGGGGCCCTTTTTTTATTGAATAATGTTTATTACAAATATGTATTTATTGAATAAATTCTAAATTAAGCATTATATTAAATAAAAATATATATGTCTCAATAACAAATTAGAATAAGAATTAATAATACTTTCACATCCGTAAATAAGTATTACATATTTATTTAATGCGCAGTTAAACCTTCCTATTCGCTGATAAGTGAAATGAAACCGCTCCATCCAATTATTTGAAAACCGCTTACAACTACGATTCAGCTTAGCCATTAAAAATGTTCTGGTAGAATCCCTGGTCAGGATTCTGCAAAAAGTTTTAAAGTAGGGTCCCTGGTCAGGATTCTGCCAATTTTAAGTAAACATTTAAAACAAACAGCAATGGTTAAAAACATCAAACTGCTTATTATCGCAATCGTATCTTTTGTTTATGTTCACGGCCAGGATTCAACAAAAATGTCTTCAGCGGCCCCTCCCCCCGCCAAAGTTGACTCTGTCCCACCTTCTCCGGCAACAACATTTTCAGGCTCATTGGATCTTTATTACAGATACAATTTTGCCAATGCCTCCGCTTTTAATAATAACTACACCAGCTTTACAAATTCCCAGAATTCATTCGAGTTGGGCATGGCAACGATTCGTGCAGATCATAGCTGGTCTAAAGCAGGTGTAACTGTTGAACTTGGTTTTGGAAGAAGGGCCCAGGAATTCTCTTACAACGAGGCTTATCAGGGAGGTGCAATAGGGGCTGCTCCTACTCCTTATTTCTCCCTTGCCAATGTAGTACAGGCCTATGTTTACTATAATATTACCGATAAAATCAAACTGACGGCCGGTAAATGGGGAACCCATATTGGTTATGAAGTGGTTGATGCCGCTTCGAACCGGAACTACTCCATGAGTTATATGTTCTCTTATGGGCCATTCTATAATATGGGTCTTAAGGCAGACGTGACATTGCCCGGGAAAAGCGCTTTCATGGTAGGTATATCCAATCCGACTGATAATACCACCACCATGAGTCAGAATAAGATGTTCATAGCTCAGTTTTCAACTGCCACCCCGAACAGTGCCTGGAAATTCTACCTGAATTATCAGGGTGGAAATATCAGCGATTCTTCTTCCCTGAGTCAGTTTGACCTGGTAGTTACAGGAACCATTTCCCCAAAATTCGGTATCGGATTTAATGCCACTGACCAAACTCGTAAATATCCGGCAGCTAATGTAAACTGGTGGGGTGCTGCCTTGTATCTGAACTGGGATCCGAGTTCTTTATTCGGACTGACTTTAAGAAGTGAATATTTTGATGATAAAGACAATGTGGTTACACCAGGAAGTTTCACAGAATTCACGTTAACAGGTGCATTTCATTTGGGAAAACTGACTTTCATGCCCGAACTCAGGTATGATGATTCTAAAAATTCAGCATTCCTGAAAAGTGACAACACGCCGACTAGCAGCACATTCAGTGCAATTTTTGCAGCAACCTATACTTTTTAATAAATGGATCCTAAACTTATTCAAATACTTAAACCAGCAGCAACTTTTAAGGTGTTTGAATATATTATTTACTCAATCTCAATCAACTAGACTATGCTCTTCTTAAAAAACATCAGCAAAACAGCCACGCCGTCTATTTGCGTACCATTATCAAAATCGCAAAGATGGAAACTGGGACTTGGAATTTTTCTTGGAAAAATGCTCGGATTATTCATTGTGCTTGTTGCAATGAAAATGATTCCGGCACTCATCGCCACGAAGGCTTATGCGGGGGATACATATACCGCCCATGAAACTTCCATGATGAGTTCAATCAACACTGTTTGGACACTTGTTGCTGCATTCCTGGTTTTTGGTATGCAGGCGGGCTTCATCATGCTGGAAGCAGGTTTTGCCCGTGCCAGAGAAACGGTAAACGTTTTGATGGAATGTATTTTTGATACCTGTTTATGCGGACTGCTTTTCTGGGCCATTGGTTATTCATTCATGTTTAGCCATGGTAATGGTTTTATCGGGCTGAACTGGTTTTTCCTCCAGGGCACTCCTGCTACTTATGAAACTACCGGAATTCCTTTGTTGGCACACTGGATTTTCCAGTTTGCTTTTGCAGATACCTGCTCAACCATTGTATCTGGTGCGATGATCGGTCGTACCGCTTTCAGAGGAGATATTATCTATAGTATAGGTATCACCGGATTCATCTACCCAATTATCGGCCATTGGGCCTGGGGACCAGACGGATTTTTAGCTACTATGGGAAGTACAGGATATTTCCTTCCAACCCTTGGTAACGGATTCCGTGATTTTGCCGGTTCCACGGTTGTTCACACGATTGGGGGGATTGCGTCTCTTGCCGGAGCCGTTGTATTAGGGCCCAGAATAGGACGCGTATTTAAGCGCGACGGAGGCGGAATGCCTGCTCCACATAACCTGACCATTGCTGCTGTGGGAGGTTTCATACTCTGGTTTGGATGGTATGGTTTTAATCCTGGTAGTACATTATCTGCTATGGACGCAGACGGTATCGGACGTGTTGCTACAAATACTACTCTTGCAGCATGTGCTGCTGGTATGACTGCTATGTATATGGCTTTATGGTTTGGAGACACGAAAGGTAAGTTTGATCTGGGTTATACAGTCAACGGATTTTTAGGTGGCCTGGTCGCTATAACATGTCCTTGTTACTGGGTGAGCCCGCTGGGTGCTGTTTTGCTTGGTGCTGTTGCAGGAATTGTGGTTTGGCTTGGTGTTAACATGCTTGAATATTTAAGAGTTGATGATCCAATTGGTGCAGTGGCAGTACATGGATTCGCAGGTATCTGGGGGACATTATCCCTGGGATTATTTGCTGCAGGTTTCGGGGCAACAGGTCCGACAGGAGCTGATCTGTCATCTCCTGTGAAGGGTTTGTTTTATGGAGGTGGAATAGGTGTACTAAAGGCACAATTTATAGGAAGTGCAACCATAACGATCGCAACTTTCGTTGTGACATTTATTATGATGTGGCTGATCAAACAACTTCCTCATCCATATAACCTGCGTGTAGAAGCCAGTGGTGAAACAGGTCCCGGTGGTCTTGATATGCACGACCATGGTTCTTCTGCTTATCCAGCGCAATAATTGATAAATATTATGGTGCCATAATAATTTGAATTTCGTTAGAAAAAAACCGTTCCGCAATCAGCAGAACGGTTTTTTTATTACCTGGAAATCACGAAAACCAGCCCTGTCGGGGAAAATCCGGATAATTTTAAAAATATTTTAAAAAAAATTGAAAATAAATATCGTTGATTTTTTTGGCTGAAATGGATTTATTCGTGTACAAATGACACCATTAAATTCTTTTTTTAAATATTGATATATGGAATAAATAGAAATCCTTAAAAAAAAATTACATATCCTATTTTTCAATACGTTACGTATTGGTACATAGTTACTAGTAATCAAAAAATGATATAATTTTGGGTCTTAATAATTGAAAAACTAAAAAAACCTCAATGAAAAATTTACTAAAAGTTACCAGCTATACTCTGGCCACTGCATTCGTATTCGTTATTTCTCAGTTTTCTGTTTTAGCAGCTGCTAATACTTCAAATGATTCTTCTTTATCAGGCGCCCAGGTTATCGGTGGAGTTGCAGTTTTAGTTGCAGCCATTTTGATACCTACCATGAGAAGTGCACGCAAAGCAAATGCTAATAGCTAAACTTAAAAATTAATTGGAATTAATGCCCAATACGGCCGTCACGCTACATGCGTTACGGCTTTTTTATTTTCAAATTTTAGAATCAGGGCTTACACGTTAGTTGTACCTGGGCTTTTGGTAGTATTAGAACAGTTGGTTTTAAATAATTATCCTGAACTCATCTCTGAGTGCTCTTTTAGCTGCATGATAACCACACATTCCATGCACCCCTCCACCAGGTGGTGTGGAAGCTGAGCACAGATAGATACCACGGACCGAACTCCTGTATGGAGCGGAGCGTAACGCGGGACGTGTAAATAATTGTGAAAGGTTATTGGCGCCCCCTCCTATATCACCCCTGATATAATTTGCATTGAGTTCTTCCAGCTCTTCTGTATTTATCGTATGTCTGGCTAAAATTCTCTCCCTGAATCCGGGCGCAAACCGCTCTACCTGTTTTTCAATAACTTCCGTCAGGTCCTTTGTGGAACCCGAAGGTACATGACAGTAAGCCCATCCGGTATGCTGTCCCCTTGGTGCTCGCAGTGGGTCTGCAACAGATGGCTGGGCTAGCAGAACAGCTGGCTTCTCAGAATGATTGCCATTCCATGCTGCCAGTTCAGATGCAGCTATTTCATTGAATGTTCCACCGATATGAATCGTTCCTGCTTTTTTTACAGACTCGGCTTTAAAAGGAATACAATCTGCCAGGGCCCAGTCTATTTTGAATACGCCCATTCCATAACGGTATTTTTTAAGTTGCCAGCGATAAAAAGAAGACAAACGATTTCCTGCAATTTCTAAAAGTTGCTGAGGGCCTACATCCAGTAGTACAATCTGCGAAGTCGGTAACTGATCCAATGATTTTACCGGATGGTTCGTCTCAATTTTCCCCCCGATACTTTTGAAATAAGAAACCAGCGCATCCGCAATGGATTGCGAGCCCCCTTCCGCCATCGGCCATCCGCGTATATGCCCGACTGTTAGTAATACAAGGCCGATGGCGGAACTACCAAGATAATTAAATGGAAGCTGGGAATGTACAGCCAGACCGCCCCAGAATCCTTTTGCTTTTTCGGTATGAAAACGTTTCACCAGCCGGGATGCGGCAGAAAGAGCTCTCCATCCAAAACGTGACATTTTCAGCGGATGTTTGGGAAAATGCAGAGGGCCCAGAACATCATCCTGTAAGACTGGCCATGACTCCACCATCGGTTGCATTAGTTTCAGATAGGCAGAAGAATCTTCCCCCATGACTTTGGCTGTTTCCAATAGTGATGGTAATAATTGAATGGCGCTGCCATCATCGAAAGGATGCGCAAGTGGAATTTCGGGATAGAGAAACTTCAATCCAAAATCAGCAAGGGGCAAAGAATTAAAGAAAGGAGAACTTACAGCAAGTGGATGAACCGCAGAGCAGAGATCATGCCTGAACCCGGGAATTGTTATCTCTTCGGTTCTTAGTCCGCCCCCAATCCCTGATTTCGCTTCAAGGATCAAAACAGAAAGTCCTTCCTGCTGCAAGGTAATCCCCGCAGCAAGTCCGTTCGGGCCGGAGCCGACGACGATTGCGTCGTAGTCTTTTTTCGTTGACCGTTGACCTCTTAACGTTGGCGGTTGGCGGTTGGCGGTTGGCGATTTTATATTAATGATTTAAATTTTTAAAGGGTGTAAATCAATGGACATTTCATTTTCACACTCCCATACTCCCATACTCCCATACTCCCATACTTGGAAAAGATCAAAGCGCCTTCGGCGCTTTGATCTTTTCCATCGCCCACTTCAGCGCAAGTTGAAATTGTTCCTGTGTAGTAAGATTTGAATTATCCAGAACGATGGCATCCTCTGCTTTCCGCAACGGACTGATCTCCCGATGAGAATCAATATAGTCCCGCATTTCCAGATTATTCTTGACTTCCTCTATCGTGATATTCGGATTTTTCTCATAGAGCTCGCGGAATCTCCTTTCCACCCGCACCGCATTATCCGCTGTCATAAATATTTTGAGCTCAGCATCCGGAAAAACAACAGTTCCGATATCTCGTCCATCCATTACGATTGCCTTATTATTTCCGAGCGACTGCTGCCGTTTCACTGCAAATTCCCGCACTTCTTTTATCGACGCTACTTCACTCACTTTTTCTGCCACCACGAGCTCGCGGATCATGTATTCCACATTTTCTCCGTTCAGTATAATTTCGCTGGTCTTCGTTCCTTCATTATAAAAAAATTCGATATTGATTTCTTTCAGCGCTTTTACAACGGCTTTAGTGTCCGTCCAGTCCACATGATTTCTCAAAAAATATAATGTAATGGCCCGATACATCGCCCCGCTGTCAATATATGTGTATTTCAGTTTTGTCGCCAGCTGTTTGGCAAGCGTGCTCTTCCCGCAGGATGACCATCCATCAATGGTTATTATAATATCTTTTTTAAGCATGACTTTACTGTACTGCAAATAAAAGATTTGCCACGGAAACACGGAAATTTCCGTGTGCCGTGGCAAATAATATATAAAGAATGCTGTTCGCCTTAAACTTCAGAAGCTTCCTTCTCTTTTTCCTTCAGCGTAAACTTGATCTTTGATTCAACTTTATCCAGATCAGCGATCATCACATCCCCGTTCTTGATACTCATGTTCAGAATCTCTTCTGCTAATGGATCTTCCAGGTATTTCTGAATGGCACGGTGCAGGGGCCTCGCTCCAAACTGCACGTCATATCCTTTTTCTGCCAGGAAACTTTTTGCTTCTGCTGTA
>DASZHV010000109.1:0-7736 GCA_035937535.1 Puia sp. | reverse complement strand
CATATCTTATATCCCATATCTCATAGCCTAAAATAAAAACTATGTTAAAAAATTATGTAGTCGTCGCCCTCCGCCAACTCCGCAAGAACCGCGGCTACTCCTTTATCAACATCTTCGGCCTGGCCACCGGTATGGCAATCGCCCTCGTCATTGGCATCTGGACCATCGGCGAACATTCCATCGACAAGTCGTATCCAAACCACAGCCGCATCGTGGAGATCATGCAGGCACAACGTCCATTAGGCGCGGCCCCTGGCTCACCCATCACCTACATGGGATACACGGTATCGTCTGCGCTCAAACCCTATCTGCAGAAAGGCTACAATGATATTTTCGATGCAACAGCCATGTTTACCTGGCCCAACGATGGACTGCTCGTCAACGGCGAAAAAAGTATCTCCCGCCAGGGCTCCTGGGTGGAATATACGTTTCCTATTATATTCGGTTATCATTTCCTCAGTGGCAATGCCGAATCCCTGCGCGATCCCAATACGGCCCTGATCTCTCGTTCAGCCGCCATTGCGCTGTTTGGCAGCGAGAACGCAGTTGGCAGAACCTTTAGATACAACAACAAACTTCCTTTCACCGTCGGAGGAGTCTTTGCCGATCAGCCTCAATCCTCATCCTTTCATGATGTCGATTATTTCATCCCGATGTCGCACCCATTGCTGAATTCGCTTACCACCAACACCGATTTCAACAACCACAGTTGTCGCATGTTCGCGCGACTCGCCGGCAACACCACCGCCGAACAGGCTACGGCCCGGATAAAAGATATCTGCACACCATTCGTTAAACACAGTATCGAGACTTATACCGTGCTGCCCTTTGAAGATTTATACCTGCACTACGACGATTCCAACGGCGGCATCGGTGAAGGACGCATCGGCCGCGTCCGGCTCATCGGGCTCATCGGCGTCTTCGTTCTTTTACTCGCCTGCATCAACTTTATGAATCTATCAACGGCCCGCAGCGAACAACGCGCAAGAGAAGTCGGCATCCGTAAAACACTGGGTTCACTTCGTGGGCAACTCATTGGACAATTCCTCGCCGAATCGAACCTCGTCGCATTGCTCGCCTTCGCACTCGCCGTCGTGCTCGCTGCCCTGAGCCTGCCCTGGTTCAGTTCCCTTTCTGGCAAGCCTATGGCCATGCCATGGACCAGCCCAGGTTTCTGGGCCATCTCCCTGGTTTTTACAGGAGTGACAGGGATCCTCGCCGGAAGCTATCCTGCTTTTTATCTTTCCGGTTTCCGCCCGGTAAAAGTTTTGAAAGGCGCATTCAAAGCAGGCAAAGGCGCGGGCACTCCGCGCCAGGTGCTCGTCGTTGCCCAGTTTTCCATTTCGCTCGCCCTGATCATCGGAACCACTACCGTCTTCCGCCAGATCCGGTACGCCAAAGACCGACCCGTTGGCTATGACCGCGCCGCTCTTATCAACGTGCCTATCAATACAGAAAATCTCGACCGGCACTATGAATCTTTGCGCACAGCCCTGATCAATACGGGCGTAGTCGCGAATATGGCGACTTCCTCCACGATCATGACTTCATTCGGTGAGAACGATTGGCTGGAATGGGCGGGTATGCAGGAAGATCAAAAAAATATATCCTTCCGCGATATCTGGGTAAGCGGCGACTTCGGCGCCACCGTAGGTTGGACGGTTCTGCAAGGACGGGATTTCTCCAGAGCCTTCGGTACCGACAGCAGCTCTGCCATCGTGAATGAAGAAGGCGCCCGGCTTCTTGGGTTCAAATACCCCATTGGCAAAATAGTAAAACACGAGGGGAAATTCTATACCATCATTGGCGTGACAAAGAACATGCTTGTGAACGATCCCTACGACAAAATCCAACCCGCCATTTTCCTGGGCGAAGGCGGCCATAACATCCAAATCATCCGAATCAAACCCGGCACGCCCGTTCGCACTGCTCTTGATAAGATAGAATCAGTCTACAAAAAGTTCAACCCGGCAAGCCCCTTCCTCTATTATTTCAATGATGAAGCCTATGAGCAAAAATTTCTCGCCGAAACCCAGATCGGTAATCTTGCAACTGTCTTTTCCGGACTGGCGATCCTCATCTCCTGCCTCGGACTATTCGGTCTGGCATCTTTCGTAGCGGAACAACGTACAAAAGAAATTGGCGTTCGCAAAGTGCTCGGAGCCCGCGTCGTCAATCTCTGGGCGCTCCTCTCCGGCGACTTCCTGAAGCTGGTGATGCTCTCCTGTCTTGTGTCCATGCCGCTATCGTATTTCTTCATGAGCAAGTGGCTGCAAAACTATACGCTTCACACGTCGCTGTCGCTATGGATCTTTGTCGCTGCCGGTGCGGGTATGCTCTCGATCACCCTTGCCACAGTCAGCTATCAGGCCCTCAAAGCAGCCCTGATGAATCCAGTAAAAAGTCTACGCACCGAATGATGTTGACTATGGATTTAGAAGATTAAGCAATAACGTGCATGAACACCTGCATTTTGATGCAAATTCGTACAACGGTTGTAACGGTATGTACATTCTTCTGTTCCAGCTTCAACTTTGCGCACGATTCCACTTGAACCAGTTCCTTGAATTAGAATTTATTATCTTTACATGGTTAGTAAAATTTAATGTTTACACCTCAGCGCGACATAACATCCATACTCAAAAGAATCAAAAATTCAGTCCAGGCTACTGCTCCGAAGGCAGTCGTGATTTTGTATGGTTCCACAGCACGTAAAACAGATAAAGATCATTCAGACATTGATCTCCTTATTTTGATTGATACCGATAAAGTTTCTGATCAGAACTTAAACCGAATTACCTACCCGTTGTACGATATTGAATTCGATACCGGAACCATTATTAGCCCCACGGTGATCGCAAAAAAAGATTGGGAATCCACATTCCGGATAACTCCGTTTTACGAAAACGTGATCAAAGAAGGAATTATTTTATGAATGCTGACGAAAAACGGGATCTGATTTCCTACCGGTTAAAAAAAGCGAAGGAAACCTTTCAGGAAATTCACATCTTAACCGAAAACAAACTTTGGAACACGGCGGTCAGCAGACTCTATTATTCGTGCTTTTATGCGATTTCCGCGCTATTGGTTGAACATGATTTCGTAACCAAGACCCACGCAGGGGCCCGGCAACTTTTCGGACTCCATTTCATAAAACCCGGGATTGTTGACCCCGAACTGGGCAGATTCTACTCAAAACTTTTTGAACTCAGGCACAGCAGTGACTATAATGATTTCATGAATTTCGGTGAACAGGAGGTTTTACCTCTCATCGAACCCGCTGAAAAACTGATTAATCGCATTGAAGAAATTCTAAAATAATCCTGTACACCAACTGATATTTTCCCCGCTTGAGGCCGTGTCCTTCCCCTCCAACAAAGTCAACATCATGTTGTTTTTGATAATAGTGAAAAAGTCAAGTCGCATGATTTCTCCTAATTTTTGAATAATTAGGACTAATTGGGATTTTGATTTCCTGGAATTAATAAAGTCTGCTTTACGGGCAGCCTGCAAACAACAATTTAATGTTGTGTATAGTATTGTTCGTTTTTTTCCATCCACTTTTTTGCAGCGTCGACTACAATTTTTTCAATATTATCTCTTTTAGCACTTTCCCAATAATGTGTATAGTCAGTTCCGTAGTCGAAGTCGTCCCATGCCCAATATAGCAGATAGAAATCATAAATTAATTTTTCATAGTTTCTGTCCCGGCAAAATTTATAAACGTGTGTTAAATTATTTCTGATATTGTCACAGTTAGCGATTTTCTTTATGTAGTAACTGCAATAACTTAATGTTGCTTCGTCACCTGTTTTCTGAGTTAAGTGTAATGATGATAAGACTGTTGGTAAATAGTCAGCAACTTCAAAGTAATTTGTTGGCTTGTTAAACCCGGCTAAGGTTAAAAGAGAAGGTGTGTCGTACCCTAAAAAAATCATTTCTATTGCCCAGTCAACATATTCATCTGAGTTGAAATTTGGGATTTCGCGAAATGCAACAACCTTATATGTCAGGTCGCTTATTTTCAATGTATTTCAATGTCGTTTAACGTTACACATAACCGTCAGCCGGCATAGCGCCAATGCTGGTGTTAGCTGACACCCACTTCTACCAGGATTTCAGAAATCCTTTCTGCCCTGTTGAATGTCATAAAATGACCGCCATCGTGGATCAAATAGTCAACCTTTGCATCTCTGATTGGCAATACCCTGTCCTTACCCCCATGAATTCTGACAATGCCAGGCGGACTTTCAGTTCGATCCCATTTAAGAATAGAATCAATAGCGCATTTCGAAAAATGTGGATCCGTGCGCTTCATTAATTGATTAAAAAATAAACCATCATCTTTTGTCTCAACGCCAAAAAAAGAAGATATAAACTGGGGGACGCTATCTGGTTTTATAGCCGGAATCAATTTGTTAATTCTAATTCTGCCTGCGAACTGATAGTACCAGGGCAGTCCGTACTTCGACGAAATACTTGAAATTAATATAGTCTTATGCGGCTCCATTACACTCGCAATTTCTGTCGCAAGCATTCCACCAAAAGATAAGCCTATGATACAAAATGTTCTGGAAGTATCGATACCTTCTGCCAATCGAAGAGCATACGCTCGTAATGACTCTTTTGCATTTGGAATAATCCAATCGAGATAATGAATCTTTACTCCTTTGCTGAATGTCAGATTTCTAAACACAGTCTGGTCGGCCCCTAATCCACTAATTAAATAAATATCCACTTAAATACCGTTTTTGCTGACAGCTAACACTCAAATTTATGTTATAAGACGCTGTACCCGAAGAAATTTGTCGTTGGTATTCTGTTGAATAAAATTATACGGTCTTATTTATGTTAGAACGTTCACTTTGCAAACATTTTCCGCGACGCCCTTTCCCTTGTCCTTTTTGCTTTTTCACTTTCTCCTGGCAGCTTTCTTAGCTGCGGATTTTTTCACCGTTGCCCTTTTTCTGTAGTTTAATTTGATATTTCCTGAGGCTGCCTTTTGACCATTTGAAATACCGGTTTTCCGAACTGAGGAAGAAGAGGTAATTTTCACATTAAGCAACTCGTCAGCATCTATCTTCAGAATTTGATGCATTTTGACTGCCAGTGGAAAACTAATACCTTTTTTGCCATTAAGAATATCTGAGATTGTAGATCCAGAGACTTTAAGGATATTTCCCAGTTTAACTCCATTCAAATTATTGGCCAACATGTATCCCTGTAGTAAGTCTGATACAGAATTAGCCATCGGCATTGGATATTTGCGAGATTCATATTCATGCACCTTATTTGAAAGTTTATCTAAACGGTTCGCTTCTTTCTCGCTTAAATTTTCGAAGCCCCTGGAAATATAATTTTCTATTTCTGACATGGCGGCGTGATACTGACCAGGTGTAAAAACCTGGTTTTCTATATTTTTAGTAATACCTGTTGACATATTCACAAAGTTTTTAAGTTACCACTATCGTTTAATGCATCATATTCCGGATGAGTTAATACTCCTCTTACATAAACTTTCTTTCTTTCAAAAAAAATCATTCCCACGAGTCTGATATTATTCCCCCTTATATTAAAAACAAATCTGTTATCTCCAATAGAATCAACAGAATTGAAAGTCTTCTTAATATCAGCAAAATTATTCCAATCCGCAGCCTCCGTTTTTTTCCACCATTCGTTCAATGAATTGATTGCTGAAGGAAACCGCGCGGCAAAATCGTATAAGGGCTTCCTTGAAATAACGCGCATTTTCAGATGGTTATTCTCTTTAGCTAATATCTTTGCTAAAGTATATAATATTAGCTGAAGCGAAAAACTTAACCATGTCGAATTTTGGTAAATTTATAAAATTGAAACCTACTTGATTGGTAATCATTCTATTGTTACTACTGGGTCATCCTTTGGCTGTTAATGGTATTGAACCCCGGAACCAGTATAAAAACGAACAATTAATTGTCCTGGAATCGTACACCTATCGGTTTTTAATAAAATGATAAATTATTGATTATCAAAATCATGATAAGACGGCATTCTTTTGGTCGTTTTATTTATCTATTGTTTCCATAAGCATAAATATTACTTATTATGCTGATGAACTATTTCAAAACCGCCTGGCGAAACCTCATTCGCAATAAAGCATTCAGTTCTATCAATATACTTGGACTTGCTTTGGGAATGGCTGGCAGTATGCTCATTTTCCTGTGGGTACAGGATGAGAGAAATGTAGATGCATTTCATTTAAACAAGGAGAATTTATATAGAGTATATGAACGTGTCTTTTCAGAAGGTAAGGTAGAAGCCGGTCCCGCGACACCCGGAATGCTTGCCATAGAATTAAAGCGTCGGATTCCTGAAATTAAGAGAGCCACTGGTTATTGGGAGGATGAAAATGAAACTTTATTCAGTGTGGGAGAAAGAAATTTCAGCAGGATGGGTACTTATGCTGATTCTGATTTCTTTAGAATGTTCAGTTATCCCCTCCTGGAAGGCTCACCTAGCGGTGCATTATCAGAGATTGACAATATCGCCATTTCACACAGCATGGCTGAAAGCATTTTCGGCAGCCCTCATTCTGCGGTAGGGAAAATCCTCGTATTCAATAATGCCCATAACTTTAAGGTATCGGCTGTTTTTGAAAATCTGCCCACGAATACTTCCCAGCATTTTGACTTTGTATTAAATTGGAAATACCTTGTTTCAGTCGAAGGCTGGTTTGATAATTGGATAAACCGCGCGCCTTCCACTTATATTTAATTGCGTCCTGGCGCTGACCCAGAAAAAGTGGAAGCGCAGATAAAAAACTTTATAACACCTTATCTGAAATCAAACATTGGGAGAGGTTTTCGTCCGGAGCTTGGCATTCAGCGTTTGGATCAAATTTATCTGAACTCGATTTTTAAAGACGGAAAGCCCGACGGGGGTCGGATTGAATATGTCAGACTGTTCAGCATGGTAGCTGTTTTTATACTACTGATTGCCTGCATTAATTTTATGAACCTGGCCACAGCCCGTTCAGTAAAACGTGCAAAAGAAGTGGGTGTTCGTAAAACGGTGGGTGCGTTGCGACTCCGGCTTGTTATTCAGTTTATAGGAGAAGCATTTCTTATAGCTTTCCTGGCAGCCATTGCAGGATTTGTTTTAGTAAAATTGGCGTTGCCCTGGTTCAATATGCTCACTGGCAAGCATGTGGTATTGCCGGTTGAATCTCTTTCATTCTGGCTCAGTATTTCAACCCTTCTGCTAATAACAGGATTTGTTGCCGGTAGCTACCCGGCGCTTTTTTTGTCTTCCCTCAATCCCGTAAAAGTATTAAAAGGCGCATTGAAGTTTAGCCCGAATGCTTTGCTGTTTCGAAAGGGCCTGGTGGTATTTCAATTTGTGCTTTCCATTGTTCTGATCATCGGAACTATTATCATTTCAAGGCAAGTACGTTATATACAAACAAAAAATCTGGGCTTCGACAGAGAAAACCTGATCTATATTCATTTTCCATACCCGGAAGGGCTAGCGTACGGGTATAAAGTTTTTAAACAAGAACTTTTGAATGCTCCCGGAATAAAAGCAGTTGACTTTAGCGGGCAGGCACCTTTACATATCGCAAATATGATATACGATCTGAATTGGGAAGGAAAAGACCCCAATTCAAAAGAGATTGTTATACGCAATTTCATAGGCTATGACTATTTAAAACTCATGAATATTCAGATTTCGCAGGGACGCGGTTTTTCCAGGGATTT
>DASZHV010000108.1:0-17600 GCA_035937535.1 Puia sp. | reverse complement strand
AATATGACCGATTTCCGACTGGGGCGTTCGCAGGTAATTCCGCCCGTTATTAAAAACCTGATAATTATCAATGTCATCGTTTATTTGATTCAGTGGACAATGGGGAATTCTGGTTCTTCTTTTATGGAGAACTTTTTTGCGTTGCACGATATCAGATCCACTTTTTTCAAACCTCATCAGATAGTAACCTACATGTTCTTGCATGGCGGTTTCTGGCATATTGCTCTGAATATGCTTATTCTATGGATGTTCGGATCGATTCTGGAGAATTATTGGGGCCCCAAACGCTTTCTGACCTTTTATATTATTTGTGGAATCGGGGCTGCATTATTGCATTTACTCGTAGTTTACCATGAATTAACTCCACTCTGGAACAGCATCAATAATTATTCACCGGGTGACCAGGAAATATTAAGATACAATCCCAAATCTGATTTGAATACGGCTACCCTAGGTGCATCAGGTGCGATCTTTGGCTGTATGGTGGCATTCGGCCTCCTGTTTCCTAATAGCCTGATTTATATTTATGCACTGATCCCAATAAAGGCAAAATGGGCCGTTCTTGCATACGTTTTATATGAATTATTTTTGGGGGTACAGAATAATGCCGGGGATAATGTGGCACACTGGGCACATCTGGGAGGTGGGCTGGTCGGTCTACTATTAGTATTTTACTGGAGAAAAACAGATCGCCGTAATTTTTATTGAACCAGGATTCTTTCCGGATGTTAATCATAAAGTACCGGCGCTTTCGTGGATTACAGAGTAAGAAAATCGATATGAATGTAAAAGAAGATAATTATCGTAAACGAATGTACCTGGGCCAGGATGGGAACGCATTAGTAGAACTTCTGGTTCTGAATGCAGTGATTTTTGTTGTCCTGAAATTTGTAGTTATATTTTTCCTGCTGACCAATGCATCAAATGATAGTTTCCTGACCCATGTTTATAACTGGTTCGTTTTATCTGCTAGTCCGGAAAAGATTGCTTGGCGGCCATGGACCGTGATCAGTTTCATGTTTACGGATCTTCAGTTGTTTCGTTTTATTTCCAATATGTTCTGGCTCTGGAGCTTTGGATATATCCTTCAGGACCTGACAGGCAACCGGAAATTAGTTCCCGTTTACCTGTTTGGAGGTTTTGGAGGCGCTATAATTTACGTAATGGCTCACATTCTTATACCGGGTCTGCGGTCACAGATAGGGGTTGATTATCTTTCAGCCGCCAATTGTTCCATTGCAGCAGTTGCCGTCGCTACTACAGTTGTATCCCCGGATTACCGGATTTTCCCTATGATCAGCGGTGGTATACCATTATGGATCCTGACTCTGATTTTCCTTTTATTAAATTTCTCTGGAGTCCGAAATGGCGACATGGCTACCTATCTAGCTTATGCGGGTTCCGCAGGTGTCGGATTCTTATTCATTGATCAATTGCGAAGGGGACGAGACGGTAGCGTATGGATCAACCAGTTTTTCGACTGGTTCGGAGATCTTTTCAATCCCGATAAAAAGAAAAAACCAAAAAGTAAAAAAGACGAATTCTTTTATAATGTTTCAGGAACACAGCCTTATAAAAAAATTCCAAATATCACACAGAAAAGAATTGATGAAATTCTCGATAAGATCAACCAGCAAGGCTACCGCTATCTAACAACGGAGGAAAAAGACGTCCTGAAGCGGGCTGCTGAAGAGGAAGATTTGTAACTTCAAAGATTCTTCCTAATGATATCACTGCGGAAATTTACCAAACGCTTTTTCATATTGCTTAATATTGTGGTTGGGATTTTATTTCTCCTCGCCTGTTGTAATGCTTTCTTACATCCGGATAAATGGTGGATAATCGCTTTACTGGCATTTTTTTTTCCTCTTTTCCTGATAATATTAGTGGTCTATTTAATTTTCTGGATTTTCGTCCGTTCCCGCTATATCCTGATCTCACTTATCTGTCTCCTGATCGGCTGGAAGAATATTCATGCTTTCTTTGGTTTTAATCCAGTTAATCACGATTTTGGTCATAAGGATTCAACGAGTATCCGTATCATGACATGGAACGTAAGAAGCTGGGATGAATTCACAACAAAAAAGATTGGAGCATCACATCACCGCCTGCCCATGCTGGAATTGGTTGGAAAGCAGGATGCGGATATTCTATGTTTCCAGGAATTTTATGAACCAGCAGATTCTGCAAGATCAAATATCAGGTATATCCAAAAACAACTGCAATTCCCCTATTTTCTCTTTTCGAAGGATTTTCATAGTCACAGCAATAAATATGAGACGGGCGTTATTATTTTTTCGAAATACCCGATTGTTTCCAGTTCACAGACATTCTTCAAATCTGATCTTGTCCAAAAAACAGAAAGTCTGATCGCTGCAGATATTAATGTGAATGGAAATATGATCCGTGTTTTTACAACCCATTTACAATCTGTATTATTCAAACAAAAAGATTTCAGGAATGTTGAAATTGTTCGTAATGCGGAGGATAGTATCCTGGAGGCATCCCGTTCTTTGGCAAAAAAATTAAAGGATGCACTGGGCCTTCGTGGTTATCAGGCCGACACTGTCAGAAGGCAACTGGATGCCAGCCCATACCCCCTTGTCGTTTGTGGCGACTTCAACGATGTTCCGAATTCCTATACATATTTTCATATCCGTGGAGACCTGCAGGATGCATTCATTGCAAAAGGTTTTGGCATTGGGAGAACGTATATTCATATTTCTCCCACACTTCGTATTGATTACATACTTCCATCGCGCAATTTTCTTATAGTTCAAAGTATGAAACTCAGTTCCGCTTTTTCAGATCATCACGCTGTGCTCGCCGATCTGAAGCTACGGGACAGAAAGTTATAAATGTTTATATTTGGGCGAAGGCATGAGCAACTTAAAATTTTATAATTCTTATACAAGACAGAAGGAAGAATTTATTCCCATTACGGCCCATCATGTGGGTATGTATGTATGCGGTCCTACGGTAAGTGGTGAGAGTCATCTCGGCCATGCAAGGGGCTTTATTACTTTTGATGTTATATACCGCTACCTGCTTCATCTCGGATATAAAGTGCGCTATGTACGCAATATCACAGATGCAGGTCATTTTGAGGAAGAGGGACGGGAGGCCGAAGACAAGATATCGAAAAAAGCAGTGATTGAAAAGCTCGAGCCAATGGAATTGGTACAAAAATATACCAACCTTTTTCATTGGGCCATGCGCCAATTCAATAACCTTGATCCAAGCATAGAACCCACTGCTACGGGACATATTGTTGAACAGATCAATATGATTCTCGAAATCGTTAAAGCAGGGTACGGTTATGTAGTAAATGGTTCCGTATATTTCGATGTAAAAAAATATGCCGGAAAATATCCATACGGAAAACTCAGTGGCCGCAAACTGGATGATCTGCTCGAAACAACGCGCGACCTGGAAAACCAGGAAGAAAAACGTAATCGTCAGGATTTTGCTCTTTGGAAATCAGCGCCGCCAGGACATATCATGCGTTGGACCAGTCCCTGGGGAGAAGGCTTCCCTGGCTGGCATATTGAATGTTCTGCCATGAGCACCAAATATCTCGGAACCCAATTTGATATTCATGGAGGTGGAATGGATCTTCTGTTTCCTCACCACGAAAGTGAAATTGCCCAAAGCATGATATGCAATCATGATCTGGCAGCCCGTTATTGGATTCATAATAACATGATAACCATCAACGGGAAAAAAATGGGTAAGAGTTATAACAATGTGATCCGGCTCACTGATATGTTTTCGGGAAACAGTCCGCTCCTTGCACAGGCTTATCATCCGATGACGATACGGTTTTTTATTTTACAGACACAATACCGAAGTACTCTCGATTTTGGAAATGAAGCACTGCAGGCTGCAGAAAAAGGGCTGAAGCGGCTTTGGGATGCATACCATGAACTCATGAAGCTGCAAACAGATCCGTCAAAAACTGTAAGTGAACAGATCGAAAATCAGTTCAATACGCTTTGCCGCGAAATGGATGATTTCATGAATGATGATTTTAATACGGCCAAAGTATTGGCGAATATGTTCCAGCTTGTTAATCATATCAATTCTTTCCGTAGCGGTGATCTGGAAAAAACAACCCTTTCAGCCGAAACCCTGTCTTTTGTGCAGTCACAGTTTAAAACCTATCTGGAAGACGTGCTTGGTCTTCAGGATGAATCTAAACCAGGCTCTGATAAAATTAACGGTATCATGGATCTGCTCATTGAAATCCGCAAGGAGGCCAAGGCTAAAAAAGATTATCAGACCTCTGATCGCATACGCAAGCAGTTGTTGGAAATCGGCATATCTCTCAAGGATGAAAAAGACGGCCGTGTCAGTTATAACTTGGAATAAATTAACCGTTCCACATACCAGAAAGATAATTTGAACGTATAGCATGAATAAGCTTAAAGCATAGAACTCAAAGCTTAAAACATTTTATAATTATTTGATGAGTCTGGATTATATGATTAAATTTTTTGAGAGAACCGTATTGTATATTTCACTGGCTTCACTGAGCATTCTGTCTCTTTGGTCCTGCAATAAGACTACACCTCCCGGTATTAATTCACAGACCTCCACTCTCGGAGATATATTGGCAATTGGAACGAATACAACGATTTTTAATTCTGCGGTTGTTAAAGCCGGTCTTGACACAGTTTTCAAAAGCCCATCCATATTCACCCTGATGGTTCCCAATGACGCTGCTTGTGTTCAATCCGGATATAGTCAGACAGTAATCAATGGATTTACAGCGGGTCAGGCAAAGAATTGGGTCCTTTATCAGACTTATGCAGGTACTGCACTTAATTTCGCATCCTTCATTGGTAAAACGGAATTGAAACTAATCATGGCCAATGGTGATTCTGTTTTTGTATCGGGAGATTCAAACAGAACTTTTGTCAACGGCTATATGTTTCTCAATTCAGAAGCTACCGCCAGTAACGGGATAATGCTAGCCTTACAAAATGTTTTGTTGCCTCCGCAGCAAAATCTGGAGCAAATAGTTAGCAGCGATACTTCTTTAAGTTTCTTCAATCAGGCTATTCAACTTGCTACACCGGTTCCGGATACTCTTTCTATCCTGCTCTCCACAGGGGGTCCATTCACTTTATATGCCGCGGATAATGATGCATTCAGAAATCTTGGATATAATTCACCTTCTGACTTGAACCTGGTAAGTCCGGATACCCTCCGCGCGATCGTATTATCTGGTCTGATTCCACAACGATTATTTAATTATGATGTGGCAGACAGCAGTAAATTTTTAACAGTGAGTGACAGCACCCTTATATTTTATACCACCGGAGTTCAAACTACGGTTCAGGTAATCGGCAGCGATACTGCTTCAAATGTTATTTCCGTAAATCATATGGCTATAAACGGGGTATTGTTTAAAATCGATGGAATACTGGAACATTAAACGCATTAATTTGCGCTTATGGCCCCTGTTCCTTCTACCTATATATTACATCTTTCAAAGGATAAAAAATTTGCGCGCATATTAAAAGATAAGGAAACTTTTGTCCTTTCCAAGCGCCGCGATATTCACCTCTATTTATGTTATTCAATCCTCGGGCAGCAGCTTTCTACAAAAGTAGCTGCTACAATACGTAAAAGGTTTCTGAATCTGTATCCGGGTAAACCAGGTCCTGAACAGATTCTGGCTACTTCACATGAAACACTCAGGTCCATTGGATTATCCGGAGCTAAGGCCAACTATATTCATAATGTGGCCCGGTTCACCGTTGAATCGGGTTTAGATCATAAGGTATTGGGTAAAATGAATAATGAAGAAGTTATCGAGTATTTGACACAGATAAAAGGTGTAGGAAGGTGGACAGCTGAAATGCTGCTTATGTTTACATTGGGACGGGAGGATATATTTGCAATAGATGACCTTGGAATTCAACAGGCGATGATCAGAGTTTATAAACTCAAAAAAGCGGATAAAAAAAAGATGAGAGAAGATATGTTGAGGATCTCGGCTAGATGGTCACCCTACCGCACGTATGCGTGTCTGCATTTATGGCAGCATAAAGACAATACACCGAAATCAGGTTAAATGAAAGCAACCTCTCATATCATTTCCCGTATTCTGGAAAAGGCGGTTGATAAGAGGCAGGCGTTAGAAGAAATAAATTATATTGCGTCTTTACCCGTTCATTCATTCATATATTAAATAAATTAAGATGAAACAGTTCAGAATTCTCCTTTGTGCAGCCACAATAATAATAATTGGTATGAGTAGTTGCAGTAAAGGAACTGCAGGACCAGCAGGACCACAAGGACCAAAAGGACCCGCGGGACCAGACAGTGTTATTTATTCAAACTGGATCGTCCTTACATTCACTTATAATGCGACTGATAGTCTTTATCACGACACTCTTTCAGCACCAACCATAACATCAGGCATACTGGATAGCGGTGTTATCTTATCTTATATCCAGTTTCCTGACGCAAATAACGTAGCACATATACAGCCCGTTTCTGCACTTAATTATATTATTTCGGAAGATTACTCTGTTGGTCATATAAATATTCTTTCCACACAGGATTTAACCAATTTACAATACCGGTATGTTACCATTCCTGGTTCTAAAGCTGCAGGAAACAGCGCTACCCGGAAGATCAATGGATATACGACCGCGGAATTAAAAGCCATGCCGTATGCCCAGGTACAACAAGTACTGGCTAATAATAATTAGGAAGGATTTAAGCATAAAATGTAAAGCTTAAGGCTTTAATTTTATTTATCATACCTGTTCAAAAAATCAACAAGGTAAGGATCTACCCGAGTAACGGTATCCGATAACGGTCTACCAAAAAAATGAGTTTCGTATTCATTCCGGTATACACCCTTTGCCTGTGTTTTCGAAAGTTCTTTTTTATTTAATGAAGTAAAAGTCATATAACCCAGGGAGGTTAGACCAAAAGCAGAATAAACAATCAGCCAGATGAAAAAAAATAACCTGATCAACTGGTTTTTTGAAAATGAATGCTGAATAATAACTGCAGCTATTAATGGTATAACCGGCACCCAGAAGCGCGGGTCCTGGAAGGGCCAGTTGAAAATGAGAATAATGTAGAAAAGAAGATATGACTTTACTATAAATGGAATACTGTTTTTCTTAATAAAACAGATATAAATAAATCCGCCGATTCCCAGGATTCCTAAAATTGTAAATATCCAATTTCCCAGGGTAGCAGATAATAAATTAATTACTTTGAACCTTGAAGCATTCAATAAGATCTCTCCCCATTCCGAAAAATGCCATCTCACCATATCTGAAAACCGCAGGCCTTCATTAAATTGTTTTGACATCACATCAGTATAATGATTCAAACCAAGTTGTTTCGAGAAAATCAGAACTATTGAAATAGAGAGAAGGAGGAATAATACCAGAATCCTGTTTTTCTTTATAATTTCAAGAAGTTGTTTTCTGAATTCCCAGATAAGAGAAACAATCAAGGCAGCTACCAGAGCAATACCTACCGTTCGTGTAAGAAAAGCCAGTCCTGCCATAAGAAAAGCAAGCAGAAGATACCAGATATTTTTATTTTGGATGAATTTATAAAATGCATAAATCCCTGCCAGCGAAAAAAACAGATATTGCATTTCAGATAAAGGATGAGTTACAAATTTTATTATTGTCCAGTTCAACAATGCCAATATAAAAAGTAAGAATGGTGAACGGATATAAGTAAAGATCTTTCTGACAAAAAATAATCCGCCAAAAAAATATAGGCAGTTAACGAAAACAATATAGAAAGATCTTAGTATGCCGAATTTAGAAAGCAGGAGCAGAAGTGCGGTATAACCATAAGGAAGGTAATCGTTGGGATCGGCTCCTGGAGGGCATTTCGATTCAATGCAATCCTTGATGGCAAAGTAACGCAGCATATCATAGTGGAGCCTGAGGGGCGTAAAACAATTTAAGAAAAACAGGAAGCCCAATATATATATGAACCATTTTAAAAACCGGTTCTGCTTTTCAACAGGTAATGAATATGTCGCAGATGTTACCATTTATCAATTCACTTTTTTGGCACCTATTGAAATTAATGATATACCGGTAAATGGCGTTACCAACCAATCTACCATTCTGAAAAAAGGAACCATGGTATTATATAATTTTAATTTACCAGGAGATATGATTTTCTCATGTAAAATATTTCCGGAAAACCACCATCCAAATATTGCAGCAGCATTAAAATATCGGCAACCGGTGACGACGAGTCCGGCCGATTCCATTAAATTATTCAATCCGGATTTTGAATATCTTCTATAATGACCGAGTTCACGATCTATTGAATTGTAGAGCCATTGGCCAGCCGGAACCAGGACTATAAGTTTCCCATTATTTCTTAAAAGTGCTTTTGCATTCCTGATGGCAAGCAAATCATCTGTGATATGTTCTATTACATTCAACGCAATGACTGTATCAAATTTTTCTAATAATTCGGGATGTTTTGAGCAGAAATCTACTAAAGAAAGATCCAGTTCGTAAACTCCCTGGAGATGAGGATCATGACCGAATTTTATTTGTAATAAATGGCAGTATTCGGGACGAATGTCGCTGAGTGATACATTAGTTTGATCTTTTAGTAAAAATGCTGAAATATTTCCAATTCCACTTCCTATTTCAAGTGTCTGCCCCTGAACATAGATGCTAATTTTTTTAAATAGCCAGCGGTTGAATGCATCAGCATATGAAAAAGCTTCAAGTGTTTCGAAACCGGAGGGATCCGATCGCGCTTGTTGTGGCATTAGCGAAACAAATTGTATTTAAGAATACAATAGATAGCATGGAATCCATCTTTCCAGCCTATTTTTTTCCCTTCCAGGTAAGTCCGGCCATAATATGAAATTCCTACTTCATAAATTCTGATTTCTGGTATCCGTGCCAGTTTGGCTGTTATTTCCGGTTCAAATCCAAACCGCTTTTCTTTTAATTCAATATTCTGAATAATCTGGGTTTTGCACAATTTATAACAGGTCTCCATGTCCGTAAGGTTAAGATTTGTAAGCATATTACTCAGTCTGGTTAAAATCTTATTTCCAATAGAATGCCAGTAAAAAAGGATCCTGTGTGGATTACCGCCCAAAAATCTTGAACCAAATACAACATCAGCAGAACCCCTTATTACTGGTTTGAGAAGTTCATTGAATTCTTCCGGATCATATTCCAGATCGGCATCCTGGATAACCAGGTACTCACCCGTTGCTTTTTTAATTCCTGTATGGATAGCAGCACCCTTTCCCTGATTCATTTCATGTTTATAATACTGTATATTCATTCCAGGGTGTGCAGCCTTATAACTGAATAATACCTCTTCAGTACCATCCGTTGAACAATCATTCACCAGGATTACTTCCTTTTGTAAATTATGAATCAAAACTACCTCGTGAACGCGGTCCAGAATAAACTGGATGGTCTTTGCTTCATTGTAAGCCGGGATAATGATGGAAAGTGTCTTGAATGAATCCATAGTCTTGAAGGGTTTTTTTAAACTTTCAGGAACAGGATTTTTAGAAATAGTCTCGATTTTCCTTAAGATAATCAGATAGCTCTATAATATTCAATGAATTGAGTCGCTAAAATAGCTTATCCTCACTTATAATGCAAGCCCATTTCAAATAAAAAATTTGCAGCCGACCATGGAAATCTAATTCTTATTTTTGATGTTTAAACTTTAAATCTATAAAATGAAAAAGATTTTAATATTAAGCATTGTGAGAATGGCGTCGTTATTATCTTCATTTGCACTTCTCACAATTCAAATCAGATAACTATATTCTAATCAAACCAGCAAATGCAATAATCAAACGCTTTGATTATAATTTGAAATCGAATTAAGCTACGGAAGCCGGTGGAATGTTTATAGGAAGGAAGTAGATATAACGATTAATGTGGATTTTAGAAATGCGTAGTTAAAGCTTAAGGCCTAAGGCATATAGCAATCTATACTATAAAAAATGTCTTTCAGGCAGTTACCTGAAGGACATTTTAATTATGAATAAATAGTATTAACTCTTAACTTTTACTTTCGGCTATTTGCTTCCATCGTATTTCTTTTGGGCTTCCTGTGCTTTTTTGAAATCCAGGACTACCCCGTTAATACAATACCTAAGTCCGGTTGGAGGGGGCCCATCGTCGAAAACGTGGCCCAGATGGGATTTGCACTTTCCGCATTCCACTTCAGTTCTTTCCATTCCCAGAGTATTATCCTTTAAATAAATAATACTGGTTTTACTTATGGGCTCATAAAAACTCGGCCAGCCACATCCGCTTTCAAATTTGGTATCGCTCCTGAATAATGGATTACCACATACGGCGCAATAGTATGTTCCGATTTCTTTAGAATGTTCGAATTTGCTTGAATAGGGCCTCTCCGTTCCTTTTTGCCTCGCAACATAAAATACATCGGCAGGAAGAATTTTCTGCCATTCTTCATCCGTTTTGTTTACAACAGAAGAATCCGGATGAACCTGATTTTTATCCATAGTTGTTTTTTTACTATTATTAGATTGTGAATAGCATTGCTGAAATAAAAAAGCAAGCATTAAGATTCCGTATGTTTTGATATAATTGTTCATTCTTGTTATCTATTCAACAAATCTACGTAGTCACGGTTCGTTCGGTTTGTCATTTCCTTGACATATCAGAGAATTTTCATTTTATTATAAGGATTAGGGGTATTCCCTGTGTTTTTACTCTGGTAAACAGCTGATTTGTTAAAGGAATTACAAGAACCGTACACTATATTTGTCCATACCTAAGGCTAGTCATAATGTTTAACATGGTAGCAATGTTTAACCTGATTCTTTTTGGTCCGCCTGGAAGTGGCAAGGGCACGCAATCTGAAAAACTGATTGCGCAATACGGGTTTAAGCACCTAAGCACAGGCGATATTCTACGAAATGAGATAAGAAATGGGACCGATTTGGGCATGGAGGCTAAAAGTCTCATGGACCAGGGCGTACTTGTTCCAGACGCGGTTGTAATCGGTATGATTCGCAAATCCCTCGAAGAAAATCCAGGAGTAAATGGATTTCTTTTTGATGGATTTCCCCGTACGAGGCCCCAGGCAGAGGCCCTGGATGCCCTGTTAACTGAAAAAAAAATGACCATAAACGTGGTTTTGGCCCTGCAGGTATCAAAGTCCGAGCTTATTAAAAGACTTTTGAACCGGGGACTCACTTCCGGTCGCACCGATGATGTAAATGAAGCCGTTATCAGTTCACGTATCGAAGAATACGAGCGGAAAACTGCTGCCGTTGCGGATTATTATAAAAAGTTCAATAAGGTTGTTTATATCCCGGGCGAAGGATCTGTAAATGAAATCTTTGGAAAACTAATGGAAGAGATCGAAAAAAGACAATGAAGGCAAGTAAGGGATTCTAAGCTTTACTTAAAATTCCTCATCCCGTTTCTTTATTGCTTTTTCAACACGTACGGAAATTCGAATACTTATTTCATAAAGAAGGATCAGGGGTAAGGCAACAATCGTTTGGCTCATCCAATCGGGCGAAGGTGTGATTACGGCGGCAACAAATAGAATGGCAACATATGCATATTTACGGTATTCCCTTAGAAAGTTTGGAGTGATTAGTCCGATATGAGTAAGTACATAGCTGATAAGTGGCAATTGGAAGGCTATTCCTGATCCGATCAGGATGTCCAGCAAATTATCCAGATAATCATCCAGCGTTGGCCTTGTAATAAGCATACCGCTCATGCCAAGCTTATAATTGGAAAGAAAACTAAAAGTAAAAGGAGCGAGCAGGAAATACCCAAAAGCTAAGCCCAGCAGGAAAAAAAAGGTTACAAAAAATATAGAACCGCGGGTGCTTTTAATTTCTTTAGGAGAAAGTGCTGGTTTTACAAAGCGCCAGAATTCCCAGAAAACATAAGGAAAGGCTATGATGAAACCACAAACAAAGGCAATGGTTATACTGGAAATAAACTGGGATCCGAAGGCTGTCGTTTGCAACTGAACATTTGCAGCTGGCAAACAGAGAGTATCACCGATATGCAAAAAATGACTCAGATTACAAAGGCCAACCACCGACAGAAAATTCTGTTTCAGAGGGCCCATAATGATGTGCTCGAATATCCAGTCAATCTTTAAAAATGCGAAAACAGCCAATATTACGATTGCAAGCACTGATCTTACGATATGCCAGCGCAATGCTTCAAGATGTTCAATAAATGACATTTCTGCCTGTCCCGGGGTCCTCTTAAAAAAGTTTAAAGCCATAATTCTCAGAATTACCATTTATTAAGGCGTCGCAAAGGTAAATTGAAATGAACTTAAATAAGCTTAAAGCTTAAGGCTTAAAGCCAAAAACTTCTGTTTAGATTTCCGCCCGTATTAGAAGAGTTAGAAATAAATGTTAAACCAGTTTTAAACGTTAGGCGTTAAGCTTTAGGCCTATTTAAGGAGTTTCATCTTTACCATCTCTATTCGGGTATCACTTACGCTGAGGATTTCAAACTCATAATCGTCGATAATGATATGTTCTTTTAATCGTGGAATAGCTTCATGGCGGTTAATTATAAACCCCGACAGGGTTTCGGATTCATTTTCGGGGAAATCCATATCATACTTCTCATTGAGATAATCCAGTTCAAGCCTTCCCGCAAAAATAAATTCCTCGTTGGATAATTTCTTTTCTTCAAATTCTTCTGTATCATATTCATCCCGAATCTCACCAAAAATTTCTTCCAGCAGATCCTCCATGGTTACAATACCTGCTGTTCCGCCAAATTCATCCACAACCCAGGCGATACTTTTTCTGTCCCGGCTGAATTTGCTAATCAGGTCAATGGCACTCATGCTCTCAGGAACCGCGGGAATAGGAAGCAGGATATCCCGGATAAAATCAGGTGCTTTGAACAGATCCAACTGATGAATATAACCCATTACATGGTCTATATTGCCATCATATACAACCAGCTTGCTAAGTTTGCTGTTCATGAATTTCTTTCGGGCATCATCAATGTTCATGCGGATATCGACTCCTTCAATCTCTTTACGTGGAATCAGGCATTCCCGCACTTTTACTTTAGGCAGGGAAAGAGCGGCTTCAAAAAGATCCGTATTCAATTCCGGCTGCGGCTCATCCGTTTCACCCGTTTGCTGGAAAAAATTACTTAAATCTGCTTTAGCAAAAAGATCCTTGCGTTCATCAATACGCACATTGAAAACATATTTCAGTATCCATTCAGAGATTCGAGTAAAAAATAGCGAAACAGGATAAAATATATTATAGAAGAAATTACTTACCGGTGCAAAAAAATCGAGCAGGCTGTCACTTTTTGCACGGAAAAAGGCCTTAGGTATAAGCTCCCCGAAAAAAAGAATAAAGAGCGTGGACGTTAATGTTTCAAACATAAGACGAAAAATATCCACCCAGGCCTGAGGTACTACCGTTTTCTTGATTATAAATTCCCATAAGGGAGAGAGGGTTTCACCCACAAGTAAGCCGAAAATGACTAGGAAAAGATTGAAGCCGATCAGCAAGGCGCTGATAAAACGGCTGGGCGTATCAAGGAAGCCAGAGAGAAGGATACTGCGTTTAAGACCCTGCTTCTTTCTTATTTCAATGGTTAGCCGGTTCGCATTGGCAAATGCGATCTCAATGCCAGCAAAAAAAATGATCATCAACCATGCGATGATGATCCAGATCAGGGTATTGGTATTGATCATTCAAATACGAATTTAGTTCGAAAGGCCGAAAACCGAAAACTTTGAGTTATGGGTTATATATGAAAGTTGTATTACTATCTAAACATCAACCATTCACCATATTCTATGTGCTATTCTCCCAAATCGTTCAACGGCAACAGCCCCTGTCGGGAAAGAAAGTCCGAAATAATATGCCGGGCTTCCTCACAAGCAGTCTGAAGGTTATCGTTTACGATGATTTTGTTAAAATGATGGCGGAAGGAAATTTCATACGCGGCTTTATTGAGCCTGTCCTGCAGTGCTTCTGCAGATTCGGTGGCGCGAAACTCCAACCGTCGTTTCAATTCCTCAATAGAGGGGGGGTTTACAAAAATGGACAGGCTTTGATCAGGATATTGTTCCTGTACATGAATAGCACCCTTCACGTCGATATCCAGGATTGGGATTTTATTATTTGCCCAGATCCTTTGAAGTTCAGATTTTAAAGTACCATAGTACCGGCCTTCATAAACCATTTCCCATTCAACAAATTCCTGGTTTTGTATTTTATGTTGGAATTCCTCCAGTGTCATAAAATAATAATCAACACCATTCACCTCATCCTGGCGTTGAGCCCTTGTAGCAGCTGAAACTGAGAATGCCAGTTGTTGAAAATGATGCAGCAAATACCTGGTGATGGAGGTTTTCCCGGCACCTGAGGGTGCAGTAATAATGATCAGCATCAGAAATATTTATATTCTTTTAATCGAGGCCCCCAGGCGATTGAGCCGCTCGTCAATATACTGATATCCCCGGTCGATCTGATCAATATTCTGAATTACACTTTTCCCTTCTGCGCTCATAGCTGCAATCAGCAGAGAAACTCCGGCGCGTATATCCGGGCTGCTCATCGTAATTCCGCGCAGTTTGTGGACCCTTCCCAATCCGATCACTGCAGCGCGATGGGGATCACAAAGGATTATCTGTGCACCCATATCAAGTAGTTTATCTACAAAAAACAACCGGCTTTCAAACATTTTTTGATGAATGAGCACGCTTCCTTTTGCCTGTGTGGCAACGACAAGCATTACGCTTAACAGGTCAGGGGTAAGTCCCGGCCATGGATGATCATATAGGGTCAGAACTGATCCGTCGAGATAGGTTTGAATTTCATAAAGGTCCTGCCGCGGAACATATATATCATCGTTCTGAATTTCAAGCCTGATTCCTAATTGACGGAATTTATCTGGTATTTGTCCAAGTTCACTTACCCGGGCATCCTTGATCAGTATTTCACTCTGGGTCATAGCGGCCATACCAATGAAGGAGCCAATCTCGATCATATCAGGTAACATCCGGTGTTCAGTTCCTCCAAGCTCAATCACCCCCTCAATCACCAATAGGTTACTTCCGATACCACTGATTTTTGCGCCCATGCGGTTTAACATCTTGCAGAGCTGTTGTATATAAGGTTCACATGCAGCGTTATAAATCGTGGTTTTGCCCGTCGCGAGACAGGCAGCCATCACAATATTAGCCGTTCCGGTAACTGAAGGTTCTTCGAGCAACAGGAATGTACCGATTAGTTCCGGAGCCTCAAGACGAAAATAATCATCCCCAGGATTGTAGGAAAGCCGGGCGCCGAGTTTTTCGAATCCGGTCATATGTGTGTCCAGCCTTCTCCTGCCAATTTTATCTCCACCAGGTTTGGGAACAAAAGTTTTTTTAAATCTGGCAAGCAGGGGTCCCGCAAGCATTATAGAACCGCGCAGTCTTCCACTTTTTTTGCGAAAAGTTTCACTGTTCAGATAATCCACATTAATGTCATCTGCCTGGAAACTGCACACGTGACGCGAACTACGCTCTGTTTTAACGCCCATCTCCTGTAGTACTTCAATCAGCAGGTTGACATCAAGGATGTCGGGAATATTTGAAATGGTAATTTTGCCTTTGGATAATAATACGGCACTGATAACCTGGAGCGCTTCGTTTTTTGCTCCCTGGGGAACGATGTCACCTTTCAACCGTTTACCACCGGTAACTTCAAAGGCATTCATTCAATATCTTTTCTTTTTGAATTTACCTCCGCGATCGTTATTCCGGTTATTGTTATTATTATTTCTCTGAAATTTCTGATTTCGTTTATTTCGATCATAACCATATCCACCGCTTCTTTCACGATTTTCGTTTGGACGGAAACTACGTACAAAAGGTGTGTTGGTAAACTCAAGTTGTCCGTTAGTTATGGCGCTGAGTTCTCCCTGGATGGCATCGTCGTGAACCGTTTCCTTATGCCAGTTATTATAAGCCAGTTTCATGTAATAAGCAATGGCATTGGCGAATCCGTTTTTCTTTTCGGGATTTTCTTCCTGTAATGCTTTATCAATAATCAGCTCGAGGTTTTTACCCAGATGCGCATGTTTCGGATATCGCTTCGGATAAGGAAGTGGATCCGATTTTTGTTTCAGCGTTTCTGCTGTTGGAATCGGATAAGGAGATGATACATCAAGTTTGAAATCGGAAATTAAAAAAAGATGATCCCATAATTTATGACGGAAATCCTCTACATTTTTAAGATGGGGATTTAGAAATCCCATCAATTCAATCACAACAGCCGCGTTTTTTTCACGCACTTCAGGATCTTCAATGGTAAGCAGGTATTCTATCATCCGCTGTATATGGCGGCCATATTCACGCATAATCAGGTGATTACGCGTTGTATTGTATTCCATTATGTAGTATTTAAGCCTGACAAACGTACGGAAAAAAATCAGTTCACAATAACCTTGGTCAGGAACTGCCTGTTATTAGCTGGATTCACTGCCCTTAGGAAGTAAATTCCGCTGGCTGGTTTTACTGTAAGATCCAAATTAGTCATGGAACTTCCAATAAGTTGAACCTGTTTTCTTTCAATAATCTGACCAGTAGTGTTCAAAAGCTCCAGACTGAAATTCCCGGTTTGTTGCTCATCAAACTGGATAAGAATATTCTGGCTAACAGGATTTGGATAAATCTGGATGCCGGGACGCTGATCTGCTTGTTGCAAATTTACCGCCTTGACAGCCGAATAGACGATGTTTCCTTCCGGATCGACTCGTTTGATGCGGAAGTATATTTCTCCCAAATCAGACTGAGAAGTGTTGTATTGATACTGGAATTGTGCAACAGTACCTGCTGGAGCAGATCCAGCCGGGACAGTTCCTGCTGATTGCCAGTTTTCGTTGTCTTTACTGTATTCAATTTCATAAACTATATCCTTTTGATCAATTGTGCCAAGCCATTGTAATGAAACGGTACCGTTATTTTTAAAGGCTGAAAAATTGCTGATGGCCGTACCTAGCGGAATGGTCGGACACCAGTAATAAGTAAGATGCAATGTTCCACCGATTACAGTGGTTACTGATGAATTGTAATTGGATCCACCGTCTAGGGTAATCAAACCTCCATTAATGGAATAGGTAAAACCAACTGTACCCAGACCAAGGTATGCGGCATTACCTCCTGCTGTTCCGATTCCATGTGGAAAACTAATAATATTTTCTGGTCCGTACGTAATGGTATCTCCTGGATGTCCGAAAGGAGTCAGTGTATCATATCCATGGACGGAGTTATAAACATGCGTTAGGGTGATCCCCGGGCCTGAAATTTTATTCGTAAGTGTTAACTGAAAAAGAAAGGCGGTACTGTCGGGCCCCGTATTACCAGCACCCGTAACGGAAGTTCCGGTAATGGTATCGTGCAGAGTCACACAACTCAGGTTCCCAATTGCGGGATTGAATTGCTGAAATACGAAGTTAAGCGTACTCGCTGTGGTTGGTGAAATTGTAATGGACTGATCAATGGCGGTTGCCGGAATTCCGCCAGTACATAAACATTGTGCGTATAGGGATGACTGATAGAAAAATTGT
>DASZHV010000107.1:0-8958 GCA_035937535.1 Puia sp. | reverse complement strand
CCAGATTCCGGTACATATCGTGGATGGAAACTTTCTGAAGAAGAACGGCTGGTTTGTTCTGGAACATACACCACGCAACCGCTACAAGGATTTTCCACTATTTGTTAAGGAAAGGAATTATGGGACGACTCTTTTTTCAATCTTCATTAATAAAACTTGATGAGGCCTTTTTTTATCAGCGGCACTGGAACCGGCATTGGAAAAACAGTTGTTGCTGCCATCCTTGCCGAAGCCCTGCGGGCTGATTATTGGAAACCAGTGCAGGCGGGATTCGAAGAGGGAACAGACAGCAAATGGCTGACTTCGATGATCAGCAATTCAGAAACCATCATTCATCCGGAAACATATCTGCTGCAATTGGCAGCTTCACCTCATATTGCAGCAGCGAGAGAAAACCGACACATTGATTTAGGCCGGATTATAAAGGATTTTAACCAAATGAAATCTGATCGTCCCCTGATCATCGAAGGTGCAGGTGGCCTGATGGTCCCGTTAAATGAAAAAGAGTTTGTTATTGATTTAATAAAACAGCTGGATGCCAGGCTGATACTGGTGAGCCGAAACTATCTTGGCAGTATCAATCACTCACTGATGACTGCAAAACTTTGCAGGTCATACGGACTGGATCCGATTGGTTGGGTTTTCAATGATAAATATCTTGACTATGAGCATGAAATTGTTGCCTGGTCGGGTTACCCGGCGATATTTTCCCTCGCTTTAATGAAATCCATTTCGCCGCAGACCATCTCAGAGGCAGCCGGGCGCATTGATTTGAATTATCTTTATTCCCTGGTATGATCAATCTCAACTATCCATTATTAAAACCGTTCAGGGTGCTCCTGCTTCCTTTTTCCCTGGTTTATGGATTGATCATTTATATCCGGAACTGGTTGTTCGACAGGAATATTTTACGATCGGCTACTTTCAATCTGCCGCTGATCTGTATCGGAAATCTTGCCATGGGTGGAACGGGTAAATCCCCCATGGTTGAATTCCTGATTGCAAAACTTAAAAATAAATACAGGGTAGCAATTCTGAGCCGCGGTTATAAGAGAAAGACTTCCGGATATGCACTGGCAACGAATCAGAGCACGGCACTTGAAATAGGAGATGAACCCATGCAGTTTTATAATAAATTTCCTGATGTAACAGTGGCTGTGGGTGAAGAAAGGGTGGTGGCTATACCGCAGCTTTTACATGATAAACCCGATACACGAGTTATCATCCTGGACGATGCGTTCCAGCATCGATCAGTAAAAGCGGGATTCAATATTCTGTTAACGGATTACAACAACTTATTTACGCGGGACTGGTTCCTGCCAACGGGTGATCTCCGTGACCAGAAAAAAAGCGCCAGGAGGGCAAATATTATCGTAGTTACAAAATGTCCGCCGGATCTGTCCCTGGCAGAAAAAATTCATCTGATTAAAGAAATCAAACCAAGACCTGAGCAAAATATATTTTTCAGCGCGATCTCATACGGTAATCCATACCAGGTGATCAGCCGTAAGCCCTGGACCGAAGTAAAAACAGCTGAAATATT
This sequence comes from Puia sp., assembly GCA_035937535.1. Lineage (GTDB taxonomy): Bacteria > Bacteroidota > Bacteroidia > Chitinophagales > Chitinophagaceae > Puia. The sequence continues at coordinate 7,415 of DASZHV010000107.1, read as the reverse complement.
ACTTATGACGGGAATTGCTAATCCGGGTCCTTTGAAAAAACATCTGGAAGAAAAATTTAATGGGTACGATGAGCTGGCTTTCAGTGATCATCATATTTTTACTATCGACGACCTGAAATATATACTCAAAAAATTCGAACAGATCCAGTCACCCGCCAAGATCCTCCTCACGACAGAAAAAGACGCCGTGCGACTTCAGAAATTTTCACAACAACTGCGTGAGCTTCCTTTTTACGTAATGCCCATTCAGCCGGTGTTTTTATTTAACGAAGAAAATCAGTTTACACGCTTAATTACTACATTCATCCAGGAATTTCCTGATCAAGCCTGATATATTATGGGTCATAAACATTTAGATAAGAAAAAGAAAAAAACAAGCATACATCTTCATAAGGGCATCCTGGAAGTAACACGCTCGGGCATGGGATTCGTGATTGCAAAAGGTCTTGACCGTGACGTGCTGGTTCGCCCCAATGATTTCAATACAGCTATGCACGGAGATTCTGTGCTCGTTAAAATTAACCAGTCAAAACGCGACAATAGCAGGGTGCAGGGAGTTGTCGAATCTGTTATTGAAAGAAAACAAACCGATTTCCCAGGACATATTCAAATGGGAGAAGGGTTTGCATTTTTTATTGCTGAAACGGCCAGGCCCATGACCGATGTATATATTCCTTTAGACAAACTGAATGGTGCAAAAGATAACAACAGAGTGATCATTCGTATCACAGACTGGGGTAAAAATAAAAAACCGCAGGGAGAAGTATTACAGGTTTTGGATGAAGCAGACGAAAACGACCGTGTGATGAAAGAAATACTTCTTGAAAATGGATTTACGATTGTATTCCCGGAAAATGTGCTGGAAGCATCAGCAAGTCTCCCGGAAACCATACCAGCGCATGACCTGGAGGGAAGAAAGGATTTCAGGAAAGTATTAACCTTTACGATTGATCCGTCTGATGCGAGGGATTTTGACGATGCCATCTCTTTCCGGAAATTAAAAGATGAAATGTATGAGATCGGTGTTCATATTGCCGACGTGAGTCACTATGTAAAACCCGGAACACCACTTGATGAAGAAGCATACGAAAGAGCAACATCCGTTTATCTGCCTGACAGGGTAAACCCCATGCTTCCAGAAAGAATTTCCAATGAACTCTGTTCGCTCAGACCAAACGAAGACAAACTTTGTTTTTCTGCTGTTTTTCATATCACACACAAAGGCATTATCAGGGAATACTGGCTGGGAAGAAGTATCATCCATTCTGATCATCGCTTTGCTTATGAAGATGTGCAGGATATTATAGATAAGAAAGAAGGGATATACCTGGAAGAGATTGGCATACTGAACGAAATCGCCCAGCGCTTCAGAAAACAAAGGATAAAAAAAGGTGCCATCAATTTTTCATCCACAGAAGTCCGTTTTAAACTTGATGAAAAAGGAAAACCCATTGGGATCATGGTGAAGGAAAGTAAGGAGTCCCACCAGCTGATTGAAGAATTCATGTTGCTGGCCAACAGGACAGTTGCCAGTCACGTTGCGAAAATAAAAATCAAAAAGAAATCTATTCCCTTTCCATACCGGGTGCATGATACACCGGATAAAGAAAAGCTTGCGCCTTTTGTTGAATTTGCAAAAAAATACGGGCACCATTTCGATACGAAATCGCCTGATGGGATTTCTGCATCTTTCAATCTGATGCTAAAGGATGTGAAAGGCAAACCAGAACAGCACGTGCTGGAACAACTGGGTATCAGGACCATGGCCAAAGCGGTTTATACGACTGAAAATATCGGTCACTATGGATTGGGATTTACCAATTACTGCCATTTTACTTCGCCCATCAGGCGATACCCTGACGTGCTCACGCACCGAATATTACAGGAGGTATTGGATGAAGAAATCAAGATTCATAAAAAACTGGAAGAGCAATGCAAACATTGCAGTGAAAGAGAAAGAGCGGCGATGGATAGTGAGCGTGCTGCCAACAAATACAAGCAGGTAGAATACATGAGAGATTTTGTGGGAGATATATTCGAAGGTGTTATAAGCGGTGTAGCTGCATTTGGATTCTGGGTTGAAACCCTGGAACAAAAATGTGAAGGGCTCGTCAGTTTGAACAGTCTGATGGAATATGACGACTTCCGTTTGATCGAGGGTGAATATGCATTGGTTGGAAAACGCAGTGGACGTCGTTTCCGAATGGGTGATAAAGTGACTATTAAAGTCATCTCCGCCAATCTGGCCAAGAGACAATTGGATTATGAGTGGGTTTTGGAAAACTTAAAACAAACATAAGAGAGTATGGGAGTATGGGAGTATGGGAGTATGGGAGTATGGGAAATAGTTTGTCCGTTAAAAATTAACAATTAACAATTAACAATTAGTCTTGCGTTTTCAGCAGTTATCAAAAGAGTTTAATTCCTACTTCGATAAAAATCATTTTCCGGATCGGCCGGAAACCCTTTATGGTGCGGCTTCCTACATGATCCGGGAAGGAGGCAAGCGTATCCGCCCGGTGCTTTGTCTGCTGGGTAATGAATTGTTCGGACCCATTCTGCCTGATACCTGGAAAACTGCAGCTGCACTGGAAATCTTCCACAACTTCACGCTTATTCATGATGATATCATGGATAAAGCACCGCTGCGCAGGGGCAGGGCAACGGTACATGCAAAGTATAATGAATCCACAGCTTTACTTGCGGGTGATGTGATGTTGTTACAGTCATACGAATATCTGAATGAAACTTCCTCTAACCACGTACAGGATCTTTTCAGGCTTCTGATTAAAACCGGGCGCGAGGTCTGCGAGGGCCAGCAACTGGATATGGATTACGAAAAATCCGAGTTCATCACGCTGTATCAATACCTGCATATGATTGAATTAAAGACGGCAGTTTTTCTTGCTGCCAGTCTCCGTATGGGCGCCATCATTGCCGGCGCGTCAGAAGCTAACCAGGAAAACATTTATTCATTTGGAAAAAACCTCGGCCTCGCATTCCAGGTGCAGGATGACTGGCTGGATAGTTTTGGAAATCCTTCAACATTCGGGAAACAGAAAGGCGGCGATATTCTTGCTAATAAAAAAACTTTTTTGCTGGTGCATGCGCTGGAAAATGCAGGACCGCTGGAGAAGCGGAATATTCAGGATCTGCTGCAATCCGATGCGCCGGATAAGGTTGAATGTATGATCGGAATATTCCATGCTACCGGTGCGGATCAGGCGGCTGAAGAAACAAAAATGAAATATATGGAAAGAGCCGAGGCACACCTGGAAATGATAACAGTTCCGTTTGAAAATAAAGTTGCTTTGAAGGAACTTGCCTCTTATCTGATGAAAAGGGAAATTTAAAACAAACCTTTAGAATGTGGTGAATATGGAAATGTAGAAATGAGAGAATGTGAAAGTTAAATAAGGAAATGATAATGTGAAAAAATGTGAATTGGGATCCTGTCCATATTTTCTCATTGTCATTTAACATTTAACTTTCACATTCTCTCATTTCTACATTTTCGTATTTGCCACATTATTTTAAGAGTTATTGTACCAAAAAAGAAACTCCTTCAATTGCAAGATAAGTTTCGGGAAATATTTCGCGCGCTTCTTTTTCAAATTCATCAAGCCTGTCATATTTTGAACTGAAATGCCCGATGAGGAGTTGTTTTACTCCGGCGATTTTTGCAATGGAAGCAGCCTGCACTGTAGTGCAATGGAATCTTTTACTCGCGCGTTCTTCCAGATCCTTCAGATATGTTGCTTCATGATACAGCATATTTACTCCGCTTACCTTTAATGCAAGCTCAGGATTATAGATTGTATCTGCCGAATAGGCATATGATTTAGGCAGCGGCGCAGGATCAGTAACTGTATCGTTTTGAATGATGAGGCCCTGCTGGTTTTCATAATTTTCACCCCATTTCAGGCGGTCGAAAAAAGAAGCAGGTACCCCTGAATTCTTTGCTTTTTCAGGATTCACGCGCCTGGGAGGCCGGACCTGTTTGAAGGTAAAACCCCAGCATTCTATTCTGTGAAAAACCTTAAAACAGCTTATTTCAAAACGGTTGTCTTTAACCAGCAGGCCCTCATCCCCCAGGGGATGAAAGATAAGCTTATACGGAAGCTGGGTATCAGCCACTTTGAGCTGCAGGTTGAAAATATCGATCAGCTGGGCAGGCCCGTAGAGGTTCAGATCCTGGTGGCGGCCGAGGAGACCCATGCTGGTGATTAGCCCGATTAGTCCGAAATAGTGGTCACCATGCAGGTGCGAGATAAAAATATGGTTGATCCGGCTGCGCCGGATCTTGTACTTATTCATCTGCGTCTGTGTACCTTCCCCGCAATCAACCAGGAAAAGATGGTCGTCGAGGGTGATCACCTGGGCCGTGGGATGCCGGTCAAAAGCTGGTATGGCAGAATTATTTCCAAGTATGGTTACCGCGAGCACAGACAGGATTTAGGTATGATCAATCGGGCCGGAAACCCAGGTTTCATGATATCGGGTGAAAAATAATACAAAAAGTAATAGGAATTCGATTTGATCGTTACCATATTATCCGCATCCTTTGAATTAATCCGAGAATTCCCTTTCGATTTCTTCCATAAAAATTATGTCAGAAGCTTCACTCTGTGTTGGAGCTATCTGCAAGGTTTCAAATTGTTCATTCTGGTCTAAATATTTTTTTACCGGAGGTTGTGGTTCACACAGAACAAAAGATGCACGATTAGTGTAAAAGAGGTTTCTCAATTCAAGAATGGCTTCCGCAGCAGCAGAATCCATTTTTTGAATGTCTTTTAAATTCAGGAGCACGCTTTTCACTTCCTGTTGCAGAAATGGCTCGCAAAGATCATGCAGTGCTGCTGTCATATTAGCAGCTAGAATGGGTTCAAGTACTGTAATGGCATGGAATTTCCCGTTGGTACTAATTTTGACTTTCATTCACCAGCATTGTTAACATACGTTAATAAACCAAGGAAAACAGTAATCAAAAATATTCGTTATTATTGTATTAAGCTCAATTAGTTAAAAATGGATAATAATTTTTCGGCCCAGGTTAAAGAGATTATTTCGTTCAGCAGGGAAGAAGCCTTAAGGTTAGGAAACGACTTTATTGGGACAGAACATTTGCTTTTGGGTCTGATAAGGGAAGGTGACAATACGGCCGTCCGTATCCTCAAAAGTTTCAATGTTGACCTTTATGAGCTCCGCAAAGAAGTAGAACTCGCGGTCAAGGATAAGACTGGAAAGAATATAGCAAATATCAACAGTCTGCCTCTTACAAAACAGGCGGAAAAAGTGATACGCGTAACCGTTCTTGAAGCAAAAGCTTTGAAAAGTCCGACTGTGGAAACCGAGCACCTGATGCTCTCAATACTTAAAAACAAAGAAAACATCGCAACTCAAATCTTAAATCAATTCGACGTGGATTACGATTTATTCAGAAATGAACTGGGTGTCGTAAAAAGTAATGATACCCGAAGCGAATACGCTGAAGAGAACGATGATGATTTTGATGATGAAAAAAAGTATGCGCAACAGAAAGCAAGGCCCGCTGGAAATGCAAAAAGCAAAACACCCGTGCTGGATAATTTCGGCAGGGATATTACCCGTCTCGCTGAGATGAATTCCCTGGATCCGATAGTCGGCAGGGAAGAAGAAATTGAAAGGGTATCACAAATTTTGTCAAGGCGTAAAAAGAATAACCCGATCCTCATCGGCGAACCTGGTGTGGGTAAAACTGCAATCGTGGAAGGGCTGGCCCTCCGGATTGTTCAGCGAAAAGTTTCGCGTGTGCTATTCGACAAACGTGTGATATCACTGGACCTGGCGGCGCTGGTTGCCGGCACCAAATATCGCGGACAGTTTGAAGAACGCATGAAAGCAATCATGAACGAACTGGAAAAAAACAGGGATGTCATTTTATTCATTGATGAAATTCATACCATCGTAGGTGCGGGTGGAGCTTCCGGTTCACTGGATGCTTCCAATATTTTCAAACCGGCACTTGCCCGTGGCGAGCTGCAATGCATTGGCGCTTCCACTCTCGATGAATACAGAATGTATATAGAGAAGGATGGCGCTCTTGATCGTCGTTTTCAGAAAGTAATGATCGATCCGCCGAGTGTGGATGAAACCATCCAGATTCTTGAAAATATCAAATCCAAATACGAGGACTATCATAATGTTACTTATTCTGATGATGCGATTCTCGCCTGCGTTAAATTGAGCGACCGGTATATGACGGACCGGCTTCTTCCGGATAAGGCCATTGATGTGTTGGATGAAGTGGGCGCCCGCGTGCATCTGAAAAATATCAACGTACCTCAGAATATCGTTGAATTCGAAAAGAAAATTGAAGAAGTAAAGAACGAGAAGAATAAAGTTGTAAAGAGTCAGAAATTCGAGGAAGCAGCTTCCCTGCGCGATGCTGAAAAACGTCTGCAGGAAGAACTGGAAAAAGCCAAACTTGAATGGGAGGAAGAAAGCAAACACCGCCGTTATCCGATCGATGAGGAAAATATTGCGGAAGTGGTAAGCATGATGACGGGTATCCCGGTAAAAAGAATGGTACAGGCAGAAAGTGAGAAACTCAAGAATATGTCAGTCGACATGGGGTCGATGGTGGTTGGGCAACAGGAAGCCATTCAGAAAGTGGTGAAAGCCATTCAAAGAAACAGAGTCGGTTTAAAGGATCCCAGGAAGCCCATCGGCACATTTATATTCCTTGGTCCGACCGGTGTCGGTAAAACAGAACTTGCCCGCGCACTGGCCCGTTATATGTTCGATTCCGAAGACTCACTCGTGCGTATTGACATGAGTGAATACATGGAGAAATTTACCGTGAGCCGCCTGATCGGTGCACCTCCCGGATATGTTGGTTATGAAGAAGGTGGACAACTGACTGAAAAAGTCAGAAGAAAACCCTATAGTGTAATATTGCTCGACGAAATCGAAAAAGCGCATCCGGATATCTATAATATTTTGTTGCAGGTACTGGATGATGGTCAGCTGACAGATGGTTTGGGAAGGAAGATAGATTTTAAAAATACCCTCATCATCATGACCTCCAATATCGGAGCAAGACAGTTGAAGGATTTTGGAGACGGAGTTGGATTTGCCACTTCAGCCAGAACGGCCAATGCAGACGAGAATAACAAGCAGGTTATTGAAAAAGCTTTGAAGCGGACCTTCAGTCCTGAGTTCCTGAATCGTGTGGATGATATTGTTATTTTCAATTCCCTGAGCAGGGAGAACATTTTCAATATTATCGATATCCTCATGAAGGGTGTTATGAAGAGGCTGGTACAGCTTGGTTTCACCCTGGAACTTACAGCAGAAGCAAAAAGTTTCCTCGCGGAAAAAGGATATGACGTACAGTTTGGAGCAAGGCCCCTGCACCGTGCCATTCAGAAATA
>DASZHV010000106.1:0-17254 GCA_035937535.1 Puia sp. | reverse complement strand
AATTGAGTGGACATGACCTTAGTACGAGAGGACCGGGTCGTACGTACCGCTGGTGTATCTGTTGTGCCGCCAGGTGCAGTGCAGAGTAGCTATGTACGGACAGGATAAACGCTGAAAGCATCTAAGCGTGAAACCTACCACGAGATGAGTTTTCTTTTAAGGGCCGTCAAAGACTATGACGTTGATAGGCTACAGGTATAAAACTGGTAACAGTAAAGCCGAGTAGTACTAATTGCCCGTATGCTTTAATTTTTTTATTTTCTGTTTCGTACAGCGAAATAAAAATTCAATGATATTCCTGTTACAACTCCCAATATGCAATTTTTTAAAGTAAAAAGTAAAAATTAAAAAGTAAAAAATCTTTGCTCTATAGCGGATATTCACTTTTTTAATTTTGATTTTTTCCTTTTTAATTTTTTATGGTGGTTTTTCCAAGGGTGTTCACCTCTTCCCATTCCGAACAGAGAAGTTAAGCCCCTTATGGCCGATGGTACTGCACCACAATGCGGGAGAGTAGGTAGCTGCCATATTTATTGAAGCCTCGTCTTTTATTAGACGGGGCTTTTTTTTTGAAAAGTAAAAAGGAAAAATTCAAAAGGAAAAAGTAAAAAGGGGAAAGTCAATTTTATTATATATTCTTTTTACTGTTTATAATTATTGAAGCGATTATGTTGGCAATTTCATTTACCTCCTTTAAAAAAATTGATAAACACTCTTTATCAAGTTCCAATGTCACCTTTATAAGGCTTAGCCAATACTTTGTCTCATTCGCAGATTTTAATGCGATTACATGAAATTTGATGAAGTCATTTTTTGAAGCACCAGATATGCCTTCAACAAGATTCGCTCCTATGGAAGTGGAACTTCGAAGCAACTGATCAAAAAGCGAAAAATAAATACGGTCATATCTCTGCCTTCCTATAAACAACACTATATCTCTTGAAAAATAAAAAGCACGATGCTTTATATTGTAGACTGAGGAACCTTCCTCCACAATTGAAATCAAATCCTCCATCTTTTTAATATTGAGTTTTTAATATTGAGTTTTTAATTTTGAGTTTTTACTTTTTCCTTTTGAATTTTTCCTTTTTCCTTTTTACTTTTCAAAGTTCTTTCTCATCGCAACCGGATAATCCGTCAATGCAATTTGGGGATCAAGAATTTCAGGATGCCATAATTTTTCCCATTCGAAACTATAATAGCCGGCATATTTATTTTTGTACAACAAATCAATAGCCTGGAAAATAGGCACAATGCCCGTACCGAGTAAAACATATTCTTCCTTGCCATCAATTATTTTCAAATCCTTGATATGTGTATGCTTTATATAGGGCTTTAGCACTGCATAAACTTCTTCCGGCGACTCTTTCGTAACGCTCCACATATTACAGATATCCCATACCAGTCCAACGTGTGGATTGGAAGCTCCTTGCATCACCGTCAACAGATCCTTTTTGTAGATGAGTTCTCCGTGAGATTCTAATAGAACAGTCACGTTTTTATCGGAAGCATATTCACCCAGCTCGCGCAACCCTTCAATAATTAAATTTATCGACTCCTGCCGGTCGCGGTCCTTGGGTAGTTGATTGGGGAATACACGAATAAAGGGACAGTTAAGTTTTTGGGCCAGATCGATAAATCTCTTTCCCTCATCCAGATTTTTATTTCTTTCATCTCCTTTTGGTAAATGCATCGCAGCAGATGAGCCTAGATCAACAAATACTAAACCGCGGTCTTTCATTTTTTTCAGACTTACGGCTATTGCATCAGGACCGGAAAACTCGGGCACTTTGGTAAGATCCATCACTCGCATGATCCCGCGGACCTCGATGCCAGTATAATTATTAGCCTTTGCAAAATCAATGATTTTATCAAAGGACCAGTCGGGACAGCCCAGGGTCGAGAATGATAATTTATATTGTTCTTCTTTTTTCATTTTATTGATGATTCCGGGCAAAGAGACAATCAGAGGAATAGCTGCAAGGAATTTTTTTCTTGATATATTTGTTTGCATATGGATCTGATTGATGGAAAGCATTATATACAAGGATGATTTTATAAAGGCGGATGTTAGTTTTACAATTTATGAATTAAATAAGAGCCGGAAGTTTTTTACCTAAAACCTTATTTTGGACCACTGATCATAAATAAAAATTACTTTTTATTTACTTATTTAAATATAAAAAGTTTTAGACCGGCAGGCAGGCTTTGGGCTTTAAGCTTAAAAAGTAACTCCAATCAGCGAATGATCCCTGGTTTCGAGGAGTGATGTCCCCATCAGGAATTCGTCTACTTTACGCGCGCATTCGCGGCCTTCACTAATGGCCCACACTACGAGTGACTGACCGCGGCGAAGATCACCGGCGGCAAATATTTTTTCAACATTTGTCTGATAAGATTTTTCAGTAGCTTTTACATTACCGCGCTCATCGAGCTCTACACCAAGATCGTTCACCAGTCCCTCATGTTGGGGATGAACAAAACCCATTGCCAGCAAAGCAAGCTCACATGGAATAATCTCTTCGGTACCGGCTACTTCAACAAACCTTGCCGGTCGGCCGTCATCTGTCATTTTCCATTCCAGCTGTACAATCTTCAATGCTTTCAGATTTCCATTATCATCACCTATGAATTCTTTGGTTGCCATGGCCCATTGTCGTTCACATCCTTCTTCATGTGAAGAAGTCGTTTTCAGGATCATTGGATAAGTAGGCCAGGGCATAAAGGATGTTCTGTCTTTCGGCGGCTGTGGAAGTAATTCGAATTGAGTTATCATTTTTGCATCGTGACGATTGGAAGTTCCCACGCAATCACTGCCGGTATCCCCACCACCTATTACGATCACATTTTTTCCAGTTGCAAATATATCTTCCTCCATTACTGGAATTCCGCTTACTCTTTTGTTTTGCTGTTTCAGAAAATCCATTGCAAAATAAATTCCTTTCAGATCCCGGCCGGGAACAGGCAAATCTCTAGGAATAGTGGATCCGCCACTCAATACGATGGCATGGAAATCACGCATCAGTTCATTGATGCTGATATCATCCCCTACATTAGTATTGCATCGAAAAATAATTCCTTCCTGTTCCAGGATATTAATCCTCCGATCGATAATCCATTTTTCAAGTTTAAAATCCGGAATGCCATAACGTAGTAACCCACCGGGCGCATCATCTCTTTCAAAAACTGTTACGGTATGTCCGGCGGAATTCAACTGGGCGGCAGCAGCAAGACCCGCAGGCCCTGATCCTACAACAGCAATATTTTTACCGGTCCGGAGATTGGGTTGTTTAGCTTTTACAAATCCTTTCTCAAAAGCAATTTCAATGATATGTTTTTCGATTTCTTCAATCGTTACGGCCGGCTGATTAATTCCCAATACACAACTGGTTTCACAGGGGGCCGGACAAATTCTCCCGGTAAATTCAGGGAAATTATTTGTTGAGACCAGTATATCATATGCATCCTGCCATGCTTTGCGATAAACGGCGTCATTGAATTCGGGAATCACATTTCCAAGAGGGCAACCATGGTGACAAAACGGGATACCACAATTCATGCAGCGGGCTGCCTGTTTGTTCAATTGTTCCGGCTCATATTTATTTATGAACTCATTATAATCTTTTCTTCTTTCCTGTACCGGACGTTTGGAAGGAAGTTCACGTTTGAATTCCAAAAACCCTGTTGGTTTACCCATTGCTTAGTTCTTAAAATTGATGAATCAGGATTTTACGCCTACACGGGCTTTCTTTTCAGATAATGCTTTTTTGTAATCCTTTGGAAACACTTTAATAAAGTTGCGCAGCTGGTTTTCGAAATCTTCCAGCACAAATTTTGCAACCGTACTTCCAGTATATGTATAGTGGCAGGAAATCATTTCTTTCATTTCCCTCACGTCTTCTTCATTCAATGGATCCAAATCGATCATATCTAAATTGCAGAGGGAGGAAAATTTTCCATCTACATCATAGACAAAGGCAATTCCGCCACTCATGCCAGCTGCAAAATTTCGACCGGTAGATCCCAGGATCACTACTCTTCCTCCTGTCATATATTCACAACCATGATCCCCAATGCCTTCCACGACAGCGTTGGCGCCGGAATTGCGAACGGCAAATCTTTCACCGGCTTTTCCGCGGATAAATGCTTCACCTGAAGTTGCACCGTAGAATGCCACATTTCCGATAATAAAATTTTCTTCGGGAACAAATCCTGCATCCGGTGCCGGATACACAATCAGACGTGCGCCGGATAGTCCCTTACCGAAATAGTCATTTGCATCACCTTCCAGTTCCAGCGTTACACCATAGGTATTGAATGCACCAAAACTTTGTCCTGCAGTTCCTGTTAGTTTGAAATGAATACTGTCGGCCGGAAGTCCCTTTGCTTTGTAAATTTTAGAAATTTCGTTGGAAAGAATAGTTCCGATTGTGCGGTCAGTATTCTTTACTTTAAATGATGCAAATATTTTTTGCCCTGACTCAATTGCTGGTTTAGCTGCTTTAAGAAGTTTCCAGTCCAGCACATCCGAGAGTCCATGATCCTGGTCCTCCATATGATAGATACCGGTATACATGGAAGCCGGTTCTTTGTAAAGGATCGGCGAAAGGTTTAATTTTTTAGTTTTCCAATGTTTATGACTGTCATTAACTTCAATACATTCAACCTTTCCAACCATTTCTTCAATCGTGCGGAATCCAAGTTCTGCCATGATTTCCCTTAATTCCCTTGTCAGGAATTTAAACAGGTTCACTACATGATCTGCATTACCTGCAAATCGTTTCCTCAATTCCGGATCCTGGGTAGCTACACCCACAGGGCAGGTATTCATATGACATTTACGCATCATGATACAACCTTCCACTACAAGAGCTGCCGAAGCTACACCCCATTCTTCAGCACCCAGTAACGTAGCGATGGCTATATCCCGTCCGGTTTTTAATTGTCCATCGGTTTGTAAAACAACGCGGCTGCGTAATTTATTTTTTACTAATGTCTGATGCGATTCAGCGAGTCCGAGTTCCCATGGAAGTCCTGCATGGCGGATGGAACTGATGGGCGATGCGCCTGTTCCGCCATCATGTCCGGATATCAGGATCACATCAGATTTTGCTTTGGCGACGCCCGCTGCGATAGTACCAACGCCTGCTTTTGAAACCAGCTTAACGCTGATCCTTGCATTGCGATTTGAATTCTTCAGATCAAAAATCAATTGTGCAAGATCCTCAATAGAATAAATATCGTGATGTGGCGGAGGGGATATCAAACCCACACCGGGTGTGGAATGCCTGACTTTCCCAATCCATTCATCTACTTTATGTCCGGGCAATTGCCCGCCTTCACCGGGTTTAGCACCCTGTGCCATTTTAATTTGCAATTCGTCGGCCTGGGTGAGATAATAACTCGTAACGCCGAACCTGGCTGAAGCCACTTGTTTAATAGCTGAGCGCATGGAATCGCCATTTTCGAGTGGTTCGAAACGGAATTCGTCCTCACCACCTTCTCCGGTATTACTTTTCGCACCGATCCTGTTCATGGCAATTGCCAGGGTTGAATGGGCTTCATGTGAAATAGATCCAAAACTCATTGCACCGGTTGCAAATCTTTTCAGGATGCTTTCTTCAGGCTCTACTTCTTCCAGAGAAATAGAAGGGCGGTTTCTTTTGAATTGGAACATTCCGCGGATGGTAGCAGATTTTTCCATCTGGTCATTCACCAGCTTGGAGTATTTTTTGAACGATGCATAATCGTTCATATGTGTGGAATATTGCAGGAAGTGAATTGTATTTGGGTTAAACAGATGGAATTCTCCTTTTCTTTTCCATTGGTAAACGCCACCGGTTGGCAAACGTTCTACAGGAATATCTTTACCGCTGAATGCAAACAAATGTTTTGCAAGTGTTTCCCTGGCAATTTCATCCAGTCCCATACCTTCAATACGTGATGTAGCACCGGTGAAATATTTTTCTACTACGGTATGGTTGAGACCGATGATCTCAAATATTTGTGCGCCCTGGTATGACTGCAGTGTTGAGATTCCCATTTTGGAGAATACTTTCAGTAATCCATCGTTTACTGCTTTCACATAATTTTTCCTGAGCTGATCCGGATTCAGATCAGTTTGCAGTTTTCCGGTGATTCGTGCATCCTGAATGGTAGCCAGTGCCAGGTAAGGGTTGATGGCCGTTGCTCCGAAACCGATGAGGCAGGCGTAGTGGTGTACTTCCCAGACATCGCCGGCTTCCACGATAATTCCAACCTGTCCGCGCAATCCTTTCCTTATAAGGTGGTGATGAACCGCAGCTGTTGCCAGCAGGGTTGGAATCGGCGCGTGATCCGAATCAATGGCGCGGTCCGATAATATCAAAACTTCAAATCCGTCGAGTGCTGCATCGACTGCATAACGGCAAAGTCTTTCCACACCGGCCTGTAAGGAACCAGGCTTTCCGTCGGCCCTGAAATATAACTGCAATGTTTTAGCCTGAAATATGCCGGTATCAATACTGCGGATCTTTTCCAGTTCATGATTGGAAAGTACAGGATGTTTCAATGCTACACAATGGCAGGCCAGTGGTTCCTCAACCAGAAGGTTTCCATTATTTCCTGCGAAGGTCGCGAGCGACATTACCAGTCTTTCGCGTATCGGATCGATGGGGGGATTGGTTACCTGTGCGAATAATTGTTTGAAATAACTGCTGAGGTGTTGTGGCTCATCGCTAAGCACGGCCAGTGGAATATCCGAACCCATGGAACCAACGGGTTCCTTTCCATCAACAGCCATCGGCGTAATGATGGACTCTATGTCTTCCGTCGTATATCCAAATGCTTTCTGGTATTTAAATATCTGGTCATGGTGCAGTTCTGTAAACAACACACGTGGTTCCGGTAATTCTTCCAGACGGATCTTGTATTTGTTGAGCCATTCTGCATATGGTTTAGAAGAACAGATTTTATTCTTCAGTTCATCATCACTGATGATCCTTCCCTGTTCCATATCCACGACAAACATTTTTCCAGGCTGCAGTCTTCCTTTCTCCCGTATCATTTTTTGTTCAATGGGAAGCACACCGGTTTCAGAAGCCATGATGACACGATCATCGGTGGTTACACAATAACGGGAAGGACGAAGTCCGTTCCTGTCGAGCGTTGCGCCAATCATTTTTCCATCCGTAAAAGAAATTGAAGCCGGTCCGTCCCATGGTTCCATCAGTGATGCATGGAATTCATAGAATGCTTTCTTCACGGGATCCATCTGATCGTTTTCATCCCAGGCTTCGGGGATCAACATCATCATTACATGTGGCAGAGAGCGGCCGCAAAGAAGAAGCAATTCAATCATATTATCGAGACATGCAGAATCCGACTGTCCATCTGTTATCAGGGGAAGAAGCATTTCCATTTCCTCTTTCGTAAAGAAAGGGGATTCAAATCCCTTTTCGCTCGTTTTCAGCCAATTCAGGTTTCCCTGTACGGTATTGATCTCACCGTTATGGGCGATATACCGGAAGGGTTGAGCTAGTTTCCAGGAAGGAAAAGTATTTGTGGCAAAACGGGAATGGATGAGCCCGAATGCAGAAACGATACGGTTATTATTCAGGTCAGGAAAATAATTTCTCACCTGCAGACTGGTGAGCTGACCCTTATATACAACGGTTTTGTAAGAAAGTGAAGCAAGGTAAAAACCGATCGGGTCTTTCTTTACAGAATTCTGAATGGTATGGCTGGCATAATTCCGTAGAATGAACAGTTTGCGTTCAAATTCTTCCGGGTCATTGATATGGTCGGGACTTGCGATGAAAACCTGTTCCATATCAGGTTCAACAGAAAGGGCAGTAGGACCGATTCCATCTGGATTTACGGGCACTTTACGATAACCCAATACTTCCAGCCCCAGTTTATCTGCAGCACGGTTGAAAATATCCCGGCATTCTTCTTTGAGCATAAGATCCCTTGGAAAGAATATCATACCTACACCGTATTTGCCATAGGCGGGCAGGTGAAAACCAAGCCGGATGCATTCGTCAAAAAAGAATTCATGCGGGGTCTGGATCATAATGCCCGCGCCATCCCCTGTATTGCTTTCGCAACCGCAAGCACCCCTGTGCTCCATGTTCTCAAGGATGGTAAGGGCATCCGAGATGATCTGGTGCGACTTATAGCCTTTGATGTTGGCGACAAACCCGATGCCACAAGCATCCCGCTCAAAAGAAGGATGATATAATCCTTGATTTTGTTCCATTTATTTCGGTTAAGCAGTGAAATGGCATCAATACAATCGTAACTCTAATGATTTTTCTAAAGGAATGAGCGATTCGTTTAAAAATACTAAATAAAATCAGAATAATTCAAGTAAAAAGTAAAAATTCAAAAGTAAAAACTATAGAAATTCTAATAAAAACAGATTTTACAGCTATTTGTTCATCAGGCACTTTTTTACTTTTTCTTTTTTACTTTTTCCTTTTTACTTATTATACCAACAGGCTGAATAATGTATCATTCTTGTTAATTTCCGTGTAATTGATCTGGTGTTTTTTCATGTTCTCCAACAGCACTTCATAATCCGCCCGGCTTACGAGTTCAATACCAACGACGGCTGGTCCAGATTCCTTATCTGTCTTCTGCATATATTCAAAACGTGTGATATCATCATTCGGTCCGAGTACATTATTTACAAACTCCTTTAAAGCCCCGGGGCGTTGTGCAAAGCGGATCAGGAAATAATGTTTCAGCCCTTCATATTGAAGCGATCTTTCTTTTATTTCCGGCATCCTGTCGATATCATTGTTACTCCCGCTTACGATACAAACCACATTTTTACCCTTGATTTCTTCTGCTCTCTTTTCAAGACCTGCGATGGACATGGCACCTGCGGGTTCCACTACGATGGCATCTTCATTATAAAGTTTCAGGATAGTTGTACATATGCGGCCTTCGGGAACAAGATCAAGGGCATCGAGCATTTCCCGGCATATTGAAAAAGTAAGGTCGCCTGTTCTTTTTACTGCAGCCCCGTCCACAAAACGGTCGATTTTTTCGAGGGTTACTGGTTGTCCTGCTTTAAAGGCTTCCGCCATGGAAGGGGCTCCTTCCGGTTCAAGACCGATGATCTTTGTCTTGGGTGAATAAGTTTTGAAATATGTACCCGTACCCGATGCCAGACCGCCGCCACCGACAGGGACAAAAAGAATATCGATATCTGAAAGATCTTCCAGGATCTCGAGTGCCACGGTTGCCTGCCCTTCAATGATCCGCAGGTCTTCAAACGGAGGTATAAAAATCATTTGGTTTTCCGTCGTGTATTTTTTTGCTGCTACTGCGCATTCGTCAAAACTATCTCCAATGAGTTTGATCTCGACAAAATTTTCACCAAACATCCGGGTTTGATCTACTTTTTGTTTGGGGGTAATTATGGGCATGAATACAACGCCTTTCACGTTGAGTTTTTTGCAGGAATAAGCGAATCCCTGTGCATGGTTTCCTGCACTGGCACAAACAACTCCTTTATTCAGAATTTCATTTGAAAGGCTGCTCATCATATTGTAAGCGCCTCTTATTTTATAAGATCGCACTACCTGGAGGTCTTCCCGTTTCAGGTAAACATTGCACTGGTATCTGCGTGAAAGATTCTGATTTAAAACCAGCGGTGTTCTGATCACTACTTTTTTTAATCTTTCAGCTGCTCCGGCAACATCCAGTGAAACAGCGCGTGTTGATGTTTCCATAATTAGACTTTTTCAGCCAGCTTCTTGTCTGATTTAAGAACCGGCGCTAGTTGGTTTTCGGGCCTCAGGCTTCTGACTGTTTTTCCTGCCTGCCACATTTCACTATCATGTAATTCTTTTAATTCCACTTCAAGTTTTTCACGGTAGTCGGGCTTGCTATTGCTGTCAATGGAACGTTGTGATTCTTTTCCGGAAGCCACACTTTCATACAGCTCTTTAAATACCGGAGCAGTCGCGTCCCGGAATTTTTTCCACCAGTCCAGTGCACCTCTTTGTGCTGTTGTTGAGCAGTTTGCGTACATCCAGTCCATCCCGTTTTCTGCAACAAGGGGCATGAGGCTTTGCGTAAGTTCTTCAACGGTTTCATTAAAAGCCTCCGAAGGAGTATGTCCTTTATCACGAAGCACCTGGTATTGAGCGGCAAAGATTCCCTGAATGGCGCCCATGAGTGTGCCTCGTTCTCCTGTCAGGTCGCTGTATACTTCTTTCTTAAAATTTGTTTCAAATAAGTATCCGCTTCCAACAGCGATACCCAGTGCGATCACGCGGTCTTTTGCTTTTCCGGTGGCATCCTGAAAAATGGCATAGCTGCTATTGAGCCCACGTCCCTGAAGGAACATTCTTCTCAATGAAGTGCCGGAACCCTTTGGAGCCACGAGAAATACGTCTACGTCTGCAGGTGGTATAATACCTGTTTGTTCCTTAAACGTAATACCGAAACCATGAGAAAAATACAGGGCTTTTCCTTTGGTGAGATGTTTTTTAACTGTTGGCCATAATTCAATCTGCGCTGCATCGCTGAGCAAATAACAAATAATGGTTCCTCTTTCAAGGGCTTCTTCAATTTCAAAAAGTGTTTTGCCAGGAACGAATCCGTCGCGCACGGCTTTATCCCAGGTCTTCGAGTTTTTACGCTGACCTACAATTACATTTACTCCGTTATCTTTCTGGTTTAAGGCCTGACCTGGTCCCTGTACGCCGTATCCGATTACAGCCACTACTTCATCTTTCAGTACCTGCTGGGCTTTCGATAACGGGAACTCTTCACGGGTTACAACCGTTTCTTCTACTCCGCCGAAATTTAATTGTGCCATTTTTTAATTTATTAATTATTAATTGTTAATTTCTATATTTTTAATCCGTCAACTGTCTACTGTCAACCGTTAACTTAAACAAAAGTTTTAGGCTTTAAGCTTTAGGCTTTAAGCTTTCTACATAGTAAACACTTCATCCTGTTTATCCAGATATTCATTCTCTACGAGTTCTTCACCTGGTTCAGTCTGTTCAAATTCTTTAAGTTTTTCATGGAAACCGCTGCTTGCATTTATAATGGCCACTCTTGCGCTTCGTACAAATTCGATAACGCCATATGGTTCCAATGCCTCCAGCAAGCCGTCTGTTTCTTCCCTATGCCCCGTGGTTTCAAAAACGGTATAGTCTTTCCGGATAACGACCGCTCTTGCACCATACTTTCTTAGGAGCCGCTCCACTTTTACTTTCTCAACGATCTGGTCGGTGGATACTTTGTACAAGGCAAGTTCCTGCCAAACAATTTCATCGTTCTGATTGAAATATGCTTTCAGCACTTCCACTTGTTTCTCAATCTGCCGGCAAAGTTTTTTTACTACTTCTTCCGTTTCATTGATGACAATAGTAAAGCGGTGGATGCCTTCGATCTCAGAAGGAGAAGTGTTCATACTTTCAATATTGATCTTTCTCCTGGAGAAGATGATCGCAATCCTATTGAGCAATCCGATCTGGTTTTCTGTATAAACGGTTATTGTGAATTCTTTTTTTAGCATACATTAAAAAGTAAAAATTAAAAAGTAAAAATTAAAAAGTAAAAATTAAAAAGTAAAAAAAGCTTAACGCTTAACGCCTAACGCTGATGAATAATTTGGTTTCAATTATCTTATATATATATTTAAATTTCACTCTCACACTTCCATACTTTCCTCAGCTTAACCTGATTTCACTTACACTGCATCCTTGAGGAACCATGGGGAATACATTATTTTCTTTACCGACCATTATTTCAAGCAGGTAAGCGCCTCTATGATCCAGCATGTCTTTCAATGCCTGTTTCAGGTACTGCCTGTCTGAAACTTTTTGTCCCGCGATCCGGTAAGCTTTTGCCACTTCAACAAAATCAGGGCTCTGAATATCCACAAAGGAATATCGTTTGTCATTGAAGAGCTCCTGCCATTGACGCACCATACCCAGGAACTGATTATTAAGTATAATGATTTTAACGTCGAGGCCTGTTTGCATGATGGTACCCAGTTCCTGGATTGTCATCTGGAATCCGCCATCGCCCGCGATGGTGATAACTGTTCTTTCTGGGGCACCATATTTTGCGCCAATGGCAGCGGGTAATGCAAATCCCATCGTGCCAAGTCCGCCTGAAGTAATATTGCTGCGTGACTGATTATATTTTGCATAGCGGCAGGTAACCATCTGATGCTGACCTACATCTGTGACCAGGATCGCATTTCCGCCGGTCAGTTCATTCAACGCATCGATCACTTCACCCATTGAAAGGACATCGGTGGCCGGATGCATTTCGGGATATATACATTTTTCATCCTCCTGTTTTTGATAGTCCTTAAATTTCTGCAGCCATTCGGTATGTGTTTTCTTTTCAATTAACTGGGTAAGCAGCGGAAGGGTTTCCTTGCAATCGCCCCAAACAGGAACAGTCGATTTCAGATTCTTATCTATTTCTGCCGGATCAATATCCAGGTGAATTATTTTTGCCTGTTTTGCATATTTATCCAGCCGGCCGGTGACGCGATCGTCGAATCGCATTCCGACGGCAATCAAAACATCACAATCGTTTGTAAGCACATTGGGTCCGTAATTGCCGTGCATGCCGAGCATCCCAACTGCAAGAGGATGATTGGTCGGAATGGCGCCCATACCCAGGATGGTCCATGCGGCGGGGATTCCGGATTTATCGAGGAAATTTTTGAATTCATTTTCTGCATGTCCGAGAATAACACCCTGTCCGAAAATAACAAAGGGTTTTTTTGCTTCGTTAATCAGTTTAGCTGCTTCCTCCACAAATTCTTTACGAACGATGGGTTTGGGTCTGTAACTGCGTATATGTTCGCTTGCATGGTATTCTTCAAAATCAAATTCCTGTATCTGGGCATTTTTGGTAATATCTATTAGTACTGGTCCCGGTCTTCCGCTCGCTGCGATATAAAATGCCTTGGCGAGTACAGCAGGAATTTCCGTTGCATCGGTTATCTGGTAATTCCACTTGGTGACAGGAGTGGTGATATTTATGACGTCTGTTTCCTGGAAAGCATCTGTTCCCAGTAAATGCGCATATACCTGGCCGGTAATGCAGACCAGGGGAGTACTGTCGATCATGGCATCCGCGAGACCTGTTACAAGATTGGTCGCGCCGGGTCCGCTGGTCGCAAATACAATTCCCGTTTTTCCTGATGCCCGGGCATATCCCTGTGCTGCATGGATGGCGCCCTGTTCATGACGTACCAGCACATGATTGATTTTTTGCTGGTAATCGTACAGTGCATCATAAATCGGCATGATGGCTCCACCCGGATATCCGAAAATCGTATCTACTTTTTCTGAAAGAAATACTTCCAGCAAAGCAGCCGAACCGGACAATTTCCGAATGGGAAGTTTTGCCCTGGCAATTTTATTTTTTTTCACTTCGAGCGTTTCCATACATTTTCTTATTTTGAATTCACTTTATGACCGTTGACCATTGACCGTTTACAGCGACTGTTGACCGTTTTTGAATTTCACTCCCATACTCCCATACTCCCATACTTTCTCCTACGCCTCATCAGTCACACAACCCTGCGAAGCATCTTTCACAACCTGTGCATATTTGAACAACACCCCTTTTGTCGCTTTGAGCGCAGGTTTTTTCCATTTTTTTCTTCTTTCTGCAATTACTTCATCCTTTACTTTT
Organism: Puia sp.; assembly: GCA_035937535.1. Lineage (GTDB taxonomy): Bacteria > Bacteroidota > Bacteroidia > Chitinophagales > Chitinophagaceae > Puia. The sequence goes on along the minus strand of DASZHV010000106.1, from coordinate 3,583 downwards.
AATGTGATCGAATTATTGAGTGCATCAATTTCAATGATATCATTGTCCTCTACCAGAGCGATCAGCCCTCCTTCGTAAGCTTCAGGTGTAATATGTCCAACGACGAATCCATGGGTTCCACCGCTAAAGCGTGCGTCTGTAATAAGCGCAACCGTTTTACCAAGACCTGCGCCTATGATTGCGCCTGTAGGTTTCAGCATTTCGGGCATACCAGGAGCGCCTTTCGGACCAATATTCCTGATAACAACAACATCTCCTGCATGCACTTTTCTGGATTGTATTCCACGTATCAGGTCATGTTCACCATCAAATACTCGTGCTGTCCCTTCAAAACGTTCACCTTCTTTACCCGTGATCTTTGCCACACTTCCTCCTTCGGCAAGGTTGCCATAGAGTATTTGTAAATGCCCAGTTGCCTTGATGGGTTTGTCCAGGGGCATAATTATTTTTTGCTGATTGAAATCGAGATCGGGGGCTGACTGAAGGTTTTCGGTAATGGTCCTGCCTGTTACCGTAAGACATTCTCCGTGCAGAAAACCATTCTTCAGCAAATATTTCATTACGGCAGGCACGCCTCCATACTGATGCAGATCCTCCATTAAATATTTTCCACTGGGTTTAAAATCAGCCAGCATAGGAGTCCGGTTGCTGATAGTCTGAAAATCATCCTGGGTCAAGGGAATATCTACACTCTTTGCCATGGCAATCAGATGCAATACGGCATTGGTGGATCCGCCAAGTATCATCACCACGGTAATGGCATTTTCAAATGCTTTACGGGTCATAATATCTCTTGGCTTTATGTCTTTCTGCAGTAATAATTTAATGGACTCACCGATGGCTGCACACTCTTTTTGTTTGTCCTCACTCAATGCCGGATTGGAAGAAGAATAGGGCAGGCTCATACCAAGGGCTTCAATGGCACAGGCCATCGTATTAGCTGTATACATGCCGCCGCAGGCGCCGGCTCCCGGACAACTATTCCGCACGATGGCTTTGAAATCCGCCTCACTCATGTTTCCGGCGATTTTCTGTCCCAGGGCTTCAAAATTTGAAACGATGTTGAGGTCTTGTCCGTTGTAGTGACCCGGTGCGATGGTTCCTCCGTATAACATGATGCCGGGACGGTTCAATCTTCCCATGGCCATGATTGAACCCGGCATATTTTTATCACAGCCTGCAATTGTAATGATCCCGTCATAATATTGTGCGCCTGCATTGGTTTCAATACTGTCTGCGATAATATCTCTGCTGACCAGTGAAAACCTCATACCATCGGTACCCATACTCATACCATCGCTTACTCCGATAGTATGAAAAATCAGTCCCAGCAGATTCGTTTTATTGATACTGGTTTTTACAGATCTGGCAAGATCGTTCAGGTGCATATTGCATGGATTTCCATCCCAGCCCATACTGGCAATACCCACCTGCGCTTTTTTGAAATCCTCTTCGGTAAATCCAATGGCATAATACATTGCCTGAGCACCAGGTTGTGTTTCGTCCTGTGTTAATGTCCTTGAATATTTGTTGAGTTCTGCCATATTAATTTGTATAAAAAAAGAAACCCGCCTTTTGGAGGCGGGTCGTTATAATGATTTTGAGATTTTAACGCGATCAACCGCCTCCTGGAAGAACAGATATAATAATAATAATGACCACCACCAGGCGGGAAATCAGAAAGTTATTATATATACTGCTTTGCAACATGAGACTTGTTGAATGCGAATATACGAACCGCTTATTATAAAACAAAGAACTAAATGATGGTTGACTTCCTAAGTGCAATATTTTCCTGATTGAGCTCGGAGCCGGATATTTTCCCTACCAGGTAATCGCTGATCAGTTCACCAATGGTTGTTGTGAAATAGAAATTCACGGGATCAATGTCTTTGGTTACAAATCCATTAATCAGGGTCCATTCCACGGCTTCACGGACAAGTGCTGCTTCTTTATGCAATTCAAAATGATCAAGCATCATGGCGGCTGAAAGAACAGATCCCAGCGGGTTGGCTATATCTTTCCCTGCAGCCTGCGGATATGAACCATGAATGGGTTCAAACAGCGCAGGTCCTTTACCTACCGAAGCAGAGGGTAGTAAACCCAGGGAACCGCTGATCACACTGGCTTCATCACTTAGGATATCGCCAAACATATTCTCTGTAAGAATCACATCGAATTGTTTGGGATTGACAATGATCTGCATGGCTGCATTATCAACGAAAAGAAAATCCAGGCTTACGTCGGGATATCCTTTGGCGATTTCCTGCACCACTTTACGCCAGAGCCTGGAAGTTTCCAGTACATTGGCTTTATCTACAAGCGTTAATTTTTTTCTGCGCTGCAAAGCCTGTTTGAATGCAAGATGAGCTATGCGTTCTATTTCATCCCTGCTATAGTAGCACTCGTCCGAAGCACTCGTCTGGTCAGCACTCGTTTCTTTCTTTCCGAAATAAATTCCACCTGTAAGCTCCCGGTAAATAATAAAATCCACCCCTTCAATATTTTTTGATTTTAATGGCGACAGGTGATGAAGAGAGGGGTAGGTGCTGACCGGGCGGATATTGGCAAAGAGCTGCAGGGACTTTCTCAATTTCAGGAGTCCCTGTTCCGGGCGCACTTTCGCTGAAGGGTCATTATCATATTTCGGGTGACCGATTGCGCCAAACAGAATGGCGTCACTTTCGAGAGCGAGTGTTATTGTTTCATCAGGAAGCGGGTTGCCGGTTTTATCAATTGCGATGGCGCCCATCAGGCAATACCGATATTCAAAGGAATGGTGAAAACATTCTGCAATGGCGTTTAGTACTTTCACTGCCTGCCGGGTTACTTCAGGTCCGATTCCATCTCCTTCAATAACAACAATGTTTTTTTTCATATAGTATTCGGGTGGGTGAACGGTTTATTTTCGAAACTCGTAATTTCCTCTTTCATGCTCAACAGGTAATCAATGTCGTCGTATCCATTTAGCAGACAAGTTTTTTTATAATGGCTGATCTCGAATGAAGACTTTAATGTTTTATTATCTTTTCCCGGCAGGCTGATGGTTTGATTTTCGAGATCAACTGTGATTTTGACTGAGGCATCGCGGCTGATGACATCAAAAATTTCTTTCAGGAAATCTTCACTAACTGTTACAGGAAGACAAAAATTATTCAGCGCGTTATTTTTAAAGATGTCGGCAAAAAAGCTACTTACGACTACATCGAATCCATAGTCCTTAATAGCCCAGGCGGCGTGTTCACGTGAAGAACCGCAGCCGAAATTTTTGCCTGCGACCAGGATTTTTCCGGAATACCGGGGATCATTCAATGTAAATTCTTTTCTAGGTTTATTTTCATCATCGTTTTCATAGCGCCAGTCGCGAAATAGATTTTTTCCAAACCCATCCCTGCTGGTTGCTTTCAGAAAGCGCGCAGGAATGATCTGGTCTGTATCGATATTTTCGATATTAAGAGGAACAGCGGAGCTTATAATTTTATTTAATGCTCTCATTTTTTAGTGTGGTAGTGTGGTAGTGTGGTAGAGTGGTAGTGAAGTTCGTCATTGTCATTTTCGAACTACATTTCCAAAAGCTAAAACA
>DASZHV010000105.1:0-11888 GCA_035937535.1 Puia sp. | reverse complement strand
CCAAACCGGTTTAGGCGTGTTACCATAATGTTGAATATAACATTCACGCAATCCTGCTACAGCAGATCCTTTGGTTCCGTCAACCTGCAGTGTTAATAAATCATCACGTCTTACTCTCACTGTCCAGGAAGAATTAAATTGGGCAATGATGCCACCCTCCAGTTCAAATGTTGCATATGCCGAATCGTCTGCGGTACTTTTATAAGGCTTCCCTTCTTCATCAATTCTTTCTGTGATATGTGTCGCCCCAAGACATGAAACAGATTTTACTTTACCAAACACATTGTCGAGCAGGTAACGCCAGTGACAAAGCATATCTACTATAATGCCCCCATCATCTTCTTTTCGATAGTTCCATGATGGTCTTTGAGCGGGAATAGAATCGCCTTCAAATACCCAATATCCAAACTCCCCCCTCACAGACAGGATTTTACCAAAAAATCCCTGTTGAATAAGTCGCTTTATTTTTAAAATACCGGGAAGCCATAGTTTATCCTGAACAACACCGTTTTTTACATTATGTTCTTTACATAGGCGGTACAATTCCAAAGCCTTGCTCGTATCTGTTGCAATGGGCTTTTCACAATATATATGCTTCCCTGCTTTTACCGCTTTCCGAATTCCTTCCGCCCTTCTGCCCGTAATTTGTGAGTCGAAGTAAATAATATTATCAGGATCAGCCAGAGCCTGGTCCAGATCGGTGCTCATTTTTTTTACACCCGACATCAGGCAGAGCTTTTTTAATTTATTTTCATCACGGCCGACCAATACAGGATCAGGCATTATTGTTTCACCGGGACTTATTCTTACACCACCTTGTTTTATTATTTCGACAATAGACCGCATTAAATGCTGATTGGTTCCCATGCGTCCTGTAACGCCGTTCATAATGACACCTATTTTATGCTCCGTCATTGTTTAACTTTTACCGGCTCTGTTTTAAGAATTTTCTTTATATGCTTTGATAATCTTTCGAAGATACTCAGATTGGTTTTCCTTCCAGTGAGTTGTAGAAAAAATTTCAACCTCATTGAAACCGGTGAAGCCTGCTTCCTCCACCCACGATCTGATTTGCTTAACGGGAATGCAACCTTCGCCCATCAACCCGCGATCCAGCAGCATATCCTCTGTTGGTACTTTCCAATCACAGATATGAAATGCCATAAGCCACCCGTTTTCTCCGCAACGCCTTATTTCATTCTCAAGAAATGGATCCCACCAAACATGATAAACATCAACAGCAACACCAACCCATGGTGAATTTAATTCATCAGCCATATCATTGGCTTGTTTCATCGTATTGATTGCCGAACGTGTGTCAGCATACATAGGATGCAGGGGCTCAATTGCCAGCCTGATTCCGGCTGATGATGCGTAAGGAATTATCTCGCCGATACCATCCTGAATCTGTTTCCCTGAATTCCGCAGACTTTGGGAAGGATCAGCACCACATACAAGTACCAGCAACGGAGCTCCCAGTTCAGCAGCTTCATCAATGGCCCTCCGGTTATCATCAATGGCCGATTTTCTTTTATTTAAATCCTTAGACGGAAAAAATCCTCCTCTGCAAAGTGACACGATACTTAAATCATGCTCGAGAAGCATTTTACCGGTTTCTTTGATATTTCTTCCTTCCAGTGCATCACGCCAGACTGTAATCCCCTTTACCCCGGCCGCTGAAAAATGCTTTGCAGACTCTTCTATTTTCCAGGGCCTGGTCGTAATGGTGTGAATGCACAATTTAGAAATATCTCTATCGTCTGTAGAATTCATAAGATGTTGAAAAAAGTATGGTATGTTTCATTATTGATCACTCTTTGAATATAAAGGGCCGCTTCACGAATATGATAATCCCCCCACATACCCGATTCACCATTTGGGATTTTACTTCCCTGAGGCACGTAATCCCATCCATTTGGCCGGTGATAAATGGAATGCAGCAACAATCCCTGATGCATTTGACCGGTACTAAGATAGGGCTCATCAAAAATGGTATTTAATACAGTGAGTCCTGCCTGCCAATAACGATCGCCTGACTCTTTCTCATCTTTTTGTTGAAGATACCTTCCGAGTCTCAGCAGTCCCTGGGCTGCAATAGCTGCAGCCGAACTGTCAACCGGTTCAAAATCATTAAACGGATCAGCCCGTTTATTCAAATAATCCCCCAGTTTAAATAGATTATGAGCCCCGGTATCCCAATAGGGCACACCATCCACCGGGCAGTTGTCAATGTAGAAATCACAGACAGCCCGGGCTGCTTTTATCATAAAAGTTAGAATATCTTTCCTTACATCAAGGCCGGCGATATCTGCATCTTTAACTGAGTCAAACCATTCAATTTCTTCGGCGAATCCACACATGGCCCATGCAAGGCCTCTTGTCCATGTCGTAAATCCTGAGTATCCCTGCTGTGTATTCGGACAACGAAAATTTCCGTCATTTACATTGAAAATACTCTCGTGTGCTGTTCTCCCCCGAACGTCATATACATCACGGCCCTCACCATAAAATATTGAATAATTTGCTGTCGCTTTCATATGTTCAACGGCACGTTCTAATAAACTGATTGGCCGATCGCCTTCCGAATGCAGGGTGTGCCCCAAACAATGACTAAGAATAAGTGAACGGCAGGAACGGAGCGTGTCAACAAAAAGTGAGTGAGGGCCATTGAATGAATAAATAAAACCGCCGCCCTTAATGATTGTCCATCGGCTGGCCTGAATGGCCCCCGATATTTTTAATGCCAGTGAATAAAAATCTTTCTCCCATTCATTGAAAGCTATTTTACCTTCTTTCATTAAACGCAGCAGATTGCCATAAGTGCTCACGTTGTTAAATCCGTGATCATGCACACCCATATGACTGATATGCGGCGCCATGACTTCAACTGTTTTCCTGCGCCCCATCTCAAGCAATGCTTTTTCACCCGTTGCATCATATTGAAGAATCATTGATCCATATAAAAATCCCTGAGTCCATTCTGTCCACCCCCTGGTAATGTACTTACCTTGGCTCGTAAAAACCGGTGAACCTTTTGAAACATCATAATTATTTTCAATCAGGTTAATTTTTTCTCCTGATAGCTGCCAGAACCTTTTGAGTTTGGCGGCCATATCAGAGGGTTTTAGGGTTAAATTTATTTTAATCATCGTTAATTTTTTCGTAACCTAAAACTCAATATTGATAATACAGGGCCCTGTAGAATCTATTTTAGATCATTAGTAATTTATACAAGATAAATTGATCCTTCAAAGGCTTCAAACCCTTTTTCTTATCTTTATTCTAATAGATTTCTTATGAGTTTGCAATCTGATATTGCAGATTACCGGGCCGAACATGCAGGTATGCTCCATGTTGCAGAAAGCTTCTATCGCGGACTTCCCTTTGCCGAAGCCATTACATATGATGCTTCGGCCGCCGGACCTTATGGCAGGATCGATCCACACCAGCACTGCAAAATTCAAATCAGCCATGGATACATTTATTCAGGCTGGCTTTCTGCGAAGGGGCAAATTTATTGATTTTCAGATGCATATCTGGAAGGCGTTCGTGTAGTTTAAACATGAACGTCAATTGCTAAATAAGTATTTCCACTTATTGAATTCCATTTACTATTCATTTTTTTTGCCGACTTAACTTTTCATAGAAAAGATTGTTATAATCCTAAAACCTACTGAAATGAAAAATCCAACTGATATTCCAGAACCAAAGACTGAACCTTCTATTGAACCCAATATACATTCAGATAAAATTTTTAAAGATCTTGAAATTGTTGAGCGAACACAAAAGCCTCCTTCCGAAGAACTGATTTCAAGGCTTAATCAACTGGCTTCAAAGCCTCCCTTCAGCTATATCCATAAGTTTAAGAAGAATGATCCCCTTTAGTCGCAGAGCCATTAGAAAATGTTCCTGAACTAATGCAGGAAATACCCGAGCCTATTTCTTTTGAAGTTGATGGATAGAAAAAATTAATGTACTGCCGTAGCAATTTGATCATTTGTCCCTTTTGTGATAAAAACAAACTTCCTAAAAAAGTACTTCCACGGCATGGCTATAATGGGTAGCAGTACCCATAAAAATGCATTTGTCATTCCTTCCGCTGACGAGCCAGCCAGTTGATTTGATTTCCATAAAGGAAATGCAACAATGATCAGCCAAATCACCTTATATAATATTTCTAACACCACTATCGGTAACATTTTAAGTGGATGTATTATTCCTAAAATAGCTAACACGGAGAATGATCCCCAAATACACCAGGCCATAGCATCTTCAGGATTCCAGGTGCCTTTAAAACTAAGTATATGTGTCCATGAGTCCTTTCCCAGAAAAACGATCATCAAAAAAAACATCAGTCTTAAAATATAAATATTGATTTTGGGAACTCCCTCCCAGTTTTTGTAATCAGGTTTAAAAATATTTTTCAGGCTGAATGTTGATTGCTTTTGCTTTGTTTCCATGACCGAAGGTTTATACTTAATGTTGAAAACTTACAAGCTAGTCTTATTTAACTGATTATTTCAAAATGCCCGGGATTATGCAATCATGAAGGCTATAATATCCGCGGATACATTTACTGCTCAGATTAACCATCTAAGAGTAAACACTTAATACCAGCGTATACATAAATTAAGAACGGCCACCTTCCGGCAGCCGAACATAAAAACTTTGTCGTACGTCAATCTTTGGTTTTTCAGGATTTTTGGATTCGGGTTTTTCTCAGATTTTGAATTTTCAGTTTCAAAGGATTGGTTCTGTTGTGCGCTTCAACAATGTAAAGATGCAACAGATTCTCCCCTTCACATAACCTATTCGGCGAAGCCGCGAAAAGCTTCGATTTTTGGGCAATAATGTTAGTTTTATGTCCATGAGAACCTTTGTTATGGGAGATATTCATGGGGCGGCGTGGACATTGAACCAGTGTATGGATAGGTCCGGTTGTTTGCCATTTCTTATTCGCCATTGGGCCATGTTTATTGTAACTGCACCCGCGAAAATGAAAGATTCATTCCGGTAACAACAGGTTTTTTCAATACCAGTCGGCAGGCTTTTGAGATTTCGTTCACGGCATGTTCGAACTGAGTTTGATTTTCCAGCATGGAATTCGGAATGATGATCGTTGGAATATTTTTTTCCAGCGAGAAGACAGTCCTGGTGAGGTCGCTCATGATCTGGATCCGGCTGTCATGAGACGGACCGTTAACCTCAATATATAATTTCCCAGGCAGGGCAATATCTACGTGTTTCTGATCATCCCAGTATTGAAGCATAACGGGAAAATTGCGCGCCTTTAGTGCCAGGTATAAATCTATTGCCTGCGCTGTTGCGCCAGATTCGTCGATATTGTACATGTCTTTCATACAAAGGGAATGTCCATAAATTCTTCGCGAAAAAAGATGCACGCCTCTGGATATTGGCTGGCCGCATTCAAGGCAACAGGGATTCTTCATAGGTTGGTTTATTACAACTCAAGTTCTATAAAACTGCCTTTTTGCGGGTATTTTTTCGATGAGTGACCGGATTTTATAGACTGCTGTGGGGCGGGGAGTCGATGAAAATTTCTTTTATAAGTGACCAGCTATCAAAATTTTATGTGGAGATTTTGAGTGGTATGTTCATATCCAGGTTTCACGTCAAAATTGTAAGTTTTGGTTTTGGAGCTACTGATCACACTCGTTGCGACAATCGAATATTTTCCTGGCTTTAAATAAATGTTGCCGTTATCATTTTGAGACAAATCCCAATCGATCACTTCATCCAAATCTATATTCGTGATTTTGAGTTTGCACGACTCATCAGTCGTGAACTTTATCAATAGCTGCGCCACCCGTTTTTTTTGGACTATGGGTGTTTGATTTATTTCCTCCTGTTCTTCTTCAGCCTGAATGGGTGCTGAATTATCGTTCTGCGAAGCTGCCTGAGGATTTTCAGTTTTGTTTTTTACAGAATCAGTCACCGTAAGAATTGGCTTCCGGGGTGCCGACATAACGATTGCACTGGGAACACTATCATGCAGAACATCCACAGGTTGTGTCCGGGGCTTCGACATAACGATTGCGCTGGGAACACTATCATCGCGCAGAGCATCCACAGGTTGAGTCGTTTGATTTTTATATTTCTGTGCGGGGACTGATGTTCGTGCTTTCCGGAAATAAAAAAGCATAATTATAAGTCCAACGATAGTCATCGCAAGTATGGAGAGTGGGGTCCCAATTCCACTTGTTTGTTTCCTGATTGCAATGATTCCGCTGTTTGTGCCCCTTTTCTTTGGACCCGCATTTACTCTTATCAAATACATAGAATAATTGTCCGGTGTCTTTTCAAAATTCAATCGCTTAATAGACCCGGTCAGGTCGATATTTGCTTTATCGTTTTGGCTGACCAATAATTTGATATCATCATCCGTTATTTTTTCTAATATGCTTTTACTACAAAGCAAAAAATAATCACCATTCTGCACGTCCTCAATCCATTTTGTTCCTGCATATATTGGTGTACTATCTGCTTTTATGACGCGTGCAGTAGCTCCATTCTGTATTTGTTCACTGACGAACGAATTATCTTCAGTTCTAAAAAGAATTTCTCCTCCACGCAAATGATAAATCCGGCTATCTCCATACCAGGACATGAGCACCCTCTGATCATATAGAATGAGCATTGAAAAAGTTGTGGTCAGATCGGTGTCCAATCTGTTTACGCGAGTATAAGTAATCAATCGCTCTCTCGCTTCAATTAATAATTTATCGATCAGTTCTCCAGACATTTCCTGTTCGCTAAATTTTAAAACCTTCGCTGCCATAAACTGGCAGATCAATTTACTCGCGGTTTCGCCGTTAAAGCTTCCAGCGCCGTCACAAACAATGAAAACCTGATCATTCACGGAAGCATCTCCGGCAACAGGCCATATATAATCTTCCTGTCTGCCCTTAATACCAGCCCCGAATAAATAATATATGCTTTCAGGATTTATCATCAGGCAAATTAAAATACGTTTGCAAATGAGAACCATAAACGCGTCCTGACTCCATATCAAAGATATTTCTTTTTTAAATCCTTAAACCTCTTATCGTCCTGCAGTGACCCCAACAGAGCATCGTGGTCCACAAAACTTCTTTCTAATGCATTTGTCTTAAAAGATCTTTCAAACCATTTCAGAGACTCTTCAATATTTCCTTTTAAGTAAATACAACTGGCCATGCTATATAGAATATATCCATCAGATGGATCAGTTTGATAGGATCTAAATAAATAGCTATGGGCAGAGTCATATTTATAATAATAGCTCTTGTTCGGACTTACATTAATTGCGAAATCAATAAATATCAGAGCCGAATCGTAATTAACAGTGTTGAGGGCATTCACTCCACGTTCAAATATTAATTGTGCAACACTATCTATCTTCATAATATTTGTTGAGCCAGGACCTTTTTGACGGGCAGAAATAAGATCACTTGCAGCGCTTTGAATCCTGTTCATTTTTATTCTGGCCATACCACGATTAAAATATGAAAAAGCATTATTACTATCTAAAGCAATGGCCCGCGTGAAATAATCTTCGGCGCTGGAATATTCCTTCTTTTGTGCGTACAATACTCCTTTTTCAATATTCAGTTTTGATTTAGAAATCGAATCAATATTCCCCAGAGACAGTGCAGGATCACTGTCTTTTATGGCCTGGTCCAGATTCCCGTTGAGCACGTGAAGATCTGCCATTGCCTCGTAAACAGATACATCGGTTGGATCTTTGGCCAGGTAAGTCCTGTATTCGGTAAGCGCTTCAACATTTCTATTCATCCGCCTGTACAGATCTGCCCGGCACCGGATTGTTACCAAATTATCATTGTCATATTCGTAAGATTTAGCATAGTCTTTCAGCGCATCGTTGTAATCCTTGACTTGCTCGTTATAAGATCTTGTTAACTGTCCCATTTTGTCAAAGCATTTTCCCCTTCCCAAATAATAATCTGAATTGGAAAAGTCAGAATTCAAACCAGGCTTTTTGAGCAGTTCTGAATATCCCCTGATTGCATCCTTATAATATCCTGCTCTGTATTTCTCTTCCAGGTCAGCAAGGATTCGGAAGGAAGTATTGAGTTCTTTTTTCCGGGCTTCATAAATATCTCTTTTCTCTGGGGCTAGGTCTATTGCCCTGGAGTATAAATTAATTGCTATTTGGTAATTTCTTTTTTTCTCCTCCAAACGGGCCTGATCAATATATTGACTGAATTTGTGCGCCGAGTCCAATGTTTCATCCAATCTCTCGGAGGATTCTTCGGATGGATTTTTTGCCGCTGCTACTACAATATTATCTGAATAATCATTCAGGGTATCTGCCGGATTGAAAAAACCAATTCTTGAAATATATAAAAGCCATTTGTTGTTATCGCTTCTTTTTATAAAAATCTCTGCTACACGTTTTGCAGGCTTGTACGGGATAGATGGTCTTGGCAAGCATATATTTTTGAAAAAGGATGTGAAATAGACATTTATGTAAATATTCTTTTTGCCTCTTTTAACAGGAGAAGATCTGACATCAGTGAAGAATACAGAATTTGCATCAGTCTTTCCATAAAAAGTATTAAAAGCATTCAGATATTGGATAACGGGAACTTCAGGAGCATTCGAGGAGCCTGAGTAATCAGGATCGCTGATATCATCTGCAATGGCGACTTGTTTATTAAGAAATATTTGTTTGTCACTATCCTCAAAACTCTGGTTGATTAAATCCCTGATATCGGTACTTTCGGTACCTGTATAAGAAATTGTATTGAGCAGGTTGTTAAAGTATCTTTCTATTGTAATTTCTGATCTTGCTTTGATAACCTTTACATCATTTGTAGTTATAGAATCCTGGGCACAGCTCATATGAACAAGGCAATTGAAACCAACAAAGGAAAAAAAATAAACCTTATTCACCACTTAATAATTTGTTTCTATAGTTTTCCATCCCGAAGGAAGATACTTTCTCCATATGATTAATAAGCCAACCTGAGTTTAGTTCCTCCCGTATGAAATCCTCTACCGTAAATATCCATTTGCCAGCCAGTAAAAAATGATATTTTAATTTGATTACATCCAGAAATTCAATTTCACGATTCAAAATAGCGTTGTAAAATTCTAACATATTGGACCTTTTCATATAAGCGCTTTCAAAATAATCAGATAAATTCTCTTTGTCGTCAAAAGCTCTTTTTAAAGACACGAAATTGGTACCGCTGCTTGTCGGACTGATGATATTCGATTTCACTTTGCTTTGCGCTATTTCTGTTACAACGATCTTCGACTTTAAGTTGCTGGATCCGACTGCGACGATCATCCATTTTGATCCTTTGTTTGGGGTCATTTCAATCTTCATTATAATAGGAATTACAATAGAAGAAGAATTGTATTTGAATTTGCATGTCAGCTCGGCGTACCAGTCGTCTCCGTAAAAATCCAGGTAAATTGGCTTTTTCTTCTTTGTAACGTCTGAAACAAACTTGTTAATCATGACGCTGTCCTTCGACATGTTTTCATAGTTGAACAAACTCCTGATCAATCGTTGCCTGGGAATATTGAATTTGACATGATGGGCTTTGTAAACGCCTCTTATGAATGAGCCCTTTTCGTCATTAAACCGCTCAAAAAATTCATCTATTTGCTTAACCTCGTAAATAAAATGTTTCTCTTTAGCATTATCATTATTCGAAATCACCTGGCCGAAGAGATGATGATGGCAAACAGAAAAGGAAATAAAAATCAAAAATTTTAGAACATGTGTTTTTGCCATATTAACATGCGATTACGCTTTTGGCCTTTTTGTGCCCAGTATCTCAACATCCGATAACAACACATCCCACTGCTGGATGGCATTGCCCCGTAGATTTCTATCGTAAACAATAAGTTGGACCTCGGTCGTTTTTTTTGTTTCATCTTCATATACCAATCGTCCATCATTGTGGCCTCGGAAAGTTTGTTCAAAGCTGACCAGTCCATAATACTTGCCGTCGGATCCCTTACGAATATTGCTAACGTAATCCACGTGGGAGAAAGTGATAACAACACGTTCGTAGTGAAGGTTTCTGAATTTCTCCAGAAAATCCCGGACTCTTAAGTGTTTCTTTTCACTGCTATGCACTGATGAAACTTCTATAATGGCACCTTCAACAAATAAACTGGTAGCCTGATCCACTGCGTTATCCAGTGCAACATCTTCCGACGTTATATTACATAGAATAAACAGACAACCCTGAAACTCTTTAATTTTAGCAAGTGCCTTTTTCTTAAATTCATCTTGTGAAACATTGCCAGGCAATCTCCCGGATGCAGGCCTTGCAGTATCGGTTTTTTCATACCCTTTAACAATATCGCCCCCATAAACCTGTCTGGAATGGGCCTGCACTTTTTCGGCAGAGCTTAAAAGCAGCGAAATAAATAAAAAAATCATGAGATAGTTTTTTTTGTTAATTCCTTCCTGTGTTTTCAATATATTTATTTCGGATTAGATTTACTTTTATTTCTTCCCCATAAGAATCCAAGTACTATTTCATGTGTGCCACTGCTGACTGTATTCAGTTGGGTTGTGGTATAATCATAAGAATAGCCCAGATTAACCGTGCTGCTGATGTTGACTCCCAACATCGCTGCATATCCCTGATTATAACGATATGAAAATCCCAACCAGAGCAAATCCTGGTACTGGATTTTAGCATTCACATCGAATCCAACGGGCAGCGGTTGCACATACCGGATCATGACGGAAGGCAGCAGGTTGATGTCATTACTTATTAATATCTTATACCCCGCAGTCAAAAACGTATGTGGAATCAGTTTCCCTGTCTGCAATTCAACTCCGCCGGACGTGGTTCCATTACTGGAATTAATTGGAACAGGAATAATTTGCTGAGCAGACAAACCCACAAAAAAGCTATTATTCGATAACCAAAGACCAGCATTGACATCCGGTTCGAGCTTATCCAGATACCCGCTTCCTGCAACAGCCGGATCGACTGGATTAGCCTGTCCAAAATCTACCGCGCTTTGGTCAACGTTTACTTCCTGTACACCAAGGGACAGGCCAAAACTCAAACTTGTTTTGCGGCCCACAGGAACGTGATATGCATAAGAGCCGTACGCTGCTATCCGGCTTAGGGGGCCCGTTTTATCATTCAGAATCGTAAAGCCGATGCCGGAATGAGCCGGTGGAGCGGTATACTCCATCAGGAATTGTTTTGCACCCAGGTTCTTGGCCTGAAGATCCGGGACCGTGACAGGCGTTTCGTAGTCATATGTTGTTTTTCCAAGTGGCGTGTTTATAGTCAGATACAGCGTCGTAGGCGCACCAGCTAAACCAACCCACTGATTGCGGTAACTGACCTTAAGGTCCCAGTAATTTTCTATCCCTGCCAGTGCGGGATTCAGGATGAAATTGTTCATAATATATTGTGTGTAATAAGGTTGTTGCTGGGCACATGCGCAACCCACCAATAAAAAACACAAGCCACAGATTACAAATTTCTTTCTCAAAATCACCATTGTCAAATTAAAAGTTACTTAAATATGGTAACAGAACCTGCCGTTTTCTTTTCATTGTTTTTCAGATCGATGATATAGTAATATGTTCCCACGGGAAGGGGCTTGCCGTTATAAGTTCCATCCCATGCTTTGTTAGAATTCTCTGAATGAAAAACAGGCTGACCATACCGGTTGAACACATCTACCGTTGCCCCAGGGTAAATTGAAAGATTGGTGATGACCCAGGTATCGTTGATGCCGTCACCATTTGGTGAAAAAGCATTGGGCACTGAAATTTTTGATCGTCCTGACACCGTAACCTTAATGCTGCCGCTGGCTTCACAGTTATTGTCATCTATAACAAGCAGCGTATAAGTTGTAGTGGAAGACGGACT